>NZ_JAHTMS010000001.1:0-885343 GCF_019200965.1 Rahnella sp. PD12R | reverse complement strand
CCATATGCTTCTGGAAATTCCGCCCAAGATGAGTGTATCGGGGTTTATGGGGTACCTGAAGGGAAAGAGCAGCCTAATGCTTTATGAGCAGTTTGGGGATTTGAAGTTTAAATACCGCAACAGGGAGTTTTGGTGCCGAGGGTATTACGTTGATACGGTTGGGAAAAACACGGCCAGGATACAGGAATACATAAAGCACCAACTGGAAGAGGATAAAATGGGTGAGCAGCTCTCGATCCCATATCCGGGCAGCCCGTTTACGGGCAGTAAGTAATCCATAGATGCAAATGTCAGATCGCGATGCGCCTGTTAGGGCGCGGCTGGTAACAGAGCCTTATAGGCGCATATGAAAAACCTCCGGCTATGCCGGAGGATATTTATTAATCCACTCTGGGTAAACCGATATGCAGAGTGAATGAAGGGAGCTCTGGACTAGTTAACGAAGACCTTTTTCACTTTTCCGGATAAAAGAAAATAGGATATCCAGACCAGACTGAATACCCCTGATTTGAATAGTGAGACTATATCTTCAATTTCTGGAGGTATATTGAGGAGGTCGCTCACCCAGATAATGTCAACAACATCGTAGGCAAGGGAAGCTATTAACATGATTATAAAAAACCTGGGTGCGTTTTTCTTTTTAGTGAAAAATACTTTCAACGTATAACATGACAGGGCAAACAACAGAAGGGTACCTATAATTTCGAAAGTCACGCCGAAATACTCTGAAGTAAATTCAAATGTATACTCTGGGAGTATAATTAGTGATAAAGGATTACATAAAGAGATAAAAATAATCAAAGGGTACAAGATGACATTTATTGCCGGTATGTAAAGAAGTCCGTTGATTTTTGAAAGAGATTTATTTTCACAGGTATTGCAATACTTAGTATGGTATGTGACGGGTTCGTTACATAACTTACATATTTTAGCATCCATTTTTCATCCTTGATTTTCCTAATTGTCACGTCAATATATTGGGAGGGAACTAATCGCAAATCTTATCATTCCATGATTCAACCTTTGTATCTGGGTTTGTAAGGTCTTTAATGTTAATTGAGTAATTTCCAACGATCAAATCATAATCATGATTTGGTTTGGGAATAAAAGAAGCTGAAAAAATTTTTTGATAAGTGCCGTAGGTGTGTACTTCGTCATAATAGTGTACAACTGACAACCGTTGTCCTGGTTGAATGCTATACTCTTTCATGGTTAATCCGCCAATATCAGTAGACGGCTTCATTCCAGGTATTTTTTTACCGGTAGTCGTCGGAAGTCCAATGAGTGTAATAGCTGACGTCAGGCGTTTTTCTGATGTCTTTTTATAGCAATTTCCGACTTTATTATAAACTCTGAAAGTTGTCACGCCGGAATCTTCAACCCTGATATGTGCCGCATCGGAACCGGTATATTCATCGGGTTCCGGGTTTAGATTAAAGGTACAACCTGAAAGCAAGACAGCAAACGGCACTAAGTATTTTGCATGAAGCATGATGTTTTATATCCTTATAAATAGATTTTGTGGGTGTTGAATTTTATTTTTTTGATGCCGCAGATACGCGGAAAAATCCTCAACTGCAACGTACTGTTGTAATTAGCTCTGAGGTTTTTTTACATTTATTAAATACTACTGTCTTATTGTTTTAACCTATTTCCCGACGTATATGCCTTAGCCATTCTCCAGAAGAAGGCCATTAATATGGATAATAATAACAATCAAATTTGTTAAGTAGTATATCCTGTAGTTCAGCATCCGGCAGCGAAAGCATTAACAGATAATCTATTTCGGACTGAGTTCTCAACTGCTCTTCAATAGTTTTCATTTGCTTTATAATGTGCTAAAGTTTCATTCACATTTCCAAATAATACCACATAATCTTGGTTGAAGTAACACCTTAATAGGTAAGATAAAGAAGTGTGCTTTTCTTTAATAATTATGGTTGTCAATATCCTGTAGTGATAAATTCTTCATAAGAAATCAATGGGTTTATTCTAATCATAATGAATGTTGTCTAAGCCAAATGTATTTTATATGTAACTTAGGTCAGCTTTCTTCCCTGCGTCCATACCAAGGTCCAGTATCTAATCCTACCTGTCGGAATAATAAAGTAATAACTTTCATTATTTTCGAATATTGGTAGCCAGTTTTCAGGTAAACCTTGGGTTCTCGCATCATTTAGAACTTGTTCTAACCCGCCAGAATATTTTTTATCTTTTTCATTCAACCAAACCTTGACATTAACCCTCATAGAAACGCCTTTCTCGCCACGTGAAATTATTTTTTACTCATTATCTAACTGAGATACGGAAAAACATTGTTTTTTTCAGTGTTGCAATCTGTATGCATGAAGTTTTTGTAACTCATTATCCGCCCCTTCAATAATTCCGACATAGTGCTCATATGACCTTATTAATTCCAAGTAACCACATATTGAATTAATTCCAAATGAATCGTACAGCTCGCAGTAACCTTCTGCTTTTTCTGTAATGACACACCCCCAATCACCCGGTAATGTATCATCTAATATTTCAAATAAATTTGAAGGTGCCCATAAAGGGTAGCTACCTTCTTCGTAGATCAAAAAGTCTGTACGGGTTGAATAAAACATAAGGCCATAAACATTATATTCCACTCCACTTTTTAAAGGTGTGAACAAGGTTTCTTCGTTTTCACCCATAACTCTTGCCTTACTGGGCAAGTCTCTACCTGATATGGATATACATAAAACTAGCATTTTATTATCACCTATTTGAATTTAAAATCATCAATCTGACCTGTTTCAGTATTACGTACATAATGGACTTCGACATTATTAATGTTTTGCGCCATTTTTACCCAGCCTTCTTCTTTAGGCCAGCGTTTATCTGTCCGTAGTGGTCGGTGTCCTGTAAACTCTCAATGGTCAGGTTGTGGCCGATGTCGGCGGTGATTTGTTCACCGGACACCTGCGCGCCTTTGATATTCAGGCCGTTACCGGCGCTGATGTTGAGGTTCCCGCCTGCGCCCACTTCCGAGTTAGTCCAGGTGGTGCCGTCGCCGTGATTTTTGCCAGCGGCGGCGTTGACGTCGGCGAAGACGCTGATCCCCGCCTTGTCATTACTGACGCCAAAACTGATGCCGATATCGCCACCGGCGCTGGAGTTTTTACCGGTGTTTTTTTGGGTGTTATCCGCAGCCAGCAGATGTTTGTTTTATTTTGTTAAAGAACGATGTGCTGAGCTAGCTGCCCATTATGGTGATGGAGGACCTGAGCGTGCTTTCTTCACGAGTCGAGGTTAAAATCGCGATAACCATTTTTTAAATTGCATTAACACAAAATCATACGCATCACTTTCATCAGTGAAGGAAGCAAGCATAGAAGGCCTATCAGACACCCAAAGATCCGCTTCTCTGATAACACAGTTACAATCACTGTTTCTCAATGCTCCCAAGGAGTAACTATTCTTATTTACACCTAAAATATGCAATTGTGTTACAAGTTCATCAACCTTCATTTGTCCATATTTTTCATATAGTTATTGTCTAATTGCTATTGTACTGAGTTAGGTGGTTCATATTGAGTCCCTGTGCCTTTTTATCCAAACCACGGCAAAATCTTTGATCTAGGGGCATCGGGTATTGGCTTAACAATTTCGTATTGGAAATATGGTTTGGTTGTTTCATAAGATGGCGGTAATGCCCGATTCTCGAATGAAACACCAACAGGTGATAGCCTCGAAGAATTTAGTTTTTTATAAAGATATTTTATTGATTTTTAATATGTCTTTTTTTAATTCATCGTTAATCTCGGAGGGGTCTAGCTTATTTATAAGCTGCTTTATTTGGGTGAAGATAATTTTTTGGTCTTTCAAATCGTCTTCTTTTATCGTCGACAAAGCAGCTATAAGTTCACCATCATAATATTCTCCAGCCAAAGGATCTTCTGCCAGAATATTCAAAACCCTCGGCATCAACTGATCAACACACACTTTTTGACGAATGGCACGACAAAGATCTTCTACTGCCAGTTCTTCTATGGGTAGATCAACAACTCGCTCGAACCATACTTCGAGTGGGGATCGTTGGTTCGATTCCTTCACTATTTTGATGTTTCCCAACAATTTACGGAGAGTAATCATATTCCATGTCCTTTCAAGGCCGATTCTATTTTATTTATGGCATCAGTTGCCCTGCCATACGCTGCCTGAGCTTCGGGGTTATTCACATTTTTCAACGTATCAGCATGGTTTCTTAGACCCCTGAGAGTATTTTGCATTTCCTGCATATGATCCCAATATCCACCAGTTTCTTTAGGTACCGGATTGCCATCCATGTCTTTAAGAGTTCCTGTTATATCATGGTCTTTCAGAGCATTTTTTATAGTGTTATCAATTTTCTTAATAGAACTTTCTTGCTTCTGATTAAGCTTTTCTACAGGTTTTTCATCTTGATGTTTAGGATCATTTTCTGGAGGGGGGGGCGTTCCAGAACCTGTACCACCCAGTTCGGCTTTATCGGCATCCGACAGATTCTTACCTGCATTCGGCTGGCTTTCTGATTCTGAGTCATCACTCGTCATGCCAGCGGCGATCCCAAGACCTATTGCAGCACCTGTTACGCCCGCCATTATATTATTACCCGATCCGCCACAAGCTCCCATCAACATCGGGTTTCCTTTCGGACACGAATCAGCACTCAGCGCATTATTCTCAACCTCATTCTTCCCAGCCTTACCTCCAGCAATCGCCGAGTTAACGTCGCCGCCAACCACGCCGCCTGCGATCCCTGAAGCTAATGTCGCCAGAGCCACAACGCCTTGTTTTTCTTCCTCGGTCAGGTCTTTGATGTCTTTGCCCGGATAGAGCTGGTCGGCGATGTATTTTGCACCTGCGGCGGAAAGCCCCGCGCCTGCCGCCCCGGCTGCCGCATTTCCGCCCTGCATTTCGGCGACGATGGCGCCGGCGAGGGCGTGGCTGATGATGCGTTCGGCACCTTCGGCGGTGTTGTTTTTGATGAACTCGGCCATGTACGGCGCGGCGGCTCCGGCGACRGCGGAACTCCAGTCGCCGCCCGTCAGGCCCTGTATGGCGGCGGTGATGGCCTGAATCGCCTGCTGTTTGTTGCTGCCGGTGCCGTATTCRTTCATCGCYGTTTTATAGGCGTCGGTGTTTKCCAGCGTTTYGTTRTAKSYRTCCCACTYRYYCTGCKYYGCGCCTTYKWYCGGCRTCGGCGGCARTTTGCCTTCTTTTGCCAGCTGCTCTTTGGCGGCTTCCTGCGCGGCGATTTTGCCTTCGGTGCGCACGATGTCCGCGACCTGCGAGCCGATCTGCGCGATGGCGCGGTTYTCGTCGATGCGCTGCTGTTCTTTTGCGGCGTCGAAAATCGGGGCGAGGGTGCTGTGYGCGTTGTCGGTGTYGCGGTTTAAGCTGGCGACGTCCTGTTTTTGTGCGTCCTGATCGCGGATAACAATCGTGCCACCGGCGATGGCGGAGCCGGTRGTGCTGGAGGCGRAACCGTCGCCGTTCAGCCCGGCGAGCATGGCGTTGRCCATGTTGCCCATGAACTGTGACGCTGAGTTGCCGCCTGAACTCATGCTGATACTGCTGCTGTCGACGCTGTAGCTGGCYTCGTTGTGGATGTCGTTCCAGCCGAGCGTGCCGGTGTCGAGRMGGTTTTYGTCGGCGCTGGCACCGGAGGCAATGACGCCGCCGTTGAGCTGGGTGTGATTGCCGGTGGTGATGTCGAACCCGCCGTTGCCCGCGAACATACCGCTCTGRTCGGTGACGCTGGCGTAGTCCGAGTTCATTTTGTCCTGCGACAGGCTGATGTAGCCGCTGCCRCCGCCGCCGCCCCAGGTGAAGCTGCCGCCCGCGGCGGCGCTTTGCTGCTTCGAGTCGTAGTGGTCGGTGTCCTGCAAACTCTCAATGGTCAGGTTGTGGCCGATGTCGGCGGTGATTTGTTCACCGGACACCTGCGCGCCTTTGATGTTCAGGTCGTTACCGGCGCTGATGTTGAGGTTCCCGCCTGCGCCCACTTCCGAGTTAGTCCAGGTGGTGCCGTCGCCGTGGTTTTTGCCTGCGGCGGCGTTGACGTCGGCGAAGACGCTGAATCCGGCTTTGTCATTACTGACGCCAAAACTGATGCCGATATCGCCACCGGCGCTGGAGTTTTTACCGGTGGTTTTTTGGGTGTTATCCGCAGCCAGCAGGTTGATGTCGTCGGTGGCGAACAGGTTCAGGTCGCCGTCGGCTTTGACTTTACTGCCGGTCACGTTGAGGTCGCCGTCTCGCGCTTCGATCGTGGCGTTGCCGCCTGCCATCACCGTGGAACCGGTGGCGGCGTGCTGATCGGTGATCTGCTCGGAGCGGCTTTCCTGATGGCTGATGGAGGCGGCAATGCCGATAAAGCTGTTATTGCCGCCGTTGTTGCCGTCGAGTTGCGTACCCTGATACGCCTGATAACCGTTCAGCGCGGCTTTGATGCCGTCGAGTGCTGCCATGCGTCCGCTGTCATCATCACTGGCGCTTTGGGCGGCGGTGTAGCCGCTGTTTACGGCGCCACCGGCGGTACCCGCGAGGGTAATGTTCAGGCCGGTCGTTTTTTGCTCGAAGGTCTCTTTGCGGTGAAGCGCGTCCTGACCGGGGTCGATCTGCACGTTTTTGCCGCTGATCAGCATGTCTTGGCTGGCGATAATGTCTGAACCGCTGACGTGGACATTGTTGCCCGCCATCATCGTGACGTCGCCGCCAAGGCTGCCGACGGAGCTGGCGCTCTGGCTTTGCGTGGTGCCTTCTTCGTTGACGCGGTGGCTGGTTTCAGTGGTGCCGATGGTGAATCCCAGCCCGCCGCCGCTGAACAGGCCGCTCTTTTTCTTCTCATCGAGACGATAGGACGACTGCTCTTCGGTGGACGCCAGAATGTTGATGTCGTTACCCGCCAGCAGGCTGACGTTGTGGTCACCGATAATGCCCGAGCCGTTAACGTTGAGGTCATGGCCTGCGGTCATCGAAACGTTGTCGCCGCCGAGTTCCGAGCCTTTCTCGTGCGTGGCGTAATCCTCGCGCACCGTATGCGTGGTGGTTTTGGAGAACATTCCGCCCGAGGTTTTGGTCTGTTCGAAGAAGGAATAATCGCTTTCGGTGACGCTGTTCAGGGTGATGTCGCGCCCGGCGGTGACCGCCAGATTGCCCGTGGCATCGACCTGTGCGCCGTTAAAGGTCGCGTCCTGGCCCGCCTGAATACGGGTGTTTCCGCCGCTGCTCAGTCCGGTGCTTTGCTGGCGAATCGTCTCTTCGACCTGCTGCTTTTTGTTGCCGTGCGATTCGCTGTAACTGCTGATTTCTTCTGCGTTGAGATTGATATCGCGACCGGCGGCCAGCGTGGCGTCTTCCCCGGCTTTCAGGCTGGCTGCCTGAGAATTGAGGTCACGCCCCGCGACCAGCGCTAAATCGCCGCCCGCAGTAATCGTGGTGTTATCCACCAGATCGAGACGCTGTTCTGTCTTGTTGGTTTTGCTGTGTGCGTTCTGTTCCTGCGATTGCAGGTTGATGTCATTCGCGGCTTTGAGCGCCGCGTCGCCCTCTGCGGTGACCTGACTGGCACTAATATTCAGGTCATGACCGGCCTGCATCGCGAGATCGCCGCCGGAGGAAATCTGGCTGGCCTGCGTGTCGCTGTTTACGGTCAGCGTATTTTTACCGCGTGAACTGTGCTGTTCGAGGTCACGGGTTTCAGGCGCGGTGATATTGATATTGCCCAGCGCCTGCAGGGTGAGATCGCCGCCTGAAGTGAGGTTTGCCCCGGTGATATCGATGTTTTTACCGGCGTACATCGTCAACGAGTCGCCTGCGGATATTGAGGCAATATCGCCGATGTCGGTGTGCGAGAAGGCAAGGCTGTCGCGACCGGATTTTCCGCTAATGCTCCACTGGTCGGTCAGCGTCTGGTTAATGATGCTGCCGTCGTAGCTGATAAGCTGTACGCCCTGACCGCTGAGACCTGAGCCGATGTTGCTGATATCGCCCGTCGCAAACAGGCTGAGATCGCCACCGGCTTTCATCAGGCCTGCGTCGAGGTTGTCAATCGTGCTCTGGCTGGAGACGTAAAGGCCGCTGTTGGCCTGCAGGGTTGAACCGCTGTTGGTGATGCTGCCACCGGCCAGCCCGACGTTGTTCCCGGCGATAACGCTGCCGCTGGCTGGCGCGACATCTTTCGGAGAAAGATACAGTCTTGGCACCAGCACGTTCTGGCCGTTTACGACGGCGTTTTCCCACCACAGGATACTTTTATCCAGCGAGGTGATTTGGTCGCGGGTCAGTGCGACGCCAAATGCCAGCCCGAGGGATTGCTGTGCGCTGGCGGCGTTGTCCATCAGGTATTGCATCTGCGCCAGATCGGATCCGAAACCGCTGATATAGCGGCTGCCGGTGGCGTTGATTAATGCGTTGCTGACGTAACGGGTATCGAAAGCCGCATCGCCCAGGAAACGGTAATCGTAGTCCGGATGCAGGTTGAGGCGGTCGAGGAAATACGCCGAGCCGATAAAGCTGTTTTCATCGGTGTACTGGCGTCCCGTCTCGCGCGGGACAACCGGCGCCGTCATGCCCTGCATGGCATAGATTTCGTTGAACAGGCTGTTATCGAGTTGCCCGAGTCCGTCCAGTTTCGGGTTGGTGACGATCAGATACGGGCTTTTCGGATCGGCATTAATGACGAAATAACCGTTGTTGCTGGTCGGCAGCGGGTAATCACCAGTACTGAGCGCCGTGCCGCCGCCCAGTGCCTGAATTGCATCGGCAACGTGGTCGCGCCACTGCGGAGAATTGATATCCGAGCCGGAGGTCTGCGGTAAATCCTGTGCTTTTTCACCGGCAAATTCCGTCGGTGCGCTGAGGGTGCTGAGCGCCGGAGCCACCAGATTATGGCTGATGCTGCCCGCGCTGGCGGTGGTGGTGGTGTTGCTGATGTCGCTGGAGAAATTAGCCATCAGATTGCCACCGGCCTGAATGACGGCACGGTAGGAATATCCGCCGTTGCTCGTTTCATAAACCGGTGCGCCGGAAAGATCAAAACGCACTGTGCCGGAAGAGGCGAACTGATTACCGTATTCCGAGGCGGAAATTCCCTCACGGCAGCCTGAAGTTTTTGTGCACGTATAGGAATAAGTCTGGTACTTCGAAACCGTGCCGGTCTCGAGAGAGTTGTTGTTCAGCTGGCCGCCGCTCAGCGAAATGTTACCGCCCGCAAGAATATCGCTGGCGTTGTTATCCAGCACGCTGGCCTGAACTGTAAGATCCCTGCCTGCCGCAATTCTGCCTGCGCTGCCATCAGCGTGGGCGGTGACCGATTCGTCACTGACTAATACTTTCTGGTCGGCCAGAGACGGGCTGACCACAACGTAGTACCGGGTTGTGCAGTGGTCGTTCACGCCGCCGCCGCACAGCGTTTCCTTATCAAAACTCAGGGAATCCGGGTCGAGATCCCGCCATAACACATCGATATAAGCCTGATCCCCGGAAACATAGTCGTGGGTTTCTTTGGAGAAACTCAGCCCGTCCCGCTCATTAAGCAGATGCCCGGTATAAATACTGATATCACCGCGAGTGGTCTCGATATTGCCAGAACGGTTAACCACTTCGGTATTCGCATTGCCGCGGGCATCTTTCATCATCCACAGGCTGTTGCCCGCCAGAATGTCGCCTTTCAGGTTGCGGATGGCGTCCGCGAGCAGCGTCATGTCGCTGGCGGAATAGAGCAGGGCGCTGTTGGTCAGTGTGCTGGCGGCGCTGAGCAGCAGGTCGCCGGTGGTGCCGATAAAGCCGCTGTTGGTGATGTCGCTGCGGCTTGTCAGGCTGACGTCGCCACCCGATTGCAGGCTGCCGTTATTGGCCTGAGTGATGCTGCCCGCATTTACCGTAAACGCGCCGTTGCCGCCGGTCAGAATGCCCCGATTGCTGAACATCCCGCTACTGCTCAGGGCAACACTTTGCCCCTGCAATGTACCGTTTTGCGTGAAATCGCCTTCCGTGCTGACGGAAAGTTTATTTCCCGCCGCCAGCGTGCCGTTCTGAGCCAGCGCATCCAGCAAGGTGAGGGTGATATTGCCCAGCGCGACGATCTGACCGGACTGGGTCAGGGCGCGACTGTTAAGCGTGATGTCACCGGCGCTGAACAGTTTGGCTGCGGCGCCGTTGCTGAGATTTTGCGACTGAATATTCAGGCTTTGTGTGGCGAATAGTGTGCCCTGATTATCGATAACGGACTGATTCAGCGATAAATTCCCGGCCTGAACGGAGCCGGTGTTCGTCAGGTTCCCGCCGGTAAAGAGTGATTTTCCCTGAGCAATAAGGGTGCCGCTGTTGGTCAGTGTGCCCGCGACATTGAGGTTCTGGCTGTCGCCTTGCAGCCATCCGCTGTTGAGAAATTGCGGGGCGCTGAGGGTGAGTACTCCGCCGGACAGCAGGCGTCCGAGGTTATTCCCGCTTTCGGACAGGTTGAACGTAGCGTCCGTTGTGCCTTGCGCGATACCTGCGTTCGTGAAGCTGGCTGCGCTCAGGTTCAGTGAGCCGTCACTGAGCATCAGGCCGCTGGCGCGGTTATCCGCCAGACCGGAAAGCACCAGACTGGCAGTTTCGCGGGCCTGAAGCGTGCCGTCGTTGGCGAGCGTACCGGCGTGCAGCGCAAGTGCGCGGGTCTGCAATTCCCCGGCGTTATCCACGGTTGCGGCATCAATGCGGGTCAGCCCGTTGCTTTGCATTTTGCCGGACGCCTGTTGCGTCAGGTTACTTTGCAGGGTGGCGGTCAGGCTGTCGACGCCGGTGATTTCGCCGCTGTTCGTTAATGTTCCGGCGGTAAGCGTCAGGTTTCTGGCGATCCATTGCCCCTGATTACCCGCCGATAACGCCTGAATAGCCGCCGCGCCGTTCGCGATCAGTTTGCCGCTTGTGCTGTTGATGAAGGCATTGGCGAGACTGAACGTCAGCGCATCAGCGCTTTGTACGGTGCCGGTATTGGTGAAATCCTGCGCATTGAGCAGAACGTTTGATCCCTGCCAGATGCCGTCGTTGCTGACGTTTCTGGCCGTCACGGACAGCGAGCCCTGCGACAAAACTGAGCCCTGCGCGGTGTTATTCAGATCCTGTAACAGGTTCATGGCCAGGGTTTTCAGCCCGATCAGCGTGCCGCTATTGGTCACCGCGTCGCTGCGGATATCCAGCGCGCTGGCCTGTACGCTGCCCTGATTGCTGAACGTGTTACCGGTCAGGGTGACGCTGTCGCCCTGAACAATACCTTCATTGCTGAGCTGGCTGGCGTTTAGCGCCAGCGACTGGCCGCTGAGCAGGCGTCCGCTGCTCCGGTTACTGAGCGTCGTGGCGCTGATCGCCAGACCGCCGGTTCCCTGAATTGTGCCGGTATTCTCGAGGCGCTCCGTGCTCAGAATAAAATCATCCGCCAGTACCAGACCGGCGTTGGTGAACTGCGGCAGCGTCAGTTTCAGCAGGCCGCCGCTGACAATCTGCCCGTGGCTCAGGTTGCTGATCGTGCCGGTATCAAATTGCAGCGCGCGGTTGCCCTGCAATATGCCGTTATTGATGAGGTTTTTCGCCGTCAGATGGATGTCATCGGCCACCACGTTGCCGTCGTTGCTGATCTGTTGCGCGTTCAGGGTGACGCTGTGTCCGGCGGTCTGGCCGCTGTGCGTTAACGTCGCGGTGTGAACCGTAATATCGCCTTTGGCGGCCTGCGTGCCCTGTAAATCCGCCGATTGGGTTGCGGTCAGAGACAAGTCTTTTTGCGCCTGCAACTGCGCGGTTTTACCGGTGATAACGCGGTTGTCAGCGCTGAGCGTCAGTGAGCCCAGTGCGGCGAGTTGTCCGTCGATTTGCGCGTCAGTCAGGGTCAGGGCGATGTCGCCGTCACTGGTGAGTAAGCTGCCGTTAGCGCTGGTAAAAAGGTCGCCATTGAGTGAAACGTGCTGGCCGCCTTTTGCCATCCCCGCGAGTGCGAGCGAACCGGTGTTGAGAATAAGATTACGGCCTGCAAGCAGTTGCCCGGTGTTTGCCACCGTCAGCGCATTGCCGGAAAACGTCAGATCCTGCTGTGCGCTGAGAATTCCGCCGAGCTGCACATCCCTCGCATTGAGCGCCAGAGAGCCACCCGCCAGCGTTTGTCCGCCGTTATTGAAGGTGTCGAGATTCAGGGCCAGATCGCTTTGCGCCTGCACACTTCCCTGATTGTTAAACGTCGTTCCGCTCAGGGTTACGCTGCGGTTGGCGGCGATCTTGCCCTGATTCATCAGCGTCGGGCTGGTAATACGGACATCCTGCCCGGCGGTGAGCTGACCTTTCCAGTCGGTGTTTTTACTCTGCGCCAGCTCGACGTCGCGCTGTGCATCAATTTTCGTTGCGGCATCGGTGGTCAGTTCGCTACTGGCAAGGCGCACGTTCTGGCCCGCTGTCATCTGCGCGCCGTTCGCCACTAACTTGCCGCCGCTGGTGAGGGTAAGATTTTCGTTGCTGGCAATCGTGGCGTTTTGCAGCTGAACGTCGCCTCGTCCGGTGAGCGCCACCGACTGTGCCTTATGGCTGCCGCTGAGCTGGATTTCCTGTGCGGTGGCGGTGAGGTTGCCCGCCGCGGCGCTGTTGCTGAGCGTCAGTTTTCCGCTGGCATCCAGCTGCATATCGCCTTCGCGGGCGTTGATATTATTGAGATTGACGCCTACGCCCGTTTCGCTGGAAACCAGCCGGATGCGGTTGGCGTACATTCCGCCGAGCGCGCCGGTATCGATGGCGACGTGCGGGGCATTGCCCTGACCGGCAACCGGCGTGACGTTACCGCGCGCATCGACGCGGTTGGCCCCGGCGATCACGGTCAGATCCCGGGCGCTGAGTTTGGCGTTAATTTCCGTGGCGCGGGAAATCAGCGAGAAATAGCCGGTCTGGCTGGCGTCCAGCCCTTTGCCTTCGACGGTGATTGCGCCCTGCGTGACGTCAAGGGACTGAAGGTTGCCGTCGGCACCCATAACCGGTTTGCCGGTGGTCAGCGTGGCATTGGGCGTATTAATAAATCCGCAGCCGTTACAGGTGATCCCGTACGGGTTGGCGACCATCACGCTGGCGCTTTTGCCCGCGACTTCCATGTAGCCGTTGAGCTGTGAGCGGTTGGCCGAGGTGACTTCGTTGATGATGGCTTTGGCTTCGTTACCGGCTTTCAGGTTGGGGTTGTTCTGAATCAAACCGCCGAGCTGGCTTTGGGCCAGGCGGTCCGTGCTGTTATTAAGAATTAACCCTTCGCTGCCCACGTTGAAATTCTGGTACTGGTTGTGCGAAACGCCCGCCTGATTAGGCGTGGCGATGTTAACAACCGGCACGCCGTTGGCGGCCTGATCGACCTGCGTCGCCCCGGTTGCCGCCTGTATACCAGCGGCCAGCGCGGGCATTACAGGCTGGAAAACAAGCAGCGAACTGAGCGCATAAGTGGTCAGGCGACGCCACGCAGAAACGGGCGGTAACGTAGAGTTTTTCACGGTCGATATCCTTATCGGGGTTACAGCACGAAGTTCAGGCGGTAATAAACGGCAACGCGGTCAGGGGCTAAATCACCCGGATAACGCAGGGGCCAGCCGACGGTAAACTGGCTGGAAAAATAACGTGCGCTGCTGTTCAGCCCGACCGCGCCACCCCACAGCGTGCCCGCTGCGTTGACGTCGTGGTTGTCGTGATGCAGGTAGCCGCCGTCAATGGCGGCCACGGCGGTGATTTGCCCGAACAGCGGCGCGGTGAACAGCGCGGTATTGAGTTCATTGCGCCAGTAACCGCCGTTATCGCCGGACAGGTATTGTTCTTTGAAGCCGCGCACCGAGCTTTCGCCGCCAATCGTCAGACGTTCGCTGCCGTACAGACGGTCGCCGGTCCACTGGCCGTAGGCGCTGGAAAGAAAGGTGATTTTCTGACTGACCGGCCGGTAGAAACTGCCGGAAACCGACCATTTGGAGAATTCTGCTTTGGGCGCATCCGCAGGTTTATGCTGATCGTTTTCCGCCCCTAACCACGGCACGCCGCGCGAGAAGGTCGGGTTGAGCGTCGACAGGCCGCCGAACACTTTCTGGCTGTGATTAATCCCGACATTCACGTTGCTGAGTTTGCGGCTGCTGCTGGCAAGCGGTGCATCATTAAGATAATTGCGCGCCATGTTGTTGCTGATGCCCAGCGAAACGCCGGTTTTGATATCGCTGTTACGGAACAAAACGCGGGAAAGATTCACCCGGTGCGTTTGCGAATCGCCGGAAGAGCGCCAGCCAAAGCCGCGCGAACTGACCGTGCTGAGATAATCGCTGTAGCTGTAACTGTAATTGAGCAGCCAGTAGCCGTAAGGCACGCTCATTCCCGCCTGCACGCTGCGGGCATCGTGAGAGCTGGAAAAATCACTGCTGCGCGCACCGCTGACAAGCCATTGATCCGCCAGACCTAATACATTGCTGGCCGTCAGAGAGCCGTTCATCTGGCCGGTTCCGGTACTTTTCTGGCCGCTGTTATCAAACCCTGCACCGGCAGTGATCGGGAACTCCGGCGTTGCCGTCAGATTCACCACGGAAAAGCCCGGCTGCTCCGCCGGTAAAATTTCAATCTGCACCGGGTTTTGCCGCAGCCGGTTGATTTGTTCCATTCCCTGTTCAATGTCGCGCAGATTAAGAATTTTGCCTTTCAGGCCGGGAAACGCCATGGCCAGCATACGGTCATTGCGATGATCTAACTGAATATCCTGAAGCTTTCCTTCCATCACCCGGATATTTAATTGCCCCTGCGAGAGATCTTGCTCCGGCAGGTAGGCGCGGCTGGTGATATAACCCTTCCTGATATACTCATCAGATATTTCCTGCACCAGTTGGGTAATATTCTTAATGCCTAAACACTTTCCAATAAACGGCGCGGTCAGCGCATCTTTTTTACGCGCAGGCAAATGTCCCGCCCCGGAAACGGTAATAGTAGAAACGGTAAAACAGTGAGCGTCGTTCAGTTCTGCGGGTTTTTGTACGGGCGCGGAGAGCGGTTGGCCACGTTCGAGATCTTCACGTTGTAGCTGTTCCTGCTGGAGCCGCCCGCGTTGTTGCTGCTCAATCGAATCTCTGTCCGCCGGGCTGAGCGGAGCGGCATGCACAGAAAATCCGGCAAAAACTATTGCCAGAAATGAGAACTTAACATTCACTGTAAATATCCTTATTTACGAATCTATTATTTTAAATTATGAAATCAGATAAACTTAATCGCTTTATATCAGGAAGCGATTAATTGTTCAAAGTTGTTTCTGAAAAAACGCCTAAAAAAGTTTCTGACCGGAAAAATCTTATTTACGGTTCGGATTTTATTTAATGAACGATATTTTAATATTGATAAGCCAATTAAATAAGTTACCAGCATGAGCTATTCCGAAATAAGGTAACGACTTTTCCGCACCGGCAGAACCGGCCTCTTTTGCTTTCAATCCTTTCCAAATCAACGCAAAATCTGTCTTCTTGAGCGGCGACAATAAGGGATGCGGGCGTGAATTCAGGTTTGATGGTGTTACACGGAAATCACTCAGAGGCGCTGAGGGATATTCTGGTGTCGTGGATGGCGGCGCATCCGTTGTCTCCGCTGGAAAACGAAGTGATTCTGGTGCAAAGCAACGGGATTAATCAGTGGCTGAAACTGGCGCTGGCGCGCGATGTGTCCGAAGGCGGCTGCGGGATTGCGGCGGCGCTGGATATCAAATTACCGGCGCGCTTTTTCTGGCAGGTTTACCGCGCGGTGCTGGGTAAAGATCAGGTGCCGGATTCCTCGCCGTTTGACCGCCCGCTGCTGACCTGGCGGCTGATCCGCCTGTTGCCGGAATTACTGCCTGAACCGGTTTTTGCTCCGCTGGCGCGTTTCTTAAAAGACGACGGCGATATGCGTAAGCTGCATCAGCTGGCGCAGCGTCTGGCGGATTTGTTCGATCAGTATCAGGTTTACCGCGCCGACTGGCTGGAAGACTGGGGCAACGGGCTGGACGTGCTGCGCACCAGCCGCAAAGGCAGCGAGCCGTTGCCGGAAAACCTGCTGTGGCAGCCGCAATTGTGGCGCGCTTTGCTGGCCGATGTGCCTGAAAGCGAACGGGGGACCAGCCGCGCCGCGCTGCATCAGCGTTTTCTGCAACATGCCCAAACCATTCCTGAAGACGAGCGTCCGGCCGGTTTGCCTGCGCGCCTGATTGTCTTCGGGATCTCTTCGCTGCCGCAACAATCCTTAGAAGTTCTGGCCGTGCTGGGCCGCTGGACGCACATTTTTATGTGTGTGCATAACCCGTGCGAGCACGACTGGAGCGATATTATTGCCGATAAAGATCTGTTGCGTGCCGAACGTGCGCGTCAGCGGCGTAAACCGGGTATGCCGCAGGTGATTGCCGAAGGCGATTTACATCAGCATGCACATCCGCTGCTGGCAGCGTGGGGCAAACAGGGGCGCGATTACATCGGCCTGCTCAATGAATATGACAACCACGAATCCTACGCTTCCACGCTCGCGCCGGTGATCCCGCGCATTGACCTGTTCACCTCCAACGGCGAAGACACTTTATTGCATCAGTTGCAGGAAGATATTCTGCAACTGCGGCCGCTGGCGGAAACGCAGGAAAAATGGCCGGAGATTGATGCGCTGAATGACGAATCCCTGCGTTTCTCGATTACGCACAGTGCCCAGCGGGAAGTGGAAGTGTTGCACGACCGTCTGCTGGCCGCGCTGGCCGCCGATCCGACCCTGAAAGCGCGCGATATTATCGTGATGGTGCCGGATATTAATGGCTATGCGCCGCACATTCAGGCGGTGTTTGGCCTGATGGAGCGCAGCGATCCGCGCTATATCCCGTTCACCGTGGCCGATCAGGGGCCGCGTCAGAATAACCCGCTGCTTGGTGCGCTCGAAAGCCTGCTGACGTTGCCGCAGTCGCGTTTTGCCGTCAGCGATTTACTGGATTTACTGGATGTGCCGTCGGTGCGTCAGCGTTTTGGCATCGGCGAAGAACAGTTGCCGCTGCTGCACCGCTGGATTAGCGCCGCCAACGTGCGCTGGGGGCTGCATGCGGAACAGCGTCAGAGTCTCGAACTGCCGTTATCGCCGGAACAAAACAGCTGGTTCTTCGGCCTGCAACGAATGCTGCTCGGTTACGCCGTCGGCAGCGGTGACGCCTGGCAGGGCATTGAACCGCTGGATGAAATCGGCGGGCTGGAAGCCGCGCTGATTGGCCCGCTGTCGCATCTCTTAAATTGCCTTGATGAAACCTGGCGTCAGCTGTGCGAGCCCGCGTCTCCGCCCGTCTGGGGCGAACGTTTGCAGGCGTTGCTGAGCGGTTATTTTGCCGAAGATGACGGCGATGACGGCTTTATTTTAGTGCGTCTGCATACCGAGCTGGAAACCTGGCTTGAAGCCTGTGAAAGCGTCGATCTTCAGGCCGGGCTGCCGCTGTCTGTCGTGCGCGAACACTGGCTGGCGCAGTTCGACCAGTCCGGCCTGACGCAGCCGTTCTTTGGCGGTGCCGTCACGTTTGCCACGCTGATGCCGATGCGCGCCATTCCGTTCCGCCACGTTTACCTGCTCGGGATGAACGACGGCGATTACCCGCGCAACCGCGTGCCGATGGATTTCGACCTGATGGGGCGTGATTACCGGCCGGGCGACCGTTCGCGCCGTGAAGATGACCGCTATCTGTTCCTAGAAGCATTGCTGTCGGCGCGCGAACGCCTGCATATCAGCTGGGTCGGGCGCAGCATTCACGATAATACCGAACGGCCGCCGTCGGTGCTGGTGGCGCAACTGCGCGACCATCTGGCAGCGGGCTGGAAAGCGCAAAACGACGGCGATCTGATTCATGCACTCACCGCCGAACATCGCCTGCAACCGTTTAACCGCGATTACTTCAGCATGGGCAGCGAGCTTTTCAGCTACGCCCACGAATGGCGTGCCGGAATGGACGCGGATATCAGCGCTGATGCCCCGCAGCCATTGCCGCCGGTGGAGCAGGAAGGGGCGCTTACGCTGCGTCAGCTGGCAGATTTTCTGACCGATCCGGTGCGCAGTTTCTTCCGCCAGCGGCTGAATATTTACTTCGAACTGGAAGATGCGGGCAGCGAAGATCAGGAGCCGTTTGATATTAATGCGCTGGAAAACTGGCGTTTGCAGGATGAACTGATCCGCGCGCAGAAATGGGCGCTGGAAGCCGGAGAGTCGCGTCAGGATATTCTGCGTCAGCAGCTTGAACGCATCGAACGGCGCGGTGAACTGGCTCCGGGCGAATTTGCCGCCGTGCTGAGTGAAGATCTCGCCGAGCCGATGGAAACGCTGTTCGCCAGTTATCAGAGCGTGCTTGATGAATGGCCGCAGACGCTGGCGAATGAAGCGCTGAGCGCTGAAACCGCAGGCGTGATTGTCTCGGACTGGCTCGGTGATTTACGTGCGAACGCCAGCGGGGATCGCGCCCGCGTGGTGCTGGAAAGCATCGGCATCATCAAAGACCGCAATTACCGCCTTGACCGTTTGCTTCCTTACTGGGTTGCGCATCTGGCCGGACACCTCGGCGGACAGCCGATGCACAGCATTATTATCAGTAAAAACGGCACGGCAGAATTACCGCCGCTGGAGATTGCCGACGCGCAGGCGCTCTGGCAGCAACTGATCGAAACCTGGCAACAGGGACAATTAAGGCCGTTGCCGCTGGCGGTCAAAACGGCTTTTGTCTGGCTGAAAAAAGACGGCACCGCGCAAAGTCCGCCGGACAGCGATGCCGGGCTTGCGGCCCGCGACGCCTATGAAAATCACGATCCCGCCAATATGAAATTTGGTGAACGCGACAGCAACCCGTATCTGGCGCGCGCATGGCCGGATTTCGCCACCCTGTGGTCCGGCGGCGAATTCGCCGAACTGGCGGATAAACTGCTGGCACCGCTGAAAAATCATCTTTCCCGCAGCAGCAAAAAAGGAGCGAAAGAATGAAGGAACGCATTTTTCCCTCTGCGCTGAATGTACTGAATTTCCCGCTGACCGGCAGCCGCCTGATTGAGGCCAGCGCCGGGACGGGTAAAACCTTCACCATCGCCGCGCTGTATGTGCGGCTGGTGCTCGGCCACGGTGGCGGGAACGCGTTCGGCCGCCCGCTGACGCCGCCGGAAATTCTGGTGGTGACGTTTACGGATGCCGCCACCAAAGAGCTGCGCGACAGGATCCGCGAACGCTTGTCCAGAGCGGCGGCGTGCTTTCTGGAGGATCCGGACCAACCGTCGGCAGGCGACGAATTTTTGCTGAACCTGCGTGCGGAATATCCGCCGGAAGAGTGGGCGGGATGCGCGCGTAAGCTGCAACTGGCGGCGGAATGGATGGATGAATCAGCGGTCTCCACCATTCACGGCTGGTGTAACCGCATGCTCGGTGAACACGCTTTTGACAGCGACAGCCTGTTTACCCAGACGCTGGAAACTGACCAGACCGAACTGCTGATGAACGTGGTGCGCGATTACTGGCGCAGCTTCTATTTTTCCCTGCCGGAACCTGACATCAGGACGCTGCGCGCGTGGTGGCGTTCGCCGGAAGACCTGCACAAGAATGTCTCTCCGCTGCTGGAATACGCTGAAATGCTGGGTACCGACGAAACCCCCGCTGTCATTTTTGAGACGGTGAATCAGCAAAAAGCCGCAGAGCTGAGCGAGCTGAAAGCGGGCTGGCCGGAATGGACCAAGGAACTGCGCACCCTCCTCGAAGGTGCGGTGGCGGCAAAAGTCGTGAACGGCCGGAAAATTCAGGCGCGGTATTTTAATCCGTGGCTGGAGAAACTTTATGCCTGGGCGACCAGCGATGAGCTCATTCCTGAGCTGAACACCGGCTGGGGGCGCCTGACGCCAGACGGTCTGGCTGAATGCTGGACGCAGGGCGAACCGCCCGCGCATCCGGCGCTGACGGCAATGGAAACGCTGAAAGCGCGTCTGGAAACGTTGCCCGATGCCCGCAGCGGCCTGCTGCAACATGCCTGCCGCTGGATTGAAAACCGTTTTGACGTCGAACAGAAAAAACGGGCGCAGATGGGCTTCAACGATTTGCTGACCCGCCTGGCCGCCGCGCTGCGCAGCGATAACGGCGAACGGCTGGCGGAGATTATCCGCACGCAATTCCCGGTGGCGATGATCGACGAATTTCAGGATACCGATCCGCTGCAATACCGGATTTTCGACACCGTTTACCGCGTGGCCGAAAACGCGCCGGAGCAGGGGCTGATCCTGATCGGCGACCCGAAACAGGCAATTTATGCCTTCCGCGGTGCCGACATTTATACCTATCTGCGCGCCCGCCGCGACACCGGGGGGCGTCACTACACGCTGGCGACTAACTTCCGTTCTACCCGTGCGATGGTGGCATCGGTGAACAGCGTCTTTTCGCTGGCCGAAGACCGTACTGCCGGAGAAGGTGCATTCCTGTTCCGCCGTGGCGATGAAAATCAGGTGCCGTTCCTGCCGGTGGAGGCTCAGGGACGCAAAGAAACCTGGGAGATTGACGGTAAAGAAGCCGCGGCCATGACGTTGTGGTATCCGGAAAATCAGACCGATGCGCTGCCGAAAACGCAATACGCCCAGCTGATGGCCGAAGGCTGCGCGACGGAAATTGTCCGTCTGCTGCGCCTCGGGCAGCAGGGCGCGGCCGGTTTCAGCCAGCCGGAAAAACCGTTTAAACCGGTCGCGCCGGGAGACATTGCCGTGCTGGTGAATACCGGACGGGAAGCGGCGGCGATCCGCACGGCTCTGACCAAACGCGGCGTGCGCAGTGTGTACCTTTCTGACAAAGAATCCATTTTTCAAAGTGCGCAGGCAGGGGAATTGCAGTTCTGGCTGGCGGCCTGCGCCGCGCCGGAAAACGACCGTCTTCTGCGCGCCGCGCTGGGCACGCCTTCACTGCATTTAAGCTGGGAAGCGCTGGACCGCCTGAATCAGGATGAAAACGAGTGGGAACGCTACGTTCAGCAGTTCCAACAACTGCGTCTGTGCTGGCGCAAGCAGGGCATTTTGCCGATGCTGCGGCGTCTGATGTGGGAGTTTGACGTACCGCGTCATCTGCTCGCGCACGGCGATGAACGGGCGCTGACTGATTTGCTGCACCTTTCCGAATTGCTGCAACAGGCCAGCGTGCAGCTTGATGGCGAACACGCACTGATCCGCTGGCTGGCGGAGCAGTGTCAGGATGAAAATCAGGGCGGCGATGCGCGTAAGTTGCGTCTGGAAAGTGACGCGGCGCTGGTGAAAGTGGTTACCGTGCATAAATCCAAAGGGCTGGAATATCCGCTGGTGTTCCTGCCGTTTGCCTGCGCATTCCGCGCGGTGAAAAAACAGGATTCGCCGCTGAAATGGCATACGCCGGAAGGTGAACTTGAAATCGCGCTGAGCGCCACGGAAGAGCAGCGCGAGCTGGCAGACCGCGAACGTCTGGGCGAAGATCTGCGTAAATTCTACGTGGCGCTGACCCGCTCGCAGTTTTCGCTGTGGCTCGGCATGGCGCCGCTGAAAGAGTTTGAGAAAAGCGCACCAGGCTATCTTTTCCAAGGCGGTGAACCGGTTGAGGCTGAAGAGCTGCCCGCCAGTTTGCAGGCGCTGGAGACGGAAAATATTCAGGCGTGGCCACTGCCGGTGCCGGTCGGCGTGGTGTACCGCAGCGAGCAGGCGTTGCCGGAGCTCGGGCCGCGTCCGCCGTTGCGCACGCACAAAGGCCCGCGCTGGTGGGTATCGAGTTTTTCCGGCCTGCAAATCGCCCCGGCCGGTACTTATATCGTGCCGGAAGCGCTGAACCGTGAACCGCCGGTTGAAATCGAAAGTGCCGCGCAGGACAGCTATTTAGAAGATAAGAAGTCGGAGAACAAAGAGCCTGCCGACGGGCTTTTGCAGCCGATGACCGGTGAGAATTTATATGCTTTCCCGCGCGGGCCTGCGCCGGGTAATTTCCTGCACGGTTTGCTGGAATGGGCGGGCGATGAAGGTTTTGCCGCACTGGCGGAAAACCCGGAGCGAATCGCCGATCAGGTGGCGCGGCGCTGTAATACGCGTGGCTGGGAACAGTGGATTGTTCCGCTGACCGGCTGGCTGACCTCGTTGCTGACACAGCCGCTGGCGTTGCCGGGCGGAGAGAGTTTCACGCTGGCCGCACTGCCGCCCTATCAGGTGGAAATGGAGTTCTGGTTCTCACTGTCGCAGGTGTCCACGCGGCGTCTTGATACTGTCGTTCAGCACTTCACACTTGATTGCGCAGAGCGCGCACCGCTGCTGGCGGAAGAACTTAACGGCATGCTGAAAGGCTTTATCGATCTGGTGTTTGAGCACAACGGGCGTTATTACGTGCTGGATTACAAATCTAACTGGCTTGGCGATGACGCCACCGGTTATGACCAGACGGCCATGACGCAGTCGATGCGGGATCACCGTTACGATTTGCAGTTCACGCTCTATCTTTTTGCGCTGCATCGCTTGCTGAAATCCCGTTTGCCGGATTACGACTACGATCGCCATATCGGCGGCGCGGTGTATTTATTCCTGCGCGGCAGCCACGCGCCGGGCAACGGGGTCTGCGTCCAGCGTCCGGATAAAGCATTAATGGAAGAACTCGACGTTCTTTTCAGCCGCACTGAGGAACGCGCATGAAAATCAACAGCCGTGAAGATATTTTAAAACTGCTGGCCAGCTGGGTGGAGTGCGGCTGGCTGCGCGAACTGGATCGCGCGCTGGTGACGTTTCTGGCAAAAGAAGCGCCGGATGCACACCCGCTTTTATTACTGGCGACGGCGCTGACCAGCTACCAGCTGGGGCGCGGCCATGTGTGTCTGGATTTGCAGGCCACGCTGGCGGACAGCGCTTTTTCGCTCTCGCTTCCGCCCGATGGCGATCACTCCGATGGCGCGATTTCCCGTCCGTCGGCGGTGCTTGACGATCTGAGTCTGGAAGCGTGGATGGCGGCGCTGGTGAACCCGCAGCTGGTGGGCAGCGGCGACGGCAACTCGCCGCTGGTGCTCGCCGGACATCGTCTGTATCTGCGGCGTTACTGGCAGTACGAGCAGAATGTGCGTGAGGCCGTTGAACAGCGTCTGAGCCGCACGCAACTGAATGCGCTGCCCGCTGAATCGCTGCGCGCGTCACTCGATGCCCTGTTCCCGCAGGCCGGAAATGCAGGGCAGGTGAACTGGCAGAAACTGGCGTGCGGGCTGGCGGCGGGGAGTGCGTTCAGCATTATTACTGGCGGCCCCGGCACCGGGAAAACCACCACGGTGGTGCGTCTGCTGGCGTTATTGCAGGCGCTGGCGCTGGAAGAAAACGGCCAGCCGCTGCGTATCCGGCTGGCGGCGCCGACCGGTAAAGCGGCGGCGCGTCTGAACGAATCGGTGGCCGGCGCGGTTTCCCGGTTAGATCTGCACGCGCTGAACAACGGCGATGTGGTGCGCGACAGTATTAATACCGACGTGGTGACGCTTCACCGTCTGCTCGGCAGCCGACCGGATACCCGGCATTTCCGGCATCATGCGGGCAATCCGCTGATGCTCGACGTGCTGGTGGTGGACGAAGCGTCGATGGTCGATCTGGAAATGATGGCCGCGCTGCTGGCCGCACTGCCGCAGAACGCGCGGCTGATCCTGCTCGGCGATAAAGATCAACTGGCCTCGGTGGAAGCCGGTGCGCTGCTCAGCGAGTTATGTCAGCGTGCCACCGGCGGGCATTATCTGCCGCAAACCCGCGACTGGCTGCAAAGCGTGATGGGGGAAAAAATCCCGGATGCGCTGGTCGACCCGGCGGGAACGGCGATGGATCAGGCAGTGGTGATGCTGCGCCACAGCTACCGTTTTGATGCACAAAGCGGCATCGGACAGCTGGCGGAAGCGGTCAACGACGGCGACGTTAAAGCGCTGAAACAGGTCTGGAAACAGGGTTATGCCGATCTGGCTCAGCTTACGCTTAATGCGGATGACGATACCGAACTGCGCGACTGGGTAATTAACGGAGCGGCGGGGCGGTTTCCGGCTGCACAAAGCCGCAAAGGCGTCGAGCCGCCGGTGGGTTACCGCCATTATCTGAACGTGATGACCCATGAACGTCCGGCCGATGATGCGCCGCCGGAAGCATTCAGCGCCTGGGCGGCGAAAGTGCTGCTGGCGTACAGTCAGTTTCAGTTGTTGTGCGCTTTGCGTGGCGGACGCTGGGGTGTGGAAGGGCTGAACCTGCGGATCGCGGAAATTCTGTATAAAGACGGGCTGCTGAAAGCGTCGGTCGGCTGGTTCCCGGGGCGTCCGGTGCTGGTGACGCGCAATGATTACAGCCAGCGGCTGATGAACGGCGATATCGGTATCACGCTCGAAATACCTCACCGGCTGGCGGACGGTTCCGTGGTGCCGGTGCTGCGCGTGGCATTTCTGACTGGCGACGGCACTCAGGACATCCGCTGGGTGATGCCTGGGCGCTTACAGGCGGTCGAAACGGTGTTTGCCATGACGGTGCATAAATCGCAGGGCTCTGAATTTACCCATACGGCGCTGCTGCTGCCAGACAATCTCAGCCCGATCCTGACCCGCGAGCTGATTTACACCGGTATTACCCGTGCGCGTCACTGGTTCAGTCTGGGATGTGTGGGGGGAATTAACGCGGTGCTGCCGGAAGCCGTTCAGCGCAGGGTGCTGCGCGCCAGCGGGCTGATTAATTAAAACTCGTACTCGTGCATTTTTGCCGCTTTGCGCAGCGGGCGGGCTTTCGGGCCCGCGACTTTCGTGGCTTTGTGCGGATCGCCCGCAACAAACTCCAGCGTCGGCGAGTAGTAAAAAGGCAGCCAGCCGCCGTAGCCATTCTCCCACTCCCAGCGAACAGGGCAGGGCCACAGAATGTCTTCGAACATAATGTAATAGGTCCATCGCCCGTGAGGACGACGCGGTTTGCGGTTATTCATAAGCAGACGGTCAGGCTCTTAAACATCACGGGGGATATTTTCGCCTGCACGGCATCAGGTTTCAAGCCCGCTGGCCGATTTGTTGCTTATTTAATCAGTAAGACCTGACTGGCGGACGTTCAGAACCGCAGCGGTTAGCCTGAATCAGGGTAAGATATTGGGGCAGGAAGGGCGGAGTGAAAACTGAAATACGGGATAAAGTCAGGGGCGGCGCATTTCTTCCAGATAGATGAAGAACTGGCTGATCCGCAGGCTGATGCTGCCGATATCAAACAAAACCATTCCCCAGACAATCATGATCAGGACTAACAGAACTTCTGCCACACGGAACATGCCGCGTTACCTCCTTGTATTCACACGGGAAATAACTTAACTCAAATTGATAGTGTGGACAACCTGTCCGGGGAGATTATCCCCAGATCATGGCGGCCCAGCGGAGGAGCATCAGCGCACCACAGATGCAAAGAAGCACCACCACCATTTTCCAGTGTTTGGCCATCATCCGTTTTGTCACCATTTTTCCTCCCTGTTTTGGGGGGCATTTAGCCCGCCATGTGCTGATCGACATAGTGAACAACATGTTCTTTGAGTTCTGGCACCGTCTGATCGGCGAGCCATTCGAAGGCCATCAGCAGCAGGGCTGCTGTGGCCAGAACGGTTAAGAACAAACCCGCTTTTTTACGCGCTTCCATGGATCTCATTATTTCTGATTTGCCTGTTTTTTACTCTACCAGAACAGGCCGGGATCCGGGAAGAATTCAGGCGTCTGGTTCGGGAAAGGTTTAAGAAATTATACCTTTTGTGCCTTTCCGAAACTTTGATCCTGCGCCTGATGCGCGTGAGAATGCCGCGGGCCGGGCCTGAAGCCGTGTTTTCTGGCACACCAGGCAATCAGTAAACCGGCGACCAGCAGAATCTGCATCGCCCACGGGAAGACACCGATCCCGGCAGTTTCCAGCAGTATTCCGCCGGACAAACTGCCGCCCGCAATGGCCAGATTCCAGGCCACCACGACCATCGATTGCGCCATGTCCGCATGTTCACCTGTGGCATCGGCAATCGCGGTTTGCAGTAAGGTCGCCGCGCCGCCGAATGTCAGCCCCCAAACCGCAACGCACAGCGTCACGATAGGCGCCGAATGGCTGCTGAGCGCCAGCAGCAGTGAGATCAACGCAAACAGCGCGAGGCTGGTGAGCAATGTCTGGCGCAGACGTTTATCCACCAGTATGCCGGTCAGCCCGATACCCGCCAGTGCGCCAATGCCAAATACCAGCAGGATTTGATCCGCATGATCGGCCAGACCGGAGAGCCGCAGGAACGGCACAATGTAGGTATAAAGCAGGTTGTGGGTCAGCATCCACAGCAGGATCACCGCCAGAATGCTGCGCACCCCCGGCATCAGAATGACCTGCCGAAGCGACTGCCGTTCTCCGGCTTCCTGACCGGGATAATCCGGCACCTTGCGCAGCACCCAGACCACCAGCAGCAACGTCATCGCGGACATCACTCCGAACGCCATCCGCCAGCCGAGCAACGTACCCATCCAGGTTCCCAGTGGCACACCCACCGACAGCGCCACCGGCGCGCCGAGCATCGCAACCGACAGCGCGCGCCCCTGCTGATGCGCGGGTACCATGCGCCGCGCGTAGCTGGCCAGTAATCCCCACGCCAGACCGGCGGCGGCCCCGGCCATCCAGCGGGCAAACAGCGTCAGGGCAAAATTCGTCGAGAAGGTGGTCAGCGTGTTGAAAATCAGGAAACCGGCGATGGCCGTCAGCAGCGCCGTGCGGCGGTTCCAGCCCCGGGTCAGGGCAACCAGCGGCAGCACGGCCATCAGAGAACCGGCGGCATACGCGGTAATCATCTGACCTGCCATGGCCTGCGACACGTCAAGGCCACCGGCAATTTGTGGCAGTAATCCTGCGGGCAGCGTTTCTGTCATGATGGCAATGAAACCGGTCAGCGCCATCGCCAGCAAGGCAGAGAGCGGAAGCGGCGTCTTTTTCGGTATCTGATTCATGACTTCACTCCATACACCGCATCGCGTAAGTCATTCACAAAGGCACCGGACATCCCTTCGTACAATGTGTTGGTGAAGGCGACAACGCTCAGCCCGGCGGTGCGATCGACAAACCAGGAGTGACCGTAAGCGCCGCCCCAGCGCCAGGTGCCCGCGGATTCCGGCGACGCTGCCGCCTGCGGATCGCGCAGGACGGAAAAACCCAGCCCGAAACCGGTGCCCGGCATGTCCGGCAGTTCCAGGCCGCCGGTCTGGTCGCGACCCATTTCATCCACCTGCACCGGTGTCAGTAACGGGTGTCCGCCCTGACGCAGCATTTCCAGCATTTTCAGCACGTCGTGCGCGCTGCTGATCATTCCGGCTCCGGCAGACGGGAAAGCCTGTGCATCCAGCGCCCTGAGAGGCGAATACGCAATGCCCACGGTGTCTTCGAAGGCGGCGACCTTTTCGCCTTCCTGCAAGCGGTGAGGCTCGGGGGTATCGCTGACATACGGCGTCGCCAGCCGCGCCGGACTGGCGGTATAAAACGCGGTGTCGTCCATGCCCAGCGGGCCGGTAAGATGGCTTTTCACCACGTCGCCAAGCGGTTGCTGGCAAACCTGCTCAAGCACTGCGCCGAGCACGTCCACGGCAAGGGAATATCCCCATGAGGTGCCTGGCGCATACAGCAAAGGTACTCCGGCCAGACGACGCAGGTTTTCCGCCAGCGAAATTCCGCTGTTATCCATGCCATCAGAAACCCCGGCAAGCGCATACGGACCCTGCTCATCAGGCTCAAAAAAGCGGTAAGTCAGCCCGGCCATATGGCTTAATAAATTCCGCACGGTGATCTGCGCAGGCTGTCCGCCGGCAAGGGAAGGGGAAAATTCCGGCAACCATGTCTGAATGTTGTCATCGGGCGCCAGCTTGCCTTGTGAAATTAAGATCATTGCGACGGTTGATACGATGGGTTTACTGACTGATGCCAGACGGAACAGCGTATTTTCTGTCATCACCCGCCCGGCCTCACGGTCAGCCAGCCCTGCGGCGTGGTGATAAATCAGCTCGCCCTGTTTAGCGACCAGCACAACGGCACCCACAAGGCGTTTTGAGGCGATCGCCTGTTCAACAACGAGGTCGAGCTGGGATTTCAGCGTGGTGGAGTTCATGGTGTTATCTCAGTTTCTGAATGTGTTAAATCACGATAGAGAACTCCTCAGTACGGAAAAAGTAGGGTAGATTTCCAGAATATACGGACACCAACGTCCGCAATGAGAGGTGGCAGTGGAAAGTCTGAGCAGCCTGAATGTGTTTGTACACGTGGCGGAAACCCGCAGTTTTGTCGCGGCCGGTCGCCTGCTGGGCGTTTCTGCCTCAGCGGTGGGCAAAACAATTGCGCGCATGGAAGCCAAACTGAATGTTCGCTTGTTTCACCGCAGCACCCGCAGCGTGACGCTGACGGCAGAAGGCGCACTGTTTCTCGAGCGCAGCCGCCGGATTGTTGCGGAGCTGGAAGCGGCGGAAAGCGAATTGTTGCAGCTTTCCGAATCCCCGCGTGGCCGTTTGCGGCTGAGCCTGCCGCAGGTTAGCACCCTGCTGTTACCGGTGTTGGGCGAATTTATGCGGCGTTACCCGGATATCGAACTGGATCTGGATTTTACCGACCGCATTGTGGATGTGGTGGACGAAGGGTTTGACGCCGTGGTACGCACCGGTCAGATGGTGGATTCGCGTCTGTCGATGCGTAAACTGGGGAGGTTTCACCATTTGCTGGTGGGCTCACCGGCGTATTTCAAAGAGCACGGCGTTCCGGCTTCACCGCCTGATTTACTGGGGCACCGGTGTCTGCATTTTCGTTTCCCAAACAGCGGAAAACTGGAAACCTGGCCGCTTTCCGGATATCAGGATCTGGCGCTGCCGGTTTCGATGGTTTGTAATAATATTGAGACGCGCCAGTGTTTCGCGTTGCAGGGCCTGGGCATTACGTGTCTGCCGGATTTCAGCATCCGCAAAGAGCTGGCAAAGGGGCAACTGGTCACTGTGCTCGATGAGTATGTCAGCCGCAGCGCCGACTTTTTCATTCTCTGGCCGTCGGGCGGGTATATGACGCCGAAACTGCGGGTGCTGATCGACTTTCTCAGCGAGCGGGTTTTCCCTGAAATCCCGGAACTGGCTTTACTCTGTCCTAATTAACCGTGTCTGTAATGTCGGGGGTTTTTTGATGAACAACGCTGTTGTAATTGAACGCTTTTCTGCCGCTGACCAGCTCGGCGTGGTAGAGGTGATTTTGCCTATTCAGAATCAGGAGTTTGGTATTCCTATCACTGAACACCAGCAGCCAGATCTGAGCGATATTCCGCAGTTTTATCAGCAAGGCTCTGGCGATTTTTGGGTGGCCAGATGTTGCGGGAAAATTGTTGGTACGCTGGGGCTGAAGGATATCGGTAACGCACAGGCGGCGTTGCGCAAAATGTTTGTCAGCGCACCCTACCGTGGTCGGGAATTCGGGGTAGCTGCCTTGCTGCTGAATACGTTGTTGCAACACGCGCAGTCTGAAAACGTCAGGGACATTTTTCTGGGTACAACGGACAAGTTTCTGGCCGCGCATCGCTTTTACGAAAAAAACGGATTTGAGGAAGTAACAGTACCTGAACTGCCGCAAGCTTTCCCACGGATGGCTGTAGACAGTAAGTTCTATAAGCTAACTTTCTGATTGTAAAAGCTGTCATTAAGCTGTCGTGCAGATGTCAGGTTGCTGACGTGTTGGTCGCCGGTCACGTATTGCATGCTGTTTCTGTGTTCAACATTCACGTAAAGGTAAGAATATGAATCAGAGCAAAATCAGACAACTCAGGATCTCCCGTGCGTGGTCGCAGGAACAGCTGGCAGAACTTTCTTCACTCAGCGTTCGCACCGTTCAGCGTATCGAAAACGGCGAACAGGCGAGCCTTGAAACGCTCGGGGCGATTGCGGCAGCGTTCGATATCAAGGTCTCAGAACTGACAGAAAACGATCCGCAATTTGGGGCGACGCCCGAACAGGCGCTGGACGATCAAATCGAAAAAGCCAGAAAGCAGGTTGAGGAAGAAAGCGGGTTTTACCGTTCGGTGGTCTTCTGGGCGGTGATTAATATCGGTTTGTTTGCAATTAATCATTACACCTCGCCCGATACCCTCTGGTTCGTCTGGCCGCTGTGTATCTGGGGCGGTATTTTGCTGATCCGCGGACTGGGGATTTTTGTGTTTCGCGGCTCCGTCGAACGCTGGCAGAAAGCGCGTTTACAGAAACTGATCCGCAAGCCGTGATGTGCGGGTGTCATAAATAGGACAGATTGCTGTCTGCAAATTCAAAGAAGACCGCCCTGACTGAGACATATCAAATTTCCGGCTGAACATGCTGCTATCCTCTGTAGTATTCATGGTCATCAGCTCAACGGAAAGAGAATGGATCAGCCCCGGCGGTTTGCATTTAATCTTAAAAGACTGATATTGCTTCTGGCTCTGGTGAGTACGCTCATCATTTTGCTCAGCAGCTATCTGGCAATTTTTCAGGTCGAGAGAAAACTTCTTATCGATTCCTCGCTGCGCGCCAGTCAGTCCTATGCGGCGCGGCTTTCCCTGACGGCCGATCTTTTCTTCAATGCGGCGCAAAAGCAGCTGATCTTCAGCGCCGGTTTGCTGGGTGAAGAGTTCGATAATCTTTACGCCGTCGCCGAAGAAGCGGATCGTTTGCAAATCCAGAGCAAGCGCTACAGCTCTGTTCTGGTGGTGGACAAATCCGGCGTGGTTCGCGCGGCGTCGAGAAACGCCGCCAATATGACCGGTCTCAGGCTGGTATCAGACGCCAACACGCAGGCGCTGGCCACGCAAAATCCGGTGATCAGTTCTCCTTTCCGCACCGCACAAAATAATCACATTATTGCCATGTCCGTACCGATCCGTAATGCGCGGGGAAAGTATCTCGGCTATCTGGTGGCGGAAATTACCCTGCAACAGGGCGGCATTATTGATTCGCTGATCAACGCCCGGAATTACCGCAAAGATGCGTATATCTACGTGATCGACAACGAAGGCGACGTGTTGTACCGCGCCGCTGATGGCTGGACGGAAAGTGAGCCGCAGGGAAACGTGAACAAAGCGCTGCTCGAAGGCCGCGATCAGGGTTTCCTGCATATGAAAAATTTGCAGGGCGAAGATTCTCTGGCCGGGTTCTCCACGATGGAAATCTCAGGCTGGACGGTGCTGGTGCTGCATCCGGCGCGAGCCGACGTCGTGCTGCTGTACCACGTGATGTTGCAGGTTCTGATTTATACGCTGCCATTTGTGCTTCTGGTGTTTATCGGGATCTGGCTGCTGGCGCGCTACATTTCCCGCCCGCTGCGCCAGCTCGCGTCGAAGGCCGACACCATGGATTCACAAGATGTGTCGGCAGAAATTCAGCAGATTAATGCCTGGTATTACGAAGCGTCGAAGCTGAAAAGCGTAATGTTGCAGGGCATCCGCCTGCTGCATCAGCGTATTGAAAAGCTCAGTACGCAGGCGCATACCGACCCGATGACCGGCCTGCTGAACCGGCGCGGGTTGTATGAACAGGTGGATAAATTGCTCGGTGAGGAGTCACAGATTGGGGTGATCACCCTCGATATCGATCACTTTAAGATGATCAACGATACGTTTGGCCATGACGTGGGGGACGGCGTAATTACGCAGCTTTCGCGTCTTATTTTGGGAAACTCGCGCGATGACGATTTGCTGTGCCGCATGGGCGGGGAAGAGTTTCTGTTGCTGCTGCCGGGCACCTCGCTGACACGGGCGGTTCAGCTGGCGGAACGGTTGCGGCGTCAGGTCGAAATCCAGAACTTTAGCGGGGCCGGAAATGTGACGATTTCGCTGGGCGTGACCCAATTCAATCCTGCAAAAGTAAATATCGACAGTGCGCTGAAATCGGCGGACAAGGCTTTGTATCAGGCGAAAAATGACGGGCGGAACCGCGTGGTGAGCCGTTAATGCGCTGAAGGGCGTTGTGGTATCGTTGCTGTAAGAAGGCCAGGTTTTTTTACCTGGCCTTTTTTATTGCGTATCGCTTAGCGGCTGCCAGGCAGCAACGATTCTGCACATTTGAAGACATCTTCACGGAATTTCCGCGAAGCGTCGTCCAGATCGGCCTGATTGGCGGCGTCGGCACGGTTAGCTTCCAGCGCCTGATTGACGGCCACGGTAAAGGCATTTTCCTGACTGGCGTTCAGCACGTTACCCACGCTGCCAAACAGCAGGCGCATGGCGGAAATCTGCACCAGCAGTTCACGGTTTACGCGTTCAAGCTGGTCTACACGTTTGGTCAGGGTTTCGTCGTTCATGGGTGTCTCCTTATTTAATTGCCGCACACCATAGCAAAAGCACCGGCATGAAAAAACCGCCTTGCGGCGGCGAAGGGGATGTCTGCCGGATTAACGCACCATTTGCTGCATCTGGCGGCTCAGTTGCATCAGCTGCGCATTCAGCGGCACCAGCTGCTGCTGGATGGCGTTGTATTTATCCAGCTGCTTCTGGTTGGCAAATTGCAGGCGATTGCCGGTAATGGTGACATTTTTGCCCTGACTTTTGATAAAGTCGGCTTTTGCCACAATCAGGTTGAGCACCTGCGGCAGCAAATCAAAGACCTGTTCGGTGACGGCGGCCGGTTTGCTAATCGTTTTCTCATACGCCTGGTCGTACACTTTTTTCAGATCGTCCGGCTGCTTGAGCGCCGCGTGCTGCGTGTCGGCCTGCGTTTTGAGCAGCACGATTTTCTCTTTCCAGTTCGCGCTGCTGTCGGCCATTTTTTTCAGGTCGTCGCGTTGATCAAACAGGTTATTCACACTGTTAACGCCGTTCATTCCGGCAAAAACCGGCACCAGCGAGGAATCCAGCTCAATATTCATCTGATGATGGAAGCCGGTAATGATCGCGTAATCTTTGCTGTAATCCCCAAACTCTTTGGTTTGTGCCTGCGTCAGTTGCGGGACGGCTAAAACCGGCTTGTTCAGAATGCGGGACTGGAGAAAATCCATGAAGGCTTTGCGCTGGGCCGGTTCTTTGTCGCCGCATCCGCTGACCACAAAAATCATCAGCAGCAGCATAAAAGGCATCAGAAATGCGCGGCTAAAGTGTGAGTTGTGCATAAATTCCTTGCTCCGTAAGCTCCGTTATCAGGATCCTCACCTTACTGAGAAAGGCTATTTTTTGCTAGATAGTTGCCGATATCTTCGTTAACGTCTTCGGCAAAGCCATTGATTCAGGGAATGTTTAACGTTGAACGCAAAGCGATTTTCAATTGACCAATCTGCCGTGATGCTGGCTGTGATGATCCTCGCCGGATGTACAACGGGAAAGAAAACCGAAGCGCCGGTGCAAAATCCCCGTGACGTCAAAGCCGATATCGTGCGGCTGATGCCCTCTTCCGCACCGGACAGAAAAGGCTGGGCGACGGACATTACCGCCGCTTTCACCGCGCAGGGTATTCCGGCGACGACGGAAAATATCTGTTCGGTGCTGGCGGTGGCGCAGCAGGAATCGAATTTCAATGCCGATGCACCGGTGCCGGGGCTGGGAAAAATCGCGTGGAAAGAAATCGATCGCCGCGCGGATGCGGTTCATGTGCCGAATTTCCTGGTTCACACCGCGCTGCTGATTAAATCTCCGAACGGAAAGTCCTACAGCGAGCGGCTGGATAACGTAAAAACCGAGAAGCAGCTCAGCGCCATTTTTGATGATTTCATCAACATGGTGCCGATGGGGCAGAAGTTGTTCGGGAATCTGAATCCGGTGCATACCGGCGGGCCGATGCAGGTCAGCATCGCGTTTGCCGAAGAACATGCCAAAGGCTATCCGTACAAAATTGACGGCACAATCCGCAATGAAGTGTTCAGCCGTCGCGGCGGCGTCTATTTCGGCGTGAAGCATCTGCTGGGATACCCGGCCAGTTATTCCCAGCCGCTGTACCGTTTTGCTGATTTTAATGCCGGGTGGTACGCCAGCCGGAACGCGGCTTTCCAGAGCGCGGTGAGCAAGGTGACGGGGATTCCGCTGGCGCTGGACGGTGATCTGATTAACTACGGCACCGATAAACCGGGCGGCACGGAGCTGGCGGTGAGAACGCTGTCGAAGCGGCTGGACATCAGTCATTCCGCCATCCGTAAAGCGCTGGAGAAGGGCGAGCAGCCGGAGTTTGAGGAAACCAGCTTGTACAAACAGGTTTATGCGCTGGCGGATAAAACCACCGGTAAGCGTCAGCCCCGCGAGTTGCTGCCGGGGATTACGCTGGAAAGCCCGAAAATCACCCGCAAGCTGACCACTGCGTGGTTCGCAAAACGGGTAGACGGACGTCGCGCGGACTGCATGAAACGCGCATCTGCCGGGTAATCCGCCGGGAGAATAATCTTAAAGCCTGCTGATTTCCGGCAGGCTTTATGTTTTATCATCAGCCTGTAGCCACCGTCAGCGGCGGGCTGCGCGTTATTTCCCGACGAATATAAATTGCGTCAATATAATAGCGATGAAATAAAAGCTTGCTTAATAAATCCCCCTGTGTGTAAATAGCGTCAACGGTTTGTAGTTAAGACCTATTTATGTAAGACATTTTAGTAAAGTAGTTCCTGGTTCAAGTGATATAGCAAATCCTTTCTCCGACGAATTTCCTTCTCTGATGCATCCATAAGTATTTCAAATAAAAACAGACCTCTATTGCCCTATGGCATCATAAAATAAAAACGAAGAAGGTATTTCCTATGTCTACTAAAATGACTGGTTTAGTAAAATGGTTCGACGCTGGTAAAGGTTTCGGTTTCATCAGCCCTGCAGACGGCAGCAAAGACGTGTTCGTTCACTTCTCTGCAATCCAGAGCAATGATTTCAAAACCCTGGACGAAGGTCAGAACGTTGAGTTCACCATCGAACAAGGTCAGAAAGGCCCATCTGCCGGTAACGTTGTCGTTCTGTAATGTCGCCAGATATTGAAAGTAATCACTCTGCAATAGCGAAGATGGGATAACCCGGAGCAGACAGAATAATTAATTCAATATCGACATGAATAATGACAAAAATAAGCCCTGGCCAACGCCGGGGTTTATTATTTAAAAGCTTCCAGAATTATTTCGTGAGCCACAACAGAAAAGCCGGTTCGCTTATTTTATTTATTTAGCCGTTTTTTCTGTTGTGACAAGGCCGCGCTCAGGCCGCGTAATGTTGGAGTGTACGATGAACGCTTACGCCATAATGTGACAGCCGGGAAAGCACCGGCAAATTCCCTTCATCCTTTGGGCTGGCTCTGCGTTGGCTGCCTTCACTCACCCCAGTCACCTACTTATTGTATGCTCCCGGGGATTCGCTCCGTTGCCGCCTTGATCCCACCCAAAATGATTTCGGGAACTGGCTACGGTGTCTGTGTTTCAAAATCTAAAAATTTCCTGAAAAAAAGCCAAAAAAAAGCCCGCACACGGCGGGCAAAATAACAGGGTTCTACAGGGGTATTACACAGGGACTTAACACAGGAACATCACACAACATTTGATGGATTTAAGATAACAAACGCTGTGTATGGTTTTGTCATTGTCCGGTAATGTTACTCCAGTAGATGTAAGCCTTATTTGTCTGCGTAATGACCAATGATCTGATCAATTTTGGCGTCAGCCATCGCAATTCCCTTCTGTATCAGAGACTCAGAGCCGATACTCGCCAGCACAATAACCGCAGCAACAATCATTAATCCTTTCCAGGTCATGATTTTCCCTTCCGTTTGTTACAGTGAATGGCAGCATTATGCGGCGATACGCGAAGTATCGCCACCGGGCAGGGCAAAACCTTGGAAAGGCGTTAAGCGCCTAAGTGGCCGACGGTGAAGTAAGTGACCAGGCCGACGATGACCAGCAGCGCAATCGCCGCAGCGGTGTAGAGGATGATGCGTTTGGGGCTGTAAAATGCCATAAAATGTCCTTATTTATCCGTGGTGTTCAACGTTGCTGGATTAGAAAAGTTCCATCATCAATGCCATCACGTAGCCGATTCCGACAGAACCGCCCGCCATGATTAACCAAAATGCTGTTGCCTTCATTTCACACTCCTTGTGCGTGTTGCGGAATAAATCGCCCGAATGATCGGTTTCGAGCCGTGATTATAACAAACATATAATCCGTATGGATAATTATCTGTTCTAATTTTAGACACTTTACCGGAGTACGGGCGGATTTTGTGATCTTATTTCAGGTAGTCGCTGCGGGAAGTCAGTTTGCTGTGCGCGCTGGAGTCCAGAGTAGTGGACGGGCGGGAACCGCTTTCGCTGGCTTTGCGGCTCAGTTCAGAAGCCACTTCCTGTGCGCTGGAAGGGTAAGACACGGCGAAACTGTTCATGGCGGTCATCGCCAGCATAAGACTGAAAAGAGCGAGGGTGGTGCGTTTCATTAACGGGTGTCCGGTCTGTTCACATTTGTTCATAGGGTTTTCGTGAATCAGCAGCCGGCTTTATATGCTTTACTCATAAGAAACGGGAGCAAATTATGCTCCCGTTCATCATTTATGATGCGTACAGCTGCTGCTTTACACGTGCTGGAGCGTATTATGACCGGCTTCTGATTTATTCGGTAAGCGAATCGTGGCAGAAAGAACCAGTGATACGATCAATAGTGCGGTAATGATGCTGAACGTTACCGCGAAGCCGCCGAACAGAGACGCCACCAGAGAGGCGAAGATGCTGCCGATACCGAAGCCGAGATACAGCAGACCGTAGTTTTTGGTCATGTTGTTCAGGCCGAAGAAATCACTGACCAGTGAAGGATACACGGTGATGGTACCGCCGAAGCTGAAGGCCACACAGGCAACGGAGATGAAGAACATTGTTTCATTCATGTGGGTGAACAACATCATGCTCATACCGGCCAGGGAAACAATCTGCGCGATGGAGATAACGCGGATACGCTGCATTTTGTCAGACAGAACACCCAGAACCAGACGGCCGCTCAGGTTCGCAATCGCTATCACGGTCACGGCGTTCGCGGCGGTCAGTGCGTCCAGTTTAACCAGGCTCTGGCCGATATCTTTTGCCACACCAATCACGTACAAACCGCTCATGCAGGCTGTCAGGAACATCAGCGCCAGCATCCAGTATTGCGGAGCGCGCACCGCTTCAGCCAGCGTGAAATCTCGGTTGTCGTTGCTGTTGTCGTTCAGGCTGTTTTCTTCGCGGGTCACATCGGCGGTTTGCTGTTTCGGCGCATCTTTCATCATCATCGCACCAACAATCACCATCACCATCGCCACGCCACCCCAAATCATGAAGGTGTTTTGCAGGCCTTCGGTTGCCAGCAAATGCCCGCAAACGAATTTGAATAACAGGCTGCCCAGACCGTAAGCCCCGATTGAACAGGCAGAAATCAGACCTTTACGTTCAGGGAACCATTTTACGCAGTTGGTCAGTGTCAGCAGGTAACCGGCGCCATCCGCCAGGCCGACCAGCACACCGGCGCTGATATACAACATGATCACATTGTCAGAATGCGCGGTCAGGAAGAACCCGGCGGCCATCAGTAAACCGGCGGCGATGGTCACGGTACGTACACCGAAACGCTCCTGAAGTTTACCGGCGACAGAAGAGGCGAGGGCCAGACACAGGCTCAGGATCCCGAAAGTCAGTGCCACGCGGCTGATAGGTTCGCCCAGCTTCTCGGACAACTGACCGTTGAACAGGCTCCAGGTGTAAACGGAACCCAGAGCAAGCTGAGTAAGAATGGTACCGACCAGTGTCAGCCAGCGGGTACGGTTGGTGTTCTGCATGTCAGATTTGTCACTCATAGCGGGTTCTCCCGAGCGAAGTAGATTCAATTAACTGACGCTATGATAGTCCCCGCAAATAAACGCAGTTCATTTGCGGCGTGAGATGCATGAGTTGTGGAATGAAATGCATCTCACAAGGTATGAGTCGCCATTTTTGCGCCAAAAACGCCCTGAAATTGGACTTAAAACGTGGCTGCAGCCCTTGCGGGGCGCGGGTTTTAGTTGATCTGGATCACTAATCCTTCAATTAACCTTTTCGTGCATTCTCACAAGTTTTGTTACAAACCTTTCGTTGTATCATTTGGTACATAACGTTGTGCTCACGGTCATTTGGTCGTACCCTTCCGGCACTTCCACTTTTTACTTTCAGTGCTAATTAAATGACTTCTTCAGCGGAACGGGCGGGCGCGTCACATTTTCAGCGTGCCCGTATTCTGACGCCATCGCGGATTTTTATTCTCAGCCTGCTGCTGTTACTGGGCGGAATCATGTATTCACTGACGATTGGCCGATATCCGATTTCATTTGTTGAGCTGATTGGTTTTTTCCACGCAGATGCATCAGCACCGCGATATGGGCTGTTGCACAACATCATTTTCGATTCTCGTCTGCCGCGTATTCTGGCTTCGGTGCTGGTCGGTGCCGGTTTATCCGTTTCCGGCGCGGTTTATCAGGCCGTTTTCCGCAATCCTCTGGTGTCGCCCGGTTTACTCGGCGTGCTGAGCGGCTGTGCGTTTGGTGCGTCGCTCAGCATTGTGTTCGGGCTGAACGGTTTGTGGATCCCCGCGCTGGCCTGCGTGGCCGGTTTACTGGCGGTCATGCTGGGCGTGGCGATTGCCAGCCTGTTTGCTTCACCGTCCATTCTTATGCTGATTCTGGGCGGCATTATCAGTAATGCGTTGTTCACCGGATTGCTGTCGATCGTCAAGTATGTCGCCGATCCGCAGGATCAGCTGCCCACCATTGTTTACTGGATGTTGGGCAGTCTGAGTGCGGTAGATAATCACGCACTATGGGTGACCGCTCCGGTGCTGGTTATCGCAATTGCGCTGCTGGCGGGGCTCGGACGGGTGCTGGACGTCATGACGCTCAGCGAAGATGAAGCTTACAGCCTCGGTATTCCGGTTCGTTTTTATCGCTACGGCATTATCGTGCTGGCGACGCTGATATCTGCCCTGACCGTCAGCATTGCGGGCATGGTCGGCTGGGTCGGTTTGCTGATCCCACATCTGGCGCGGCTGCTGGTGGGCGCGAGTAACGTCTGGCTGCTGCCGGTTTCGGTGTGCCTCGGCGGCTGTTTTTTGCTGCTGTGTGACGGGCTGGCACGCACGCTGGCGCCGGGGGAAATTCCGCTGGGGATCATTACCGAATTGCTCGGCGCGCTGGCGTTTATTGCTTTGCTGAAATACGTCCGCCGGGGCTGGCTATGATTATCTCCGCACGCAATCTCTGCTATTCACTGCCTCAGCGCCCGCTGCTCAGCGATATCTCGTTTGATCTTTATGCCGGGGAATGCGTGGCGCTGCTCGGGGCTAACGGTGCCGGGAAAAGCACGCTGCTGAAACTGCTTTTGCGGCTGTTATCACCGGCAAGCGGCAGTCTCCGGCTGGCGGGAAAACCGCTGGAAACCATGAAACGCCGTGAAATCGCCCGGCATATCGCTTATGTGCCGCAACATCATCAGCCGCATTTTCCGTTTACCGCCTGGCAGGTCGTGATGCAGGGCAGGTTGCCGGTGAACGGCCTGGCTCGCAGCCCTTCGCCACAGGACATTTCCCGCGTTGAAAATGCGTTTGAAGAGAGCGGTATTGCGCATCTTGCTTCGCGCATTTACACCCATCTTTCCGGCGGTGAGCGCCAGCGCGTGCTGATCACCCGCGCATTAGTGCAGGACACACCGGTGATTTTGCTTGATGAACCGGTGAATGGCCTCGATTACGGCCACCAGCTGCATCTGCTTTCGCAGCTGAAAACTCTCGCCTCGCAGGGCTACACGTTGCTGATGATTACACATCAACCCGAACACGCACTGATGGCCGCCAGCCGGGCATTGGTGCTGCATGAAGGTCGGCTGATAGCCGACGGTGCGCCGTCCGATGTGGTGGACAGCGCGCTGATTTCCCGCATTTATCAGGCACAGGTACAACAAATCGACCTGAACAGCGGACATCGTTTTTTTATTCCTTAAGGGATTGATTACAAATGCAAAGAAAAATAAAAGCGCCGTTAGTGGCTGGCGCCTGTGGTCTTCTGTTGTCTGCAGGTTCTGCGCTGGCCGCAATAACGTCCGACACGATAACTGTGAATGGCAATGCGAAAAATGCGGAAACGGCGGCGGGTGACCCTTCGGCCTCAGATTCACAAACCGCGACCGTCGGCGTTCTGGGCAAACGTGATGTGCTGAATACGCCGTACTCCGTGCATTCTGTGCCGGAAAGTATCATTACCCGCCAGCAGGTAAAAAGCGTCAAAGACGTTTATAAATATCTGCCGTCCGTACAGGGTGACGGTGCCCGTCCGCAGACGCGCGGGATCCAGGGCAGTGTGGTGCAAAATTCTATGATCGACGGCCTGAACGTCGTCTCCACCACAGATTATCCGGCCGAGCAGTTCCAGCAGATTGACGTGCTGAACGGGCTGGCGGGATCGCTTTACGGCCCGGCAAACCCGGCAGGGATGTTTAACTTCGTTTCCAAACGCCCGGGATATACCACTAAAAACAGCATTACGCTGGGAATGGGCACCGGGATTTCCGGTCTGGGGGCGCTGGATTTAAGCGGTCCGCTTGATGATGGCGAACGTGTCCGCTACCGGCTGAATCTGCTCAACGATCAGGGTGGCAGCTATGCCTCCGGCAGCCGCAAAAAACGTCAGCTTGCCAGTCTGGCGCTGGATTTTCAGTTGACGGATCAAACCGTGCTGGAAACCAATTTCAGCTATTACCGTTATGAGGAAAAAGGCTTGCCGGGCACGTTTGCGCTGGCAAGTGGCGTGGCCTTCCCGAAAGCCATGAACCCGACGCAGCGTAACCTGGGGCAAACGTATGCCGGGAATGACAACCACACCAGCACTTACAGCGCTCATCTTAAACACGATTTTGATGGCAACTGGCAGTCTGATATCGGTTTCCTGCATCAGGTGGCTGACCGTCAGTCGACGGCGGTGACCAATACGCTGGTCAGCAACAAAGGGGATTACAAAACTACGGTATCCAGCGCCACGGCGACCCGTTTTGTGATCAACAGTTATATGGCGACGTTGAACGGTTCAGTGAATACCGGCTGGCTACAGCATGATTTATCTTTCGGTATGCGCGGTTTTGTGTGGAAAAACTATAACCCGATCAACGGTGGAACGGCGACACTGGGCAGCGGAAACATTACTAATCTGCAAAGTTTCCCTGAACCGACCTATCCAGACTTCTCTAACCGTTATCACTCCGCAACCAGTACCCAGCAGGCGTTTTCCGTCGGCGACACGTTGACCTTCTCGCCAAAATGGAGCCTGCTGGTGTCGGGCAGCGAAAGTTTCCTCACCTCTGCCAACTACGCAAAAACCCGTCAGCGCAACAGCGATTCGAACGACAGCGGTTTCAGCGGTTCAGCCAGCCTGATGTATAAGCCGGTTGAAAATCTGACGCTCTATACAACCTATGCTGACAGCCTGCAGCAGGGCGACACGGCGCCGGCTGGCTCGACCAACGCCGGGCAAATCACCGCGCCATACCGCAGCAAACAGATTGAAGTCGGCAGCAAACTGCGCGTCGGCAAGACCAATCTGTCGGCGGCGCTGTTCCAGATTGATCGCCCGTTTGCGTACACGCTGGAAGACGGCGAATTCGCCAACGACGGCAATCAGCGTAACCGTGGCCTTGAGCTGATGGCCGACGGCAACGTTAGCCGCGACGTGCATATTTACGGCGGCGTGACGATCCTCGATCCGAAACTGCGCGATACGGCGTCCTCTTCAAGCGATAACAAACAGATCGTCGGGTTATCCCGCGTGACTGCAAACCTGCTGACCGTCTGGAGTGTGCCAGCCGTCGAAGGTCTGGATCTGGATACCAATGTGCATTACGTCGGCAAACGTCCGACAGACAATGCCAACGACAACTGGGTCGGCAGTTACGCCGTCTTTGACGCCGGCAGCAGCTACCGCACGCGCCTGTTCAATACCAACACCACGTTCCGGTTTGACCTGACCAACCTGACTAACCGCCATTACTGGACCAACATCGTGCCGGGCGGCCTGAACGGCTACAGCGGCGCGGGCAATGCGTCCGCCCAGCTGAGCGCACCGCGTATGGCGCAGGTTTCCATGCAACTCGAGTTCTGAGGATAAAATGAAATTATCGACACGTTTGATTCTGGCGGGCGCGCTGAGCCTGTTAAGCCTGGGCGGCTACAGCGCCACCCGTGTAGTGACTGATGACGCGGGGCATCAGGTTATTCTGCCCGCGAAAACTGACCGGATCGCCGACGCCTGGTACGCACATCATTCTTTGCTGATGACACTGGGCGCGGGCGGCAAGATTGTGGCGACGGTCAATCATCCGGAAAGCCAGCCGTGGATGTTCCGCGTTCAGCCTTCGCTGAATCAGGCGTTGTCGGTAAAAGGCACCACATTTAATGCCGAAAGTTTGCTGGCGGAAAAAGTGGATGTGGTGTTTGTCAGCGCAGGCAACCGGGATGCAGTGGCTTTGCGGCAGGCGGGTTTACCCGTTGTCGAAATGAAATTTACCGATTTCGATTCAATGAAACATTCCCTGCGCACAACAGCGCAGGTGCTGGGAACGGCTCAGGCGGCGCAGCGTGCCGGAGATTACATTCATTATCTTGACGACAATCTTCAGGCCATCAGCGCAAAAACGGTAAATCTGACCCAACAGCAACGCCCGAGGGTGCTGCACATTCAGTCACTTAATCCGCTAAAAGTGGATGGCAGCGATACGCTGATTGATCAGTGGATCCGCGTCGCCGGTGGCCGGAATGCCGCTGAAGGGCTGAAGGGCAACATGCAGCCGGTTTCTGCCGAGCAACTGCTGGCGTGGCAACCGGATGTGATCATTCTGGCGGCCAGCGCCGGGGATATTTCAACCTCCGCTTATGCCAGCCAGTTTGCATTGCTGGACGCAGTGAAAGCGGGGCGTGTGTGGCGAAATCCGGCAGGCGTTTTCCCGTGGGATCGCTACGGTACCGAAACGGCATTACAGATCCAGTGGGTCGCACAAAAACTGCATCCGCAGCTTTTCCCGACGCTGGATATTGTGAAAGCGACGCAGGATTTCTACCGCCGGTTCTTCGATTATCCGCTGACGCCAGAGGAAGCTGAGAAGATTATCGCGGGAGAGTTTTGAGTATTCCTCAGGGCCATAAATGAAAAACGAGTCTTAAACGGCTCGTTTTTTTCAGTGCGTCAGGAAGATTATAAAACTTCTGCATTCAGCGCCGCATTGATTGCTGCCGCGACGCCGGTGGGATTTTCCCACATCATCGAATGGCCTGCCTGCGGTACCACGGCGGTATGCACGCCATGCTGCGGCAAAATCGCGACATCAGGTTCCGGCAGTGAAAACTCGCCAAACAAAACGGTGGCCGGCATTTCCAGGTTATAGAGCTGTTCGCGCCACGACGTCGCTTCTCCATTGACCAGCCCGACGGCTTGGCGGTGAATGGCCAGCGGAGATGACACGCTCATCGACCCTGCCCAGACAGGATCATTGCTGCGTACGGCGACATTAATCAGATGCGCGTGGCCTTTAGCCAGATAGTCTTCTTCTGAATATTCCGCGACCGCACGACTGAATATTCCGCCGCCTGCATCGAGATTCGGCTCCGCAACAATCAGGCGCTGAATCAGGTCAGGCCGCTGCGCCGCCACCATGATGGCAATACTGCCGCCCATGCTGTGGCCGATTAAATTCACCTGCGGCACCCCGAGGCTTTCCAGTAATGCGATGATGCACAGCGTGTGATCCTGCAGGCTGTAGCTGAAATCCTGTGGTTTATCGCTGAAACCGGAACCGGCTAAATCCAGCAGAAACGAACGACGCGGGCGCAGTGATGCATCGGTCGCGACGCGTGGGAAATCGCAGGATGCCGCGCATCCCAGGCCGTGGATAAAGACCAGCGGAACGCCCAGACCTGACAACTCATGGAAACGTAAGATCATTTCCGTTCCGGGTACTTTGAAAGATTTCATCTCAATCCTTTGTTAACTGCTCAAGTGCAATCTGCGGATTATAGGCAGGATTTTTCTGAGCAGCAGTACAAAAAACAAGTAAACGAACAAACCCATTAGTTTTACTGCGAAGTGCTCACGCATTCATTTATCAGATTTCTGTTTCAGTTAAATTTTGGAATATTCCCCCCCTCCGGCAGGGTTGCAGTAGCGATAACCGTCAGCAGAACATCTGCGTGAAGTTTCATTTTTGTCTAAATAATCGCCGATCAAACCGCGTGCAGTCCCGAATTTGCCTTAAAGTATTTAGCCCGTGAAAATATCTTTTGCGGGCTCTTTTCATCGGGCAGCCAAGTGATAGCATGGAACTCTTGCTCACTTTATGGATTTATCTGATGGTCAGGTTAGGCGGTTGTGCGGCGGTTGTCTTGGCGCTGGCGTCGTTTCCAGCATCGGCTGTTACGCAGTATCAATGTGTTTTAACGCATCATACGCAGTCTGATGATGGCAATGATGTTTCTGAAGTTGTGAATAAAGATGCGCGTGTTTATGACGCCGGGAATACGTTCAGCTTTTCCCCGGACGGCAGCAAAATGGTGACCAGCCCGGAACTGACGGACATTATCGGTAAAGACAATCAGCCGATGAAAGCCGGTGCGCAGGATAACCTGATGTATATCCACGTAAAAGACAGCTTTGTGGTTGCGACGCAAACCGAAGGTTATGTGTATGGCGACTGCAAGGTGAATACAGCGAAATAAATAGAAACACTCCTGCCACTTCATTAGCACACTTCTTATAGTCGCCCGTTTCCCGACGGGCTATCCTTGCGCACTTTTCCAGCCCCGAATTTTTCTTTTTTTCGCCCGCTTCAAGAAGCAGACAATAAAGGTATTTGCCCGCTTATGGCCTTACTTAACGACGAAATCCGCGACCATACCGCCGAGTCCGTCCTTTTCGTTCGTCGCGCCGTGATCGCGTTTCTGGTTGTGGCCTTAATGTCTGCCGCTCTGGTCTTCAATCTGTATCATCTGCAGGTCGGAATGCATGATTTTTACCAGACCCGCTCGAATCAGAATGACATCAAAATGCTGCCGATCGCCCCGAGCCGCGGGCTGATCATGGACCGCAATGGCGTGGTGCTGGCGCAAAATATTACGCTTTACCAGATTCAGGTAATCCCCGGTAAAGTGCCGGATCTCAAAGCGACCCTGAATGCCCTGAAACCGATTGTCGATCTGACGCAGGACGATCTGGACAGCTTCCATGACGCGATGATCCATGGCCGTCACTTTGCGCAGATCCCGTTAAAACTGGCGCTGACTGACGTCGAAGTCGCCCGTTTTTCGGTGAACCAGTTTGATTTCCCCGGTGTTTCCATCAGCACTTATCAGCAGCGGCGTTATCCGTACGGTGCGGAGCTGGCGCATGTCGTCGGTTATGTATCGAAAATCAATGATAAAGACGCGAAACGTCTCGATGAAGAAGGCATCTCGGAGAACTACGCGGCTGACCACGATATTGGTAAGCAGGGCGTTGAAAAGTATTACGAGAATATCCTGCATGGCCGCACGGGTTATCAGGAAGTGGAAGTGGATAACCACGGGCACGTCGTGCGCCTTCTCAAAGAAGTGCCACCGCAGGCCGGGCAAAATATCTACCTGACGCTGGATCTTGGTTTACAGCAGTACATCGAAAAAGTTCTGAAAGGGCAGCGCGCCGCCGTAGTGGTGATGGATCCGCGGGATGGTGGCATCAAAGCGATGGTGTCGAGCCCGAGTTATGATCCGAATCCGTTTGTGAACGGAATTTCCAGTAAGGAATACAGCGCGTTGCTGAAAAACCCGGATCTGCCACTGATTAACCGCGTGACGCAGGGGTTGTATCCTCCGGCCTCGACGGTGAAACCGTTCATGGCAACGTCTGCCTTATTTGAAGGGGTGATTACGCCGCAAACCACTTTCTTCGGCGCACCGACCTGGACACTGCCGGGCACCGAACGTCATTACCGCGACTGGCTGAAAACCGGCCACGGCTTGCTGAATGTCACCAAAGCTATTGAAGAATCCGCCGATACGTTCTTCTATCAGGTGGCGTATGAAATGGGCATCGACCGCATTCATACCTGGCTGAGCAAGTTCGGTTACGGGCAGTCCACCGGCATCGATCTCGACGAGCAATATAATGGCGTTCTGCCAAGCCGCGAATGGAAAATGAAGGTTCATAAAAAAGGCTGGTATCAGGGGGATACCGTTTCGGTGGGCATCGGCCAGGGTTATTGGGTTGCGACGCCAATCCAGATGGTGCGTGCGCTCAGCGCGCTGGTGAATAACGGCAAACTCGAAACGCCGCATCTGCTCTATTCTTCAAAAAGCGGCAAAGTGATCACGCCCTATAAAATGCCGCCGACCCAGCAAATTGCCGATGGCAAATCGCCAATCTGGGGAATAGTGAAAAACGGTATGTTCGGAATGGCGAATTTCCCGAACGGTACCGGTTATAAACTCTTCCACACCGCGCCTTATCAGATAGCCGCGAAATCAGGGACGTCTCAGGTATTCAGCCTGCGCGAGAATCAGGTCTATAACGCCAAAATGACGCCTGTCCGCTTGCGTGACCATATTTTCTATACAGCATTTGCGCCCTATAAACATCCGACGGTGGTGATGGCGCTGATTATGGAAAACGGCGGGGGCGATGGCGTGGTCGCCGGGCCGACGGCGCGTGCCATTCTTGACCATATCTTCCTGCCGCCGCAGGCCACGATGTGTGACCCGGCGAAAGCAGACAATCCGGCAGACTGTGAACAACCGGTACCCACCCCGAATTCACTGGGGTTCAGCGAGCACTGACAGGCTCTTAATAAATCACTGATAACGTGATGTCATTAAATGGCGACAGATGCGGTTTATCGTGTCGTCATTTGGCGACATTTAACCAACTGATTAAAAACAACTTTATATTTAAGTAAAAAACATGTTGGGAAATGACGACAGCAAGCGTGATTTATAGGCAGAGATCGCAGCCATTTTTTGAATGAGATCTGCACTGATAAATAAAAGTTGTTATTTATCAGTGTAATGTAATTTAAATGTTATAACTGGCACGGTTCGTGCTATATTCTGGCAGTTGCTCATTCACCTGATTATGACTTGCACACGCGAAAGCGTTGATATGCTCATAATGCCCGAATGACGCCAAAGAAACGGTGCCTATCGTTCACCCGACCGATAATCGTTGCGCAAGCACGTTATCAAGCATCGAACGACACGTTGAGTGAGGCACCACCTCTTCCGGTTTGCTGGATATCCATCAGGATATCCAGCAACACCACTTCTTCGAATACTTCCTGTTTCTTTCAAATCCTCTTTCACTATCTCCGTGACACACTGGCTGTTCAAACCGTTGTCAGTTAGCATGGTTTATCTGCGGAAAATGAGATGAATGCGTTGAAAAGAGGACGTTTATTCCCCGGTTCTTTACGCCAGCTGGTATTGATGGCGTTCCTGTTAGTCCTGTTGCCTTTACTGGTGCTGGCCTGGCAGGCTTATGACAGCCTCGACCAGCTCAGCCGTCAGGCGGCGCACATTAACCGCACGACATTAAGCGATGCGCGCCGCAGCGAATCCATGTCCAGCATCGCGCTGGAAATGGAACGCAGCTATCGCCAGTATTGCGTTCTCGACGATCCGACGCTTTCACGCCTTTATCAGAATCAGCATAAACAATATTCGCAGCTGCTGGATGCACACGCTTCTGTCCTGCCGGATTTACGTTATTACCAGACGCTGCGCACGTTGCTGACGCAGCTGACCGAACCCGTCTGCCACAATAATGCCCCGGATAATGACTCTTCCGCGCGGCTGGAAAACTTCTCACGCACGAATGCCGAAATGGTTCAGGCGACCCGTGAAGTGGTCTTTTCCCGCGGCCAGCAACTTCAGCGTGCGATTGCCGAACGCGGCCAGTTCTTTGGCTGGCAGGCGCTGGTGCTGTTTCTGCTCAGCGGCGCGCTGGTGGTGCTGTTTACCCGCATGATTATCGGGCCGGTGAAAGGCGTGGAGAGAATGATCAACCGGCTGGGCGAAGGGCGTAATCTGGGGGACGTCACGCGGTTTAAAGGCCCGCGCGAAATCCGTTCTCTGGTGCAGCGTATCGTCTGGCTGAGTGAACGCCTGGCGTGGCTGGAATCACAGCGCCACGAATTTTTACGTCACATTTCCCATGAACTCAAAACGCCACTCGCCAGCATGCGCGAAGGCACGGAGCTGCTGGCCGATGAAGTCGCCGGGCCGCTGACGCCGGATCAAAAAGACGTGGTGGCGATACTTAACAGCAGCAGCCGTCACCTGCAAACGCTCATCGAACAACTGCTCGATTACAACCGCAAACTGGCGGATGCGCCCGCGCTGAGCGTGGCCGTCGATCTGAAAATCTTAGTGAATGACGTTGTGATAGCTAACAGTCTGCCCGCGCGGGCCAAGAAGATCCGCAGCGAAGTCGCTATCGAAGCGCCACAATGTCTGGCGGAACCGACACTGCTTAAGCGCGTGCTGGATAATCTCTATTCCAATGCGGTGCACTACGGGGCTGAATCCGGTACTATTTGGGTCCGCAGCCGGGAAGAAGCAGGGCGGGTGGTTATTGAGGTGGCAAACACCGGAACCCCGATCCCCGAAGCCGAGCGCGCGATGATTTTTGAACCTTTTTACCAGGGTAGCCAGCAACGAAAAGGGGCTGTAAAAGGCAGCGGTCTGGGATTGAGCATTGCTCAGGACTGCATTCGTCGCATGCATGGAGAGCTGCAACTGGTTGCCGTTGAAGATGCGGACGTGTGTTTTCGCATTGAATTGCCCCTGACGGCTGAGAAAAACTGATAATGATCCTATTTGCAGGCTGGTGCGGCCAATGAACGCATTAACCTTTATGTCGAAATCCGTTTCCCGTCTTGTGCGCGCCGTGGCTCGCCGCCGGGTTCTCCTTCTGAGTGCGCCACTGGCGCTGGCGGGCTGTGTGCCACAATCCGCCGATAACCGTTATTACCAGCAAGTTTCCGACCAGATTGTCCCTGACAGCAAAGTAATCGACTTCCGCATCGCACCCTGCGAAACCCTGTGGACGCTTGATGACAGCGAAGCGATTACCAACTCGCTGTACTGGCTGCGGGCGATGGATTGCGCCGATCGTATGAGCGATGCGCAGGCGCGTTTCCAGGCGCAGCAGATTTCGGCGACCCACTGGCAGCAGGCATTCAAACAAAGCATCCTGCTGTCGGGCGCTGAACCGGATCAACAACAGCGCCGCGCATTGCTGGCCAAAGTGAGCGAATTCCGCGGCCAGATGCCGGGATCCATTCGTCCGCTGGTGCAGCTGTGGCGTGAGCGTCAGAATCTGCAAGTTGTGCTCGGCGATGAAAAAGCCCGCAACGCACGCCAGCAGGCCGTTAATGAAGACAAACTTCAGCAGATGACTGCCGAACAGCTGGTGCTGGAAAATAATTTAGCCGATACCCGCCGCAAGCTGGAAAACCTGACCGATATCGAGCGTCAGCTTTCCTCGCGTAAGCAGATCCAGGGCGATCTGCCGGACAACGACGCGACCTCGTCTTCAAAACCGGCCACCGGATCCACGGTGAAACCGGCAGAAACCTACGTGCCGCCTCCAAAGGAATCGAACGCAAAATGACGATACGTAAAGCAGCCAGTTTATTGCTGGTGGACGATGATCCCAGCCTGTTAAAACTGTTGGGCATGCGTCTGACCAGTGAAGGTTTTCGTGTCACAACCGCCGAAAGCGGGGCCGAAGCGCTGCGCGTATTGCACCGTGAACGAATCGATCTGGTGCTGAGCGATTTACGCATGGATGAAATGGATGGCATGGCGCTTTTTGCTGAAATCCAGAAATTTCAGCCGGGAATGCCGGTCATTATTCTGACGGCGCACGGCTCAATTCCCGACGCGGTTGCCGCCACGCAGCAGGGCGTTTTCGGGTTTCTCACCAAACCGGTCGATCGCGATGCGCTGTATAAAGCCATTGATGAAGCGCTGGCGCAGTCCAGTCCGTCGGTGGATGAAAGCTGGCGCGAGTCGATTGTGACCCGCAGCCCGCTGATGTTGCGTTTGCTGGAACAGGCCAATATGGTCGCGCAGTCTGACGTCAGCGTGCTGATTAACGGCCAGAGCGGCACGGGCAAAGAAGTGCTGGCGCAGGCAATCCACGGTGCCAGCCCGCGCGGAAAGAATGCGTTTATCGCCATTAACTGCGGCGCGTTGCCGGAACAGTTGCTGGAATCTGAATTATTCGGCCACGCCAAAGGCGCGTTTACCGGTGCGGTCAGCAGCCGTGAAGGGCTGTTCCAGGCGGCGAACGGCGGAACGTTGTTCCTCGATGAAATCGGCGACATGCCGCTGTCATTGCAGGTCAAACTGTTGCGTGTTTTGCAAGAGCGCAAAGTTCGTCCGCTGGGCAGCAATCAGGATATCGACGTCGATGTGCGGATTATTTCTGCCACGCACCGTGATTTGCCCAAAGCGATGGAAAAAGGCGAGTTCCGCGAAGATCTGTTTTATCGTCTGAATGTCGTGAGCCTGAAATTGCCGGCGCTGAGCGAAAGGGCGGAAGACATTCCGCTGCTGGCAAACCATCTGCTTCGCGTGGCAGCGCAGCGGCACAAGCCGTTTGTCCGCAGTTTTTCCACCGATGCGCTAAAACGGCTGATGGCGGCGAGCTGGCCGGGCAATGTGCGCCAGCTGGTGAACGTGATTGAGCAATGTGTGGCGCTGACCTCTGCGCCGGTCATCAGCGAAGCGCTGGTGCAGCAGGCGCTGGAAGGCGAGAACACCGCGCTGCCGACCTTTGCCGATGCGCGAAACCAGTTCGAGCTGAATTATTTGCGTAAGCTTTTGCAGATAACCAAAGGCAATGTGACGCAGGCGGCGCGTATCGCCGGGCGTAACCGCACCGAATTTTACAAGTTGCTTTCCCGCCATGAGCTGGAAGCCACGGATTTTAAAGAGTAACGGGAATTTACTTTCAGCGGCATCGGGTACATTCCTGCCGCTGAACTATGATACCTTTAGCGCCTTCGCATGCTCCGGCATCCGAAACCAGACTGTGAACCATGCTGCCGCTCAGGAAGGCGGAGAGCAAACGAATGATTATAAGGGTCCGCCATGAAAAAGATTGATGCGATTATCAAGCCATTCAAACTCGACGACGTCCGCGAAGCACTGGCTGAAGTTGGGATCACCGGGATGACCGTGACCGAAGTGAAGGGTTTTGGCCGTCAGAAAGGTCATACCGAACTGTACCGTGGTGCGGAATACATGGTCGATTTCCTGCCAAAAGTAAAAATCGAGATTGTTGTGGCAGATGACATCGTGGATACCTGTGTTGAAACTATCATGACCACCGCGCAGACCGGCAAAATCGGCGACGGCAAAATCTTCGTGTTCGACGTGGCGCGCGTAGTCCGCATCCGCACCGGCGAGCAGGACGAAGAGGCTATCTGATTTCATTCAGAGTCTGAAACAGAAAAGGCTGACATTGCGTCAGCCTTTTTGCTTTTCAGCACGGGTATTCTCAACGTCAGATGACTTTATGCGGGCCGAAACATTCGTAGTGAATGTTGGCTTCGGCAATGTCTAGTGCCAGCAGTTGTTTTGCGGCAAACTGCATGAAGCCCACCGGCCCGCACAGGTAGAAGTGCATCGCCGGATTACTGATTTTATCGCTGACTTTACTCAGATCCATCAAGCCCTGAAACTCGAAATCTTCTCCCGGTAAATCGCTTTCCTGCGGCTGGTTATACCAGACATGGCTTTCCAGCTGCGGCAGATGCGCTTGCGCATCTTTCACTTCACCGGCAAACGCATGAACCGCGCCATTTTCGGCGGCGTGCAGCCACTGAACCGGCGCGTTATGGCCGCGCTGCGCCAGCGTGTTGAGCATGCCTAACATCGGCGTCTGACCAACACCGGCGGAAATCAGCGAGACCGGCGTGGTTTCGCTGACATCCATGAAGAAATCACCGTGCGGCGCGGCGAGGTGAATAATGTCGCCCGGCAGCGCAAAGTTATGCAGGAAATTAGAAACCGCGCCCTGACCTTCACGTTTAATCGCGATACGGTACGTTTTGCCGTTCGGTGCCTGTGTCAGGGAATACTGACGGATTTCCTGATTTTCCAGGGAAGCATCGCGGATATAGACCGCCAGATATTGCCCCGGCTGGAAATCTGCCACCGGCTTGCCATCAGCGGGTTCCAGCAGGAAAGAGGTGATCAGTTCGCTTTGCGGCTGTTTTTCCACAATGCGGAATTCACGGGTGCCGCTCCAGCCACCGGTTTTTTCGGCGCTTTCTTTATAGATTTCTGCTTCACGATTGATAAATACGCCCGCCAACACGCCGTAGGCTTTGCCCCACGCATCCAGCACTTCCTGACCCGGACTGAACATTTCATCCAGCGTTGCCAGCAGGTGTTCACCGACAATGTTGTACTGTTCCGGCTGAATGATAAAACTGGTGTGTTTCTGAGCGATACGTTCCACCGCGGGTAAAAGCGCCGCCAGATTTTCGAGATTCGCCGCATAAGCGCAGATGGCATCAAACAGCGCCTGACGCTGATCGCCATTGCGCTGGTTGCTCATATTGAAGATGTCTTTAAGCTCGGGATTGTGTGCGAACATGCGATCGTAGAAGTGAGCCGTCAGTTTCGGGCCGGTTGCCGCGAGCAAAGGAATGGTGGATTTAACGGTTGCGATAGTTTGTGCATCTAGCATAGTGAACTCCTTCCTCTTCGTCCTTGAAACTGCTGCTGCGTTAGCTGCCCTCAGGAATCCGAATTACTGACTCAGGTCAGCTCATCGGAATTCTTTCGATTGCCGCCTTGCCGCAGCTCCAATGACTTTGAGGCTATTTAGAATGAAAAATAATAACATGCATTTTAAATGCATCTTATATAAACCCACAATTTCTGTAAACACCCCCTTAAGGGGTAGGGCTATTTTCCGGTGAGCGGTATCTCACAAAGCTGAAATTTGACCATGTTCAGGTGAATAAAATTCCCTTGATTATGGGCAGAGGTTCGCAGATCAAAGCCTTGCTGCATCTGGAGCCAATCGTTTGCTTAAAAACCTGAAACTGACCCTATCCGAAGGCGGCCTAAACATTTACACTGTTGCGCAGAACCCGGAAGGGGCGTTTATTTTTAGTTTGTTGAGTCAGGAGATGCGGATGTTAAAGCGTGAAATGAACATTGCCGATTATGATGCTGAGCTGTGGGCAGCAATGGAAAAAGAAGTTGTTCGCCAGGAAGAACATATCGAGCTGATTGCGTCAGAAAACTACACCAGCCCGCGCGTTATGCAGGCTCAGGGTTCGCAGCTGACCAACAAATATGCCGAAGGCTATCCGGGCAAACGTTATTACGGTGGTTGTGAGTACGTCGACATCGTTGAACAACTGGCTATCGACCGTGCAAAAGAATTGTTCGGTGCTGATTTCGCTAACGTTCAGCCACATTCCGGCTCACAGGCTAACTTCGCGGTTTACACCGCATTGCTGCAACCGGGCGACACCATTTTGGGGATGAACCTCGGGCACGGCGGTCACCTGACGCACGGTTCGCCGGTCAACCTGTCCGGTAAACTGTATAACGTGGTGCCTTACGGCATCGACGAAAGCGGCGACATCGACTATGACGACGTTAAACGTCAGGCCGAAACACACAAACCAAAAATGATCATCGGCGGCTTCTCAGCCTTCTCCGGTATCGTTGACTGGGCAAAAATGCGCGAAATCGCAGACAGTGTTGGCGCGTACTTCTTCGTCGACATGGCACACGTTGCCGGTCTGATTGCTGCGGGCGTTTACCCGAACCCGGTTCCACATGCACACATCGTCACGACCACTACGCACAAAACGCTGGCTGGCCCACGCGGCGGTCTGATCCTGGCGAAAGGCGGCAGCGAAGAGTTCTACAAAAAACTGAACTCCGCCGTCTTCCCTGGCGGCCAGGGTGGCCCGCTGATGCACGTGATTGCCGGTAAAGCGGTAGCACTGAAAGAAGCGATGGAACCTGAGTTCAAAGCGTACCAGCAACAGGTTGCTAAAAACGCGCAGGCGATGGTTGCTGTGGTTCTGGATCGTGGCTACAAAGTGGTTTCCGGCGGTACGCACAACCACCTGTTCCTGATGGATCTGGTCGATAAAAACCTGACCGGTAAAGAAGCCGATGCTGCTCTGGGCCGCGCGAACATCACCGTGAACAAGAACAGTGTGCCAAACGATCCGAAGAGCCCGTTTGTCACTTCTGGTGTACGTATCGGTACGCCTGCTGTTACCCGTCGCGGCTTCAAAGAAGCTGAAGTCCGTGAACTGGCTGGCTGGATCTGTGACGTGCTGGACAACGTGAACGACGAAGCGACTATCGAACGCGTTAAACAGAAAGTTCTCGATATCTGTGCACGCTTCCCGGTTTACGCATAATATTTGCGGAGCCGTTAAGCTGCTAAAACCCGCTCCGGCGGGTTTTTTTATGGGCATGTATCAGAATTTGTGAGCTGGCAGACATTATGGAAGTCAGAATTTGTCTGCGGATTGCTAGCGATTGTGAGCTTTGTCAAAGTATTGGCCTCACACCGGAGGATTTATGGAATTGCGTTCCACGCGCTGGCTTGCACTCAGTTATTTCACCTATTTTTTCAGTTACGGCATTTTTCTTCCCTTCTGGGGCTTATGGCTAAAAGGCGAGGGGATTTCCTCCGAAAGCATCGGCCTGTTGCTCGGTGCCGGTTTAGTCGCCCGCTTTCTCGGCACGTTAATTATTTCTCCGTCGATTAAAGACCCGTCTCATCTCATTACCGGGTTGCGTATTCTTGCGTTGCTCACGCTGGCGTTTGCCGTCGGGTTCTGGTTTGGCAACGGTTGGGCATGGCTGATGATCAACATTGCCGGTTTTAGCTTATTCTTCGGGCCGTTAGTGCCGCTGACGGATGCATTAGCGGGGACGCTGCAACGCCAGATCAATATGGATTACGGCAAAGTACGCGTCTGGGGATCGATTGCGTTCGTCATCGGTTCTGCGGTCACCGGCAAGCTGGTTGAGGTTTACGGCCATAACGCGATTTTGTATACGCTGACGGCGGGCATCGCGGCGATGCTGCTCGGCATGCTATTGCGCCCGAGTGTTAAGCCGGTGGGGGAACCGCGCGAAAGCGGAGCGCCGACCATTTCGTGGAAAGCGTTACTGGGCGAAACGCCGGTCTGGCGGTTCCTGCTGTGCGTCACGTTATTGCAGGGCGCGCACGCGGCGTATTACGGATTCAGCGCGATTTACTGGCAGGATGTCGGCTATTCCTCAACGACCATCGGCTATTTATGGTCGCTGGGCGTGGTGGCGGAAGTTCTTGTCTTTACCTTCAGCCATCAGCTGTTCCGGCGCTGGTCGGCGCGGGACTTGCTGTTGTTATCCGCGGTGTGCGGTGTTGTCCGCTGGGGCATGATGGGCGAATTTACCGCGCTGCCATGGCTGATCGTGATCCAGATCTTGCACTGCGGCACGTTCACCGTTTGCCATCTGGCGGGTATGCGCTTCATCGCTTCGCGCCCGCGCGATCAGGTGATACGGTTGCAGTCGGTTTATTCCGCGCTGGCGATGGGCGGCGGAGTGGCCATTATGACGATGGTTTCCGGCTTCCTGTTCGAGCATCTTCACGCTGGATTATTCTGGGTGATGGCGGTGCTGGCGGTTCCGGCGATTTTCCTGCGCCCGAATGTCACACCTTCAGCGCCGGCTGAGACAGCCAGCTAGGGAGCTTCGAGCAGCGAGCGGATACGTTTTCGCTGCTCTTTCGCCAGCGGCAGTTGAGTGTGGATGACTAAAGGATCGGCGTCGGTGCTGCGGATGGCGTAAGGCGTGACAATCATCGCCACGCCGCCCGGCGCGCCGAACTGATAAAAATCCGCAAGCGTCTGATACTTGATATTGAGCGGCAGCAGCGTGGCTTCGCGCAGTTGCTGCTCGACCGCTTCTTCCAGCTGCGGATTGTTGTGCGTCAGCAGCAAAATCTGTTTTTCCTGCAAGGCATTGCCCTGCATCAGCCAGGCGCCAAACGTAATCGCCACCAGCCCGATTTCATCTTCTGAAAGACTGATCAGATATTCGTGTTCAAACCCTTTCAGCGCTTCGCGGGTGGTGCGCACCAGACGCGGATACATCCGGTTCACTTCTTCCTGCATCAGATTATCGATACCAATACCGAAATGGCAGCGCTCAATGGCCGGGCCGAGATGAGCGAAAAGCTGGCCGACCAGCCCTTCGTAGCTGCTGAATTTCATGCCGGCGATTTCCTGAAAGCGCGCCACCATATTTTCAATTTCCAGCAGCAGACGCTGATCTTCCGTCGAACCGGAACTCTGGTAACTGTGGTTTTTTAGCATGCGCAGCATCAGGGTAAAAAATTCGCACTCGCAGTCATCCAGCAAACCGTTACTGAGGCTTTGCAGCTGAACATAAATTTCACGCGCTGCCGCGTATTCCGGTTTTTCCCGCAGCCAGCGGCGCTGTTGTTCCGTGAAATTTAAGCCAGTGGGCCGGTCGTTTTGCCATAAACAATACTGGAGGCAAATCTGCATCAGCTGGCGATCGTGCTGGCTGAGCGCTTTCGGCAGCAGCGACGAACAGTCTTCGATCACGACGCCGAGAATGTCATTTCTCAGTGCCACCTTCGGGCAGGTCTGGCCGTCAAAGGCGATGTGCAGCCACGGGATAAAATGGCGGGAGACGAAATCAGGAGAAATGCGCAATGTGCGGCGTAATCCCTGAAACAGGCACAGGCGCTGGGCGAGCTGATCGCCCTGGATCCGGCACTCTTTTTCGCTGTACTGCAACACATCCAGATGGTGGATCCGCTGGATTTCGCAGGTGACTTCGGCCAGATCTTCCCACGTCGTGCTCAGCCCGACGCCGTTTATTTCGCTGATGATTTCCAGTTGAACCGCCGTCAGCGGCGCGTACAGCATCAGCAACACGTGGCACCGACGTTGCGTAGCGGAAAGCGCTGGAGAGGGCTGTTTTTCTGGGGTCATATCACCTTCTGTAATGATGGCGTGTGAAATTATTAGTCAAGCATAGCAAAGCGACTGCCCGCGATAAGGCACCGGCATTGGGTTTTACTCCGGCTTACAACTCAGATCACAGATATTTTTGACGACCGCTTAAATGCACAGCAAAATACTGTTACTAAGTAACAATATGATGGCGCTTTACAGGGAGATGAACTTGAACAAAGCCAGGAACCGGCCTGTTTCCCGCTGTGCGAAATGGCTGGGTTTAGCGCTCATGTGCCTGCCAGCCAGTGTGCTGGCGCATCCGCACAGTTTTATTGATATGCAAACCACACTGGTGGCTGACGCAACGTCGCTGACCGGGCTGAAAATGGTCTGGACGATGGACGAAATCACCTCCGCCGATCTGCTGTATGACGCGCAGAATGCCAAAGCGGGATCGGATATCTGGAAGAAGCTGGCGGCAGAAGTCATGGCGCGGGTGCTCAGCCAGCACTATTTCACCGATTTTTACCGTGAAGGAAAACCGGTGAAATATCTCGATCTACCCAGTGAATATGCGCTTTCCCGCAAAGGCGATCAGGCGGTGCTGGAGTTTGTACTCCCACTGGCGCACCCGCAACCGCTGGCGGGCAAGCCGATGCAGTTCTCGACCTTCGATCCCTCCTATTTTGTGGATATGACGTACAAAGACAAAACTGCGCTGCACCTTCCGCCGGATCTGGAAAAACGCTGTACGCTCGCGTTGTTTACTCCGAAACCGGACGCCTCGCTGCAAAGTTACGCGTTGTCGCTGGATAAGGCTGATGCGCCGCCGGAAGACATGGATCTTGGTCAGCAATTTGCCCAGAAGGTCACACTCGAATGTCATTAATTTCAACGCCATCGAAAACCTTTTCCTGGCGGGATTTATGGCCGCTGGCGGTATTTCTGATCCTGCTGGCGGGCGGGGCGTTTGCGCTGTTCCACTTCTGGCCGCGAATTCTGCTCAGCAGCATTATCTGGCAGCGGGATTTGCATCAGGAACTGGCCGGGCTTTTGCGGCAGGTGAAAGAAAATCCGTTACAGGCAGGCATGACGCTGGCGGGTTTCAGTCTGATTTATGGTGTGGTTCACGCCATCGGGCCGGGGCACGGAAAAATCGTTATTACGACCTATCTGGCGACGCATCCGTCACGCCTTAAAAATAGCCTGAAACTGACGTTTGCCTCCGCCATTGTGCAGGGGCTGGTGGCGATTTTGCTGGTCAGCGTTGTGCTTGGCGTTTTACAACTTTCTTCACGCCAGCTTCATCAGAGCAGTTTCTGGATGGAGCGGGGCAGTTTCATTCTGGTGATTCTTCTCGGATTGTTGCTGTGCTGGCGGGCGCTTAAACGGGTCTGGCAGACGATCAAAAGTTTGCAGCCAGCACCGGCCATGCGCATCCAGAGCCTTTCTCCGCCTGGCGCTCAGCCGCACGTTCATGACGAACACTGTGGCTGCGGGCATCAGCATGTGCCGAGCGATCAGCAGCTTCAGGCGGGCGGTGATTTACGTACGCAAATCGCGATTGTGCTGGCGATGGGCCTGCGCCCGTGCTCCGGCGCGATTATGGTTCTGCTGTTCTCCAAAGTGATCGGCGTTTACAGCTGGGGCGTGATTTCTGCCATCACGATGGCCATCGGCACGTCGCTGACCGTGTCGCTCATCGGTGTACTGGTATTTTACAGCCGTTCGCTGGCAGTAAAACTGAGCGCAAGCCGGACGCCTGCCGCGTGGCAGCGCATCGCCTGGTCTTTGCTGGCACTGACCGGCGGGATTGTGTTGCTGGTGGTGGGCATTTTGCTCTGCAGCACCGGCGGCGGCGACGTTTCTCCGATCACCGGCGGGCCTTTCGGGCGTTAGTCTTCTCGCTGCCAATCCTGAACCGCAGACATAAAAAAACGGACGCCCAATCAATGGACGTCCGTTTTTTTTGGGCCTTACGACCCGAAACCGGCGAAATTAACGCTTCAGCGCTTCGCTCAGTTCATCACGCATGGTCATCAGAATACCTTTAACGACGCGTGGGTTACCGGCAACGATGTTACCGGAAGAGAAATGGTTGTGGCCGCCAACGAAGTCAGTTACAACGCCGCCTGATTCACGAACCAGCAGCTCGCCACCGGCGAAATCCCAAGGTTTCAGGGCGATTTCGAAGAAACCGTCAACGCGGCCAGCAGCGACGTAAGCCAGATCCAGCGCAGCAGAACCGGTGCGACGGAAATCTGCACATTCGGTGAACAGTTTGCCCACGACGTTCATGTAGCTTTTTGCGTGTTGTTTGGCTTTGAACGGGAAACCGGTCGCCAGAATGGTGCCGTCGAGATCTTTCGCGTTAGTGCCGCGCAGACGGTAACCGTTCAGCTGTGCGCCCTGACCACGGGTTGCGGTGAAAAGTTCGTTGCGCATTGGATCGTAAACTACCGCGACTTCAGTGCGGCCTTTGATGCGCACGGCGATAGAAACAGCGAAATGTGGGAAGCGTTTAACGAAGTTGGTGGTGCCATCCAGCGGGTCGATAATCCATTGTACGTCTTTGTCTTCGCCTTCCAGCTCGCCACACTCTTCACTGATGATGGTGTGTTTTGGGTAGGATTTACGAATGACATCGATAATCATGTGTTCTGCATCGCGATCTACATTGGTAACAAAATCGTTGGTACCTTTTTGAGTAGCTTCTACAGAGTCTGGCGTTTCGTAATGTTTGGCAATCAGGTTACCGGCCTTGCGCGCAGCGCGCACGGCGATGGTGAGCATCGGATGCATGGATATCTTCCAACTAGGATGTTAAAGAACGGGAATACGGGAAACGGCGCGCAGTATAGCAGGGGTTCTGAAAATTAACTACCGTTGTGTTAGGCTGTTGTGATTTTCCGTCTGCCCAGAGTCTGTATGCTGCCTAATATCCGCATTGTCTTAGTTGAAACGTCCCACACCGGTAACATGGGTTCTACTGCCCGCGCTATGAAAACCATGGGTTTATCAAGCCTTTATCTGGTGAATCCGCTGGTGAAACCTGATTCTCAGGCCATCTCTTTATCCGCTGGTGCCAGCGATGTGATCGGCAACGCCGCCATCGTTGATACGCTGGATGAAGCCCTTTCCGGTTGTAGCCTTGTGATCGGCACCAGTGCGCGTTCCCGTACGCTGCCGTGGCCTATGCTTGAGCCGCGTGAATGCGGTGAGCACAGCGCCAAAGCGGCACAAACCGCGCCGGTTGCGCTGGTCTTCGGGCGCGAACGCGTCGGGCTGACCAATGAAGAGCTGCAAAAATGTAACTACCACGTCTGCATTCCGGCGAACCCGGAATACAGCTCGCTGAATCTGGCGATGGCCGTGCAGATTATTGCGTATGAAGTTCGCGTCGCGCATCTGGCTTTACTCGAAGCCGCAAAACCGCAGGTGGAATACGAAGAATCGCCGTATCCGCTGGTCGATGATCTGGAGCGTTTTTATCAGCATCTTGAACAGACGCTGCTGGAAACCGGCTTCATTCGCCAGGCTCATCCGGGTCAGGTCATGAGCAAATTACGCCGTTTATTCACCCGTGCGCGACCTGAATCTCAGGAATTAAACATCCTGCGCGGCATTCTGACGTCGATTGAAAAGACTCATAACAACAAAGAATAAGCCTGTTTTTGGGGTTATTAAGGCGATTTTTTGTTATGTGAATCATTGTGTTGCGGTGCCTCCACTTGTGGAGGCAATAACGCCTGTTTTTCCTCTGTGTAATACTTGAGTAAATTACTCGGTTAAATAGTTGACTGATTTACTCGGGAATGTCAGACTCATTTGCATCAACCGCATTCGTGCGTTTTTAAAAGACATTTAAAACAGGTAACCATGCTATGAGACTGACATCCAAAGGCCGTTATGCCGTGACCGCTATGCTCGACGTTGCACTGCATTCACAGGAAGGACCAGTACCACTGGCTGATATTTCTGAGCGTCAGGGTATTTCTCTTTCTTATCTGGAGCAGTTGTTCTCGCGTTTACGTAAAAATGGTTTGGTTGCCAGTGTTCGTGGTCCGGGCGGTGGTTATCTGCTGGGCAAAGATTCCGGTGATATCGCAGTTGGCGCGGTGATTACTGCCGTTGACGAATCTGTCGATGCGACCCGTTGCCAGGGTAAAGAAGGCTGCCAGAACGGCGAACGTTGCCTGACGCATACGTTATGGCGTGATCTGAGCGAGCGCATCAGCGGTTTCCTCAACAACATCACACTGGCAGAGCTGGTCAACAACCAGGAAATCCTGGAAGTGGCCGACCGTCAGAACGGTGAAATCCGTCGTCAGCCGAATGGCCGTCAGATGGAGACGATCAACGTAAATCTCAGAGCCTAATCCCCGTCATCCTTCGCGCCGCCTCGGCGTTGGCTGCCGTCGCAAACCCCGGTCACATACTACTGTATGCTCCCGGGGATTTGCTCTGTTGCCGCCTTGATGCAACATGAATGATTTAGGGAATGCTGAGATTTATGTTTTAAGAAGCCCGTGGGAATTCACATTTCCGCGGGTTTTTGCATTTTCAGACGCCAATACTTACCGTTTAGTGCCCGCAAAACGTCATTTCCCTTTTAAGAATTCGTGAAGCCGTTTTAAACTGGGTGTCGTTTTTTTAATTCTTTCGTTCGCAACAGAACGCGCAGTCCGGAGCTTGCCTGCCATGAAATTACCTATTTATCTCGATTACTCTGCCACTACGCCGGTTGATCCGCGCGTCGCCGAGAAAATGATGCAGTGTCTGACACTGGACGGTACTTTCGGTAATCCGGCTTCACGTTCTCACCGTTTTGGCTGGCAGGCCGAAGAGGCGGTGGATGTGGCGCGCAACCAGATTGCCGAACTGATAAATGCCGATCCGCGTGAAATCGTATTCACTTCCGGCGCGACAGAATCCGATAATCTGGCGATCAAAGGTGCGGCGCACGCGCAACGCGAGAAGGGCAAACACATTATTACCAGCCAGACTGAGCATAAAGCGGTGCTTGATACCTGCCATCAGCTGGAAACCGAAGGTTTTGAGGTTACGTATCTGGCACCACAGGCTGACGGTTTTATCACGCCGGTGGCCATTGAAGCCGCGATGCGTCCGGACACAATCCTGGTGTCCATCATGCAGGTGAATAACGAAATCGGCGTGGTGCAGGATATCGCGACCATTGGCGAACTGTGCCGCAGCCGTGGCGTGTTGTTCCACGTGGATGCGACCCAGAGCGTGGGGAAAATTGATATTGATCTCAGCGAGTTGCCGGTCGATTTAATGTCATTTTCCGCACATAAGATTTATGGTCCGAAGGGCATCGGCGCGCTGTATGTGCGTCGCAAACCGAAAGTCCGCATCGAAGCGCAAATTCATGGTGGCGGGCATGAGCGCGGCATGCGTTCCGGGACGCTGCCGGTGCATCAGATTGTCGGGATGGGTGAAGCCTATCGCATCGCCAGAGAAGAAAGGGTGACGGAAGTTGAACGTCTGACTATGCTTCGTGACCGTCTGTGGAAAGGCATTCAGGCGCTGGACCACGTCTTTATGAACGGTTCCGCCAAACATGCTGCGCCGAATATTCTGAACGTCAGTTTCGCCGGCATTGAAGGGGAATCTCTGATTATGGCGCTGAAAGATCTGGCGGTTTCCTCCGGGTCAGCCTGTACGTCCGCCAGCCTCGAGCCTTCTTACGTTTTACGTGCGCTGGGGATTAACGAAGAACTGGCGCACGCCTCGTTGCGTTTCTCGCTGGGTCGCTGGACGACGGAAGAAGAAATTGATTATGCAATTGCGCTGGTAGTGAAATCTGTTCGCCGCCTGCGTGAACTGCCACCGGTTTATACGGCGAAAGCCTGACATTTACCGTGAAGTGCCACCCTATTTAAAGGGCGATTTACCTGTCATTGAAGAAAAGACTTTCATTGAAGATAAAACTTGTCTTTGAAAATAATAAATCAGGAGTGCTGTTATGAGTTCCGACGTAAACACCAATGAAGCCATGTCCGTGTTCCTTTCTTCCCAGCCAGCAGATGCCCGCTGGGGTGAAAAAGCGACGCTTAGCACCGGTTCTGAAGGCATGACTATCCATCTGAAAGAGGGCGATGCGCTGCCTGCGATTGCCCGTGCGGCACGCCGTATTGATGGTCAGGGCGTGAAAAACGTCAAGCTGGCAGGCGAAGGCTGGGATCTCGAAAATAGCTGGGCATTCTGGCAGGGTTTCCGCGGCCCGAAAGGCACGCGCAATGTCGAATGGGCCGAGTTGTCTGAAGAAGACACCACCGCGCTGCAACAGCGTCTGAAAATCATCGACTGGGTGCGTAACACCATCAATACCCCGGCAGAAGATTTGTCGCCTGAGCAACTGGCGACCCGCGCAGTCGATCTGATGTGTGAATTCGGCAACGAGAAAGTTAGCTACCGCATCACCAAAGGTGACGATCTGCGTCAGCAAAGCTACATGGGTATCCACACTGTGGGCCGTGGCTCTGACCGTCCGCCGGTTCTGCTGGCACTCGATTACAACCCGACCGGCGACGCTGAAGCGCCGGTTTATGCCTGTCTGGTCGGCAAAGGGATTACTTTTGACACCGGCGGCTACAGCCTGAAACCGAGCGCTTCTATGGACTCCATGAAAGCTGACATGGGCGGCGCGGCTACCCTGACAGGCGCACTGGCGCTGGCGGCGGCAAATGGTCTGAACAAACGTGTGAAATTGTACCTGTGCTGCGCGGATAACATGGTCAGCGGCAATGCCCTGAAACTGGGCGATATCATCCGTTACCGCAACGGCAAAACGGTTGAAGTGATGAACACCGATGCCGAAGGCCGTCTGGTTCTGGCTGATGGCCTGATCGACGCTTCTGCGCAAAATCCGGAGCTGATCATTGACGCGGCAACGCTGACCGGTGCGGCCAAAACCGCATTGGGCAACGATTACCATGCGTTGTTCAGCTTTGACGATGCGCTGGTAGCAGAGCTGCTGGCAAGTGCGAAAGAAGAACATGAACCGTTCTGGCGCCTGCCGCTGGAAGAGTTCCACCGTTCGCATCTGCCTTCCAATTTTGCAGAGCTGAACAACATCGCCGGTCCTGCACACACTGCGGGCGCAAGCACGGCGGCGGCTTTCCTGTCTCATTTCGTCACTGAATATAAGAAAGGCTGGCTGCACATCGACTGTTCGGCAACCTACCGCAAAAGCGCGGCTGACCAGTGGTCTGCCGGTGCAACCGGTCTGGGTGTGCGTACCGTCGCTAACCTTCTGTTAGCTAAGTCTAAATAATAAAATCATTTGTTTAAGTAAGAATAACGGGGCGCTGATTAGCGCCCCGTTTTATACCATTACCGGAGTCAGTATTATGAGTGTCCCACACGATCATCTCCCTGCGGGAGCCGCAGCGGTAAACGGGGAAAATGAGCTGGAGCGTCTGCTTCGCCTGTCCGTCAGCGCGCCTGCCTGGCGCCCGGCGTTTTACCAGACCTTGCTGGATTCCACCGTTTTCGTGCTGGGCGATGCAGGTCAGGATGACGCGGAAAAGCAGGGCAGTGTGGCGATCACCGCCGGTAGCGAACTCAATATCCTGCACTGGGAAAAACAGGACGGCAGCTCAGTCATTCCTTTCTTCTCTTCAGTTGATGTGCTTGAAAAAGCCAGCGCGGGCGAAGGCCCCGACGAGCAGGCGTTTGTTGCGCTGCCTGCCCGTGTGTTGTTTGAAATGACACAGGGCGATGAGTTGTTTCTGAATCCCAAATCCGAATACGGAAAGGAATTCACACCAAACGAAGTCACGCTGCTGCTGAGCAACGGCGGATTACATGCGCCGTCAGAGCTGGTGCTGGACAAAGAAAGTCAGTTACTGATTGGTCAGCCGGAAGAATATCCTTCAGCCATGATTGATGCGCTAACGACGCTTTTTACCCAGAAAAAGCCGGTACGCCGTGCCTTTATGGCGCTGATCCACGATAAAGCGGTGGATGACCAGCCCAATTTGTTGATTGGTGTTGAAGCCGACGGTGATGAGCAGGAGATCGACGCGCTGATCCGCGAAGCCGGGAATGTGGCGAGTGAAACGTCTCCGGACGATCGCCCAGTGGATTTCTGTATCGTTTCCGAAAAAGAGCGTGGCATCAGCCATTATCTGATCAGCCATACGCAGCCTTTCTATCAGCGCAAGTGGGGCAGCTGGCTGCGCAACATTATTCCCTCTTCGGGTCAGGCGTAAGAGGTATGCGGGAGAGGCTGAGGTATGCCGTTTTCTTCCGCTTTGTTTGCGAAAAATGGGCGGTTTGGGTGTGATAGTGAATCAATGACACATTTTTTTAATTAAATGTTGTGATTCAGGTAGGCAATCGTAACTTCGCTCCCTATAATCACCGCCATTTTACGGCAGGTATAACATTAAATTAACCGGCCCTACCTATAAAAGTCAGACAGAGGTTTTCATGACTATCCAACGTACTTTCTCCATCATCAAGCCAAACTCCGTAGCTAACAACGACATCGGCGCTATCTACGCACGTTTCGAACGCGCTGGTTTCACCATCATCGCGTCTAAAATGCTGAAACTGACTAAAGAGCAGGCTGAAGGCTTCTACGCTGAGCACAAAGGCCGTCCTTTCTTTGATGGTCTGGTTGAGTTCATGACGTCTGGCCCGATCATGGTTCAGGTTCTGGAAGGCGAAAACGCTGTTCAGCGTAACCGCGATATCATGGGCGCAACTAACCCTGAGAACGCGCTGGCCGGTACCCTGCGTGCAGACTTCGCTGACAGCTTCACCGCTAACGCTGTTCACGGTTCTGACGCTGTAGAATCTGCACAACGTGAAATCGCTTACTTCTTCACCGAAAGCGAAATCTGCCCGCGTTAAGATTTTTGGCACCGGTTGCTGGAAGACAGGCCGCAAATTCGTAAGAATTTTGTAACAGGCGCCTTCCAAACATGGCAACACTGCCCTAAAATTTGTACAATGTTGCGCCCCGAATGAGCCAGCCTCGTCGGGGCGCAATTTATTTGCAGGCCGCCAGTTTCCGAAAAGGTTTCGGCTCTGCACTTCCAATACGCCATAACGTGTAACAACGAGGCCATTTTTCATCATGTTAGAATCAAACACGCCCGAGCATACCTTGTCTGAGAACACTCCCGTTTCCGCAGAAGCCGTGAACACTGTCGTGCCGCCTGCTGCCGCAAAAATTAACCTTCTTGATCTCAACCGCAAACAAATGCGTGAGTTTTTCATCAACATGGGCGAGAAACCGTTCCGTGCTGATCAGGTCATGAAGTGGATGTACCATTATTGCAGCGATGATTTCGAGCAAATGACCGATATCAACAAGCCGCTGCGTGAAAAACTGGCCCGCGTTGCAGAAATTCGTGCGCCGGAAGTGGCGTCCGAACAGCGTTCAACCGATGGCACCATCAAATGGGCGATTCAGGTTGGCGGCCAGCTGGTCGAAACCGTGTATATCCCGGACGGCGACCGTGCGACGCTTTGCGTTTCTTCTCAGGTAGGTTGTGCGCTGGAATGTACTTTCTGCTCAACCGCCCAGCAGGGCTTTAACCGTAACCTGCGCGTGTCCGAAATCATCGGGCAGGTGTGGCGTGCGGCGAAAATTATCGGTGCCGCAAAAGTGGCCGGTACGCGTCCTATCACCAATGTGGTGATGATGGGAATGGGCGAGCCTTTGCTGAACCTGAACAACGTGGTTCCGGCAATGGAAATCATGTTGGACGACTTCGGCTTTGGTCTGTCAAAACGTCGCGTCACGCTCTCCACCTCGGGTGTTGTGCCTGCGCTGGATAAACTCGGCGACATGATTGACGTGGCACTGGCCATTTCCCTGCACGCGCCAAATGACACCATTCGCGACGAAATCGTACCGATTAACCGCAAATACAATATCGATACTTTCCTGGCCGCCGTTGAGCGTTATATCGGTAAATCCAACGCCAATCAGGGCCGTGTGACCATCGAATACGTTATGCTCGACCACATCAACGATGGCACTGAACATGCGCATGAACTGGCAGAACGCCTGAAAAATACGCCGTGCAAAATCAACCTGATCCCATGGAACCCGTTCCCGGGCGCACCGTATGGCCGCAGCTCCAACAGCCGTATTGACCGTTTCTCGAAAGTGCTGATGGATTACGGTTTCACGGTGATTGTGCGTAAAACCCGTGGCGACGACATTGATGCTGCGTGCGGGCAGCTGGCGGGCGACGTGATCGATCGTACTAAACGTACGTTGAAGAAAAAAATGGCAGGCGAGCAGCAGATTTCCGTAAAAGCCGTGTAGTCGCTATAAGCCTTAAAGAGTGCGAGGGGGTTACTGTGCAGTGCGGTAAGCCCCCGTTTTGTTGTCGATGGCAAGATAAAGGGAATTAAGCATGACAATGAATGGCAGTGTGAAGTTGCTGATTGCAGCGGGAATCTCCGTTGCGCTGCTGGCGGGGTGTTCCGGTACACCGAAAGAAACGCAACAGGCCACGGGCGCAGCGCAGACGCGTCTGGAGCTGGGGATGGAATATCTGTCTCAGGGCAATATGGACGCGGCAAAGCAAAATTTACAGAAAGCCGTGGATGGCGCGCCAAATGATTATCGCACTCAGCTCGGAATGGCGCTTTACGAGCAAAAAAACGGCGATCAGAAAGCTGCGCAAAGCCGCTACCAGCAAGCGCTGAAGCTGGCACCGCAAAATGGCACTGTGATGAATAATTACGGTGCGTTTTTGTGTAGTTTAGGGCAGTATGTACCCGCACAACAGCAGTTTAGCGCCGCAGCTAATGCACCTGATTACGGTCAGGTAGCTGACAGTCTGGAAAATGCAGGCTACTGTTTTCTGAAGGCCAATCAGAATGAGGAAGCGCGAGTGTTACTAAGCCGGGCATTAAAAGTTGATCCCGATAAAGGCGCACCCTTGCTGACTGAGGCAACCAAAGAATTTGGGGAAGGGAACCGCGCTCAGGCGAAACTATTACTGGATGTATATCAACATGTTCTGCCAGCCACTGCTGAAAGTATCATGTTACAAATTCGATTCGCTGCGTTAGCGGGCAATCCGGATAGCGTTCAACGCTACGGTAAGCAGCTTGCGCGTAGTTATCCACAATCTAAACAGTACCAGCAGTTCTTAGCTAATGAATACTGAAGCCTCCCAAGAAAATAATGCAAAACTGACCACAGGCGAACGTCTGCGTCAGGCTCGTGAACAGTTAGGTCTCAGTCATCAGGCCGTTGCAGAACGCCTGTGTCTGAAAGTCTCGACTATTCGCCAAATCGAAGAAGAAACGACGCCGGCCGATCTTGCGCCGACTTTCCTGCGTGGTTATCTGCGCTCTTACGCCAAGCTGGTACACGTTCCTGAAGAGGAACTGTTAGGTCTGATTGGTAAACAAGCTCCCATCAAAGTGCCGAAAGTTGCTTCGATGCAGGGTTTTTCCCTGGGTAAGTCTCGCAAAAAACGTGATGGCTGGCTGATGGGCTTTACCTGGCTGGTGGTGTTTGTGGTGATCGGCCTGACCGGTGCGTGGTGGTGGCAAAACCATCAGGCGCAGCAGCAGGAAATCGCCACCATGGCTGACCAGTCTTCTGCGCAACTGAATCAGGATAATGGTCAGGGGCAAGCGGTTCCACTGGGCGATAACGCGAACTCTGCACCGACCACAGAAGATACGTCTTCTGCGCAGGCGACCGAGCCGCAGCCACAAAACAGTATTCCGCTGAATACTACACCGGCTCCTGCTACTACCGCAGGCACTACACCGGCTGTAACGGGTTCACAGGAACCGGCAGCGGTTTCTACCAGCCAGCCAGCAACAACGGCTGAGAATGGCCTGCCTACGGGTGACGCACAAACTGCCGCTGCAGCAGGTGCAGATCCACAAGCGGTTGCTTTGACTTTCAAGGCTGACTGCTGGTTACAAATCGATGACGCATCAGGTAAAACCCTGTTCAGCGGCATCAAAAAAGGCGGCGAGTCTCTCAGCGTTAAGGGCACTGCGCCGTATAAGCTGAAAATCGGTGCTCCGGGTGCGGTGGATATCCAATTCCAGGGCAAACCGGTTGATTTAAGTCGTTTTGTAAAATCAAGCCGTGTTGCACGCCTGACCTTAGCTGCCGAGTAATCGGCAGTTTGTCAGACGCTTGTAACGATGGAGAGTGAAGTAATGCATAACCAAGCACCCATTACCCGTCGCAAATCAACCCGGATTTATGTCGGCAAGGTGCCTGTAGGTGACGGAGCGCCGATTGCAGTGCAATCGATGACCAACACCCGCACCACAGACGTCGCGGCAACAGTCGCACAAATCAAATCACTGGAACGCGTGGGTGTCGATATTGTCCGCGTTTCCGTGCCTACAATGGATGCCGCTGAGGCGTTCAAACTTATCAAGCAGCAGGTTAATGTCCCGCTGGTCGCTGATATCCATTTTGATTACCGCATCGCGCTGCAAGTTGCAGAATACGGCGTGGATTGCCTGCGTATTAACCCGGGCAATATCGGTAACGAATCCCGCATCCGCTCCGTAGTGGATTGCGCCCGCGACAAAAATATTCCTATCCGTATCGGTGTCAACGGCGGCTCTCTGGAAAAAGATATCCAGGAAAAGTACGGCGAACCTACGCCGCAAGCGCTGCTGGAATCTGCGATGCGTCACGTCGATATTCTCGACCGCCTCAACTTTGACCAGTTTAAAGTCAGCGTGAAAGCTTCTGACGTTTTCCTGGCTGTTGAGTCGTATCGCCTGCTCGCCAAACAAATTGTTCAGCCATTGCACCTTGGGATCACGGAAGCGGGCGGTCTGCGCGCCGGTTCCGTTAAATCGGCTATCGGTCTGGGTTTACTGCTGTCAGAAGGTATCGGCGACACGCTGCGTATCTCACTGGCGGCCGATCCTGTCGAAGAAGTGAAAGTCGGTTTTGATATCCTGAAGTCATTGCGTATCCGTTCCCGTGGGATCAACTTCATTGCCTGCCCGACCTGTTCGCGTCAGGAATTTGATGTCATCGGTACGGTGAATGCGCTGGAACAGCGTCTGGAAGATCTCATTACGCCAATGGATGTTTCGATCATCGGTTGCGTGGTGAATGGTCCGGGAGAAGCGCTGGTCTCGACGATTGGTGTTACGGGCGGTCATAATAAAAGCGGTTTCTACGAAGATGGCGTTCGTCAGAGAGAGCGTTTTGACAACACAGATATGATTGACCAGTTAGAAGCAAAAATTCGCGCCAAAGCGGCGATTATGGATGAGAGTAAACGTATCGTTATCAATCATCTTGAAAAGTAACATCGGTTGCGGGCGTCTGCGGACGCCTGCATTATATTGAACCCGGTAGGGGAAAGTGTCTGCGCGTTGAACCGCAGGGCACAAAACCCCTATAATCGGGTTCATTTTTTATAAAACGATAGAGAACTGACGTGGCAAAGAATATCCAGGCCATTCGCGGCATGAACGACTATCTGCCTGAAGACACGGCATTATGGCAGCGTATCGAAGGTACGTTGAAACAAGTGCTCGGCGGTTACGGCTACAGTGAAATCCGTATGCCGATTGTAGAGCAGACCCCATTGTTTAAGCGCGCTATCGGTGAAGTGACCGATGTCGTGGAAAAAGAAATGTATATCTTTGAAGACCGCAACGGTGAAAGCCTGACGCTGCGTCCTGAAGGTACAGCTGGCTGCGTCCGCGCCGGTATCGAACATGGTCTGCTGTACAATCAGGAGCAACGTCTGTGGTACATCGGCCCGATGTTCCGCTACGAGCGTCCGCAAAAAGGCCGCTATCGTCAGTTTAATCAGTTGGGTGTGGAAGTCTTTGGCCTGCAAGGCCCGGACGTTGATGCCGAGCTGATCCTCCTGAGCGCCCGCTGGTGGCGTGCGCTGGGTATCGCTGAACACGTTATGCTTGAGCTGAACTCTATCGGCTCTCTGGAAGCCCGCGCTAATTATCGTGATGCGCTGGTGGCTTTCCTTGAGCAGCATAAAGATAAGCTGGATGAAGACTGCAAACGCCGTATGTACAGCAATCCGCTGCGCGTGCTGGACTCCAAAAATCCGGATGTTCAGGCATTATTGAACGATGCACCGGCGCTGGGAGACTATCTTGATGAAGAATCAAGAGAACACTTTGCAGGTCTGTGTGAACTTTTAGAGCAGTCTGGTATCCCATATACGGTTAATCAGCGACTTGTGCGCGGTTTGGATTATTACAACCGCACCGTATTCGAATGGGTAACCAGCAGCCTGGGCGCGCAGGGCACCGTGTGTGCTGGTGGCCGTTATGACGGGCTGGTAGAACAATTGGGTGGTCGTGCAACACCTGCTGTCGGTTTTGCGATGGGACTGGAGCGCCTGGTCTTACTGGTTCAGGCTGTAAATCCAGATTTCAAAGCACCTGCGACGGTAGATGCTTATGTGATTTCCTCTGGTGCGGGTACGCAAAGTGCGGCGATGCAACTGGCTGAAACGCTGCGTGATGCACTGCCTGAACTGAAAGTGATGACTAACTACGGTGGCGGTAACTTCAAAAAGCAATTTGCCCGTGCTGACAAATGGGGCGCACGCGTTGCCCTGGTACTGGGTGAAGATGAAGTCGCAAACCTGCAGGTTGTTGTAAAAGATCTGCAAAGTGGAACGCAAGAAACGCTGGCGCAAAGCGAACTCGCCGCGCGTCTGGCTTCGATGTTGGGTTAAGGAGAAGGACACTGTGGAAGTCTATACCACTGAGAATGAACAGGTTGATGCTGTACGTCGCTTCTTTGCCGAGAACGGTAAAGCGCTGGCCATCGGCGTGGTTCTGGGTATTGCAGCCCTGAGTGGCTGGCGTTTCTGGCAGAGCCATCAGGACTCAGCCTTGACGGAAGCCTCTGCCTCTTTCCAGAAAGCTAATCAGTCGCTGACCGCGAATAGCGCTCAGGGCGTTGCTGACCTCGAAAAATTTGTGCAGAGCAATGACAACAATTACGGGGTGTTTGCTGCCCTGCAACTGGCCGATCATTTCGTGGAAGCGAAAGATTTCGCGAATGCTGAAAAACAGCTGGCTCAGGCGCAAGGTTTTGCAAAAGAAGACAATTTACATTCGCTGGTGAATTTACGTCTGGCTCGTGTCCAGATGCAGCAAGGCAAATTTGATGATGCACTCAAAACGTTAGACGGCGTGAAGGGTGAAGGCTGGGTGGCAATGCAGCAAGGCATCCGCGGTGATGTTCTGCTGGCAAAAGGCGATGCAAAAGGCGCTCGCGAAGCCTACAGCAAAGGAATTGATTCTAAACCCTCTCAAACGCTGCAAACCATGCTGCGTATGAAATTGAACAACTTAGCCAGCTAAGGGGAACCCCGATGCAATTGCGTAAAACACTCTTGGTAGGATGGGTTTCTGTTGCCCTGCTGAGTGGCTGTTCATTGTTTAACAGCGAAGAAGACGTTGTGAAAATGTCCCCGCTGCCAAAAGTTGAAAACCAGTTCACTCCGACGAAAGTCTGGAGCAAGTCTGTCGGCAATGGCGTAGGCGAATACTATTCCAACCTGCATCCTGCCTGGCAGGACAACACCATCTATGCCGCTGACCGCTTTGGTGTGGTGAAAGCGCTGGATGCAGACAGCGGGAAGGAAAAATGGAGTGTTAACCTGTCTGAAAAAACGGGTTTCTTCTCCAGCAATATCTCGGCTCAGCTTTCCGGTGGCCTGACAGTTTCCGGTTCTCATGTTTACGTCGGCAGCGAAAAAGCTGTGGTTTACGCATTGAACACGGCTGATGGTACAGTGGCATGGCAGACCAAAGTGGCGGGTGAAGCGTTATCCCGTCCGGTCGTCAGCGATGGTCTGGTTCTGGTTCACACCGGCAACGGTATGTTGCAGGGTCTGAGTGAGTCCGATGGTACAATCCAGTGGACCGCTAACCTTGATATGCCAACGCTCTCCCTGCGCGGTGAATCTGCGCCTGCGGTTGCGTTTGGTGCGGCTATCGTCGGCGGTGATAACGGTCGCGTAAGCGCCGTGCTGATGAAAGAAGGTCAGTTGATCTGGCAGCAACGTATTTCTCAGACTACCGGTACGACTGAAATCGACCGTCTGAGCGATGTGGATACCACGCCGGTTATCGTTGATGGCGTTGTGTATACGCTGGCTTACAACGGCAATCTGGTGGCGATGGATCTGCGTTCCGGTCAGATTGCGTGGAAACGTGATGTGGGTTCCGTGAATGACATCATCGTTGATGCTGGCCGTATTTACCTGGTCGATCAGGATGACCGCGTCATGGCCCTCGACACACAGGGCGGCGTGAGCCTGTGGCGTCAAAGCGAATTGCTGCACCGTAACCTGACGGCACCTGTGCTGTATAATGGTTACCTTGTCGTCGGCGATTCCGAAGGTTATCTGCACTGGATCAACACCACGGATGGCCGTTTTGTTGCTCAGCAGAAAGTTGACAGCGATGGCTTCCTGAGCGCGCCGATTGTGGCAAGCGACAAGCTGGTTGTGCAGGCGAAAGGCGGCGAAGTTTACTCCTTTACACGCTGATATCGCGACCCGCGTCTGGCTTTGAGATCGGTTGATCCCGGCCTTTAAAACGGCTCCTGAATTGCTCAGGGGCCGTTTCGTATTCTGAAAACAGCGTAATGACTCATTGAGCATTACGGCGTAAGAAATTGAATTATAGCGGTTTGTCTGAATTTACAGACGTGCCGGCTATTTGCGTTTAGCTCTATATATAAAAACTGAGGCTTCAAAATGATACCTGTCGTTGCGCTTGTTGGGCGCCCGAATGTGGGTAAATCCACTTTATTTAACCGTTTAACCAAGACGCGTGATGCGCTGGTTGCGGATTTCCCGGGGCTTACGCGTGACCGCAAGTATGGTCGTGCAGAAATTGAGGGTAATGAATTCATCATCGTTGATACCGGCGGTATCGACGGTACCGAAGATGGCGTTGAAACCCGTATGGCCGGGCAGTCACTGCTGGCAATCGAAGAAGCCGACATCGTCTTGTTCATGGTGGATGCGCGCGCGGGCCTGATGCCTGCCGATCAGGGCATTGCCCAGCATCTGCGCAGCCGTGAAAAAGCGACATTCCTGGTCGCCAACAAAACTGACGGTTTAGATCCTGACAGCGCCACCGGCGATTTCTATTCCCTCGGTCTGGGCGAAGTGTACGCGATTGCCGCTTCCCACGGCCGTGGCGTAGCGCAGCTGATTGAACACGTTCTGGTGCCGTTTGTTGGTGAAAAACCAGAAGAAGTTGAGCTGACTGAAGAAGAAGCCAACGCCGCTTACTGGGCTGAACAGGAAGCGACCGGTGATGAAATCCCGGAAGACGAAGAAGATAATTTCGACCCGACAACATTGCCTATCAAACTGGCTATTGTCGGGCGTCCGAACGTAGGTAAGTCCACACTGACTAACCGCATTCTGGGTGAAGAGCGTGTCGTGGTTTACGACATGCCGGGCACCACGCGTGACAGTATTTATATTCCGATGGTGCGCGACGAACGGGAATACGTTCTTATCGACACCGCCGGTGTGCGTAAACGCGGTAAAGTGACTGAAACGGTTGAGAAATTCTCCGTTATCAAAACGCTGAAGGCGATTGAAGACGCTAACGTCGTGATGCTGGTTATTGATGCCCGTGACGGTATCTCCGATCAGGATCTGTCACTGCTGGGCTTCATCCTCAACAGCGGTCGTTCACTGCTGATTGTGGTGAACAAGTGGGATGGAATGAGTGAAGAAGCGCGTGCTCAGGTGAAAGACCAGTTGGATCTGCGCCTCGGCTTCGTTGACTTTGCGCGTATTCACTTCATCTCAGCTCTGCACGGCAGCGGCGTGGGCAACCTGTTCGAATCTGTGATTGAAGCGTACACCTGCGCGACTACGCGTGTGAGCACTTCCTTACTGACCCGCATCATGCAAATGGCAGCAGACGATCACCAGCCACCGCTGGTCAATGGCCGTCGCGTTAAGCTGAAATATGCGCACGCCGGGGGTTATAACCCGCCAATAGTGGTAATTCACGGTAACCAAGTGAAAGATCTGGCTGATTCCTACAAACGCTATCTGATGAACTACTTCCGTCGTTCACTGAAAGTGATGGGTACGCCAATCCGCATTCAGTTCAAAGAGGGTGAGAACCCGTTTGAAGGCAAGCGTAATACCCTGACACCAAACCAGATGCGTAAGCGTAAGCGTCTGATGTCTCACCTGAAAAAAAGCAAATAATGATTTACGGGGTGCATGAAAATGCGCCCCATTTTTTTGTCTCATTTTACCCTGCAAGGAGCTGGCTGGATGTTCTGGCAGACCTGGAGTTTTGCGTTTGGCGTTACTGTTCCGAATTTACTGATCTTACTGCTGGGCGTGATGTTGCGCCGCACCGGCCTGATGGACGACAATTTCAACGAAAAAGCCAGCCGGTTAGTATTTAATATTGCGCTGCCTTGCCTGCTCTTTTTCAGCGTCGCACAGGGGCACGACTCCTCCGGCTCAAATCTGCCGCTGGCGCTTTACGGCGGGGTCGCCACCGTCGTTTCATTCTTATTGCTGGAACTGGTCGCCCTCAGGCTGGTGAAAGATCCCCGCGAACGCGGCATCTTTGTGCAGGGAGGATTCCGTGCCAATACCGGTATCGCCGGTCTTGCGTATGCCTCGCTGGCGTTTGGTAACGAAGGCATTGCCTTAGGATCGATGTATCTGGCGGTGACGGTCATTCTTTTCAACGTGCTGTCCGTTATTACGCTGACCCGCAGCCTGAAAGGCGGGCAGGGGAAACGGATCGGGATGAATCCGATTTTGCACGGAATAGTGACTAACCCGCTGATTATTGGTCTGGTTCTCGGCCTGGCATTTCAGCACAGCCATTTGCCGATGCCTGCAACAATCGCCAGCACCGGTGATTTTATTTCCGGCATGGCGCTGCCTCTGGCGATGCTGTGCGCCGGTGCAAGTCTGGACTGGCGTGCAATGTTCCGCAGTTCTAACGTGGCGGCCTGGTCTTCGGCTTCGCGTGTTATTTTTGTGCCTGCGCTGATGACGTTCGGCGCATGGCTGTTCGGTTTTCGTGGTGCCGCGCTGGGTGTGATTTTTCTCTTTTCCTGCACACCGACGGCCGCAGGGAGCTATGTGATGACGCGCGCGATGGGCGGCAACGCCACGCTGGCGGCGAATATTATCGCGGTGACTACGTTAGGATCATTTTTCACCACCGCTCTGGGTCTGTATTTATTACGGACGCTGGGCGTTATTTAGAGGATAAAAACGATGGAAGCACTTTGTCCGGTTTGCAGTCAGCCCATGAACTGGGTGAGCGGTCACTTTCACTGTGAACCCTGCCAGATGAGTTACACCCAAACGGCGTTATGCCCGGATTGCCATCAGCCGTTGCAGGAGCTGAAAGCCTGCGGTGCGGTTGATTATTTCTGTCAAAACGGGCATGGGATGATTTCTAAAAAACGGGTGCAGTTTACCTGTTCCCCTTATTCGCAAGAGTGACTTTCATCTGGCGGCGCCTGTTTCCATAAATCGACCAATTCTTCCGGTGCCTGCGTTTCCGGGATGATCACCACCAGACTGGCGGTGGTTTCCGCCGAAGCGTAGTAAATCTCCAGCCGGAAATAGCGCTGATCACCGCGACCGGCATTTTCTTTTTCCTGCGCATAGGGCAGCGTTTTGTTGATGAGCTGGCAGATTTCCTGTCGCTTATCGTCGCTCATTCCGGAAAGATCAACCCGCCGCGGCCCGCTGAGTTTGGGGATAAAGGCAATGCCGCCTTCGCGATAAATCTCGATGACCGCATTGCTTTCCAGCGAATCTAAAGGTTTCATTTACATCACTCCGACCTGCTCCCAGGCTTCACGAACCGCCTGCGCAACGGTATCGTCGAACCGTTTACCGGCATGTTGCACCGTGAGCTGGGCGAAAGTTACAAAGTCAGCATTTTTTGGCAGGGATTTATCACACACAGTGTCATACCAGACGTACCCCGCGCGCTCCCAAGCATTGCCTCCCAGTGTAGTGGCTGCCAGATAAAATGCGCGGTTGGGGATCCCTGAATTGATGTGAACACCGCCGTTATCGTCGCGGGTGTTCACATACCCTTTCATGTCGGCAGGTTGCGGATCTTTACCGAGCAGCGGGTCATCGTAGGCCGTTCCCGGGTGTGACATTGAACGCAAACCGGTGCCGTGAATGCCTTTTGCCAGCAGGCCTTCACCGATAATCCAGTCGGCTTTATCTGCCGTTTGCTTCAGATGAAACTGTTTTACCAGAGAGCCGAAAACGTCAGAAAGCGATTCGTTCAGCGCGCCGGATTGCCCGTTATAATCCAGACCTGCCTCGCTTTCTGTCACGCCGTGGGAAAGCTCGTGGCCGACAACGTCAATCGCAATGGTGAACCGGTTAAAAATTTCACCGTCGCCGTCGCCAAATACCATCTGCTGACCGTTCCAGAAAGCGTTCTGATAACCTTTGTCGTAGTGGACTGTGCCCAGCAACGCCAGCCCTTTATTGTCGAGAGAATTACGCTGATACGCCTGCCAGAAGAAATCATAGGTGACGCCGAGATAATCATAAGCTTCATCCACGGCCACATCGCCGTTGCTGGCCTGACCCTCTTTGCGTACTGATTCACCGGGAAGCTTCGTGGAATTTTTCGCGTCATAAATATCACGTTCGGCCTGACCGGCTCTGGCCGTGGTGATTTTTTGCGGTTTGGCGTAAGGCTGCGCCATCAGGGTATTCACATGCACCAGCGTTTGTCTGGCGCAATTGCGCTGAGGCTCGGTGCCGTGCTCGATAATCCGGTTGAGAATATAGGGCGGGATAACGCTGTAATAACGCTTCGCTGAACTGTGATTCATCGTGAATCTCCTTATCAAGAGTCACCCGTGGGTGAAAGAAAGGCGTTCTGACTGCCTGATACTGAAAGGAGGCTAATGATTAGCCGTCTCCTGTCAGTATAGGACTGCGCTGCGTGATGTCCGTGAAAGATGAGATTTATCTGTCCGGCAGGGGGTCATACAAAAGATGCGGGCGCGGAGTCACGGCACGCCCGGTGGCTTTGCGCACCGAATTGCGTACCACCAGTTTTCCCTGCAAAAGCTGAGTGGTGTGAGGCGCATCCGGACGCAACATTCTGCGTTGCAGCAGGGCGATGGCTTCCGCGCCCAGCTCGTCACGCGGAACGTGAACGGCGGTCAGCGGGACATCGTGAATTTCGGCCAGATTAAATCCGTCGGTGCTGATGACGCTGATATCACCCGGTACTGATAACCCTCTTTTCGCCAGCGCGGCCACCACGCCCGACGCCATAAAGTCGCCACCGGCCAAAATGGCGGTTGGCAACGGCTGTTCCGCTGGCAGTGAATCGAGATACTCAAGCAGTGCCTGTTCACTTTCCTGTGCGCCAAATCCCGACGTATTCAGCAAATGCTGGCTGTCGCTGAACGTCTGATGATTGCGGGCGAATGCCTGTTTAATGCCGGTCAGGCGCAGCTCCATGGTATGACGGCGCAGACATTGCACCGTCACGATATGGGTATGACCCTGCGCGAAAAGATAGTCGCAGGCGAAATCGCCCATCGTCTGGTGATCGGGGCTGACACTGTCGTGACGCATATGCCGGTCATGGCAATTGACCAGCACGCAGGGTTTTGCCATTTCGGCAGCCAACTGATGAATATGCGGATCGTCGATGCCGACCAGCAAAACGGCTTCAGTCAGCGGATCGGTCATTTTGGCGATGAACAGCGCGGCATCGGCGTTTTCTTCTTCCATCGCACAATAGCGGACACGCACTTCGTGACTGGCGGTGGACGCCAGAATGCCCTGGATAACCTTGTAGTAAAAAATATCACTGCGCACATCAAAGGCGCGGGCCGGGGCGAAAATGATGAGATTGTTGAGCATCAGCCTGCCGGTGGACAGTTCGTCAAAGACGCCCTGCGATTTGGCGCATTCAAGCACCAGGTCACGGGCTTTGCTGCTGGTGTTATTTTTTCCGGCCAGAACACGCGAAACCGTGCTGATCGACAGCCCCGTCTGGTCGGCAATTTGCTGGATATTTAACTTTCCTTTCAAACTGTGATCTCCTTCAAAATCGCTCCTGCAAAATTTTTCACCCACGTACACGGCTTCTGCATAAGCTTTTGCCCGCTCTCGTTTCGCCCCGAAGTTATAGCGTGAAAGCTTTTGCAAAAAATCACGTTTCGCTCACAAATCCGTCTGCCTACTCTGCGGAAGTACCTCAAATAACACATCATCTGCGGCAACGGCCGACGGATGGGAGAACAGGCATGACAATTCAAATCAACACCGAATCGGCAGCCGTTACAGGACGTCGGAAAATAAAAGCTTTACGCTGGTGGATGCTGGCGCTGTTCCTCCTCGGCGTGACGGTTAACTACGTCACCCGAAATTCTCTGGGTTTACTGGCTGCTGAACTTAAAACCAGCCTGAATATGACGACTGAACAATATTCCTACATCGTGGCGGCGTTTCAGGCCGCTTATACGATATTCCAGCCGTTGTGCGGCTGGCTAATTGACGTCATCGGGCTGAAACTCGGCTTTCTGATTTGTGCGTCAATCTGGGCCGTGGTCTGTATGTTGCACGCGGGTGCGGGCAGCTGGATCCAGCTTGCGGTTTTGCGTTTCTTCATGGGGAGCGCCGAAGCGGCGGCCACACCGGCCAACGCAAAAGCAATTTCCGACTGGTTCCCGCGTAAGGAACGCCCGGTTGCTGCGGGCTGGGCGGGCGTTGGTTTCTCCATCGGCGCGATGCTGGCACCGCCGATCATTCTGGTGGCGCATATATCATTTGGCTGGCGCGGCGCTTTCCTGTTTTGCGGTGTGCTGTCGATGCTGTGGGTTCTGTTGTGGTGGAAATTCTACCATTCTCCGGAAACGCATCCGAACCTGAGCAAGGATGAACTGGCGCTGATCCGTCAGGACAACGAACCCCAGCAGGAACGTCTGCCGTTTATTAAATCCCTGAAAATTGTCTGCAAGAACAAGAAATTCTATGGCATCGCCATCCCGGCATTTCTGGCTGAACCGGCGTGGGCCGTCTTCAGTTTCTGGGTTCCGCTGTATCTGGCCAACGAACGCGGAATGGATTTAAAACACATCGTAATGTTTGCCTGGCTGCCGTTCCTGGCCGCCGATCTGGGCAGTATTGCCAGCGGCTATCTCACCACGCTTTACCGCAAAGTTTTCGGCTGCACCCGCATTAACTCCATCGTGGCCAGCTCCGTCACCGGCGCATTCATGATGCTGTCACTGGCGCTGGTTGCCGTGACCCAAAGCCCGTATGCCGCCATCGCGCTGATTTCCATCGGCGGATTCGGCCATCAGGTTATTTCCTGCATGCTCAGTGCGGTTGTCGTTGAAACATTTGATAAAAGCCAGGTTGCGACCGTCAACGGAATGCGCGGATCTTCTGCGTGGATCGCGAGCTTCCTGTTCTCACTGCTGATTGGCGCAGTGGCCGATTCGATTGGTTTTAATCCGTTGTTTATCGCCATGGGATTCTTTGATTTGATTGGGGCCGTATTCCTGATTGCCCTGATCGCTGAACGCCGCAATCCGGCAAAAAGGGAGAGTGTATGAAAACGTTAAAACACTGGGAGCTTGCCGGGCAGGATAACGCAGGTGTGGATCTGCGTGTCGAAGGTAAGCATCTGTTTTGTTTGCGGGTGCTTGAAGAGGAGCTGGTTCGCGTCTTTATTCAGCGCAACGGCGAACTGGCGCTGGACAGAACCTGGAGCATCGCGCCACAAAACGATGTGCCATGGGAAGGACGTGACCGCCTGAGTAACGAAGGTTTTTCGCAGCCGGGCTACCAGTTGTCGCAAGATGAAGACTCGCTGACTTTAACGACTGAGGCGCTGCGCGTCACCGTTCATCAGCCGCTGTGGCTGGAGTGGGAACATAAAAATGCGGCGGGTGAATGGCTGCCGCTGGTCAGCGATCGCAAAACCGGCGCGTATATGCTGGCAGTAAAAGGCGATGGCTCAGCGCATTATCAGCTTCGCGAAAAGCAGGATAGTGTTTACGGTCTGGGTGAAAAGGCCGGTGATCTCAACCGCAGCGGCCGCCGTTTCGAAATGCGCAATCTTGACGCGATGGGTTATAACGCGGCCAGTACCGACCCGTTGTACAAACATATTCCGTTCACGATGACCCGCCGGAATGACGTCAGTTTTGGTCTGTTCTACGACAATCTCAGCAATGTCTGGCTGGATCTGGGTAACGAGCTGGATAACTACCATCTGCCATACCGCCGTTTCAGCGCCGAAGCGGGCGATCTGGACTACTACCTGTTTATCGGGCCGACGTCGCTGGACGTCACCAAAAAGCTGGTGAAGCTGACCGGTAAAACCACGTTTGGCCCGAAATGGAGTCTGGGTTACAGCGGTTCGACGATGTATTACACCGACGCGCCGGATGCCCAGCAGCAGCTGATGAAATTCATCACGCTGTGCCAGCAGCATGAAATCCCGTGTGATTCCTTCCAGCTTTCATCGGGTTACACGTCGATTGGCAACAAACGTTACGTGTTCAACTGGAACTACGACAAAGTGCCTGAGCCGGAAGTGATGTCGAAAGCGTTTCTCGACGCCGGTATTCGTCTGGCCGCCAACATCAAACCTTGCTTGTTGCAGGATCACCCGCAGTACGGGCAGGTGGCGGAGCAGGGCTTGTTCATTCGCGACAGCGAAAGCAACGTACCTGAGCGCTCGGTTTTCTGGGATGACGAAGGTTCGCATCTCGATTTTACACATCCGTCCGCCGTGCGCTGGTGGCAAAAAGGCGTGACGCAGCAGCTACTGGAAAAAGGTATCGGTTCGACCTGGAACGACAACAACGAATACGAAGTCTGGGACAGCGATGCGCGCTGCCACGGTTTCGGCAAATCGATTGCCATCAAACACATCCGCCCGGTTATGCCGTTGCTGATGATGCGTGCGTCATTTGAAGCGCAGCAAAACTTTGCGCCGGAAACCCGTCCGTACCTGATTTCGCGTTCCGGCTGTGCGGGCATGCAGCGTTATGTGCAGACGTGGAGTGGCGATAACCGCACTAACTGGCAGACGCTGCGTTACAACACACGAATGGGCATCGGGATGAGTTTGTCCGGTTTGTATAACGTCGGGCATGACGTCGGCGGGTTCTCCGGCGATAAACCGGAAGCCGAGCTGTTTGTCCGCTGGGTACAAAACGGCGTGATGCATCCGCGTTTCACCATTCACTCATGGAATGACGATAACACCGTGAATGAGCCGTGGATGTATCCGCAGGTGACGCCGCTGATCCGCGATGCAATCCGCCTGCGTTACCGTCTGTTGCCGTATTTCTACACGTTGCTGTGGCAGGCGCATGCGGAAGACGAACCGATGCTGCGTCCGACGTTCCTCGATCACGAACATGATAAAAATACGTTTGCTGAAACCGATGATTTCATGATGGGGCGCGACTTGCTGATCGCCAGTGTTGTCGAAGAAGGCCAGCGCGAACGCAGCGTCTATTTGCCGGATAACGGTATCGGCTGGTGTGATTTCTATACCGGCGAATGGTTTGCCGGTGGTCAGACAATCACGCGTGATGCGCCGCTGGATCGCCTGCCGCTGCTGGTGCGCGCCGGTGCTGCGCTGCCGCAATCTTCCCGTCTTGCGCACGTTGACGCCAGCCGCGATATGCTGCGTGAACTGCATGTTTATCCGGCCGCAGGCCAGGCGAAATCGAGCGGTTTGCTGTTTGAGGATGATGGCGAAAGTCACCGCTGGGAGCAAAATCATGCGCTGTGGGTGAACTGGGAAATTACCAGTAACGCGCAACGTATTGATATCACGCTGACTCAGCGCGGCGATTTCAAACCGGCGTGGAAAACCCTGAACATTGTTCTGCCGCAAGGCGAAGCGCGTGAGCTTTGGGTGAATGGAGTGAAGACGAACAGCTATAATCTGTAATTTTTCCGAATGCCTCCTCTGCGAAGGGGAGGTCAATTCAACGCTTATTTAACAGCCCGTTTCCGCGTTTTCTTTTCCGCCACTACCGATTTAACTTCACTTTCAATCCAGCCATCGGCAAGCCGTGTTTTAAGCATCTCACCGGGTGCCGTCTGGGTCGTTTTTTTCAGCAAAGTGCCTTTTGGCGTGGTCGTCACGCTGTAACCCCTTGCCAGCGTCGCCAGCGGGCTGACCGCTTCAAGCTGCGTGCAGGCCGTACCAAAACGCTGACGGCTTTCCGCCAGCTGCGATGACATCGCCTGTTGCAGCCGGTATTGCAGCTGCTGAACCCGTTGCTGGGCGCGGTGAATTCGGGGGTGAGGTTGTTGCTGATTCAGGCGCTGTTGCAACCTGTCGGTACGGCGCAGCATCTGGCGCAGCTGGTTTTGCATCGCTTCATCCAGACGGCGGCGCAGTTTGAACAGCGCGGTTTGCTGGCGCGCGAGACGCAAATGCGGGTGCTGTTGTTGCAGGCGATGATTCAGGCGCGAAAAACGCTGCGCCAGCTGTGCGAGATAATAATCCATCGCCATTTCAAGACGCTGCTGCTGTGACTGAATCTGGCGCAGCAACTCCAGCTGATTACGGCTGATCAACTCTGCGGCGGCCGACGGCGTCGGGGCGCGTAAATCTGCGACGAAATCGGCAATCGTTACATCAGTTTCATGGCCGACGGCGCTGACAATGGGAATGCGGCTGGCGAAAATCGCCCGCGCCACGCGCTCATCGTTAAAGCTCCACAAATCTTCCAGCGAACCGCCACCGCGCCCGACAATCAGCACATCGACTTCCTCGCGGGCATTGGCGAGCGCAATGGCGCGGACAATTTGCCCCGGCGCATCCACACCCTGAACGGAGGTCGGATAGATAATGACGGGCAGGGAAGGATCACGGCGTTTGAGCACGTTCAGCACATCGTGCAGCGCGGCGCCGCTGGCTGAAGTAATGACCCCGACGCATTTCGCAGGCGAGGGCAGCGGCTGTTTGAACTGCGTGTCGAACAACCCTTCGGCGGCCAGCTGCTGTTTCAGTAAATCGAATTTCTGCTGCAATAAACCGTCACCGGCTTCCTGCATGCTCTCAGCAATCAGCTGATAATCGCCGCGCGGTTCATACAAAGTTATGGTCGCACGGACCAAAACCTGCTGACCGTTTTGCGGACGAAACGTGGTGCGTCGATTGGTATTGCGGAACATCGCGCATTTGACCTGCGCGCGGTCATCTTTGAGCGTGAAATACCAGTGACCGGAAGAAGGCTGGGAGAAGTTTGAGATCTCACCGGAGAGCCAGACCTGACCCATTTCGTTTTCCAGCAACTGTCGGACCGTCTGATTCAGGCGGCTTACGGTAAAAATAGGAGGCGAAGAAGGTAGTGGCATGTGATCCAGATCAAATTCAAAAACAGAGACTTAATCGACTGATACTACATACCCTAAAAAGGTAATCAAGAAGTTTTTTCAAATAGTGCTAGTCTGGATGCACACTCACCTGTATACTCCCGCTGCAATATTTTATCTTTTCCGCATCCACCTTGGTGAGATATTGCCCATGCTACGTATCGCAAAAGAAGCACTAACGTTTGACGACGTTCTCCTTGTTCCAGCTCACTCCACAGTTCTGCCCAATACTGCCGACCTCGGTACTCAACTGACCGCTAAAATCCGTCTGAATATCCCTATGCTGTCCGCAGCAATGGATACCGTGACTGAAGCGAATCTGGCGATTGCTCTGGCGCAGGAAGGCGGCCTTGGTTTCATTCACAAGAACATGTCTATTGAGCGTCAGGCGGAAGAAGTCCGTCGCGTGAAGAAGCATGAAAGCGGCGTTGTTGCTGACCCTAAAACGGTGACTCCGGCGACCACTTTACGTCAGGTTAAAGAACTCACTGAAATTAACGGTTTTGCCGGTTACCCGGTTGTGACCGAAGAAAACGAACTGGTCGGTATTATTACCGGTCGTGACGTGCGCTTCGTGACCGATCTGGAACAGCCTGTGACCGCGGTAATGACGCCGAAAGAACGTCTGGTTACCGTGAAAGAAGGCGAAGCCCGCGAAGTCGTCCTGCAAAAAATGCACGAAAAACGCGTAGAAAAAGCGCTGGTTGTTGACGCGCAATTCCATCTGCTCGGTATGATCACCGTAAAAGACTTCCAGAAAGCCGAACGTAAACCAAACGCATGTAAAGATGAGCAGGGCAGCCTGCGCGTCGGTGCTGCGGTTGGCGCAGGCGCTGGCAACGAAGAGCGTATTGATGCTCTGGTTGCGGCGGGTGTTGACGTTCTGCTGATCGACTCCTCACACGGCCACTCCGAAGGCGTTCTGGAACGTATTCGCGCCACCCGCGCAAAATACCCGGATCTGCAAATCATCGGCGGTAACGTTGCGACTGGCGCAGGTGCTCTGGCACTGGCTAAAGCGGGCGTGAGCGCGGTTAAAGTCGGTATCGGTCCTGGTTCAATTTGTACCACCCGTATCGTCACCGGCGTCGGTGTTCCGCAAATCACTGCCGTTTCTGACGCGGTTGAAGCGCTGGAAGGCACCGGTATTCCGGTTATCGCTGACGGCGGTATCCGCTTCTCCGGCGACATTGCAAAAGCTATCGCTGCCGGCGCAAGCTGCGTAATGGTCGGCGGTATGCTGGCTGGTACCGAAGAATCTCCGGGCGAAATCGAGCTGTATCAGGGGCGTTCATACAAATCTTACCGTGGTATGGGTTCTCTGGGCGCGATGTCCAAAGGCTCTTCTGACCGTTACTTCCAGACCGATAACGCGGCTGACAAACTGGTACCGGAAGGTATCGAAGGTCGCGTTGCTTATAAAGGCCGTCTGAAAGAAATCATCCACCAGCAAATGGGCGGTCTGCGCTCCTGTATGGGGCTGACCGGTTGTGCTACCATCGACGACCTGCGCACCAAGGCTGAATTTGTTCGTATCAGCGGTGCCGGGATTCAGGAAAGCCACGTGCACGACGTGACGATTACCAAAGAGTCACCGAACTACCGCATGGGTTCCTAATCCCCTGAGACAGCGAGCAAATAGCTCGCTGTCTGCTTTTAATGCATAAAGAAATATTTAACCTGTTGTTTTAACGCTTTTATTGCTTTCTGGAAAACGCCCCCTCATGAGCGAAAATATTCACAAGCACCGTATCCTGATCCTCGATTTCGGCTCCCAGTACACCCAACTTGTTGCACGCCGCGTGCGTGAACTCGGTGTCTATTGCGAACTCTGGGCCTGGGACGTAACCGAAGCCCAAATCCGCGAATTCAACCCGAACGGGATTATCCTGTCCGGCGGCCCGGAAAGTACCACCGAGCATGACAGCCCGCGCGCCCCTGATTATGTCTTCGAAGCCGGTGTACCGGTTCTGGGCGTCTGCTACGGCATGCAAACCATGGCGATGCAGTTAGGCGGCCATGTTGAAGGCTCAAACGAGCGCGAATTTGGTTATGCGCAGGTTGAAGTACAGACTGAAAGCGCGCTAATCCGCGACATTCAGGATGCCCTGAGCGAAAACAATAAACCGCTGCTCGACGTCTGGATGAGCCACGGCGATAAAGTCACCGCAATCCCTTCTGATTTCGTGACCGTTGCCAGCACAGAGACTTGCCCGTTTGCCATTATGGCCAACGAAGAAAAACGCTTCTACGGTGTGCAGTTCCACCCGGAAGTGACGCACACCCGCCAGGGGCTGCGACTGCTCGAACGTTTCATCATGGACATCTGCGAGTGTGAAGCTCTGTGGACGCCAGCGAAAATCATCGAAGACGCCGTTGAGCGCCTGCGCGTTCAGATTGGCGACGATCATGTGATCCTAGGCCTGTCCGGCGGCGTTGACTCCTCCGTGACCGCCATGCTGCTGCACCGCGCCATCGGCGACCGTCTGACCTGCGTGTTCGTGGATAACGGCCTGCTGCGTCTTAACGAAGCGGATCAGGTTCTGGAAATGTTCGGCGACCGTTTCGGTCTGAACATCGTTCACGTTGCTGCGGAAGACCGTTTCCTGTCAGCGCTGGCCGGTGTTGATGAGCCGGAAGCAAAACGTAAAATTATCGGCCGCGTGTTCGTTGAAGTCTTCGACGAAGAAGCCTGTAAGCAGGATGAAGTGAAATGGCTGGCGCAGGGCACCATCTATCCTGACGTGATTGAATCCGCCGCTTCTGCCACCGGTAAAGCACACGTCATCAAATCGCACCACAACGTGGGTGGTCTGCCGAAAGAGATGAAACTGGGTCTGGTTGAGCCGCTGAAAGAGCTGTTCAAAGACGAAGTGCGCAAAATCGGTCTGGAACTCGGCCTGCCGTACGACATGCTTTACCGTCACCCGTTCCCGGGCCCAGGTTTAGGTGTTCGCGTACTGGGCGAAGTGAAGAAAGAGTACTGTGACCTGTTGCGTCGCGCTGATGCTATCTTCATCGAAGAACTGCACAAAGCCGACCTGTACAACAAAGTCAGCCAGGCGTTCACCGTCTTCCTGCCAGTCCGTTCCGTTGGCGTGATGGGCGATGGCCGTAAATACGACTGGGTGGTTTCACTGCGCGCAGTAGAAACCATCGACTTCATGACCGCGCACTGGGCGCATCTGCCGTACGATTTCCTCGGCCGCTGCTCCAACCGCATCATCAACGAAGTTAACGGCATTTCCCGCGTTGTTTATGACATCTCCGGTAAACCACCGGCGACGATTGAGTGGGAATAAGTTTTAGAGAAATCTAAAATTTAGCGCCACAAAAACGCCAGCAGGATCGCAAGATCGGCTGGCGTTTTTTTATGTCGGAAACTCTCAGAATGTTATTTCAAATGCGCCGCAAACCCGGTTTTCTCCGGCGTGATTTCAGCTTTAAGCGTCAGTGAAGGAATATCATAGTCACCGCCGTTTTGCTGGCGGAAGGCGATGGGTGGTGTGGTTTCCAGCGTATCCAGCCGGGTCGCCAGTTCATCGCAAAGCTGATGAAAACGTGCTTCATCCGTGCGGCCGGTGCGGTAGAACACCAGCGGCGGGAGCACGGTAAAGCCCGGATAATGCAGGATCCCGTGATGGATGGGGAACAGTAAATCGTCTAGGGAACCGTTGATGCCACGCGGGCTGTAATGCGGTTCCCAGCCTCCGGTCGTTACCATCAGCATGGCGCGTTTTCCTGACATATTCCCTTCACCGTACCGGTCGCCCCAGTGCGAATCCGAATGTTCGCCCACGCCGTACGCAAATCCGTAGGCGTAAACCCGTTCCACCCAGCCTTTCATGATGGCGGGCATGGAAAACCACCACAGTGGAAACTGGAAAATTACGGTATCGGCCCAACGCAGTTTTTCCTGCTCGGCGGTGATGTCCGCGCTTTGCGTCCCGTTTTTGAATGCCCGCTGTGAATCCTGAGAAGGATTGAAAGGCATGTCCGTCGAAGGCGATGTATTGTCAGCGGCGTCCAGCGGAGCTTTCCATTGCATGGCGTAGAGGTCGGAAACCTGTACGCTGTGACCGGCGGCCTCCAGGTGTTTTACGGCGAAATTTTTCAGCGAACCGTTCAGGGATTTCGGTTCCGGGTGGGCGTAGACGATTAAAATATTCATGGCGAACTCTCCGTTAAGTGATGAAAGCAGAGTAGGCCGCCGTCAGGTATAGTTAAAATGAATTTAAAACATACCAGGTATAGCTATGAATAATTTCGGCCGTCTGGATCTCAACTTATTGCTCACGCTGGATGTTCTGCTCGCGGAGCACAATGTCACGCGGGCGGCGCAACGGCTGAATCTTTCCCAGCCTTCAATCAGCGTTCAGCTGGCTAAATTGCGTGAGTTTTTTGACGATCCGCTACTGCTGCCGGGCCCGCGCGGCATGCGTCCGACAGCGCGGGCTGATGAGTTACGTCAACCTCTGCAACAGGCGCTGGCCGCTCTGGCATCTGCGGTTTCTGCCGGTGACGTTTTCGATCCGTCGAAGGCAGACAATACCTGGAATCTGGGCGCAGCGGATTATGGCGAATCCACCATTGTGTTGCCTGTGCTTCAGGCATTCCGGGCTGTTGCGCCCGGAACAAAACTGGCGATTTTTGAGACATCACCGGTGCGGATCATGCGGAAAATGGAGCGTGGAGAACTGGATCTGGCATTTCATACGGGGGAAGCGGTGCTGAAGGATTTGCACAGCACGCTATTGTTTTCCGAACGTTATGTGCTGGTCGGCAGGAAAGGACATCCGCAGCTGGCGAAGCCCGTCACTATGCCAGTGTTTTGCTCGCTTGAGCATGTGATCGTTTCGCCTGATGGTGGTGGATTTCAGGGCATCACCGACAGCGCGCTGGCAGAAGCCGGATTATCACGGCGCGTGGTGCTTTCCGTGCCGCATTTCCTGTTTGTCATTCAGGTTCTGCTGACCACCGATTTGGTCGCTATGCTTCCCGAGCGTCTGGTGCGTGGCAACCCCGCGTTGCACCTTACCGAACCGCCCGTGAAAGTTCCCGGTTTTGAGATGCACATGTACTGGCACGAACGCTCGCACCGCGACCCGGCGCATATCTGGTTACGGGAATTCATGAGCAGTGCGGTGTGAAGAACGCCGCATAAGAAAATAAAAAAGGCAGCCCTTTGGCTGCCTGGAAACAGATATTTAACGCACAGCTTTAGCCGTGAACCGCCTGAATCAGCGTGTCGTTAATCCATTGATTGACACTTTTACCTGATACTTCTGCGGCGACATTGATTGCCGCATGAACTTCCGGCTGTATACGCAGGCTTATTTTCCCGCTGGCCGGACGCTGAGGTTCGCGACCTTGCTCCGAACAATAGCTCAGGTAATCCTCCACGGCGTCTTCGAAAGCAAGCCTAAGGTCCGTGACATTATCAGCGTGAAAACCGATGACATCCTGAATTCCGGCTATACGACCGACCAGACATTTGTCTTCATCGCTGTATTCAATTTTTGCAGCATACCCCTGATAGGTCATAGTACTCATGGTTTTACTCCTATAGCCTCAAGGAATGTTTTGGCATCACGCACCTGATAAATTTTTGCTTCTTTCTCCGGGTGCGGTCGATGAAAAGAGGCAACAACATTATTGATTTCAAAACGAACCCGCGACCCTTTCCCTTCACTGACTTTGGCACCTAAGGCGATAAACAAAACTTCCATTTTTCTCCATTCCACCGCTGAAGATGTAGGCAAGGAAAAAATGAGATGTAACGTTTTCAGGTGTCCGCTATTAAGCATGTTCATGATTAGTCGATCCTTCGATAATGGCTGAGTCGCCAGAACATAAAAATGATATCACTATGTGATATCAAAAAGTATTCTTATCAATAAAAAAGGCAGCCTTTCGGCTGCCTCTCAAAAATGCTGACTAACGCGTCTGACTTAGTTCGACTGGAACAGCTTGGTGTCGTTTGCCAGACCATCGATCACGACTTTCAGATCGTTAGCGGTGACTTTCTGGGTGTCATTGGAAACCTGTTTGCCGAAGCCTTTACGTACGACTTTGAAGACCGGTTTGCCGGTGCTGGCGTCGATCAACTCACCTTCGAAATACACTTCGGTATCGCGTGTACGGTGTCCGCTGGCCGTTTCAGCACTTGCGATGACCAGTGCAACCGGAATCACTTCATAGAACTGCAAACCTTCCGCCGAAGTATTCACGCCGGTGATCGCACCACGGAAAATCAGGGTGCGCGGGCCGGCATGGTCGGTCAGCTGCAAACGATCCGCCATCGCGGGTTTCAAACGGCTGTTTGCGTAATCCAGTACACCTTGCAAGGTTTCTTTGCTGATTTGTGGCGTTGGCTTAGGCTCCGGATAGAACGTAATAGGCTCGTATTTCAGGTAAGAATAATTGGCTTTTTTGAATGAAGGATCAATCCAGCGCAGTACAGGATTCCCGGATGCGGTTTTTACTTCAGTCAGATTGGAATAGTCACCGAGGAAGCCTGAGAATTTTTCCTTTTGTGTGACGTGGTTAGTACAGCCCGCCAAAAACAGAGCACCCGTAATCAGTGCTGCCTGCATCAGTTTTGTTTTTTTCATTCTTACCCTCGAAAATGTTTACGGAAGACAAAGTATGTATAGCACTGCTGTGGAATTTAACCTCTTAACTACAAAGAAAAATTGATGTTCGTCAGGAACGGGAAAAATTACGCACGCGTGTTAATCATTCATCTTTTAATCATTTGCTAGGTGAATGAAATAGATAATATTCGCCCTTCGGACTGTCGCCGGTAGAAATAATTTCCCAGCCCTTTGATAAATAAAATCCGACAGAGTTTTTACTCTTAACTAAGCATTTCAATGAACCCGTTCGGGTGAACATTTTTTCACTGGCGTGCAACAACGCGCTGCCTGCGCCGGTGCCCTGATATTGCGGGTCAATGAACAGATTGTGCAGGAAGTTTTCCTGCGTAAAAATTGAGGCGAATCCGAGCAGATGCCCGTCACGTTCGGCAACCAGTATTGTTTCGCCCATTACTGCGCGGTCAAAATCTTCGAGCTGAAAATCGTCTTCCATCCACGTCCAGGTATGTTTGCGCGATGCCAGATACAGCGTGCGCAAAAAAGGACGGTCGGCTTCTTCGTAAGGGCGGATGTTGAGTGCTGGTGGCAAAGAGTGAATTCCTTTGAAAAGATGAGGGCAGAGTACGTTCACTTCACTGAGCCATACTGCCAGCGAGTTTACGGGAGTTCAATTTGGTTTGTGGTGCGGGCGTAAATTAATCAACAAAAAATTGATATTTCAACATTCGGTTGATATTGTGTTCGTATCAAATGCAATGCCGGACTCCAGTACTCATGCCCAAAATTCCTCCAAAAGCCGCAGCCGAAAGAGCACTCGTTCTGAAAACGCTCTTCGCCTCCGTGGATGCTCTCGCGGCGGCCATCGGCAACAATACTGAAATCGTGGTTCATGACCTGACAAATCCGTCGTCTTCCGTGCTGAAAATCGCCAATGGTCACGTTTCCGGCCGGGCGGTGGGGGATTCCATGTTCAGCGGCCCGGACGGTGATTTAGGGTTCGCCGGTCTTCTCAACGCCCGGAATGCGGCTTCTCCATCCTCAGAACCGCTGGTTATTGCGGATTACACGACAGTGACCGCGAAGGGGACAAAACTGAAAAGCGCTACGACGGTTTACCGCGATGCGGCGGGCGTTGCATTTGCCAGCCTGTGTATCAACGTTGATCTCAGTGAGGTTGAAATTGCGCATGCGGCGCTCGGGCGTCTGCTCAGACAGTATTCTTCAGAAAATACGCCGCAAAATGCCCAAACCGATCTCGAGTCCATGATGGAAGAAATCATTGATTCTTCCCTGTCTCAGTCAGGGTGTGCGGGTAAGCCGATGAATAAAAAAGAGAAACTGGAAGCCGTCAGGGTTATGCAGGATCGCGGGATGTTTATCGTCAAAGGCGGCGTTGAAAAGGCGGCCAGCAAACTGGGCGTTACCCGTTACACCATCTACAACTATCTGGATGAAATTAAGAAATCCGGCGGCGATGAATAGTGGTCATTCACAGCGAGGAGTCTGAAATGGAATTATCAATTTATCAGGTCGATGCGTTTGCATCGCAAAGTTTTAGCGGAAACCCGGCGGCTGTTTGCCCGTTGCCTCACTGGCTGGATGACAGCGTTTTAAGCAATATTGCCCGTGAAAATAATCTTTCCGAAACGGCTTTCTTCGTCAAAAACGGCGACCATTATGAGCTGCGCTGGTTCACGCCGGGCACCGAAGTGGATTTATGCGGTCATGCCACGCTGGCGACGGCGTGGGTGATTAGCCAGGCGCTGGGCGATAAATCCGCATCACTGCGGTTTTCTACCCGCAGCGGAGATTTATGGGTGACCTGCCAGGGTGAGGTTTTCCACATGGATTTCCCGGTAAAATCTCCGGAGTCTTTCGCGTTGCCAGACGGACTCACTCAGGCGCTTGGGCTGAAAGCACCGATCACAGCGGTGCTTAAAACCGATGATATCGTCATTGTGATTGAAGATGCGGCCGCGCTGGAAGCCCTCGCGCCGGATTTCGCAGCACTCAATGCTTTTGATACCCGTGGCGTGGTGGTTACCGCACCGGGCGATGATTTTGATTTTGTCTCCCGCTGGTTCGGGCCTCGCGTGGCGGTGAATGAAGATCCGGTAACCGGTTCAGCCCACACCTCACTGGCACCGTACTGGTCGAAACGTCTGAATAAAGTGCAGATGACCGCCCGGCAGGGTGGCGCGCGTAAAGGCGAACTGCAATGTGAAATGAGCGGAAATGACCGGGTGATTATCAGCGGCAAAGCGGCGCTGTATATGCGCGGTACTATTTATCTTAATTAAAATCTATCGCTTAAGTACTCTCAATTAATTTATTTCAAATAGCTAAGTTGCTTATATGACAGAAAAAAACAAACCTGTGGATCCCCGTGATTCACGGATAGTTTATATCACGCTGGCGGTCGTCTTTATTTTCTACGGCATGTTGCTGATATCAAGCTTCTGATTTTACGTCTGAACCGAGGAATTCATTATGCTCACAGGAACCTTACCTTTTCCCAAAGTCCGTAAAAGCGGCGATCTTTATTTTGTTTCCGGCGAAGTACCGATTACTGCGGAAGGCACAACGCCCGCCGGAATTGAAGCGCAGACTCATCTGGTATTTTCGAAAATAGCCGGGTCTCTGAAAGAATATAACCTGACGCTCGATGATGCTGTTTCCGTGAATGTTTACCTGACCGATAAGAAAGATTTCAAAGCCTTTAACGAGGCATATGTAAAACATTTCAACGCGCCATATCCTGCCCGGACAACAGTTTGCGTGGAACTTCTGGTCGATGTTTTACTGGAAATTAACCTTATTGCGTCGGCGGTGAAATAACGCGCTGTACGAAAAATCCTGATTGACCTTCTCAGGCTCGCCACCAATAATGCTTCCTTGACTCGGGGTGCCGCTCCTGCAAAAGAACGGCTGAGATTTTACCCGTATTACCTGATCTGGATTATGCCAGCGTAGGGAAGTCAGGTATCTCTCCCGATACCGCCTTCTTTAGCGCCGGTGGGGAGAACTATGAATACCCGACCTTCCGTGTTTCCCGGCGCAACAGCCGCCGCTTCTTTACGACAACTTCGTGCCTCCGCGCCGCTGGTTCATTGTCTGACCAACGATGTGGTGCAATCCTTTACGGCTAATGTCCTGCTGGCGCTCGGTGCCTCACCGGCAATGGTGACTGACCCGGCCGAAGCCGCGCAGTTCAGCGCGGTGGCCGATGCCTTACTGATTAATGTCGGCACGCTGACCCGCCCTCATGCTGAGGCGATTCACGCAGCGATTCACGCGGCAAATCAGGCCGGAAAACCCTGGGTGCTGGATCCGGTTGCCGTCGGCGGCCTGAGCTGGCGCACGGAGTTTTGCCTCGAACTCATCAAACTTACACCCGCCGCCATCCGCGGAAACGCCTCTGAAATCCGTGCGCTCAGCGGCCTGAGTGCGTCCGGACGTGGCGTAGACAGCGGCGATGACTCGCTGTCTGCCTTACCGGCTGCACAGCAACTGGCGCTGGAAACCGGTGCGGTGGTGGCTGTCACCGGCGAAACTGATTACGTCACCGACGGCGAGCGCAGCTGGTCAGTTCCCGGTGGACATCTGATGATGACCCGCATCGTCGGCACCGGTTGTTCGTTATCTGCGGTTGTTGCGGCGTTTGCCGCATTGCCTGGCAAACGTCTGGATAACGTTGCCGCGGCATGTCGCGTCATGTCTTGTGCCGGTGAGCGCGCCTGCGCGGTGGTGAAAGGGCCGGGCAGCTTCACGCCGGAGTTTCTCGATAACCTGTATTTAATGCGCGAAGAGTGGCTGAACGGGGAAAACATCGGATGAAAAGAATCAATGCCCTGACCATCGCAGGTACTGACCCGAGCGGCGGCGCGGGGATCCAGGCAGACCTGAAAACCTTCTCGGCGCTTGGCGCGTATGGCACCAGCGTAATCACTGCGCTGGTGGCGCAAAACACCCGTGGCGTGCAGTCTGTTTACAACATTGAGCCGGATTTCGTGGCCGCGCAGCTCGATTCCGTACTCAGCGACGTGCGAATCGACAGCACTAAAATCGGCATGCTGGCGAACAGCCAGATTGTTGAAGTGGTCGCCGAAAGGCTCAGGCATTATCAGCCGCCTTTTGTGGTGCTTGATACCGTCATGCTGGCAAAAAGTGGCGATCCGCTGCTGTTGCCGGAGGCCGTTGATGCCGTGCGCCGTCTGCTTATTCCGCAGGTCTCAATTATTACCCCCAATCTGCCGGAAGCCGCTGCCTTACTGGAATGCCCGGTGGCGGTGAATGAGGCAGAAATGCGTGAACAGGGCGAAGCGCTACTGGCAATGGGATGTGAAGCGGTGCTGATGAAGGGCGGTCATCTGAGTGATGAAGAAAGCCCGGACTGGCTGTTTATGGCGGATTCACGCGAGCGTTTTACCGCGCCACGGGTGAATACCCGACATACGCACGGCACCGGCTGTACATTGTCGGCAGCACTGGCGGCGTTACGTCCGCGCCACACTCACTGGGCGGATACCGTGCGGGAAGCCAAAAACTATCTGCAACAGGCGCTGATGCAGGCCGGCTCACTGGAAGTCGGTCACGGTATCGGGCCCGTGCATCATTTTCACCGCTGGTGGTAAAACCGCTCAGGCGCGGCGCTGTGTTTCGCTCAGCGCCTCTTCTGCCTGGTGATACATCGTCAGCGCCTCCTGCAGATGCACGGCGTCAAACGGGTTCAGCGGGTAGAATTTTGCTTCTTTGCGCGGTCGCAGCATCACACGAATCTTTGTGGCCGAAACCCGCTCAAACCGGTAGCTGGCGATATCCTGATTTTCCTCATCCTTCCACGACAGCAACAGCGCCGCGTGCTCGCCGGTACGACGCCCGATAAACTGCTCGTGCAGCCACAATCCTTCGCATTCACCGTCTTTTTGCAGCTTCTTGCCGCTGAACCACGCCGATTCCGCCTGCATCAGCAGCGACTGTGGCGTGATTTCTTCACGCAGCTTGCGCCACAGCGGCTGATTATTCTCCATCTGCCAGCAGGCCATGCCAAGATAATCATTCAGCTCACGCCAGTCGCTTTCCAGCTGCTCTTTCAGCTCAGGTTCCTGAATATGCATAAACTGTTGCAGACCGGTGGCCTGTTCACCCAGCTTGTTGTAAGCAATTACGGTCATGGTACGGGGCTTGCGGCGGAACGTAATCCACAACAGAAATTTGGGAATGCGGAAGGTAATGGCCTGAATGGTCAGTTTGTAACGGTTGCCGCGTGACATGACAATTCCGTTAGACGTCCCGCGTTTGTCCTGATAATTCCTCACCAGTACCACACTGTTCTGGCCCATCCAGCCCGTGACGTAATGCTCTTTTTCGCTTTCAGCCACGTCCAGATCGCGCACGACCTGGCTGATTTTCTCGACATCGAGCTGAGACAGGGACAGCGACTGATCTGCGCTGTAATAGCTTTTTTTCAGGGGGGCTGTAGCAGGCATAAAAGTATCCACGATATTGATGTGGTTTACAGCTTACACCAAGTTGTCATACAAATTTTGGGGCTACCCCGCAAAACGGGCATCTTTTTCGGGTTGCGTTAGCCCTGATAACGAAATTTCCCGAGCCGTCTCGTAAAAACGCGCATGCTGCGTTGTGATTCATTTTGCCAGGATTATTCTATCGCTCATTGAAATCAGGGAGCGATAAACAAAATGAAATATTTAACGTTACATGAAAAGGTAATTAACGAGACGGTTCTCATCATGAATGCCGTCTTTGATAAATTAAAGACCCCGCTTATTATCAGACGTATTCGCCGCAGTGATATTATCTGGCAGCAGCGCAAAGCCAGACGTAATTTACTGCAACCGGAAAAGAATCAGCTTAACTGGAAATGGTTATTCAATGAATACCGTAAAAACAAACCCGCTGAGTCTGGGGTTGAGCAAACAGCTTACGTGTTTTGTCTTAAAAATCCGCCTCAGGAGCGGGCGGCTTTCTTGTTGAAATCCTGCTGGTTTGAAGAAAATAATCTTGAAATCAATGCGCTGGAAAATTTTTATCGTAAAACGCCGACACACCCGTTAAAAGGACAAATGCTGTACTTTAGTCTGTGTATTATGGTGACTTATGCTGAAAGGCTCGATCAAAATAATTTCTTAGAAAAAGAAAAATCGAGATTCTTAATAAAAGATATTGTTAATGAGGACGTAATGCGCTTTTATATGTCTGAAGCGCCATTGGCACAACTTGCCGGAAAGATGGAATGCGAGTCAAATTATTTTCTGTTAAGCGAATATATGAATTCGAAATTAAATAATAGAACGCTTTAATAGAATTCCAATAAACATCAATTTACACCGTCTGAATATAAGGAAAAGTGTATGGGCAAGCCCGTTCAGTTAACCCCACGCCAGCTTGAGCTGGTCGATATGCTCGTTGGGTATTTGAGATATTGTGAAGAGAACTACAGCGGTCTGGATGACGATAAACTTGGCGCATTTGGTCCGCCGGAAGCCTTCTACCATCCGCCGAAGGACTGGACCAAACTTCCCTGAAACGCGTTGGACCCCGCGCTGGCATTGCGCTAAAACGCGGGGAAAAGGGTTTTGCCCTGTCTATTCCGCATCAAACCAGTCGCTGTTTTGCTCTGCAATCGGCGTAATGGTGGAAATCATTTCCTGTAAATGAATGCGGATGGCTTTTTCGGCGGCGTCCGGATCGTGCGCTTTCAGTCCGTCAAAAATGGCGTAATGCTGCGCGATGAGATTTTCCGGCGGCGATACCTTGCTGAGCGTCAGAAACCGTACGCGATCCATCGTGGCTTTGATGTGCTCGACGGTTTCCCACGCCAGCCGGCAGTCAATAATCTGCGCGATGGTGCGATGAAATTCATCGTCGAGTAACAGGAATTCTTGCGTTTGCTGGCTTTTTGCCGCCAGCGTCTGCCGTTCAAGATTGTGCTCAAGCAGCGCGAGATCTTTATCCGTCGCGACCATGGCGGCGCGGCGGACGACGGCGGTTTCAACGGCTTCACGAATAAAACGGCCGTCGGCCACCCGTTTGGAAGAAATTTTCATCACGTAAGTGCCGCGCTGTGGCAGAACCTGTACCAGCCCGGCTTCGGCCAGTTTGATAAAGGCTTCGCGAACCGGCTGGCGGGAAACATTAAAACGCGTGGAAATTTCTTTCTCCGACAGGAACGCCCCCGGTGCGATGGCACAGGTGACAATGTCCTGACGCAAGGTGCGGTAAATCTGCTGATTTACCGGCACATTACTGAGAAATTCAAAGGAGTCTGTCATGGGCTAAATTTGTCTTCAGAATCAGGAGAAGATAATACTAACATGAGTTTTCTCAGGATTTTGAGATTGTTAGCGCAAGGTTTTATCAAATTATTGGGAATTAATATGCTCGCGGCAATAGAGTTTTTTATAGGCCGCTGGCGTAATCCCCAGCAGTTTGCGGAAAACCCGACGAAAATAGGCCACGTCGTTAAAACCGGTCTGCCGGGCAACATCCGCAACATTGCCAGTATTACTCAGCAGTAGCTTTTCGGCCGCCGCAACCCGTTGTTTATGCAACGCATCTGTCAGCGTCATCTGAAACGTCAGGCGGAAAACCCGCCCGAGATAATCAGCGTTGCAGTGTAATCGGTCTGCCAGCTCAGAGGCGCCGAGCGGCAGATGATACTGGGTGGTAATCAGCTCACGTGCCTTATAGGCGAGCGCGACACCCGGCCCGCCGGGTGCCACATTTTCAGGCCAGGCGCGGGAGACTTCCTGCAACAATAAAATCAGAAACAGCTCCAGCGAATTTCCGCCGCGCTCCTGCTCATATAAAAATAATCTGAACAGGGTTAACACTGTTTCGGTATCTCTGACCTTACAGTGTTGTGGAATATCCAGCTGTAAAGAGGGATTAATTTGCTGTGATTTAATTATTGTCGTGTTTTTCACAATATCAAAGTGCAGCCAATAAAACTTTAACTCAGGATCAAACGTCGTCACGCCTTTATGTTCCCTGTCGGGAAATAACAGTAAACTTTCTCCTTCATGTAAATCAAAACGGGTATTTTCTTCCTGAAGGGAAAGCGTGCCACGTACAACGTAAATCAGCTCGTGCGAACTGAGTTGCCGGGTCGGATGTGTCCCCATTCCGCGGGAAATAAACAAACCGCCATTCTGAACTTTAACCGGATAATTAACGGGAAATGAAAGCATTTCAGGCACTCATCGGGCGGAAGATAGCTGACATTAGCACAGCGGACGCGCTCTGCCAGCAGGCAGACAGGAGGGGTTGATCTGCTTCACAGATTCTGTCTGTGAGTCGGAATTGTCCCGTTTAACTACTTTATCCGCCTCTTGTTGGTTTGAGAACCCTGTGCCAGATTGAAGGCGTACCTTATTTATCTCCCGGCTGATATTCAATTTCAGCCTTATTTAATACGTTCCTGAAGCTTATAAATAACGATATAAAAGCGAGGAAAATACAATGCCAACCGATTCTATGAATACCGGCTCATCGCCTGTAAGAGGCACTGACGCCATTGTGTCTGCAAACGCCAAACTTTCGGTCAGTGAGAAAATTGGCTATGGATTAGGTGATGCCGGAGGCACGATAATTACATGTCTCATTGGCAGTTTTCTCACCTTTTTCTATACCGACGTATTCGGGCTGACGCCTGCTATTGTCGGCACGTTGTTTATTTCACTGCGCGTCATTGATGCAATTTCCGATCCGTTAATGGGGGTTCTGGCCGACCGGACGCAAAGCCGCTGGGGCCGTTTTCGCCCGTGGCAGTTGTGGATTGCGCTGCCGATCGGCGTTGTCGGTTTCCTGACGTTTACGGTGCCGGGTTTCAGTGGTGATGCCAAAATTGCCTACGCATTTTTCACCTATTTCCTGCTGTCCATTTCTTACACCGCGATCAACGTGCCGTATTGCGCGCTGATCAACACCATGACGACAGATCACCGCGAGGTGATGTCATGTCAGTCCTGGCGCTTTGTCTTGTGCGGCGTCGCCGGTTTTCTGGTGTCGGTCGGATTGCCGTGGCTGGTGCAGGTGCTGGGAAAAGGCAATGCGGCGGTGGGTTATCAGCAGGGCGTCGGTTTGCTGTGTGCGATTGCCGTTGTGATGTTCCTGTGGTGCTTCTTTGCCGTGCGGGAACGCCTGCCGCTGGCGCTGCTCGGGCAGTTCAGCGTCCGTGAGCACATTCGCGGAATGCTGAAAAATGACCAGCTTTTGCTGGTATTGCTGATGTCTTTCCTGCTGATCAACGTGTTTAACCTGCGCGGCGGCGGTTATATGTACTTCATCACGTACGTGCTGAAAGGCGGCGCAGGTTACGCCTCGATGTTCTTCGGTATGGTGACGCTGGCGTCGATTCTCGGGGCGGTGATCGTCAATCAACTGACAAAGTTCATCGACAGCGTGCGTCTCTACATGCTGACCAATCTGGTGCTGGCGGTGTTTTCCCTGCTGTTGTGGTTCGTGCCGGTGGGCGAACAGTGGCAGACGCTCTGGCTGGGTATTATTTTTGTCCATTGCGTCATTCTTGGCTTTACGCTGCCGCTGCACTTTTCCCTGATGGCGTTCGCCGACGACTACGGCCACTGGAAAAACGGCATCCGTTCTTCCGGCATGAACTTCGCCTTCAACCTTTTCTTCATCAAACTCGCGTGGGCATCCAGCGCCGGGATCATCAGCCTGGTCTTCGTGCTGGTTTCTTATCAGGCCGGTGCGGATCACCAGACCGCAGCTTCGCTCGGCGGGATCACACTTCTCGAAACCCTGCTGCCTGCGGCGATGCATCTGCTGCTGGCGGGCACCCTGATTTTCTGCAAGCTCAACAACACATTGCTGACGCGTATGTCGCGTGAGCTGGCGGCCAAAATTTAACTGACGATAACGATTCAGGAGGTTGTATGTCTTTTTCTCCGGTTGATTCTTTAGAAGTGCCTTTGCACAAGGTGAATATTTCCGATGCATTCTGGCTGGAATACCAGCGTCTGGTGAAAGATGTGGTCGTGCCGTATCAGTGGAAAGCGTTGAACGATGAAGTGGCGGATGCAGAGCCGAGCCACGCCATTGAAAACTTCCGTATCGCGGCCGGGCAGAGCGACGGAGAATTTTACGGCATGGTTTTTCAGGACAGCGATGTCGCCAAATGGCTGGAAGCTGTGGGGTATTTACTGGCAAAAACGCCGGATCCGGAGCTTGAAGAAACCGCTGACCGCGTCATTGAGCTGGTCGGTGCGGTGCAGCAACCGGACGGTTATCTGAATACCTATTTCACGGTCAAAGAGCCGCAGCAGCGCTGGAAAAATCTGGCGGAATGTCACGAGCTTTACTGCGCCGGACATCTGATTGAAGCAGGCGTCGCCTACGCGCAGGCCACCGGAAAAACGCGTTTGCTGGAGATCGTGTGTAAGCTCGCCGACCATATTGGTGACGTTTTCGGACCGGGTGAAAAGCAACTGCACGGCTATCCCGGTCATCCGGAAATTGAACTGGCATTAATGCGTTTATACGAAGAAACCGGCGAAACGCGCTATCTCGAACTCACGTGTTATTTCGTCGAACAGCGCGGTGCGCAGCCGCATTTCTACGATATCGAGTATGAAAAACGCGGAAAAACGTCGCACTGGAATACCTACGGTCCGGCGTGGATGGTGAAGGATAAAGCCTACAGCCAGGCACACTTACCGGTGGCGTTGCAGACCACGGCGATCGGGCATGCCGTGCGGTTTGTGTATTTATACGCTGGCGTCGCGCATCTGGCGCGGCTGAGTCAGGATCAGGAAAAACGTGAAGTCTGTCGGCGCTTATGGGAAAACATGACGCAGCGGCAGATGTACATCACCGGTTCTGTCGGTTCGCAGAGCAGCGGCGAGGCGTTTTCGTCGGATTATGATTTGCCCAACGATACGGCCTATACCGAAACCTGTGCGTCGATTGGCCTGATGATGTTTGCCAACCGCATGTTGCAGCTCGAGGCCGACAGCCGTTACGGCGATGTCATGGAGCGCGCGCTTTACAACACGGTGCTTGCCGGTATGGCGCTCGACGGCAAACATTTCTTCTACGTCAATCCGCTGGAAGTCCATCCGAAAAGCATTCCCTTCAACCATATTTATGACCATGTAAAACCGGTCCGTCAGCGCTGGTTTGGCTGCGCCTGTTGTCCGCCCAATATCGCGCGGCTGCTGGCGTCTCTCGGTCATTATATTTACACCCAGCGGCCGGACGGTGTGGACATTAATCTCTACATCGGCAGTGATGTCGAAGCCACGATTGGCGGTAAGCCGCTGCGCCTCAGGCAATCCGGCGGCTATCCCTGGGCTGAAAATGTGCTGATTGAAGTAGACACCGGCGAGCCTCTCGAAGCCACGCTGGCGCTGCGTTTGCCCGACTGGTGCGCCAGCCCGCAGGTGACGCTTAACGGCAAACCGCTGGACGTCGCCGCCCGGACATCGCGCGGATATCTGCGTCTGACGCAGGAATGGCAAAAAGGGGACCGCATTGAGATGACGTTACCGATGCCGGTCACGTGCGTGAAAGGCAATGCGCTGCTGCGGCATGTCGCCGGGAAAGTCGCGGTACAGCGCGGGCCGCTGGTTTACTGCCTTGAGCAGGCTGACAACGGCAGCGAATTGCATAACCTCCGTTTGCCGCAAAATGCGCAGTTCCGCCTGATAGCGGGGAACGGATTGTTTGCCGGTAAAACGCTTTTGCAAACGAAGGGTGAGCGAAGGCCGTCAAACCACGCCGATCAGCAACCGCTTTACCGTTTCAACCCGGCCGCTGAAGAGACCGTGCCGCAAACCATGACGTTTGTGCCGTACTTTACCTGGGCTAACCGCGGAGAAGGGGAGATGCGCGTCTGGGTTGACGAGGTATAACCCGTCATCCTCGGGCTGCCGTGACGTGCAGCCCGAAGGGGGCGTGCGGGATTACTGTTTCCAGCTGTGGTATTCGCTCTTTCTTCTGCCCGGCGCGGTTTCCGGCAGCAGGGCAAGGCCGATCACTGAGACGATGCCGAGAACAATCATATAAATCGCCAGCCCGTGATAATCGCCGCCGGTCATTTGCAGGATTTTCACCGCCACCAGCCCGAGAATTCCGCTTCCGATGAGTGATCCGATTTGCCAGATTAACGCAATGCCACTGCAACGGATCCGCGTCGGGAACAGCTCGGGAAAATACGAAGCCTGTGGCGCATAACACATGCTGTGGCCGAAGGTCAGCGCGAGGATCATGGCAATTTGCGTGATCCAGAACGTGTCCATTTTCAGGGCCAGAAAGAAGGGAATAATCCCAACCGCCAGCAACATCGCACCGGCCATATACACCGGCTTGCGGCCAATATGGTCAGAAAGTTTGCCCATCATCGGGATGGCAAATATTTCCAGAATGACGGCAACAATCATAGTTTGCAGCAGAATGCTTTCGCTCAGGTGATTGGCCTTACCGAATGCCAGCACAATCGCCGTGAACATGGCGAATGCGCAGGCTTCGATCAGTTTGGCGCACACGCCTTTGACGATGATCCCCGGATACAATCTGATGACTTCCACGACCGGACGCGATTCCACCGCTTTGGTTTTACGGATTTCAGCAAACACCGGCGATTCATCAATCCGCAGACGGATGAACAGCCCGACGATCACCAGCAGCAGGCTGAGCAGGAACGGAATACGCCAGCCCCAGTCGAGCATTTGTGCGGCCGATAACTGCGACGTCAGCAGCGCAAACAAGGCCGACGGCAGAAGAAAGCCCAGCGGCGCGCCGATTTGTACCCAGCTGGCAAAAAAGCCCCGGCGTTCCGGCGGTGAATATTCGGCGGTCATCAGCACGGCGCCTGCCTGTTCTCCGCCCACGCCAAACCCCTGCAATACGCGGATTAAAATCAGCAGAACCGGCGCCCAGAAGCCGATTTTTTCGTAAGTCGGCAGCAGGCCGATGCAGAAAGTCCCTAAACCGACGATCAGAATGGTGATCACCAGCGCTTTTTTGCGTCCGACTTTGTCACCGATATGGCCGAAAACAATGCCGCCCAACGGACGGGCAAGAAACCCGACGGCGTATGTGGCGAAAGCGGCCAGCGTGCTGATCAGCGGGTCGTGGCTCGGGAAAAACAGCTGACCGAAAAACAGAACGGCCGCCGTACCGTAGGCAAAAAAGTCGTAATATTCGGCAGCGGTGCCGATTGCGGAAGCGCCTGCGACGCGCCTTAATAATCCACGCTGTTCTTTTTCGGCGGCTTCAGAGAGAGGCTGCGATGAAATCTGTGACATGGTGAAATGCTCCGGATATACAGCAACAGTGTCGGCAAAATGCCGCGCCTCTTAGCCGGGCGCGGCATTTTCATTCAGAACTTCAGCCGTGGGATAATTTAGTGGCCGGTGAATGCTTTGGGGCTTTAATCACAAAGAACACCAGAATCGCGCCGAGTGCGGCGACGCCGCCTGCGAGAATAAAGGCGCTGTCGAAATGACCGGTGTTTTGCACAATAAAGCCTGTTACGACCGGCCCGACGATGCCTGATACGCTGCCGACCAGATGGATAAAACCGCTGGTGCCGCCAACGCGGGATTTATGCACGACGTCCTGAATAATCGCCCAGTAAATTGCGCCGGTGGTATACAGGAAGAAAATAGAAACAGACATCAGTACTACGGCCGGAACCACGCTGGTGACGATACCAGCCAGTGCGACGCAAATAGCGGCGGCAGACAGGCTGAAGACCAGAATAATTTTGCGCGACAGCAGTAAGCGGCCGGTAATATTGAAAATCTTATCGGAGATATAACCGCCCAGCGCCAGACCGACGAATCCGACAATCCACGGAATCACGGTAGTCAGGCTCATTTCTTTTATATTCAGACCGTGTGCCTGAACCAGATAAGACGGGAACCAGCTGAGGAAGAAGAACAAAATATAGTTGTAGCAGAAGAAGGCGAACGCCGTGACCAGAATAATCGGCTGGCGTAAATAATATCCCAGACCATGCGCGGCGTGCGCCAGATCGTCTTCTTCGCTGATATTTTCATTCTTCATCTCATCGACTAAACGTAATTCTTCCGGCGAGACGCGTTTACTTTTCAGCGGATTATCCGCCACGGTAAAGAACCAGATTGCCATCCATACAATCCCGATGGCGGCAATCACCATAAAGGCCGGACGCCAGCCAAAAGACAGCGCCAGATAACCGACGATCGGCCCGGCAACGGCGCCGCCGAGAGGCGAACCGGCGCTGAGAAGCCCCATTGCGGTGGCGGCTTTTTTCTTCGGGAACCAGCCGTTAATCATCTTATTGGCGGAAGCGCATATCGGGCCTTCAGCCATGCCGAATAATACCCGCAATATCAGCATGGAATAAAAGCCGGTGGCGATGGCAGTCATTCCGCAAAATAGAGACCACAGCCCGACGGCTAATCCCATCACGAGCGTTGGCCCGAATTTATCGACGGCCAGACCGCCAATGAAATTGAATATGGCGTAACCAAAGAAGAAACTGCCGAATATTATCCCGAACTGCTCAGGATTAATGGTCAGTTCTTTTTCTATCATCGGTACCGTAATAGACAGCGCTACACGGTCGAGATAGTTGATCATGTAAACCATAAAAAGCAGGAATACGATGATCCAGCGTAGGTTCTTAAACATAGGTAAGGTGCTCCACTTGGTGTCGTTTTAATAGTGTTGCGTTCTTTGTAGGTAGAATATGAGGTACGGTTTGCGGGAAGATTTAAAAATCCTCCCGCGGTTTCAAACAATTAAAATAAAAACGGTCTTCAGAACGTCAGCAGAACTTTGCAGCAGGAACGCTGATCTTTTTCAAACAGCGTCAGTGCGGCTTCCACATCTCCGGCGGGCATCCAGTGCGTCACCAGTTTTTCAGGCGTGATTTTTCCCTGCTCCATCCATTCAATCACCTGCGGGAACCGGTGACTGTTCAGGCGCGAAGAGAACAACGAAATTTCTTTGCTGGTAATACTTTGTTGCGTGATGGTGCTCGGCTCGCCGGAGAAACCCATCATGCCGATACGCGCAGCCGGTGAAGCCAGCAAAATGGCTTCCTGCAAAATCGCCGGATGGCAGGCAGCATCAACGATTATCGTCGGGCGCACGCCTTCAGCGGACAGCACATCAGCCACGCTGCGTTCGCTGTTATTGATGGTCCAGTCGGCGCCGCTGTCGAGTGCCATATGCAGACGTTCTTCAATGCGGTCGGTGACGATCACGTTCTGAACGCCGTAGACGCCTTTCAGCACCTGGATCACCGTCAGCCCCATCGGGCCTGCGCCGTAAACCAGCGCCGTATCCTGCGGTGTCGGTTTCAAAAACGCCGTGATATTGGCGGCGATGGTGAAAGGTTCGACCATGCTGGCGAGTTTGTCGGGAATGGACGCCGGGACGTTATAGGCGTTTTTCGCCGGGGCGCAGGCGTAATCGCTGAAACCGCCGTCGCGGTGAACGCCGATCACCTGCAACTCGTTACAGACATTAGGCCGCCCGACGGAGCACGGATAGCAATGCCCGCAGCTTACCACCGGGTCAATGACCACACGTTCGCCGATGCGCGCGGTATCAACGCCTTCACCGACGCTGTCGATATGGCCGAAGAACTCATGGCCAATAACGCGCGGGTATTTCGCGAACGGATTGTGGCCGTGATAGATGTGAACATCGGAGCCGCATATGCCTGCGTAACTCACCCGAACTCGTACCTCGCCGGCGGCAGGTACCGGCAAAGCACGTTGCTCGATGACCAATTTTCCCGGTTCTTGTATAACGACGCTGTTCATGTTTCGTTCCCTCACCAGTTCCACAAAGTGCCGTCTTCAAGACGGGCCACCGGCAGATAGGCCGGTTCATACGGATATTTCGCGGCGAGTTTTTCGTCAAACTCAATGCCCAGACCCGGTTTTTCGCCAGGATGCATGTAGCCGTTATCGAAGGTCCAGTTATGCGGAAACACTTCCAGCATCTGTTCGGAATAGCCCATGTATTCCTGCACGCCAAAGTTCGGCACCCAAAGATCGAAGTGCAGGGCAGCCGCCATGCAGACTGGCGAGAGATCTGACGGGCCGTGCGAACCGGTACGCACCTGATAAAGCGACGCGAAATCGGCAATGCGGCGCATCCCCGTGATGCCGCCCGCGTGGGTCAGCGTGGTACGGATATAGTCGATCAGCTGTTCTTCAATCAGCTGTTTGCAATCCCAGATACTGTTGAAGACTTCGCCGACGGCAATGGGGGTGACCGTGTGCTGGCGGATCAGGCGGAAACATTCCTGATTCTCGGCAGGCGTCGGATCTTCCATCCAGAACAGGCGATATTCTTCGATGCTTTTCCCAAAACGCGCGGCTTCGATGGGCGTCAGGCGGTGATGCATGTCGTGCAGCAGATGTTCATCAAAGCCGAATTTGTTGCGCACGGCTTCAAAGAGTTTTGGCGTGAAATCGAGGTATTTTTCCGTGGACCACAGCTGTTCTTCCGGCCAGTTGCCTTTGGTGGCGGGCTCGTACGCCAGACCTTTGCCTTTCGCCATGCCGTAAGTAGTTTTCATGCCCGGCACGCCGCACTGGGCGCGGATCGCCTTAAAGCCCAGCTCTTTGTGTCTGGCATAATCATCGAGCACTTCGTCGATGGAATGACCGGTGGTGTGGCAGTAAACCATCACGCCGGTGCGGGACGCGCCGCCGAGCAACTGATACAACGGCATATTGGCGGCTTTTGCTTTGATATCCCACAGCGCCATATCGACCGCCGAAATGGCCGACATCGTGACCGGACCGCGACGCCAGTACGCGCCTTTGTAGAAGAACTGCCAGATGTCTTCAATCTGATGTGCGTCGCGCCCGATAAGCTGCGGGCAGACGTGATCTTTCAGATAAGACGCGACCGGCAGTTCGCGGCCGTTCAGGGTGGCATCGCCGATACCGGTCAGACCGCTGTCGGTAGTGATTTTTAACGTCACAAAGTTGCGACCCGGGCAAGTGACAAAGACTTCAGCATTCACGATTTTCATCGGTTACGACCTTTTGCAGTAAAAGTTAGATGCATTTTCTTTGGTTATAAATACGCCTTAATCCAACTACCATACAAGTATGTAAATTTGTTTTTGCCGGAGGCGATCACATTTTGAGCGGAGATTTATGCGGAAAAACTCCGCCAGGCAGAAATGAAAACGCCTGCACAGGCAGGCGTTCCAGAGGGGGAGCAGGGAAGGATTATTCGGCCAGCCGCATCACTTCATCCCAGACGGCATCGTCGACGGGAATGCCCAGACGGCGGTTTTGTTCGCGGTTTAACGCCGCCGTCTGGCCGGGATAGCGCACATCGCGGCTGTTTTCTGCGGGTTCTGACTGATTCACGTAATCCGCCACGCTGTCAGCCATGTGTTCGGTGAATTGCGTGCCGCCCAGCTGCGCCGGGTCGAAGACCATGAAAATCTGGCTGGCGCCGGTGCAGCTGCCTTCGCCAATTTTATCGATTTCATTGGTTGGCGAACCGGCGGAGAGCAGTGCGGCCATGGCGTCGAGCACAATCGCCAGACCGGAACCTTTCCAGTAACCAGCGGGCAAAATGCGCATGGAAGCCTCAATCGGGCCGGGATCGTCAGTGAGATTTCCCTGGTTGTCATAACCGCCGGGAAACGGCAATTTTTCGTTTTTGAGCCGTGTGACCTGCAACTTACCGTAGGAATATTGCGACATCGCCATATCCAGTACGATCGGGCCTTTGGCTCTTGGCACCGCCATTACAAACGGGTTATTGCCGATGCGGGTATTTTTGCCGCCCCAGGCAGGCATGCACGATTCTGTATTCGTCCAGCAAATAGCGGCCAACCCGCGTGTGGCGGCGTGCCAGCCATAGCTTCCGCCGCGCATCCAGTGGCTGCTGTTTTTCATCGCCACAATCCCGACGCCGTATTCTCTTGCCATTTCGGCGGCTTTTTCGACGGCAAACAGCGCATTGGTGATGCCGATCCCCCGGTTGCCGTTATAGATGGCGATGGCGCCGAGCGATTTTTCCTGCACGGGTTTGGCGCGAACATTGATCCAGCCTTTCTGAACGTAATCGACAAAGCGTGCCACCCGGTTCAGGCCGTGCGAAGCAATGCCGTCGCAGCTAGATTCGGTGTGGATCCGCGCACATGTCCGCGCGCTTTCTTCATCCAGCCCCGCTTTGATCAAAGCGCGGTGGATGGTTTGTTGCATCAGGCTGAATTCAATTCTTTGCATTGTCGGCTCCGGTGGAAAGTTCAGGTGAGGTCAGCGGGGAATAGTCTTCTGTCTGGCTAAGAATATTATTATCACCCCAACATTTTTCGTAAGGCCAGCCGGTCAGTTGTTCGGCGATTAAACGGGTTTCCGGCGTCACATCATATTTACTGCCACCGGCTTTCAGGCGTTCAATTTCATTGACCAGCAGGGAATGGTTATGGCGGGTAAGACGAAACTTCATGGAGCTGTAAAGGCCAATCAGCAGGAAGACCACCGAGCCTGTGCCAAATACCAGCGTAATTCCGTAGACCGCTTCCGCGGGTTGCGTGGCGCTTTTCGGCGTAAATCCATAATGTTGCAATAAGAGGCCTACGGTAAATAACGCTACGGCCTGAACGGCTTTACGCATAAAAGTCATTACGCCGGCGAAAATACCTTCGCGGCGTTTCCCGGTCAGCATTTCATCGACATCCGGAATGAAACTGTAGATATTCCAGCAGACATAACTGGTTCCGGAACGTCCGACGCCCATTAAAATAACGGAGAGATAAATCAGCGCCATATTAAAAGGCAGTTGCAGCAGGTGAATAGATAAAAATAACCCGACGCTCGCCAGCATAAAGAGTTGTGCAATCCGGTACGCTGAGCCGTTACCTAATTTCATACACAGGAAAATAAATAAGGCGACGCAGACAAACTGAATGAGCGTCATGAGTGTCATCGCATTCGACGCCGTTACGGCATTTTGCCCGAGGACAAAAATAATGTAGTAAGCGAGAACGGCACCGAGGACATCCAGCGCGACATAACCGCCCAGATACATCCCGACGTGCTGGCGAAAAGTCCGCACTTTCATGGTTGAAACGAGGGATTTAAACAGGTGCTTCATGTCACGGCGGAAAGACAATTTCGGCGTGGCCACGTCAACGGGGATCGGGCGTTCCCAGGTATAGAAATAGAGCAGCAGGATCACCACAGCGAACAGCACGCCAAATATCACGCCCATAATCAGAAATGACGAAGACGAATCCTCTCCGAGATAGGCAATAATTCGTCCCGGAAGCCAGGCGGCTAATATTGCAGCGCCGGTTGAAAAGAACATTCTGACACCGGTGAGTTTAGTGCGCATTTTAAAACTGGAGGTCATTTCAGCCGCCAGCGTTTCATAAGGCACAATCGCCAGCGTGTAAGCTGCATAAAATAAAATATACGTCAGCAGGTAATACCAGAATCCCATGCCGCTGACCCACATAATAATGTAGGTCACCATAATCAGCGGAGCGCCAAATAAGAAGAAGAACCCGCGGCGGCCATACTTTTTGCCCAGAGGATTACGGTAAAAATTATCGGTCACATATCCCATCAGCGGATCGAAAAAAGCATCCAGCAACCGGGCAGAAGCAATAACGGCGCCGGCCTCCGCCGGACTTAATCCGGCGTAGGTCGTATAGAAAAACATAATCCATAAACCTAATACCGCAAAACAACCGCCGCCGAAGAAATCTCCTCCACCATAGGCCAGCATATTTTTGAGTGATATCGGTCTTTCTTTATGATGATTAATCATAATACCCCTGTGTTCCGTATTATTTTTGGCGATATCGGATAAGTCAGAGTCGTGAAAAACAAACTTATTGGGATGCCGCAGACATTCGGGAATTAAAACTCCGCCGGCGTCAGCAGAATAAAACTAGGCAACCGGCATCTACCATACAAGTATGTGAATCAGGATTTATCGGAAGGGATCACAAAAATAAACGCAAATTTCCTCTGTACTGTAAGGCAGATCACAGTACAGAGAATGAGCAGGCAGGGCAGGGGAAGTTCGGGGAATTAGCCGAGTAACTCGCAGTTTGGCGGCAGACGGCACTGAATTGCGTTGGGAAGCACTTCGATGCGGAATTGTTTTCCGGTCAGCGGCTCGCCGTCGAGATTGAACGTCATGTCGTGCGGGGCGTTGATTTCCAGCCACGGCAGACTGGCGGAAACGATGTTCTTATTCTCTTCGTTGTTGATCAGGCTGCGCAGGAAAGAGGGCAACAGCTCCTCGGAGGTCAGCAAACGCAGCTGCAACAGCCCGTCGTTAATCAGCGCGTCCGGGCAAATTTGCTGCCCGCCACCGGCCTGACGGCCATTGCCGATACCGATAACCAGCGCGTCGCCCTGCCAGCTGAAGTCCGGCCCTTTGATTTCGCAGCTGTCAGCTTTCAGTGTATCAAGGCGTAAAAGTCCGTGGATAAAATAGGAAACGCCGCCGAGTGCGGCTTTCAGTTTTTCCGGCGTTTCGGTGGTGATCCGCGTGCCAAACCCGCCGGTCGCCATGTTAATGAAGAAGTGCTGATCGTTTACTTTCGCCAGATCGATATCCACGACGCGGCCTTTCACCGCCAGCTGAAGCGCCTGTTCCGGTGAGAGCGGAATATTACAGCCGGTCGCAAAATCATTGGCCGTGCCCAGCGGGATAATACCGAGTACCGGAGCCTCTGCGCCAAGCTGGGCCAGCGCACCCGCCACTTCGTTGATCGTGCCATCGCCGCCACCGGCAATCACCGTCCCGCAGCCCAGCTCTACGGCTTCTGCCACATAGCGCGCGGCGTCTCCGTGTTCCCAGGTGACGCGCACGCTGAGTTTCACGCCTTCTTCACGCAGCGCACCAACGGCTTCCCGCAGTTCTTCATTCCCTGCACCTTTTCCGTTTAAGATCAGCAGTGCAGCGCCCGTGTCCTTCATATCATCTCCTTATCATTCATAGACTTTAACAATAGATGATAACGACCGTATTTGGCTATCGGATTAATCACTTAATAATTTAATCGTCTGTTAAATAATTGCGGTTAAATTAATTCAAAAAATGGCGTATTTATCGGGCGGGAGTTAATTAAAGTGAAGGGAAAGTAAAACGTTATTCTTCTCAATAACAGGAAAAACGAAAGAGACTGAATACAAAAAGAAAAGCCAGCTCAAGGGAGATTGAGCTGGCCAAGGAGGTGGTTCCTAGTGTAGTCCGGTGCATTATTTTGCATTCGAAGTAAATTGCGAATGCATATTAGCCAACTTAAATTAAAAGAGTTGTGACCGGATTCTTATTTTCACTAAAAGCCTTATTTCAGGTGCGGATTGCGTGTATCCGTTTCTTCCAGATTTCGCAGCAGAATGGCGAATTCCAGGCTGATGTCTTCCGGCAGGGCGACATACACAATATGCCCGTTACCCGGCGCGACTTCCGTCGGCTGGCCTTTCTTGTTGCGCAGCGCTTCAAGCTTGAACTGAATATTGCCCTGTGGCGTCATCATTTCCACGCTGTCGCCCACGCTGAATTTATTTTTCACGTCGATTTCAGCCCAGCCGTCCACGCGGTTGCCGGTGAATTCGCCGACAAATTGCTGACGGTCGCTGACGGAAAAACCGTATTCGTAGTTTTGCTGAGCGTCATGGGTATGGCGGCGCAGGAAGCCTTCGGTATAGCCGCGATGCGCCAGTCCTTCGAGGGTGGAAAGCAGCGTCGGGTCGAAAGGTTTTCCGGCAACGGCGTCGTCGATGGCGCGGCGGTAAACCTGTGCAGTACGCGCGCAGTAATAGAATGACTTGGTGCGGCCTTCAATTTTCAGGGAATGCACACCCATTTTGGTCAGTGCTTCAACATGCTGAATAGCGCGCAGGTCTTTAGAATTCATGATGTAGGTGCCGTGTTCGTCTTCGAACGCACTCATGTATTCGCCGGGGCGCAAAGCTTCTTCAAGCATAAACACTTTATCCGTCGGCTGACCGATGCCGAGCGTCGGTTCCGGCGCGTCGACCTGCTGGACCGGGATCGGTTCGTACTGATGCACGATATTGCCGATGGCGTCTTCTTTGCCTTCCTGAACTTTATATTCCCAGCGGCAGGCGTTGGTGCAGGTTCCCTGATTCGGGTCGCGTTTGTTGATGTAACCGGAGAGCAGGCAGCGGCCGGAATACGCCATACACAGCGCGCCGTGGACGAAAATCTCGATTTCCATATCCGGCACCTGCGTGCGGATTTCGGCAATCTCTTCCAGCGACAACTCGCGGGACAAAATCACGCGCGTCAGCCCCATTTGTTTCCAGAATTTCACCGTCGCCCAGTTCACCGCGTTTGCCTGCACCGACAGATGAATATCCATCTGCGGGAAAGCTTCACGAACCATCATGATCAGGCCCGGATCGGACATGATCAGCGCGTCCGGCCCCATGTCGATGACCGGCTGTAAATCGCGGATGAAGGTTTTCAGTTTGGCGTTGTGCGGCGCGATATTCACCACGACATAGAATTTTTTACCGAGAGCATGGGCTTCGTTAATGCCGATTTCCAGATTCTGGTGGTTAAATTCGTTATTGCGCACACGCAGGCTGTAGCGCGGCTGTCCGGCGTAAACGGCATCCGCGCCATAGGCGAACGCGTAACGCATGTTTTTCAGGGAGCCGGCAGGGGAAAGCAGTTCCGGAACAAAAGAATCGGGGGTAAACATAGTCAATCTCAGTCTGATCACAGGTCAGGGCCGTCCCGGATGCGGGGCGACGAAAGGTCAGAATTGTAACGTCTGAGTTGATCAAAAGCAGCCGGTTAGTGTGGGTATTTCAGCTTTTATGGGGTCAGATCAATTTTTGAATCGGGAGGTTGCAGCGCAGAATGCCGCAACCTCCGCAAAGGAGGAATCAGGCAGTTTGCTGGGTAAGATCGCGGATATCGGCCGTTGGCCCGTTTTTCACAACCGACAGGATGCCTTTTTTCGCGGCGCTTTCCGTGGTGTACATTTCACTTACGCCGATGACCTGGTGGTTTTTCGCCTTCAGCACAAAATAAAATTGCCCGTCTTTTGACGGTTTCACTTCGTATTGCGCCTCATGCGGCGCGTTAGTCTGCACCGACGAAATGCCATTTTCTGCCGACGCTTTGCTGGCATACATCTCACTGGTGAGAATAATCTCTCCGTTCCCGGCCTTCAGGTTAAAGTGAAACTGTCCATTCTTCGCTTTTTTCAGATCATAGTGACCGTTAGCCATAAAGGTAATCTCCAGTAGAAGGGGTTTTTCCAGAGATAAGTGTAGTTAAGAGAAACTTTTTCGCGGGGAAAGGGAGTATTTAAGACATTAAATGTGAACTGGCCGACAGACTTTCAGTAACTTTACAAATCTGCGCTGCCGGCCTTTCAGGTATTCAACCCTGCGCGTTACACAAGATGGCAGGGCTCTGCCTCCCAGCGATATCCCACGCCGTAGACGGCGCGGATAAACGCCTTCTCGCCGTCCAGTGATTCGAGTTTCCGCCGCAGGTTTTTGATGTGGCTGTCGATGGTGCGATCCGTTACCACGCGGTAATCGTCATACAGATTATTGAGCAGGATTTCGCGGGTAAAGACGTAGCCGGGTTTGACCGACAGCGTTTTCAGCAGACGAAATTCTGCCGGTGTCAGCTCAAGTTCATGCCCCTGGAACGTCGCCTGAAAACGGGCTTCATCAATATGCAGGCCGGTCTCTTTTGCCACATGTTCGTCAGGGCGCACGCAGCGGCGCAGGATCACTTTCACGCGCGCTACCACTTCACGCGGGCTGTAAGGTTTGCAGATGTAATCATCGGCACCAATTTCCAGCCCGAGCAGGCGGTCGATTTCTTCTGTTTTTGCCGTGACCATCATGATCGGCACATCGGAAAACTGACGGATATCGCGGCAGATGGATAAGCCGCTGCTTCCCGGCAGCATCAGATCCAGCAGGATCAGCGCCGGAGGATGGCTCTTCACCTGCGAGATCACGTCGTGGCCGTCAGGCAGCCATTGTGTCGCGTAACCCGCCGCTTCGAGATAGTCGATCAGCAGCTGGGCAAGTTTCGGTTCATCTTCCACGATCAGAATTTTTAACGGCGCAGGGCCGGACAATACAGAGTCGTTCATTCAGTTTCTCGGGCCATGTGGAATAGAAAGCGGCAGGACAATCGTTATGCGAACGCCACCCGCCGGAGAGTGGCTGGCGCTTATCTGCCCACCGTGCGCTTCGACAATATTCTGGCAAATTGCCAGGCCTAAACCAGAACCACCGCTGGCGCGATTACGCGAGCCCTCGGTGCGATAAAATCGTTCGAAGATTCGTACCAGCTGTTCATCACTGATGCCCGGCGCGCTGTCCTGGAAATTCAGGTGCAGCGATTTATCACGGATTTCGCCGAGGATTTCCAGGCCGCCGTTGGGGTCAGTATAGCGCAGGCTGTTTTCCAGCAAATTATTGAAAAGTTGCGACAGACGCTGCGGGTCGCCAAAGACTTCGGCGCTTTCCGGCAGATGGCTGGTCAGGGTCAGCTGTTTACTGTGGAAGCGGTCGCGGGAACCGGCTTCCGCCAGCTGAATCAGATGCACAACGTCCGTTTCGACTTTGCGGTACGCCAGCGCACCGGCATCCGACAGCGAAAGCTGGTGCAAATCATCCACCAGTTTTGTGAGGATCGAGACTTCAGATTGCAGGGATTCCAGCGACCCCATCGTCATTTTGCGCACGCCGTCCTGCATCGCTTCCAGCTCGCCGCGCAACACCGCCAGCGGCGTGCGCAGTTCGTGGGAAATATCAGCCATAAAGGCGCGGCGCATCTGCTCGTTTTTTTCCAGCGTCATCGCCAGCTGGTTAAAATCCTGCGCCAGTTTGCCCAGTTCGTCTTCGCTGTCGACTTCAACGCGCGTGCTGAAATCCCCTGCAGCCAGCTGATGCGTGCCGTTGACCAGACGCTTAACCGGCGCGAGCATTCCCCGTGAAAGCACCCAGGTGACGGCGGCGGCCAGGAGGGCGGTGAACGCCGTAATAATCCAGCTTGTGCGGCTTTGCTGGTGCTCGAAATTGATGTCTGCGTCGCGGGTCAGGCGCTCGGCAGGCGTGGAAATCACCGAGCCTATCATCACACCGTCAACGGTCATTACGCGGCGCGGCCCCTGAAGATCAGCAGGAACCGGCTGATCGTAACCGCCGATCCGGCGGTCATGGCTGTCGAGGATCCAGAACTTTGTCCGCCATCCCTGCGGCGGCATTTTCTGGCTGCTGTTCTGGTCAAACGAGCGCATCAGCTGATAAATCAGGCGGTCATTTTTTTCCAGAAAATCCCAGTTACCGTGCAGTTTGTACTGATCCTGCAAGGTGTCGGCCAGCAGCTCAACGCGCGATTCATTACTCTGGCGGATGTAATCGATAAAGCCCCGTTCGAAGCTCATCCGCACGCCCCAGTTCATGGTGATTAACACCAGTGCGCAGGTGCAGAAAATGGCCATAAACAGTTTGGCGGTAATACCTGGTTTCATGATTTTCTCATCGGGTCGGGAGATCCGGCCGCGGCACGGCGGCGATCGATAACGGCATTTTTCTGCATGTCCGGCGGCACTTTCGAAAAGACCCAGGCGGGCAGGGCGATCACCAGCGCCATCGACATATAGCAATACAGGAAAGCCGTGTGCATGGTGCTGCTGTCAGGCGTTATGGCCTGCTGATGCGCGAAGAGGCCAATCAGCAAACCGGCGACGCTGACCCCGAGACTCATCGACAACTGCATAATCATCGACAACAGGCTGTTGCCGCTGCTGGCCAGACGCGGCGGTAAATCTTTCAGCGTCAGCGTATTCATCGAGGAGAAGCGCAGGGAGTTCACCATGCCCTGGAAGAACAGCACCAGCGGAATCATCCACACGGCACCGTAAATCGCCACCAGCGGGAAGATAAGCGTAATCAGCGCGAGCAGTAAAGTAGCGGTCACCAGCGCGGCGCGATACCCGAGCTGATTTACCAGCCGTACAACCACGCGCTTCATTCCCATGCTGCCAAGCACCATCGGGATCATCATCAGCCCGGCGTGGAACGGCGTAAAACCCATCCCCAGCTGTAAAAATACCGGCGTCATAAACGGCAACATTCCGCTGCCGATACGGCCTAGCAGGCTGCCGATCAGGCCAATTTTAAACGTTGGCGTGTGGAACAGGCGCAGGGAAAACAGCGCGGAAAGATTGCCACGGGCGTGCATCCAGTAAACGCCTAACGCGCCTAAACCGACGACGACCAGCAGCACTAATTCCAGGGCGCTGAGGCCCATGCTGCGGCTGCCTTCCAGCGCCAGCGTGAGCGTCGCCATACAAACCGCCAGCATGACAAAGCCGCTGATATCAAAGCGCCGCGTCTGCATTTTGTAATTCGGCATAATCATCAGCGTGGCAATACAACCGGCCAGGCCGACCGGCAGATTGATCAGGAAAATCCAGTGCCAGCTGGCGTACTGCACCAGAAAACCGCCCAGCGCCGGGCCGAGCAGCGGGCCGACCTGGCCGGGCAGCGTGACCATGGTCATTGCGGCCATGTATTCGCTGCGCGGAACGATTTTCAACACCGTCAGCCGCCCGACGGGCACCATCATCGCGCCGCCAATCCCCTGAACGATACGTGACAGCACCAGTTCGCGCAGGCTTTCGGACTGCGCGCACAGCAGGGAACCGAGGGTGAACAAAACGATGGCGGAAAAGAAGACCCATTTCACCCCGACTTTATCCGCCAGCCAGCCGCTGGCGGGCAGCATCACGGCGACAGTCAGCACATAGGCGACCACCACCGAATGCATATGCAGCGGGTTTTCACCCAGGCTGCGGGCCATCGACGGCAACGCGGTGTTCACAATCGTGGTGTCGAGCGCCTGCATAAAAAAGCCAAAGGCGACAATCCACAATTGCCAGCGTACCGAGGGCGGCAGCGGGGCGGAAGGCGGTAAGGTGTCAGTGTTTTCAGATTTCATGGGTTCGCATCAGCACAATCATTGTCGCGGCATTTCAGGGGGGAGTACCACCTTCAGACCAGGCTTACAGTGTAGCCAGAATGCTTCAGCAGAAAATGGAGGAAATAAGGAGAGTCTTTCCCATTTTTTGACAATTCTTCTGACAATAAAGAATAGAGTTTCAGCCTGACATTTTATATCAAAATGCTAAGGTTGACCTTTGATCACGAATCGTTCGCACGCAAAGCATGTTTAATCTGACCTTCTCAAAGGGAGAGAATGATGAGTAAAAGAGAACTGGGCCGTTCAGGCATTCAGGTGCCGTTGCTGACTTTCGGCGGCAACGTGTTTGGCTGGACTGTCGATCAGGCAGCATCCTTTAATCTGCTCGATGCCCTTTTGGATCATAAGCTTAACTTTATCGATACCGCTGATGTGTACTCGAGCTGGGTCGAAGGCAATCACGGTGGCGAGTCGGAAACCATTATCGGCAACTGGCTGAAAAAAACCGGCAAGCGCGACCAGATCATTCTGGCAACCAAAGTCGGTAAACCGATGGGCGAAGGAAAAGTCGGCCTGTCGCCGCGCTATATAAAAGAAGCGGTGGAAGCCTCTTTGAAACGCCTGCAAACCGACTATATCGATTTGTATCAGTCACATGACGATGATGCGGATACGCCGCTGGCAGAAAGTCTGGCCGCGTTTGATGCGCTGATCAAAGAGGGCAAAGTGCGCGCTATCGGCGCATCCAACTACAGCGCGCCACGTCTGGCCGAAGCGCTGAAAGTCAGCAAGGAAAACGGGCTGGCGCGTTATGAAACGCTGCAACCTCAGTACAATCTTTACGACCGCAAAGTGTATGAAGAAGCGCTGGAAAAAGTCGTGACGGACAACGGTCTGGGCGTGATCAACTTCTACGGGCTGGCTGCCGGATTCCTGACCGGGAAATACCGTACCAAAGCCGATGCCAGCAAAAGTAAACGTGGGGAAAGCGTGGTTGCTCGTTGCCTGAACGAACGCGGTCTGAAAGTGTTGCAGGGGTTGGATCAGGTGGCGGAAAAACACGGCGCACAGCCTGGGCAGATTGCACTGGCGTGGCAAATCGCGCGCCCGAGCATCACGTCCCCGATTGTCAGCGCGACCTCGCTGCAACAGCTCGATGAACTGGCGCAGGCCGCCACGCTGAAACTCGATGATGCCGATATCCGTACGCTTAACGACGCCAGCGCGTGGTAATGAAGTCTTTGTAAAACTGAATTTGCCGTATCGCCATAAACAAAAAAACCGCCTTAACGTCAGGCGGTTTTAGTTTTTGTGAAGCCGTAAATTAACGGAACAGCGTTTGTGCCCAGCGCGCCAGACCGGCGGTGACCGAGCCAAAATCATTGCCCCCGACCAGCGGGATCCCCGGCAACTGTGCCTGCAATGCGGCACGTAAAAGCGGGGAACGGGCGCTGCCACCGGTCAGATAAATCACATCCGGCTTAATTTCGCTGCTGGCCAGTGCCAGAGCAACCTGTTCCTGAATGCGTTCCAGCGGCTGAGAAATCGCGTCACTCAGCTGCTGCTGGCTGATGGTTTCTGCCAGACCAGATTCAATGAAGTCCATTGCCGCCGTCACGCTTTCGCGCTCGGAGAGGGCAATTTTACTTTCTTCGGCAGCACGCACCAGACGGTAGCTCAGGCGCTGTTGCTGTACTTTCAGCAGGCGCTTAATGAGATCCGGCTGCGCGGCGTCGCGGATCAAATCACGCAACATGCGGCCATTCGCCACGCTGTAGAAATCCAGCTGTGCGGGAACATCATTGGTTGCAACCGCATTCCAGTAAGGTAATGCCGGGATCGCGATACCTTTTTGCGTTTCGCTGCCCATACCGAACTGAGGCGTCAGTTGTTTAAACGCGGTCATGATGTCCAGATCGTTACCGCCGACGCGGCAACCACTGTGGCCGAGCAGGCTGTTCTGGCGCTCCGCTTTATCGCGCCACTGGGGGCCCATCAGCAGAACGGAACAGTCGGTCGTTCCGCCGCCGATATCGACGACCAGCACTGTTTTCTCATCTGTCAGGGTGGCTTCAAAATCCAGACCTGCCGCTACCGGCTCAAACTGGAAAGCAATATCACGGAAGCCGGCACGTTCAGCGGCGCGCTGTAAAATCCCCTGCGCCTGACTGTTCGCTTCCTCACCGCCCATGCCCTGGAAGTTGATCGGACGGCCAATGACCGTCTGCTCAATGCTTTCCTGCAAAACAGATTCTGCCTGGCGTTTGATGTGATACATCATCGCGCAAACCAGATCTTCGAACAGGGCAATCTGCTGTGGCTTCAGGCCGTTTGCGCCAAGAAACGATTTCGGAGAACGAACGAAATACACTTCTTCCGGATCTTCCATGTACGTCGCCAGCGCCTGCAAACCGAAGTTCACGCTGTTGGCGTTAACCGGAATATCTTCCTCGCGGTTAAAGCTGATACTGCGGCGCAGCAGCGCCAGATTTTCATCACTGCCTGTCGGCACCTGTCCGTGGCGGTTCAGCCATTCGCTGACGGCTTCACGGGTTGGTGCACAGAGCATGGAGGGTAAATAAGGATCATTATTTTCTAACGCCAGAAGCTGGGCGTTATTATCGCGCATCACTGCCACTGAGCAATTCGCTGTACCGTAGTCAAATCCAATAAACATTATTGATCCCCATGCCAAAGAAGGGACGGGACTTTACCGGAGAGGGGGGCATTCATCAAGCAGGAAGGGGGCAGATGTGAGATTTTTAGCCAGCATTTCCCCCTCTTTTTACAGAGAGGGAAATGTACCGGAGATTACTTCAGCAATGCCTGTGCTTTTGCAACCACGTTATCCACGGTAAAACCGAACTCTTTGAACAGCAGTTCTGCGGGAGCGGATTCGCCGAAGGTGGTCATACCGACAACGTCGCCGTTCAGGCCGACATACTTGTACCAGTAATCTGCGATACCCGCTTCCACCGCCAGACGCGCGGTCACGGCTTTTGGCAGTACGGATTCGCGATACGCCGCGTCTTGTTTGTCAAAGGTATCGGTCGACGGGATGGAAACCACGCGCACTCTGGTGCCCGCTGCCGCCAGTTTGTCCGCTGCTTCAACCGTAATGCCCACTTCCGAACCGGTCGCAATCAGGATGATTTCCGGCGTGCCATCGGAATCTTTCAGCACATAACCGCCGCGCGCCACGTTTGCCAACTGCCCGGCAGTACGCGGTTGTTGCGTCAGGTTCTGGCGGGAGAAGATCAGCGCCGTCGGGCCGTCTTTACGCTCAATCGCAGTTTTCCAGGCGATGGCGGATTCGACCTGATCGGCAGGACGCCACAGGCTCATGTTCGGTGTGACGCGCAGGCTGGCCATTTGTTCAACCGGCTGGTGCGTCGGGCCGTCTTCGCCCAGACCGATGGAGTCATGGGTATAAACGAAAACGTTGCGGATTTTCATCAGCGCCGCCATACGTACCGCGTTACGGGCGTATTCGACGAACATCAGGAAGGTCGCGGAATAAGGCAGGAAACCACCGTGCAGGGTGATACCGTTGGAAATCGCGGTCATCCCGAATTCGCGAACGCCGTAATGAATGTAGTTACCGGCCAGATCATCACCGAGCGATTTCGATCCGGACCACATGGTCAGGTTGCTCGGAGCCAGGTCAGCGGAGCCGCCAAGGAACTCAGGCAGAATTTTGCCAAAGCGTTCCAGCGTATTTTGCGAAGCTTTACGGCTGGCGATATTTGCCGGATTAGCCTGTAATTCTTCGATAAATTTCTGCGCTTCAGTTTCCCAGTTCGCGGGCAGTTCACCGCTGACACGACGTTCAAATTCAGCCGCCAGTTCAGGATGATCTTTGGCATAAGCCGCGAATTTATCATTCCACGCTTTCTCTTTGGCCTTACCGGCTTCTTTGGCATCCCATGCGGCATAAATATCCTGCGGGATTTCAAACGCCGGATAATTCCAGCCCAGCGCCTTGCGGGTTGCCGCCACTTCGTCTGCGCCCAGGGCTGCCCCGTGCGCATCGTGGGTACCGGCTTTATGCGGGGAACCAAAGCCGATCACGGTTTTGCACATCAGCAGGGAAGGCCGGTCAGTGACTTTGTGGGATTCTTCAATCGCCGCTTTAATGGCATCTGAATTGTGGCCGTCAACGCCACGGATCACGTGCCAGCCATAGGCTTCAAAACGTTTGGCCGTGTCATCGGTAAACCAGCCTTCAACGTGGCCGTCGATGGAGATGCCGTTGTCGTCATAAAACGCGGTCAGTTTGCCGAGTTTCATGGTGCCAGCCAGTGAGCAGGCTTCGTGGGAAATGCCTTCCATCATGCAACCGTCGCCCATAAAGGCGTAGGTATGGTGGTTCACAATGTCGTGATTACCACGGTTGAACTGCGCGGCCAGCGTGCGTTCTGCAATCGCAAAGCCGACGGCGTTGGCAATGCCCTGGCCCAGCGGGCCGGTGGTGGTTTCAACGCCCGGCGTGTAGCCGTATTCCGGGTGGCCCGGCGTTTTGGAATGCAGCTGGCGGAAGTTTTCCAGCTCTGTCATCGGCAGGTCATAGCCGGTGAGATGCAGCAGGCTGTAAATCAGCATCGAACCGTGGCCGTTGGACAAAATGAAACGGTCGCGGTCTGCCCATTTCGGGTTGGCGGGGTTGTGATTCATGTAATCACGCCACAGCACTTCAGCGATGTCCGCCATGCCCATCGGGGCGCCCGGGTGACCGCTGTTTGCTTTCTGGACGGCGTCCATGCTCAGTGCACGGATAGCATTGGCTAGCTCTCTGCGAGAAGGCATATTTTTCTCCGGTTTAATGGTCGCTGACTCAGTGCAGCGATCATCGAAAAAAGGGGGGGGTGAAATTACAGTTGGGCAGACAACATGTCTTCGAGTTTCTTCTGATCGACGGCGAACAGGCGGATGCCTTCGGCCAGTTTCTCGACGGCCATGGCGTCCTGATGATGTTCCCAGAGGAATTCAGCCTGAGTCAGCGGTGCAGGCTTTTTACTGCCCTGAGACGAAGGTTGTAACTTGCGTTCAACCGGCGCGCTGCTGGCTTTTAGCTCTTCAAGCAGGTTTGGCGAAATGGTCAGGCGGTCACAACCGGCCAGCGCCAGAATTTGTTCCACTTTACGGAAGCTGGCGCCCATGATCACGGTCTCGTAGTCATGCGCTTTGTAGTATTCGTAAATCTCACGGACCGATTTCACGCCCGGATCTTTCTCAACGTCATACGCGGCGTTCGGCTCTTTGGCTTTGTACCAGTCATAGATGCGGCCCACAAACGGCGAAATCAGGTAAACCCCCGCTTCGGCACAGGCACGCGCCTGAGCAAAGGAGAACAGCAGCGTCAGGTTACAGTTGATGCCTTCTTTTTCCAGCGCTTCAGCGGCTTTGATGCCTTCCCACGTGGAGGCCAGTTTGATCAGGATCCGTGATTTATCAATGCCCTGTTCCTGATAAAGACCAATGAGCTTACGGGCTTTGGCGATGCATTTTTCGGTGTCAAATGACAGGCGGGCATCGACTTCGGTCGAGATGCGCCCCGGTACGCTTTTCAGAATTTCTGCGCCGATGTTCACGGCCAGCTTATCGGTGGCATTAATGACCTGATCGTCTTTGCTGCCCCCTTGTTTACGGGCATAAGCGACGGCGTCTTTGATCAGGTTTTGGTACTGCGGCAGGTCTGCGGCTTTGAGGATCAGCGAAGGATTGGTGGTCGCATCCTGAGGCTCGAAATGACGGATAGATTCAATATCACCACTGTCGGCAACGACGGTCGTTACCTTTTTAAGTGCGTCTAACTGGTTCATCTCTTAGCTCCTTGGCGAAAAAAACGATACAGCAATAAGGTCGTACGACTCTATTTCGTTGGGCTCCTACCCTGCATCATTCTGTTAACAAACTGAATGCGCTTTTTCTGATTGTTGCGATGGGTCATAACAATGGCAGCCCTCGTCGCAGCTCAGACTGCGGGGCGAGAGAGGAAAGCGCAAGGTCAAACTTTAAGCTTAGTCGAAATTTGCGAGACGTCTTCCGTGAACGAAAAGCAAACAATGTAACGGCTAAGTTTTGGTCGTTATCCGGCGTTTATCGTGGCAGGTTATCTATACTGTCATCGGGTAAAACTGATGGTGATGTTGCATCCGTTTCCTGCTGTCTCTCTAAAAAAATAAGAAACAAAAAAAGGACCCTACGATGGACGAACAACTCAAGCAAAGCGCTCTCGATTTTCATGAGTTCCCGGTGCCCGGAAAAATTCAGGTTTCGCCAACCAAGCCTCTGGCCACGCAGCGCGATCTGGCGCTGGCGTACTCTCCGGGCGTGGCGGCGCCCTGCCTGGAAATCGCCAAAGATCCGCTTGCGGCCTATAAATACACCGCGCGTGGAAATCTGGTCGCGGTGATTTCCAACGGCACGGCGGTACTCGGTCTGGGCAATATCGGGGCGCTTGCCGGAAAACCGGTGATGGAAGGTAAGGGCGTTTTGTTCAAGAAATTTGCCGGTATTGATGTTTTTGATATCGAAGTCGACGAGCTTGATCCCGACAAACTGATCGAGGTGATCGCCGCGCTTGAACCGACGTTTGGCGGTATCAATCTCGAAGACATCAAAGCGCCTGAGTGTTTTTACATCGAGAGCAAACTGCGCGAGCGGATGAATATTCCGGTATTTCACGACGATCAGCACGGGACGGCAATCATCTGTACGGCGGCGGTGCTCAACGGTTTACGCGTGGTCGGGAAAGATATTTCGGACGTGCGGCTGGTGGTGTCCGGTGCCGGTGCATCGGCCATTGCCTGCCTGAATTTGCTGGTGGCGCTGGGGCTGAAACGCCACAACATTACGGCCTGTGATTCCCGCGGCGTGATTTATCAGGGCCGCGAAGAGAACATGGCCGAAACCAAAGCGGCCTATGCCATTGAGGACAACGGAAAGCGCACGCTGGCGGATGCGATCCCCGGTGCGGATATTTTCCTCGGCTGTTCCGGCCCCGGCGTACTGACGCAGGACATGGTGAAAACCATGGCGAAATCCCCGCTGATTCTGGCGCTGGCAAACCCTGAACCGGAAATCCTGCCGCCGCTGGCAAAAGCGGTACGTCCGGATGCCATTATCTGCACAGGCCGTTCGGATTACCCGAATCAGGTGAACAATGTCCTGTGTTTCCCGTTCATTTTCCGTGGTGCGCTCGACGTCGGCGCAACAACGATCAACGAGGAAATGAAGCTGGCTTGTGTGCACGCGATTGCCGATCTGGCGATGGCGGAGCAAAGCGATGTCGTCGCGTCGGCTTACGGGGAAGAAGAGCTTTCGTTTGGCCCGGATTACATCATTCCCAAACCTTTTGACCCGCGCCTGATTGTGAAAATTGCGCCTGCGGTGGCGAAAGCGGCGATGGATTCCGGCGTGGCAACGCGGCCAATTCTGGATTTCGATGCCTACGTCGAAAAGCTGTCGGAGTTTGTCTACAAAACCAATCTGTTTATGAAGCCGATTTTCTCTCAGGCCAAAAAAGACGCCCGTCGGGTGGTGATGGCCGAAGGCGAAGAGGAGCGCGTTTTGCAGGCGACTCAGGAGCTGATTTCTCTGGGGTTGGCAAAACCAATTCTGGTCGGGCGGCCAAGCGTGATCGAGATGCGTATCAAGAAACTCGGTTTGCAGATTGAAGCTGGCCGGGATTTTGAAGTGGTGAATAACGAATCCGATCCGCGTTTCAACGAATACTGGCGTGAATACTATGAGTTGATGAAACGTCGCGGCGTCTCGCAGGAGCAGGCGCGGCGGGCGGTTATCGGCAATCCGACGCTGATTTCCGCCATCATGCTGCTGCGCGGTGAGGCTGACGCAATGATTTGCGGAACGGTCGGCACTTATCACGAGCATTACGATATTGTTGAAAACGTGTTCGGGTTCCGTGAGGGCACGCATGTTGCCGGCGCGATGAATGCGTTGCTGCTGCCGAGTGGGAATACGTTTATTGCGGACACTTACGTCAATGATGATCCTACCGCAGAACAGCTGGCCGAAATCACACTGATGGCGGCGGAAACGGTACGGCGGTTTGGTATCGAACCGAAAGTGGCTCTGCTGTCGCACTCCAGTTTTGGCACATCCGACAGCCCGGCGGCGCTCAAAATGCGGCGGACGCTGGAACTGGTGAATGCGCGTGAACCTTCGCTGGAAATTGACGGCGAGATGCACGGCGACGCAGCGCTGGTTGAAAGTATCCGGCAGGACATCATGCCGGACAGCCCGCTAAAAGGGGCGGCGAATATCCTGATCATGCCGAACATGGAGTCGGCGCGTATCAGCTATAACCTGCTGCGGGTGTCGAGTTCGGAAGGGGTTACTGTAGGGCCGGTGTTAATGGGCGTGGCGAAACCGGTACATATTCTGACGCCGATCGCTTCGGTCAGACGCATTGTGAATATGGTGGCTTTAGCGGTAGTCGAAGCGCAAACCGAGCCTCTATAATTTCCCCGTCATCCTTCGCGCTGCAGATGCGTTGGCTGCACTCGTGAACCCGAATCACTGACCTGTGTCAGCTCATCGGGTTCGCTCAATTGCCGCCTTTCTGCAGCACGAATGATTTAGGGGAAAGCTTCTCTTCCTAAGTAAATCAGTATTTCACTTCGCCGATACGCTCGAGTGCATCAACGATTAAATCCCAGAAACGCTGATGGTCGAGTTTTACCGCGACCTGCGTATGGCAATCGGGCGGCGGCGGTGAACGGAAATCTGCTACCGTCATGCCCAGCGTTAAGTTGCCGGTCAGCTCAATGTCTACCGGGACTTTTTGTACGGTCATCACGTTCGGGTCGATGACATAGGCCACGGCGCACGGGTCATGAACTGGCGGGGAGTCAAAGCCCTGGCGATCTTTGTAGCTCAGGCCGAAGAAATCGAGCAACTCACCGACAAATTTTGCCGGTTGCGTGCCGACGTCGGCGATTCGTGCGGCCACTTCTGGTGTGGCTAATGCCTGATGCGTGAGGTCCAGCCCGACCATGGTCAGCGGCCATTTTTCGTTGAAAACGATGTGCGCGGCTTCGGGATCAATTTTGATATTGAATTCAGCCACGGCGCTCCAGTTACCCACATGGTAACCACCGCCCATCAGTACGACTTCTTTCACGCGTTCGGCGATGCGCGGTTCTTTTCGCACGGCCATGGCGATATTGGTCAGGCCGCCGGTCGGGACCAGCGTGATGGTTTTTGGCGGATGCGACATGATCAAATCAATGATCAGGTCGATGGCATGAACGGGTTCAAGCGTGATGGCCGCTTCCGGTAAAACCGGGCCATCAAGGCCGGATTCTCCGTGGATTTCGTCGGCCACTTCGATTTGCCGCACCAGCGGGCGGGTGGCTCCGGCGGCAAACGGGACGCCGGTCAGGTTGATGACGCGGGCAACGGCCAGCGCATTACGGGTGACTTTTTCCAGTGTCTGATTGCCGACCACGGTGGTGACGGCGAGCAGTTCGATATCGGGATTTCCGTGAGCGAGTAACATCGCGATGGCATCGTCGTGCCCCGGATCGCAATCCAGTATGATCTTTTTGACCATTTTTATTATTCCTTTAAATGTAGTGGTACAGCAGGTTCCTCTGACCGGATTTTAGCGTTTGGCCTGTTGCAGCCACTTATCCAGTTCATTGGCGAATTGCTGGCGGTCACGCTGATTAAGCGCGGGCGGTCCGCCGGTTTGCACGCCGCTGGCGCGCATGGTGTCCATGAAATCACGCATATTCAGGCGTTCTTTTATGGTTTCAGTGGTGTAACGCTCGCCGCGCGGGTTCAGCGCAACGCCCCCTTTTTCGATGACTTCCGCCGCCAGCGGAATATCCGCAGTGACCACCAGATCACCGGGTTCGGTGCGTTTGACGATTTCGTTATCGGCGACGTCAAAACCCGCTTCGACGCGCAGGGTTCGCAGGAATTTCGACGGTGGCGTGCGGATCGTCTGGTTCGCCACCAGCGTCACCATCATGCCGGTGCGTTCGGCGGCGCGGAATAGCACTTCTTTGATTACGTTCGGACAGGCATCTGCATCAACCCAGATTTGCATCAGCGTTTCTCCCCGTTCAGCCAGTCGCGAACCGGCAGAAAATCGGTGTACAGCGCGGCTTCCGGGCTGCCCGTTTCCGGCTGATAACCATATTCCCAGCGAACCAGCGGTGGCATAGACATCAGAATCGACTCCGTGCGGCCACCGGTTTGCAGGCCGAACAACGTGCCGCGATCCCACACCAGATTGAATTCCACATAGCGGCCACGGCGGTAAAGCTGGAACTGGCGTTCACGCTCGCCCCACGGCATCGCTTTGCGTTTTTCGACGACCGGCAGATAGGCGTCGGTGAAGCCGTTGCCCACCGCCTGCATGAACGAAAAACAGGTGTCAAAATCAGGCGTATTCAGGTCATCAAAGAATAATCCGCCGATGCCGCGCGCTTCATTGCGGTGTTTGATAAAGAAGTAATCGTCACACCATTTTTTGTATTTCGGATACACGTCGTCGCCGAACGGCTGACAAAGTTGTTGTGCGGTCTGATGCCAGTGGCGGGCATCTTCTTCAAAACCGTAGTAAGGCGTGAGGTCAAAACCGCCACCGAACCACCACACCGGCGCTTCACCGGGCTTTTCCGCAATGAAGAAACGCACGTTGGCGTGGCTGGTGGGTACGTAAGGGCTGAGCGGATGAATAACCAGCGAAACGCCCATTGCCTGGAAACTGCGGCCCGCCAGCTCGGGACGATGTGCGGTGGCTGATGCGGGCAATGTGGCACCGGAAACGTGCGAGAAATTCACACCGGCCTGCTCGAAGACTGCGCCGTTGGTCAATACCCGGCTCTGGCCGCCACCGCCTTCTTCGCGAACCCACTGGTCTTGCGCGAACTGGCCTTTGCCATCGGCGGCAGCCAGCTGCTGGCAGATGTGGTCCTGAAGCTTGAGCAGGAAGGTTTTGACTTGTTGTATGTCGGGGATAGATTGGCTCACGGGCAAACTCACAGACGTTGACTGAAAAGACATTCAGCGCCTTGCGGGCGCTGAATGATAAAAAAGTGGTGGTTATTATAACCCCAAAACCCGTCGGATCGCCCAGAACAACCCGCGCATCTGCGGCGCGAAGCAGTAAGGTTATCGTGGCTTACGTTCGTTGGCGTCGAAATAGCTGAAGAAATTCACAATTCCCTGAGAAATGGCCTGCGCGATTTCACGGCGGAACGCGGTGGTGCTGAGCAGCTGTTCTTCCTGATGATTGGTGATGAACGAGGTTTCCACCAGAATCGACGGAATTGACGGGGATTTCAGCACGGCGAACGCCGCCTGTTCTGTCTGCTGGCTGTGCAGATGGTGGATCGGACGGATCCTTTCGAGAACGTGATGGCCGAGCGTCAGACTGTTTTTAATGGTGTCGGTCTGGACCAGATCGAAAAGCACCTGTTGCAGATAGTTATTGTCTTCTTTGGCGTATTTCGCGCCCGCAACCAGATCGGCGTCGTTCTCTTTTTTCGACATATACCGCGCCATGGCGCTGCTCGCACCGCGGTTTGACAGCGCAAATACCGATGCACCGGAAGCGCTCGGGCTGGTGTAACCGTCGGCGTGAATCGAAACAAACAAGTCAGCCTGATGCTGATGTGCCAGTTCCACACGCTGATAAAGCGGAATGAAGTGGTCTGAATCGCGCGTCAGCCGGACCTCAATGTGGCTCTGATCGCCGAGGAATTCACGCACGTAGTTGGCGATTTCCAGCACCACATGTTTTTCTTCTGAGCCTTCATGGCCGACGGCACCGGAATCAATCCCGCCGTGGCCGGGGTCAATCATCACCAGCTTTTTAGAGCCCGGCGGTTTCGGTGCCGGGGCGGATTTCGTGATGTGTTCCTGCTGCGCGGCGCTGGCGGAGCGGGAACCAAACGCGGCAATCGCGAGCCCCAGGCCGGACAGCAACAATTGGCGACGGGTGGCGGCAGCGGGAAGAGGCTGGAAATGCAAAAATTTGTTCAGGGGGTTTAACATCAGTCCATTACCGTCAGAAAAAAGCAGAATGCCTTATGTTATAGAGTATCTATTTTATAGTTTCGATCTGAGAACTATTACTTTTTATGAATAATGTGTCGCGAATGAATATTTCGACGAATAAATATCTGTTCAGTGAATGGCTTATAAGATCCATTACCGGTGAAATTCATCGATAAAACACGGTCGTTTATTCGCCAGATTGTGATTTTGATGTTGCGTATCAAGCAGATCACGCGATAATTAAATAAACCCTCATTAACAGCGGCGAACAGTGATGGAAATTCGCGTATACCGTCAAGAAGATTTCGAAGAAGTTCTGACCTTATGGGAGCGCTGCGATCTGCTGCGTCCGTGGAATGATCCTGAACTGGATATTGAACGCAAAATTAACCACAGCCCGGAATTTTTCCTGGTGGCGGAAGTCGGTGGTGAAGTGGTAGGCACGCTGATGGGCGGTTACGACGGCCATCGCGGCTCGGCGAATTATCTGGGGGTTCACCCGGATTATCGCGGGCGCGGGATTGCGAACGCGCTGGTAAATCGTCTTGAAAAGAAACTGATTGCACGTGGCTGCCCGAAAATGAATTTAATGGTGCGCGCCGAAAATGATGCAGTAGTCAGTATGTATGAAAAACTGGGTTACGAGATTTCAGATACGTTATTGCTCGGCAAACGTCTGATTGAGGATCAGGAATACTGAAACCCCGTTGAATGCCTGCAATAACAGAAACAGATAATAAAAAGCCCCGGCGGATGCTTCACCACCGGGGCTTTTTTACGTCAAATGCTTAACGGGCGATTACTTGATCACTTTTACGCTTTTGACGTCCACTTCCACAGAGTTCCAGTCTTTATCGACTTTACCTTCAATGCGGATTTTATCTTTTGGCGAGACGTTCTGACCCTGCCAGCGTTTACCGTCGATCTCCACGTTGAGCGTACCGGTGCTGTCGCGGAAAATATATTTGTCGTGATCGACGCGCTGATCGAGGAAGCCTTCAAGCATCACCCACTGATCGTCTTTCATCGTCTGCACATCTTTCACTGTGCTGAGCGCGGTAGTGCCGGTGAATCCGCCCTGTGCCGCTGGCTGTGTTTGGGCTTCCTGTGCTGAAGGGCCGCTGAACCCGCCTGTTTGTTGTGCGAACGCTGTCGCTGAACAAAGTGTAATGAGGGTTGCCAGAGTGATCTTCTTCATCATAATAGGTCGTCCTTAATTTAACGTTTCCAGAGTACATTCCGGCAACAGTGAGATTTTTAAAGCCTGTTGCCGCGTTGAGAAACAGTAAAGCAGATTGTTCTTAACAGTTTCTTAAGCTGCGTTGATTATTGTTCAATTTCACTTTGTTTGAAGGAATGTGTTTCACGTTTATGAATCCGGATGATTATAACGATCACGGTATGTTGCGGTTACCTCTGTGGTTCTGGACAATCCTGATTTTGCAGGCCCGCACGTGGCTGCTGTTCGTCATGGCGGGCGCCTCGCGTCAGCAGGGCAGCGAGATGCTGTCGCTGTTTTACCCTGATCCGCAGAGTTTCTGGTCCGGCATGTTGCTGGGTTTACCGCCCGCGCTGGTTTTCCTGCTGAGCGGACGCCGGCATCTGTGGCCACGCATCTGGCAGACGGGTTACTGGCTGTTGCTGGCGGGGATGTTTGCGACCTTTGCCTTACAGGGTTTAGGCGTGTGGCAAAGTACCGATACGCTGTCGGCGGTGGATATCCTGCTGGCGCTGCTCGATGCTGCCGCGCTGGCGTACTGGTTGCTCAGCCGCCGTTTGCGCGCCTGTTTTGATGCCGCGCGCCGTCTGGCCTGATGCCATTTCCCGGCCCGCGCTGAACTTTTTCGGAAAGAAAGTACTCGAACTGGCGCTTAACAACGATTTCCAAATAATAAATACGCTGCTGATTTATCCGTCAGGCCGCCCCGGTTTGCGGAAATTTGCAGGAAAGGAGTGTACCGAATGACTGTTCGCTTACGGGCCCGCCCGATGTTGCTGGCGTTACCGCTTTTTCTCGCCGGTTGCTCGTCAATGCCGTCCATGCCGCATATGTCATGGTCAGGTCTGAACCCGCTTAACTGGTTTGGCAGCAGCCTGACCGTGACCGATCAGGGCGTTGGCGGTATCACGGCCAGCACGCCACTGACGGAAACCGCCATCAAAGACGGGCTCAACGGTAACTATTCCCTGCGCAGCGGTATGTCGATGAGTGACGGCAAAATGCTGAGCTTCTTCCAGGCGATGGACGGCAAAGACGTGAAATTGTCCGTCAGCGGCGAGCCGAAAGGGAACGTGCAGCGGGTGGATGTGATGGATCCTGAAGTGGCGAGCGAGTGGGGCGTGAAAATTGGCACGTCGTTCAGCGATCTCTATACCAAAGCGTTTGATTCGTGCGTGAAAGGTGAAGGCGACGATGCGCAGAACGTGGAGTGTAAAGCGCCGCAAAGTGCACACGTCACTTATGTGTTTAGCGGGATCTGGCACGGTCCGGAATCCCTGATGCCTTCTGACGACGCCCTCAAAGACTGGAAAGTCAGCAAAATCGTCTGGCGCGCGAATCCGCTGCAAACCGGTCAGGCGCAGTAACGCCGCTTTTCGCTTGCCGGCGCTTTAGCCTGCAAAAGAAGTCCTCAATGCCTTGCCTTCGCGCAAGGCATTTTTATTGACATCCGGTATGATGGCGCCGGTCAATTTAACGAGGATGAGAAAAATGACTCAGGTTCAGAGCGGCATTTTGCCCGAACATTGCCGTTTCGCCATTTACATTGAAGCGAAAGCTCAGGGTGACCTGGATGCGCTCCGGCAGGGCTGCCGTGCATTTGTGGCCGCATTAAACGATATGCAGCAAAAATTCCCCGCTGAACATGTGGGCGCGGTTGTGGCTTTTGGCCACGACGTCTGGCGCGACCTGTCCGGTAATCAGGGCGCAGACGAGCTGAAAAACTTTGAGCCGCTGGGCAAAGGGCTGGCTCCGGCCACGCAGCGCGACATGCTGCTGCACATTCAGTCACTGCGTCATGATATTAACTTCGCACTTGCACAGGCCGCGCTGAAAGCGTTTGGCAGCGCGATTGTGGTGGAAGAAGAAACTCATGGTTTCCGCGCTCTCGAAGAACGCGACCTCAGTGGTTTTGTCGACGGCACCGAAAACCCGAAAGCCGACGCCCGCGCGCAGGTTGCCATCATTCCTGAAGGTTCTGTGGACGCAGGCGGCAGCTATGTGATGGTTCAGCGCTGGAAACATAATCTGGTGCAATGGGCGCGTTTCTCCGTGCAGCAGCAGGAAGAAGTGATTGGCCGCACGAAAGATACCGACGAAGAATTGGATCCGGAAACGCGCCCTGAAACTTCCCACGTCAGCCGTGTGGATCTGAAAGAAGACGGCAAAGGCCTGAAAATTCTGCGTCAGAGCCTGCCTTACGGCACCGCCAGCGGCGAGCACGGCCTGTATTTCATCAGCTATGCCGCGCGTTTATGGAATATTGAGAAACAGCTGCTCAGTATGTTTGGCGATCTGGATGGCAAACGTGACGCGATGCTGCGTTTCACCCGTCCGGTGACCGGCAGCTATTTCTTCGCGCCGTCCCTGACCCGTCTGGCTGCACTGTAAGTTCTCTTCGCTGTAAGCTCTCTGTGCTGTAAAAAATATGCGTTCAGCGCGTCCGTATCCGGGCGCGCTTTATTCCTTCCCTTCGTGTTTCTCCCTGCGTTTGTGAATGCCTTATAGCTTTTCATGCTTGAAAATCACCAAATGGTATATAAAACCGTTACAGCCTGAACCTCAGTTATAAATACACTGTGTGATATTGAGCGGCTTTTCTGACGCCGCATATCGGTTCATTCACCTGAGGCTGAGCATGAAAACGACGGATTTTGCTGGAAATTTGCTGAAAGGTTCGCTGGCTGCACTGTTGCTGACCAGCGGGGCGGCGTCTGCCACCGAATTGCTGAACAGTTCTTACGACGTTTCCCGTGAGCTTTTTGCCGCGCTGAATCCGCCTTTTCAGAAACAGTGGGCAGATCAGAACAACGGCGACAAGCTGGAAATCAAACAGTCGCATGCCGGTTCTTCCAAACAGGCGCTGGCGATTTTGCAGGGTCTGAAAGCCGACGTGGTGACGTATAACCAGGTGACGGACGTGCAGATCCTGCATGACAAAGGCAATCTGATCCCCGCTGACTGGCAAAGCCGTCTGCCGAATAACAGTTCTCCGTTTTATTCCACCATGGCGTTTCTGGTGCGCAAGGGAAATCCTAAGAACATCCACAGCTGGGATGATTTAGCGCGTCCCGGCGTCGCTCTGGTGTTCCCGAATCCGAAAACGTCCGGTAATGGCCGCTACACCTATCTCGGTGCATGGGGCGCTTACAATATTGAAGACAACAAAAATACCGCACAAACCCGCGCGAAAATGGCGAGTTTCCTCAAAAACGTACAGGTGTTTGATACCGGCGGTCGCGGCGCAACAACGACGTTCGTGGAACGCGGTCTGGGCGATGTGTTAATCAGCTTCGAATCCGAAGTGAACAACATCCGCAAGCAGTATGGCGATGATAAATACGAAGTCATTGTGCCGAAGGTCGACATTCTGGCTGAGTTCCCGGTGGCCTGGGTCGACAAAAATGTCGAGAAAAACGGCACGGAGAAAGCAGCAAAAGATTATCTGAATTACTTGTGGAGCCCGCAGGCGCAGAAAATCATCACCAGTTTTAATTACCGCGTGTATGACAAAACGGCGATGGCGGCCGCAAAAGGGCAGTTCCCGGACACCAAACTGTTCAAGGTTGAAGAACAGTTCGGCGGCTGGCCACAAGTGATGGAAACCCATTTCAGTACCGGCGGTGAGCTGGACAAACTGTTAGAGCAAGGTCACCAGTAATGTTGTTGACGAGCAAACGCGTATTACCCGGATTTACCCTGAGCCTCGGCAGCAGCCTGCTGTTCGTCTGTCTGGTGTTATTGCTGCCGCTGAGTGCGCTGGTCATGCAGCTTTCCCAAATGACGCTGGCGCAATACTGGGATGTTATTACTAATGGTCAGGTGGTGGCGGCGTATAAAGTCACGCTGCTGGCGGCGGGCGTGGCGAGTATTTTCAACGGTTTATTCGGCATGCTGATGGCCTGGATCCTGACGCGTTATGAATTTCCGGGCAAAAGCCTGATTGATGGCCTGATGGATTTGCCATTTGCGTTACCGACCGCCGTGGCCGGTCTGACGCTGGCCGGGCTGTTTTCCACCACCGGTTTTTACGGCCAGTGGCTGGCGCATTTTGATATCAAAGTGGCCTATACCTGGCTGGGTATCGCTGTGGCAATGTCATTTACCAGCATTCCGTTTGTGGTGCGCACCGTGCAGCCGGTTCTGGAAGAACTGGGGCCGGAATACGAGGAAGCGGCCGAGACGCTGGGCGCATCGCGCTGGCAGAGTTTTCGCCGCGTAGTGTTGCCGGAAGTGATGCCTTCGCTGCTGGCGGGCACGGCGCTGTCGTTCACCCGCAGTCTGGGGGAATTTGGCGCGGTCATTTTCATCGCCGGGAATATTGCCTGGAAGACCGAAGTGACTTCGCTGATGATTTTCATCCGCTTGCAGGAATTTGATTATCCGGCGGCCAGCGCCATTGCGTCGGTGATCCTTGCGGCGTCGCTGCTGTTGCTGTTTGCGATTAACACCTTACAGAGCCGTTATGGCCGTCGTCTGGGAGGCCAGTAATGTCTGATATTCCGGCTTTTGCAGGTGAAACCCGCCAGCGTATCGACTGGGTAAAATGGCTGCTTATCGGCACGGGCGTGCTGATTTGTATCCTGCTGCTGGTGATCCCGATGATCAGCATTTTTGTGCTGGCGTTTTCGGACGGCATCGCGGCGGTCTGGAAGAATTTGTCAGATTCCGACATGTTGCATTCCATCTGGCTGACCGTGCTGATGGCGCTGATTACCGTGCCGGTTAACCTGATTTTCGGCACGCTGCTGGCCTGGCTGGTGGCGCGCTTTAACTTCCCGGGGCGTCAGCTGCTTCTGACGCTGATCGACATCCCGTTTGCCGTCTCGCCGGTGGTGGCCGGTTTGCTGTATCTGCTGTTCTACGGCACTAACGGCCCGCTCGGCGGCTGGCTTGATGCGCACAACATTCAGTTTATGTTCGCGTGGCCGGGCATGGTGATGGTAACGATTTTCGTGACCTGCCCGTTTGTGATCCGTGAGCTGGTGCCGGTGATGCTGAGCCAGGGCAGCCACGAAGATGAGGCCGCGGTGTTGCTCGGGGCGTCCGGCTGGCAGATGTTCCGCCGCGTGACGTTACCCAATATCCGCTGGGCTTTGCTGTACGGCGTGGTGCTGACCAATGCCCGTGCGATTGGCGAGTTCGGTGCCGTGTCGGTGGTGTCCGGTTCTATCCGTGGCGAAACCTACACGCTGCCTCTACAGGTTGAATTACTGCATCAGGACTACAACACCGCGGGCGCGTTTACTGCCGCCGCGCTGCTGACCCTGATGGCGATTGTCACATTGTTTCTGAAAAGCGGCCTGCAATGGCGTCTGAAGCGCCACAACGACCGTCTTGAGCGGGAGGAAAATCATGAGCATTGAAATTAACGGTATCAACAAATACTTTGGCCGCACGAAGGTGCTCAATGATATTTCGCTCGATATTGCTTCCGGTGAGATGGTTGCGCTGCTCGGGCCTTCCGGCTCCGGCAAAACGACGTTGCTGCGCATTATCGCCGGTCTGGAGAACCAGAGCGCCGGTCGCCTGAGTTTCCATGATAAAGACGTGACCCGCGTGCATGCCCGCGATCGCCAGGTCGGCTTTGTGTTCCAGCATTATGCGCTGTTCCGCCACATGACGGTGTTCGACAATATCGCCTTCGGACTGACCGTTTTGCCGCGTCGCGAGCGTCCGAACGCCGAAGCGATTAAGCAGAAAGTCTCAAAATTGCTGGAGATGGTGCAGTTAAGCCATCTGGCAAACCGCTATCCGGCGCAGCTCTCCGGTGGTCAGAAACAGCGTGTCGCGCTGGCGCGTGCGCTGGCCGTGGAACCGCAAATTCTGCTGCTCGATGAACCGTTTGGCGCGCTCGATGCGCAGGTGCGTAAGGAACTGCGCCGCTGGCTGCGTCAGTTGCATGAAGAGCTGAAATTCACCAGCGTGTTCGTGACTCACGACCAGGAAGAAGCCATGGAAGTGGCGGATCGCGTCGTGGTGATGAGTCAGGGCAATATTGAGCAGGTCGGCGCGCCGCAGGAAATCTGGCGTGAACCGGCAACCCGCTTCGTGCTGGAATTCATGGGCGAAGTGAATAAAATCAGCGGCGACATTCGTGGCTCACAGCTTTATGTGGGCGCGCATCACTGGCCGCTGGAGAACCCGCCGCTGCATCAGGGCGCGGTGGATTTGTTCCTGCGTCCGTGGGAAATGGAAATTACCGCCCAGAGTACGCCACGTTGCCCGCTGCCGGTGAAAGTGCTGGAAGTCAGCCCGCGTGGTCACTTCTGGCAGCTGATTGTGCAGGCCGAAGGCTGGCATGACGAACCGCTTTCCGTGGTGCTTTCTGATACTCACGGCAATGCGGCTCCGCAGCGCGGCGATCGTTTTTATGTCGGCGGGCTGAACGGACGCCTGTATGCGGGCGATCAGCCGCTACAACCCGTTGCGTTAGCGAAGAGCGCCTGATATTTTTTAATCAGCAGGTTTCTCCGGGCGGTCTCTGAGCCGCCCTTTTTATCGTCTGATATCTCTTTATGTAATTTTTATCAGTCCATAGTTCGTTTTGATATAAGGCAAGCCCCGTGAGTACGCTCGAACATTACATCGGTAATACACCGCTGGTGAGATTACAGCGATTGCCCAAAGATCTGGACAGTGAAATTTGGGTCAAGCTGGAAGGCAATAATCCTGCCGGTTCGGTCAAGGATCGCGCTGCGCTGTTTATGATTGAACAGGCGGAAAAGCGCGGTGAAATCCGACCGGGCGATACGCTGATTGAAGCGACCAGCGGAAATACCGGGATCGCGCTGGCCATGATTGCCGCGCTCAAAGGTTATAAGCTGAAATTGCTGATGCCGGAGAATATGAGCCTGGAACGGCAGGCGTCGATGCGCGCTTACGGCGCTGAGCTTTTGCTGGTCAGCCGCGCACAGGGCATGGAAGGCGCACGCGATCTGGCGCTGGATATGGAAAAACAGGGGCTGGGTAAAGTGCTGGATCAGTTTAATAATCCGGACAACCCGCTGGCGCATTTCACCACCACCGGCCCTGAAATCTGGCAACAAACACACGGGCGCGTCACGCATTTTGTTTCCAGTATGGGCACCACGGGCACAATCACCGGGGTCAGCCGCTTTTTGCGCAGCCAGCATGCGGGCGTGCAGATTATTGGTCTGCAACCGGCAGAAGGCAGCAGTATTCCGGGCATCCGCCGCTGGCCGCAGGCGTATCTGCCCGGCATTTTCAATCCTGAGCTGGTGGATGAAGTGATGGACATGGGGCAGGGCGAAGCAGAAGACACGATGCGCGCACTGGCGCGTGAGGAAGGGCTCTTTTGCGGCGTGAGTTCCGGCGGCGCTGTCGCAGGCGCGCTGCGCGTTGCCAGAAGCCATCCGGGCAGCGTGGTGGTCGCGATTATCTGCGATCGCGGCGACCGTTATCTCTCGACGGGCGTTTTCTCTGACTAAGAACTCCTGACGTAAAGCGTGGTCACATTTAACAGGCAGGCCTTTGCGCCTGCCTTTTGCTTTCTGTTAAACGCTAACAGATTGATTTTAATCTTCTATAATAGTGATAGCGTAAAACACGTTACCTTTATTCCTTACACTCGGGTTTCTGCGGGATGAAATTCTGTCAGAGACTGTGTAAAAAAAGAGTAAAAGCGGCTGCGTAATGCAGGCTTAGTGGTAAAAATGACCAAAATTTTAGCCAGGCGGAAATAAAGAATGAAAATTTTGTTAGTCGATGACGATCTTGAATTAGGCACCATGCTCAGTGAATACCTGATCGCAGAAGGTTTTGACGCCTCTCTGGTGCTGACCGGTAAAGCGGGCGTGGAAGGCGCGATGTCTGGCGAATACACCGCAATGATCCTCGACATTATGCTGCCGGACATGAGCGGTATTGATGTACTGCGTCAGGTGCGCAAAAACAGCCGTCTGCCGATTATCATGCTGACGGCCAAAGGCGACAATATTGACCGCGTGATCGGCCTGGAAATGGGCGCTGACGATTACATGCCAAAACCATGTTATCCGCGTGAACTGGTGGCGCGCCTGCGTGCGGTGCTGCGTCGTGTGGAAGAGCAGCAGGAATCGCATTCTGATTCCTCATCGGTTAATTACGGCGACCTGACGTTGAATCCGGCGACCCGCAGCAGCGAATGGCGCGGTGTTCCGTTTGACCTGACGGCTTCAGAATTCAATTTGCTGGAACTGCTGCTGCGTTCGCCTGAACGCGTGGTGTCAAAAGATGAGCTGTCGGAAAAAGGCCTGGGGCGTCCGCGTGAAGCTTACGACCGCAGTATTGATGTGCACATCAGTAATATCCGTCAGAAACTGGGGTCACTGGAAGGTGGCGATATTCTGACTATTGAAACGGTGCGCAGCATTGGCTATCGAATCCGCTAAACGTCTGCGCGGAAGGTTGTTCTGGAAAATCCTGCTGGGATTCTGGTTTACCTTCGTGGCAATCACTCAGGGGCTCTGGGTGGTTTTTGCGTTTTATAATCCGCATGAACCGCCGGAAAGTGGCATTGCCCGGCGTTTTGTGAAACTCCAGATCACCTCGGCGGTTTCCACGCTTCATTCCGGTGGTCTGCCCGCGCTGAATGCCATGATGGCCGACTGGCCGGAAGATGATCGTCAGTTCTTCTCGGTAGCGCCTTCACTGCTTCCTGCACAGGGCAGCACGATGCAGGATCTGGAACCGGGCAAGATACCGCATGAAGTGGTGGAGTTCGTGCAGGGGCCGGACGGGCAGGGTTACCGGCTTCGTTACGATGTCGCCGGGCTGATGGACGAGTACCGCCCAAGAAGACACCGGGAATTACTGAACATGCCGCCGCCGTTGCTCTGGCTTGGCGGGTTGGGCGGTCTGCTATTCAGTCTGGTTCTGGCCTGGAACCTGACAAGGCCGATGCTGCAAATGCGTAAAGCGTTCGGGCGGGTTGCGCAGGGCGATTTATCGGTGCGTCTGTTTTCCAGTATGGGCAAACGGCACGATGAGCTGTCCGAGGTGGCGCGTGATTTCGACTCAATGGCGGAACGCTTGCAGGTGCTGGTGAAAGCGCGTGAAGAGCTGTTGCACGACGTTTCGCATGAGCTGCGTTCTCCTCTGGCCCGTTTGCAGCTGGCGATTGGTCTGGCGCGGCAAAACCCGTCTAACGTTGAAACCTCTCTCAGCCGTATTGAACACGAAGCGGGGCGTCTGGATAAGATGATCGGCGAATTGCTTGCGCTGTCGCGAACGGAAAACAGCGAAATCCCGGACGAAGAGTATTTTGATCTGTACGGGCTGGTGGAAGCGGTCGTCAATGATGCCCGCTACGAAGCACAGCTGCCGGGCGTGAATATCACGATGCACCCGGAAGTGCCGGACGAAATGGATTACACCGTGAAAGGCAATGCTGAGCTGATGCGCCGCGCGGTCGATAATGTGGTGCGTAACGCGCTGCGCTTTTCCGCCCGGGGGCAGACCATCAGCGTTTCTCTGGCGCAGGTTGAAGAGTTTTTACAGATTGAAGTGGCCGATCAGGGGCCGGGCGTGGAAGAGGATAAGCTGTCGAGTATCTTTGACCCGTTTGTGCGCGTGAAATCGCCGTTGTCTGGCAAAGGTTACGGCCTGGGACTGGCGATTACCCGCAAAGTGATGCTGGCACATGATGGCAAAGTTGATGCCCGTAACGCGCAACCCCACGGATTGGTGATCAGCCTGATGGTGCCGCACTGGAAGATTTAAACGTTCAGTCTTACCCGTCTTACAAAAGATTCAGGCAATAAAAAACGGCGCACAAGGCGCCGTTTTTTGACTTCTTAGTTCTTCGGGCTGATTACTTCTTGATGCGGATGATTGGGGTTTCGCCCACAGTCACGCTACCGGTCAGTTTAATCAGCTCTTTGATCTCGTCCATGTTAGAGATAACAACCGGAGTCAGGGTAGACTTCGCTTTCTCTTCCAGCAGGGCCAGATCAAATTCGATTACCAAATCGCCTTTCTTAACGCGCTGACCTTCTTCGGCGATACGTTTGAAGCCTTCGCCTTTCAGTTCAACGGTGTCGATACCGAAGTGAACAAACAGTTCGATGCCACTGTCGGATTCGATTGAGAAAGCATGGTTAGTTTCGAAGATTTTACCGATAGTCCCGTCAACCGGAGCAACCATTTTGTTGCCCGCTGGTTTGATAGCAATACCGTCGCCTACGATTTTCTCAGCGAAAACAACGTCAGGCACGTCTTCAATGTTGACAATTTCACCAGACAGCGGCGCCACGATTTCAATGATGCCAACGTCTTTTTTATCATCCGAAACCAATGATTTCAGTTTATCGAACAAACCCATGATCTTCTCCTAAGCATTAATTTGGGCAGCTTTACAGCATCGCGCAATTAGCAGAGTGTTTTTTCTTCAATGAACTTGTTAACCAGGTTCATCAACTCTTGCGCCGTAGGTTGGGCCAGGGCCTGATCTGCCAGCGCTTTCACATCTTCGAAGTTTGTATTGCGAATAATTTTCTTGATGCGTGGGATAGAGATAGCACTCATGCTGAACTCATCTAACCCCATGCCCAATAGAAGAAGTGTAGCACGTTCGTCACCGGCTAGCTCGCCACACATCCCTGTCCATTTACCGGCAGCATGAGATGCGTCAATAACTTGTTTAATTAAACCAAGTACAGACGGAGACATTGGGTTGTACAGATGAGAAATCAGCTCATTACCGCGATCCACAGCCAAAGTATACTGGGTAAGATCGTTTGTACCAATACTGAAGAAATCGACTTCTTTCGCCAGATGATGAGCAATCACAGCAGCCGCTGGAGTCTCAACCATCACGCCGACTTCGATTGTTTCATCGAATGCCTGGCCTTTTTCGCGCAGCTCAACTTTCAGCATTTCGAGTTCTGCTTTCAGTTCACGCACTTCTTCAACAGAGATGATCATCGGGAACATGATGCGCAGTTTGCCGAACGCAGAAGCGCGAAGAATACCTTTCAGCTGGTCGTGAAGAATTTCTTTACGGTCCAGACAGATACGGATTGCACGCCAGCCCAGGAATGGGTTTTCTTCTTTTGGCAGGTTCATGTACGGCAGGTCTTTATCACCGCCGATGTCCATGGTACGTACGATAACCGCCTGTGAGCCCATCGCTTCAGCAACGGCTTTATATGCCTGGAATTGCTCTTCTTCGGTAGGGAGGCTGTCACGGTCCATGAACAGGAATTCTGTACGATACAGGCCGACACCTTCAGCGCCATTGCGCTCTGCACCGGCGACGTCGCGCACGGTACCGATGTTGGCACAAACTTCCACCTGATGGCCGTCCAGCGTAATCGCCGGCAGATCTTTCAGTTTGGTCAGTTCGTCTTTTTCAGAGATGTACTGGTTCTGAACCGCTTTCAGCTCATCAATAACGTCTGCCGTCGGGTTGACGTAGATTTTATTGTTTACAGCGTCGAGGATCAGATAGTCATCATTTTTGACTTGTTTGGTCACATCACTGGTGCCGACGATAGCAGGCAGTTCCAGTGAACGGGCCATGATAGAGGTGTGAGAAGTACGGCCACCCAAATCAGTAATGAAGCCCAGAACCTTGTTCAGGTTCAGCTGTGCGGTTTCTGATGGCGTCAGATCGGTTGCAACCAGGATAACTTCGTCCTGGATTGAGCTCAGATCAACGATAGCCATGTCCAGAATGTTGCGCAGCAGACGTTTACCGATATCACGTACGTCAGCCGCACGTTCTTTCAGGTATTCATCGTCAAGCTCTTCCAGGGCTTTCGCCTGGCCTTCAATCACAGAGAAAGCAGCCGCATCCGCAGAGGCGTGCTCGTCTTTGATGAGGGCTATGATTTCCTGTTCAAGCTCTTCGTCTTCCAACAACATGATGTGGCCTTCGAAGATGGCTTCTTTCTCTTCACCGAAGGTCTCACCGGCTTTGGTCTTGATCACTTCCAGCTGGGCTGATGCTTTCGCACGGCCAGCAAGGAAACGTTCAACTTCCTGATCAACCTGATCAGGAGAGATTTTTTTCCGGTTGATGACAATTTCATCTTCTTTCAACAGAAGAGCTTTGCCGAAAGCGATACCGGGAGATACTAAAATGCCTGAAATCATAACCCTACCTTTCTCTTGACTGGTTTAAACTATATAAGAGCGGCTGTTGTTACTCGAGCTCTGCCATCAGTTTTACCAAGTGTTCAACGGCTTTTTGCTCGTCTTCACCTTCAGCTGAGAGGGTCACAACGGTACCTTGGGTCAGGCCCAGAGTTTGCAGTTTGAACAGGCTTTTAGCACTGGCGCTTTTACCGTTTGAAGTCACGGTGATGTCAGAAGCAAAACCTTTGGCTTCTTTCACGAACTGTGCAGCAGGGCGAGTGTGCAGACCATTAGGAGCGGTAATAGTAACTTCTTGCTGGAACATTGTTGTTTCCCCAACTTATTAAAGTAATGTTGTGGGACTAAAGTTTAGCTTATAGGCTTCACTTTAGCCTGTAGAGATTAGCGCCTGACTATGGTTCAGGGGCAGGTTCAGATGCAACAGAAAAGAGAAAATAGCGCACTCAGCGATAAAACACTTTGCCCTAGATCCAAGCTTTCCTGTTATTCCGCCATTATGCCGTTTTTTTCCCTCATGTAACAAATCGGTAAATCGATTCAGCGGGCGGCGTCATGGAAGCGATTAATTTCACGCAGCGAAATAATTGTCCGGTTAAATACTAAACCTGGCGCGTAAAATCAATGATGGAGTGGTATAAACTTTGACGTAGCCCACAAAAAAGCACCCCGAAAGGTGCTTTTTTAATCGCTTTTAAGGATGTGGCATTATTGTTGCAATTCTTTTTCCGTAAACAAATCTGCAAACAATGCAGTACTCAGATAGCGTTCGCCGGAGGACGGCAGGATAACGACGATAGTCTTATCGGCAAATTCCGGTTCTTTTGACAATTTCACGGCGGCTTCAACAGCTGCACCGGAAGAAATCCCCGCCAGAATGCCTTCTTCTTCCATCAGTCGACGTGCCATCTGAATAGATTCGTCATTAGTGATCAGCGTGACGCGATCCAGCAGTTCCAGATCCAGGTTGCCCGGAATAAAACCGGCACCGATACCCTGAATTTTGTGCGGGCCTGGTTTCACTTCTTCGCCATTCAGCGTTTGAGTAATTACCGGAGAATCGGTTGGCTCAACGGCTACCAGCGTGACGCTGCTTTTTTTACTTTTCAGATAACGGCCAGTTCCTGTGATGGTGCCGCCGGTGCCGACGCCTGCAATCAGCACGTCAACCGCGCCATCGGTATCTTCCCAGATTTCCGGGCCGGTGGTTTGTTCGTGGATCGCCGGGTTTGCCGGGTTGCTGAACTGCTGAAGGATGAGGTAACGATCCGGATCGCTGGCCTGAATTTCTTCGGCTTTCGCAATCGCGCCTTTCATGCCTTTCGCGCCTTCTGTCAGAACCAGGTTTGCACCCAGAGCTTTCAGCAGCTTACGGCGTTCAACGCTCATGGTTTCCGGCATGGTCAGCGTGAGTTTATAACCGCGCGCGGCTGCAACGTACGCCAGCGCAATCCCGGTGTTCCCGCTGGTCGGTTCAACCAGTTCGATATCTTTGGTCAGTATGCCGCGTTTTTCAGCATCCCAAATCATGTTCGCGCCGATGCGACATTTCACGCTGAAGCTCGGGTTACGTGACTCGACCTTAGCCAGAATCCGGCCATTACCGATACGGTTCAGGCGAACCAGTGGCGTATGGCCAATTGTTAATGAATTGTCTTCATAGATCTTGCTCATAACCCGTCCTTTAACTGTATGAAATATTCACGGTGTGAAGCTTTCAACACTATGAAATTAGTGGGAATCAGAAAAGCATACGCGAACGGCTTTCCGAGTGAAGTAAGGTTTTGGTATTTGCTATACCGATCCGTTATTAAGAAATAAGTTTGGGATAAAAAAGTCAAGCATAGCAAACAGCCGCACTGAGGCGGCTGTTGAGAAAAAAATGCAGTTTGAATGCAGATTGTGCCACTATTTTCGCGTGGTATTAACGTCGATATTATTTTTCACATACACCGCGCGGTAACGGTCGCACCACATGGCAGTGGCTCCGCAAACGGCGACGGGCAGGATCACCAGATTCAGCACCGGAATCAGGGTGAACAGGCTGACCAGCGAGCCAAACTGCATGTTGTCGATTTTGTTGCTGCCGAGCGAGCGGCGCATATCGGCAAAGCTGACTTTGTGGTTATCGAACGGGTAATCGCAATACTGAATCACCACCATCCACGCGCTGAAGAAGAACCACAGCACCGGCGCGATGGTCTGGCCAATCACCGGAATGAAATACAATGCAAACAACAGCACGGCGCGGGGCAGGTAATACGCCAGTTTCTGCCATTCGCGTTTCATGATGCGCGGCAGATCTTTCATGATGTCCCAGATACCGCTGTCAGGGAGTGGTTTGCCGGTCAGGCGCGCTTCGAGCTGCTCCGCGAGTAATCCGCTGAACGGCGCGGCTATCCAGTTAGCAATCGTGCTGAAGAAGTAGCTGAACACCAGCAGCACCGAAAGCACGACGATCGGCCAGACCAGATAATCGAGCCAGCTGAGCCAGGCCGGGATTTTACTCATCATCGCCGGGATCCACTCTCCCAGTTTGGTAAACAGCCACCAGAACGCGCCGCCCATCAGGACAACGTTCACGGCCAGCGGTAAAATCACAAAACGTCGTATCCCGGGTAAGGAAATGAGCGTCCAGCCCTGTTTGAAATAATGCACGCCGTTTTCTTGTCTGGCGCTTTGCGATGAAGTCATAAACGAAATTTTCTCTCTGAGTTGAATGACATGGGCTATCATATCGGTATGATTTTCCACTGGCTAGCGGTGGATTGGCTGAAAAAACAGCAAAAAAAGGTGCAACTACCCTATTTATTAGCAGAAAGTAGAGTCGAGACTTGCACTTATCTACGTGGGCAAATAGAGTTAATATTGTGAATGTTTGCCGTGGTGGCAATGAATTAGAACAACAGAGATAGCAATGATGCAGGATTTGCGTCTGATATTAATCGTTGTTGGCGCGATCGCCATAATAGCGTTGTTGTTACACGGTTTGTGGACCAGCCGTAAAGAACGCTCTTCGCTTTTTCGTGATCGCCCAGCTAAACGTGTGAAAAAAGAACGGGAGCAATCTCCGTCTGACGATTTTGTCGATGGAGTGGGTGAAGTGCGCGTGCGTCCTGCTTATCCTCAGGATGAACCGACTTTCGGTCAGTATGACGACGAGCCGGAACAGTCTGCACCGCCACGTCAGCCGCAGGTTCCACCTGTGCAGCCAGCGCCTGTTGCCCGTCCTCAACAACCGGTTCGCCCGCAGCAACATGCTGTGCAGGAAGACCCGTTGCTCAGTGGCTATTCCGCCGCTGAACCTGAGGCACCGCGTCGCGAACCTGTCGCTGATTTTACCCCTGAGGTAAAACCGCACGCGCCGGTTCCACCGCAGGAGATTCATGCCGAGGCCGCACCGGCTGCGAAAGCAGAACCTCAGCCAGCGCCTTTTGCGCCTGCTGAAGAAGCGCCGGCAGAGAAAGCTAAACTGAAAGAAACCGTTCTGGTTCTGCACGTTGCAGCGCATCAGGGCGGTGTGATTGGCGGCGAAGTGTTGCTTAACAGCGTGCTTCAGTCCGGCTTCCAGTTTGGCGCTATGAATATTTTCCATCGTCACGTCAGCCCTGCTGGCAGCGGTCCGGTATTGTTCAGTCTGGCCAATATGGTCAAACCGGGGTCGTTTGATCCTGACAATATGTCCGACTTCTCCACCCCTGGCGTTACGTTGTTCATGATGGTGCCTTGCTACGGCGATGCGCATCAGAACTTTAAATTGCTGCTGCAGTCAGCCCAGCGTATTGCCGATGATGTCGGTGCGATGGTGCTTGATGATGAGCGTCGTATGATTACGCCGCAGAAGCTGGAAACGTACAAAGCGCGGATCCGTGAGGTCCTCGAGGCGACCGCCTGATTCTGGCGTTCGTGAAACACCCATTCCCCTAACCCCCGCTTGCCGGGGGTTTTTTATCTCCACGGTGAGTCATGGCCACTATCGAAGAACAGATCAATCATTTACGCACTCAGCTGCGTCATCACGAATATCAGTATCACGTTCTGGATGCCCCGGAAGTGCCGGATGCCGAATATGACCGCTTAATGCGTGAACTGCGCGAACTTGAAACCGCGCATCCTGAGCTGATTACCGCTGACTCACCGACTCAGCGCGTGGGCGCCGCGCCGCTATCGGCTTTTGAGCAGGTGAAACACCGTGTGCCGATGCTGTCGCTGGACAACGTTTTCGATGAAGAAAGCTATCTGGCGTTTTATAAGCGCGTTCAGGACCGGCTGAAAACCACTGAACCGCTGACATTCTGCTGTGAGCTGAAGCTCGACGGTCTGGCGGTCAGTTTGCTGTATGAAAATGGCGAACTGGTGCAGGCGGCAACGCGCGGTGACGGCACAACCGGCGAGAACATCACGGCCAATGTGCGCACTATCCGCGCCATTCCGCTGCGTCTGCACGGTGACAATATTCCTGAGCGTCTGGAAGTGCGTGGCGAAGTCTTTATGCCGCAGCCGGGCTTTGAAGCGATGAATGAAGATGCACGACGCACCGGCGGGAAAGTGTTCGCGAACCCGCGTAATGCGGCGGCAGGTTCTTTGCGCCAGCTCGATCCGCGTATCACGGCTAAACGCCCGCTGACCTTCTTCTGCTACGGTGTCGGGCTGCTGGAAGGCGGCGAACTGCCGCGCAGTCATTATGATCGTCTGCAACAACTTAAAGCCTGGGGATTGCCGGTCAGCGACCGCGTCCGTGTGTGTACCGGCAGCGACGACGTACTGGCGTTTTACCGTCAGGTTGAAGCCGATCGCCCGTCGCTCGGTTTTGATATCGACGGCGTGGTGGTCAAAATTGATTCTCTGGATATTCAGGAAACGCTGGGCTTTGTGGCGCGCGCACCGCGCTGGGCAACGGCGTTTAAATTCCCGGCGCAGGAACAGATTACGCTGGTGAAAGACGTCGAGTTTCAGGTTGGACGTACCGGCGCAATTACACCGGTTGCACGCCTGGAGCCGGTGCTGGTTGCAGGCGTAATGGTCAGCAATGCGACGCTGCACAATGCGGATGAAATTGAGCGCCTCGGCCTGCGTATTGGCGATACTGTGATTGTCCGTCGTGCCGGTGATGTTATCCCGCAGGTGGTGGGTGTCGTGCTGGATGAACGCCCGGAGGATGCCCGTGAAGTGGTTTTCCCGACGCATTGCCCGGTCTGTCATTCAGACGTTGAGCGCGTCGAAGGCGAAGCCGTCGCCCGTTGTACCGCTGGCCTGATTTGTGGCGCACAGCGTAAAGAAGCGCTGAAGCATTTTGTTTCCCGCCGCGCGCTGGACGTCGACGGTATGGGCGACAAAATTATCGATCAGCTGGTGGAAAAAGAGTACGTCAAAAATCCGGCGGACCTGTTCCGTCTGACCGCAGGCAAGCTCACCGGGCTGGATCGAATGGGGCCGAAATCAGCCCAAAATGTGGTGAATGCGCTGGAAAAATCCAAAGAAACCACGCTGGCGCGGTTCCTGTACGCGCTCGGCATCCGTGAAGTGGGCGAAGCCACGGCGGCCAATCTGGCAGCGCATTACGGCTCCGTCGACGCACTGAAAGCCGCGGATATTGAATCGCTGAAAACCGTGCCGGACGTCGGTGATGTTGTGGCGAAGCACGTTGTGAATTTCCTGTCAGAAGAACATAACCAGCAGGTGATCGACGAATTGTTGAGCCCGGAAATTAATATTCACTGGCCGGAAGTTCAGGTCATTGTGCCGGAAGAAATCGACAGCCCGTTTGCCGGTAAAACCGTGGTGCTGACCGGATCGTTGTCTATTTTGTCGCGCGATGAAGCGAAAGATCGTCTGACTGCGCTGGGGGCAAAAGTGTCCGGCAGCGTGTCGAAGAAAACCGATCTGGTGATCGCCGGTGAAGCGGCGGGATCAAAACTGGCGAAAGCGCAGGAACTGGGCATTGAAGTCATCGACGAAGCGGAGATGATCCGCCTGCTGGGCGACTGAAATGGAAAAAGAAGATCTGATTAAAATCGCCAATACGGTGATGCCTTTTGGCAAATATGCCGGAAGGGTGCTGATTGATTTGCCTGAGGAATATCTGCTGTGGTTTGCCCGCAAAGATGAATTTCCCGAGGGCAAACTCGGCGAACTGATGCAACTGACGCTGGCGATTAAAAGCGAAGGGCTGCAAAGCCTGATTAATCCGCTGCGCCGTAACGGGCCGGGTTTGGGCGGCACGGACGAATAACAACGTTTCATTCTGAGACTAAAGGCGCTGATTTCAGCGCCTTTATTTTTGACATTACTCGGTCACCTGCGCCTGTCTGGGCGCCACTTCCTTCTGTTTTTTCTGATAGCGTTTCGCCAGCACTGCACAGGTCATCAGCTGCACCTGATGGAAAATCATCAGTGGCAGAACCATCATGCCAATCGCACTGACCGGGAAGAGGATATTGGCCATCGGAATACCGTTTGCCAGGCTCTTTTTGGAACCGCAGAACACAATGGTAATTTCATCCGGTTTACTGAATCCCAGCCAGCGTGCGGCGTAGGTATTGATCACCAGAACAAAGGCCAGCAGCACCAGACTGAAAGCCACGATAAACAGCAGGGAACCGATGCCCACCTGATGCCAGATCCCCTGCGTGACGGCTTCACTGAACGCGGAATATACCACCAGAAGGATCGACGTCTGGTCGGTTTTGCCGATCATCTTACGGTGACGCTCCACAAAACCGCCAATCAGCGGACGCAGCAAATGACCGGCGATAAACGGTACCAGCAGTTGCAGCACAATGTGCCCGACCTGCTCCAGACCGTTGCCTGTTTCCCCCTGAACATGCATCAGCAAACTGACCAGCAGCGGCGAAACAAAAATGCCCAGCAGGCTGGACGCGGAGGCGCTGCACACTGCCGCCGCGACGTTTCCGCCCGCCAGAGAGGTAAATGCGATTGCTGACTGAACGGTCGCCGGCAAAATACACAGATACACGAATCCGCTGTAAATCTGCGGGCTGACGTCAACCGGATGCCACCACTGGAACAGCAGGCCGAGGATCGGGAACAGAATAAACGTGCTGAACATCACCCATAAATGCAGCCGCCAGTTATTGCTGCCCTGAAAAATGGCTTCTCGCGACAGCTTGGCGCCATGCATAAAGAACAGCAGGCCGATGGCGAAAATGGTCAGATTGTTGAAAAAGGCGACAAACATCCCGCTGGCAGGAAAGAATGTGGCGAGTAAAACGGTGGCGATCAGGGTTAAGGTGAAACGATCGGGTAAGAAGCGCATGCGGATTCTCTGAGAAGTCGTAATGGAATTCCGCTATTTTGGGCGTTTGCGATACAATTAAAAAATTGATTTATTTAATCCATTGATGTGGAAAATTCATGAATTACTCTCTCAGGCAGCTTCGGGTTTTTGTTGCGGTAGCGCGCTATGGCAGCTTTAGCCGGGCAGGGGAAGCGATCGGTCTTTCACAGTCTGCCGTCAGCCACAGTATGAAAGAGCTGGAAGCCGAAATGGGTGTCCGGTTGCTGGACCGCACAACGCGGGAAGTTGTGCTGACCAGCGCGGGGCTGAGTTTGTCAAAGCGGGTGGAGCCGTTACTCGACGAACTGCACGCGATGCTGCTCGATACCCGAAGCTTCGGAACACAGCACAATGGCCGCGTCAGAATCGCTTCCAGCCAGACCATTTCCGCGCAACTGATGCCGCAATGTATCGCCAGCGGGCAGGCACAATATCCCGATATTCGCATTTTGCTGCGTGATCAAGCGCAGCAACTGGTGCTAAGCAGCGTGAGAAATGCGGAAGTGGATTTCGGCATTGTGATCGACCCCGGTGAGAGTACGGATCTCGACTGTGAACCGATCTTACATGAGCCTTTTTTGCTTCTGTGCCGCGAGGATCATCCTTTTGCTGCGCAACCGGCTGTCAGCTGGCCTTCGCTCAACGGCTGCAAACTGGTGTTGCAGGATTACGCGTCAGGCAGCCGGATACTCATCGACGGCGCGCTGAAAGCGCAGAAAGTGAAGGCGGAAATCGCGCAGGAAATTGGTCATCCGGCCACGTTATTTCCGATGGTTGAAGCGGGGATTGGGATCAGCGTGTTGCCCGCACTGGCGCTTCCGATGCCGGAGGGCAGCCGTCTGGTCATAAAACCGCTGGTGCCGGAAATTAACCGCGTACTGATGCTGGTGAAACGCAAAAACCGGTCGCTCTCGCCGGCGGCGCAGGCCATCTGGCAGGTCGTGAAAGAACAGGCGGATTTACTGAGGGAAAAACGCAGCCAGCAGGGCATTTTCGGTTTCTGACGCCTTGCTGGCTGTTTGGATATTTACTGCGATCAGACGTAGATATCAATGGCGTTCGTGTCGGACGGTTTGTTCACGCCTTCTTTCTTCGTTTCAGCGGCGGATTGTTGCTGCTGTTGCTGCTGAAGCGCTTTCTGAGCTTGCTGCTGTTCGATTTGCGCAATTTGCTGTTGCAGCAATTCGATCTGTTGTTGCAGAAGTTCCTGTTGTTGCTGAACGTCTTCAGTGCTGCCGCCTGAGCTGCTCAGGTTTTTGACCTGTTCAGTCAGCTTTGCAATCTGTTTGGTTAACTGAGCAATCTGGCTTGAGCTGCCGGAGTCACTGGTGGACGCCGTGCTCACCGAACTGCTGGTGGCGCTGATAGTAGTCATAATACCTCACTGTGTTGTCATAACTTTGCTGCCATAAAATTTTGCACGTAAGAGTGCTTAACAGGTATCGGCAGCCAGCAGCGCGGCTTTATTGAGTTTTCATATTCCTTACAGTGTTAACGTATTTCTTGCACTTTCAGCTCAGGCCATAACGCCAGCCAGCCTTTACCATTCACGCGTTGCGCGAAAACTGCCGGGATCGCGTGGCGCGGATTCGGCGTGATACTAAAGGCAAACAGCGCCTCCAGCCCTAGTGGCGCGTTCAGTTCAATTTGCCCGCCGGCATTAATTCTCGCGCCGATGGCGGTTTCCACTTCCACCCAATGGCTCATCGCCTCTGCGCTGGAAGAATAGGGCGCGTGCCCGTGGCGCTCATGCATGCGCGCCTGATTTTTCACCGACCAGGGTAATTCGGGCGAGCCTTTCATCAGACGCTGTTCGTAACGTTCGTCGGCCTGCGCGCTGCAATCTTCGCGATTGAAATACACCACGTCGATGTCATTGAGCGGCGTGGCCTGCGCGTAGCCATGCAGCCGGTCCCAGACCAAATTGCGGACGAACCCCGCCGCCAGCCACGCATCATTGAGTTCCAGCTCCCTGACCTGCAAAAGCGCTTTCAGGTGCAGCGGCTCCTCTGCCAGCCAGGTTGTAATTTGTTGTTCCATTTCCGTCACGCGAAACCTCCCGTTTTGTTGAGCTCAAAGTGTAGCGTCTGTGGATGACATTTTCCCACGCACCGTTTCGGGCAATGTCCTTTACTTCGGCGCGCCAAAATGAAGCAAGCCGCCCCGTGGCCAGGCTACAGGCCGCGCGGGCTCTGCCTTTCTTAAGTGGTACAGCCTTTGCAATATCCCCTGCGGGCAAGACAGCTGAAATACTCTTCGAACAATAATTGCATTATCACCGGGCAGGGGATCTCATATGCAAACCACGAAAGTCACACCTGTTTTAAAGCGTACGCTGGGCAGTTTTAAACTTTGGGGCATTGCCGTCGGGCTGGTTATTTCCGGCGAATATTTTGGCTGGAGTTACGGATGGGCGCAGGCGGGCACGCTGGGATTTCTTATTACCGCGCTGGTGATTGCCGCCATGTATTGCGCCTTTATCTTTAGTTTCACTGAACTCACCACATCGATTCCGCATGCGGGCGGGCCTTTCGCTTACGCTTACCGCGCATTCGGCCCGACGGGCGGGTTTGTCGCCGGATTTGCCACGCTGGTGGAATTTGTATTTGCGCCGCCCGCGATAGCCATGGCGATTGGGGCCTATCTCAACGTGCAGTTTCCGGCGATTGAACCGAAATGGGTGGCGGTCGGCGCGTACATTGTCTTTATGGTGCTCAACATACTGGGCGTCAGCATTGCGGCAACGTTCGAATTGCTGGTGACGTTACTGGCGATATTCGAATTGCTGGTCTTTATGGGCGTCGTTGCGCCGGGCTTTGAGATGTCGAACTTTGTACACGGCGGCTGGGCGGGCAGCGATACCTTCAGCCCGGCAGCATTCTCCGGCATCTTCGCCGCCATTCCTTTCGCTATCTGGTTCTTCCTGGCCATTGAAGGCGCGTCGATGGCCGCAGAAGAAGCCAAAGATCCGCAGCGCACCATTCCGAAAGCGTTTATTGGCGGGATCCTGACCCTGACCGTTCTCGCGCTGGGCGTCATGCTGTTTGCCGGTGGCGTGGGCGACTGGACCAAACTTTCGAACATCAACGACCCGTTACCGCAGGCGATGAAACTGATTGTCGGCAGCAACAGTGGCTGGTTACACATGCTGGTCTGGCTGGGGCTGTTCGGCCTGATCGCGTCATTCCACGGCATCATCATGGGGTATTCACGACAGATTTTTGCGCTGGCGCGGGCGGGTTATCTGCCTAAACGGCTGTCGAGTGTGAATGCGCGTTTCCAGACGCCGCATCTGGGCATTATTGCCGGTGGTGTGGTCGGGATTGCGGCGATTTTCTCTGATTCCCTGATTGTGATTGGCGGGCAACCGCTGACGGCAAATATCGTGACAATGTCGGTGTTTGGCGCGATTGTGATGTACATCATTTCGATGGCGGCGTTGTTCAAACTGCGTCGCAGCGAACCGAACCTGATCCGCCCGTTCCGTGCGCCACTCTATCCTTTTGCGCCTGCACTGGCGCTGGTTCTGGCAGTAGTCTGTCTTATCGCTATGATCTACTACAACACCTTACTGTTTATGATCTTCGCCGCCATGATGTTGCTGGCTTACGCCTGGTTCCGCCTGACCCATCAGGCTCGTGCCGATGCCGCTGAAGATCTGCAATTACGCGGGCTACAGCCGGTTCCGGCCAAAAGTGGCAAATAATCCGGCCTGCTAAGGAGTGCTATGTTTCAGACGACATTGAGCCATCGCCGCTATCAGTTTACGGATTTACGCGAGCTGATGGCGAAAGCGTCCCCCGCACGGTCGGGGGATTATCTGGCCGAAGTGGCGGCCGCCAGCGCGGAAGAGCGTATGGCGGCAAAAATGGCGCTGGCGGAGGTTCCGCTCAAGACCTTCCTGCAACAGCTGCTGGTGCCTTATGAAGAGGACGAAGTCACCCGGCTGATTGTTGATACGCATGATGTCGCGGCGTTTGCCGCGATTTCCCATCTGACCGTGGGGGATTTTCGCGACTGGCTGCTCAGCGAAAAAACCGACAGCTTCACGCTGGCCGCTGTAGCAAGAGGCATTACGCCGGAAATGGCGGCGGCGGTCAGCAAGCTGATGCGTAATCAGGATCTGATTCTGGTCGCCAAAAAATGCCGGGTGATTACCCGGTTCCGCAACACGATCGGATTGCCGGGGCACATGAGCGTGCGCCTGCAACCCAATCATCCCACCGATAATTTGCAGGGCATTGCTGCGAGCATGCTCGACGGTCTGCTTTACGGTTCTGGCGACGCGGTGATTGGCATTAACCCTGCCAGTGACAGTTTGCCGTTGCTGGAAAATCTCAATTACATGCTCGATGACATCATTTCGCGGTTCGAGATCCCGACGCAATCCTGCGTACTGACGCACGTCACCAATACCATCAAGCTGGTCGAACGCGGTGCGCCGGTCGATCTGGTCTTTCAGTCGATCGCGGGAACCGAAGCGGCGAACAGCGGTTTCGGTATTAATCTGGCGCTGCTGGCGGAAGCGCAGCAGGCGGCGCTCAGTCTGAAACGCGGCACGCTGGGCGATAACGTCATGTATTTCGAAACCGGGCAGGGCAGTTGTCTGTCGGCGAATGCGCATTTCGGTGTGGATCAGCAAACCTGCGAAGCGCGTGCGTATGCCATCGCGCGCCATTTTTCGCCGCTGCTGATTAATACGGTGGTCGGCTTTATCGGGCCGGAATATCTGTATGACGGCAAGCAAATTATCCGCGCCGGTCTGGAAGACCATTTCTGCGGAAAATTGCTGGGCGTGCCGCTCGGCTGCGACGTGTGTTACACCAACCACGCCGAAGCCGATCAGGACGATATGGATACGCTGCTGACGTTGCTGGGTACCGCCGGGCTGACGTTCCTGATTGGCGTGCCGGGCGCGGATGACATCATGCTCAATTATCAAAGCACCTCTTTCCACGACGCGCTGTATATCCGCGAACTGCTGGGGCTGAAACACGCACCGGAATTTGCCGTCTGGCTGGAGAAAATGAAAATTATTGATCCGCAGGGCGCATTGCAGGACACCCGCGCATCGCATCCGCTGCTGCGCCAGTTACCGCAATTAATCTGAGGCCCGTTGTGATGAGTAAAGAAAAAGGGCAGGAACTCTCGCCGCTGGTGCATAACAACCCGTGGGAAACGCTGCGGCAGTTTACTGCGGCGCGTATCGCGCTGGGGCGCACAGGCTCAAGTTTGCCCACCGATGAACTGCTGCGCTTTGGTTTAGCGCATGCGCAGGCGCGTGACGCTGTACATCAGCCTTTTGACAGCCAGCAGCTGGAACCCGAACTCGAAGCGCTGGGGCTGCAAACGCTGACCGTCGCCAGCGCCGCGCCTGACAGGGCAATGTATCTGTGCCGGCCAGATCTGGGGCGTAAACTTTCGCAAAGCAGCCGTCAGGCATTGCAGGAAAGGGCGGATGAACCGGCTGATATTGTGCTGGTCGTCGCCGACGGTTTGTCGTCCAAGGCCGTGCATCGACAGGCTGTGCCGCTTATCGCTGCACTGTTGCCGTATTTACAGACGCTTGAGCTGAAGCCGGGACCGGTGGTGCTGGCGCATCAGTCGCGTGTGGCGCTGGGTGATGACATTGCGCAGGTGATGAAAGCCAAAGCGGTGGCGATTCTGATTGGAGAACGTCCGGGTTTATCGTCACCGGACAGTCTCGGGATTTACATGACCTGGGGGCCGCACACCAAAAGGCTGGAATCAGAACGCAATTGCATTTCAAACGTGCGTCCGGAGGGGCTGAACTACCCGCAGGCGGCATTTAAACTCGCGTGGCTGCTCGAACAATCGTTCCACCGCCAGTTGTCCGGGGTGAATCTGAAAGATGAAAGCGATAATCCCGCGCTGCACAATAAAGTCGTGCCGATGTTTAAACTGGAATAGTGGGAGAAATTTTGGAAATACAGGCGGGAGTTTAGAAACATAAAACGCAGAAACGAAAAAAGCGCCTAAAGGCGCTTTTCTCTGAATTGGTGGGCCGTGCTGGATTCGAACCAGCGACCAATTGATTAAAAGTCAACTGCTCTACCAACTGAGCTAACGGCCCGCAGAAGTGGTGGGCGATGACGGGCTCGAACCGCCGACCCCCTCCGTGTAAAGGAGATGCTCTACCAACTGAGCTAATCGCCCACTTCTGGGTACTTCCCCATGTAAGAAGAAACTTGCTGAGAAATGGTGGGCGATGACGGGCTCGAACCGCCGACCCCCTCCGTGTAAAGGAGATGCTCTACCAACTGAGCTAATCGCCCATTTCTCAATTCTTCCTACTTATCACAACGCGGCACTCTTAAAGAGTGGTGGGCGATGACGGGCTCGAACCGCCGACCCCCTCCGTGTAAAGGAGATGCTCTACCAACTGAGCTAATCGCCCCCGTCGTGATGGAGTCGCATTATAGGGATACTTGAAATAACGTCAACGCTTTTTAAAAACAAAAATGATCGTTCGGCTTATTTTTAGTCAACCTGGCGCGTTTCTCGCCCGCGTAGTCGATTCTTTACGCATTCATGGCCTTAAACAAGGTCACTGCCCCTGTATCAGCGTTGAGGAATCAGGGCAGAGTGGTAGAATGTCAGCCACTTTTTGTTAATTGATAGCGACGTTATTCAGCGTTGCGTTATTAAGGTTGCACCCAGATGAAAATCAAAACCCGTTTTGCCCCAAGCCCGACCGGCTACCTGCACGTCGGTGGCGCCCGTACCGCGCTCTATTCCTGGCTCTTTGCCCGCAACCTTGGCGGTGAGTTTGTGCTGCGTATCGAAGACACCGATCTCGAACGTTCCACTCAGGAAGCGATCGACGCGATTATGGATGGCATGAACTGGCTGAATCTGGACTGGGATGAAGGCCCGTATTTCCAGACCAAACGCTTTGACCGTTATAACGCGGTGATTGATGAAATGCTGGAAAACGGCACGGCGTATAAATGCTATTGCTCTAAAGAGCGTCTGGAAGCGCTGCGTGAACATCAGATGGCCAATAACGAAAAGCCGCGTTATGACGGTCGTTGCCGCGACAGCCACGAACATCACGCCGCTGATGAGCCTTGCGTGGTGCGTTTCCGTAACCCGCAGGAAGGTTCTGTTATTTTCGACGACCAGATCCGCGGCCCGATCGAATTCAGTAACGACGAGCTTGATGATCTGATCATCCGCCGTACCGACGGTTCTCCGACTTACAACTTCTGCGTGGTGGTAGATGACTGGGATATGGAAATCACCCACGTAATCCGTGGCGAAGACCATATCAATAACACCCCGCGTCAGATCAACATCCTGAAAGCGCTGGGCGCACCGGTACCGGTTTACGCGCACGTTTCCATGATTCTGGGTGACGATGGCAAGAAACTGTCCAAACGTCATGGTGCGGTCGGCGTGATGCAATATCGCGATGACGGTTATCTGCCGGAAGCGCTGCTGAACTATCTGGTGCGTCTGGGCTGGTCCCATGGCGATCAGGAAATCTTCAGTCGCGACGAAATGAAAGCGCTGTTCTCTCTGGAAAACGTCAGCAAATCTGCCAGTGCGTTCAACACTGAGAAACTGCAATGGCTGAACCATCACTACATCAATACTATGGATCCGCATTACGTCGCGACGCACCTGTTATGGCACGTTGAGCAGGCCGGTATCGAAACCCGTAACGGCCCGCAGCTGTTTGAAATCGTGACCTTGCTGGGCGAACGTTGCAAAACCCTGAAAGAAATGGCGGAGTCCTGCCGTTACTTCTATGAAGATTTCGCAGAATTCGATGCCGATGCGGCGAAGAAACACCTGCGTCCTGTGGCTCGTCAGCCGCTGGAAGTGGTTCGCGCGAAACTGGCTGCGATTACTGACTGGACGGCTGAAAATATTCACCATGCGATTCAGGGCACGGCGGATGAGCTGGAAGTCGGGATGGGTAAAGTCGGGATGCCACTGCGCGTTGCTGTTACCGGTGCCGGTCAGTCTCCGGGCGTTGACGTCACGGTTCACGCTATCGGCCAGAGCCGCGTGCTGGCGCGTATCGATATGGCGTTAGCCTTTATCGCTGAGCGTGAAACCCAACAGCAGTAAGTTTTCTTTTGATTCACTCTCAAGAGTGATGAAGTAAAAAAAGCCAGCGCGGGAAACCGGCTGGCTTTTTTAATGCGTAAAAAACGTCAGAGCGAATTAACGTTGTTCAGTCGCAGGTGCTGCAACGGTTGGGCGGTAGGCCAGGAAATACATCAGACCCACGAAGCCTGCGCCGCCGACCGCGTTGCCGAGGAATACGGCCGCGAAGTTCGGGAAGTACTGTGACCAGCTCAGCGCACCGGCAAAAATTGCCGCAGGCACGATGAACATGTTTGCAACGACGTGCTGGAAGCCGATAGCCACGAACGCCATCACCGGGAACCACATCCCGATCACTTTGCCGCCGACTTCTTTACTGGCGAAGGCCAGCCAGATTGCCAGACACACCAGCCAGTTGCAGCCGATACCGGAAATGAAGGCGTGCATAAAGTCTGCATTCACTTTTGCGGTGGCGGTGGCGACAGTTTTGCTCAGGAACGCACCTTCGGTCAGACCGAGAACGTGACCGAAGAAATAGGCCACGGCCAGGCTGCCCAGCAGGTTAGCGAGCGTCACCCAGAACCAGTTGCGCAGAACGGCGTAGAGGCTGATCTGACGCGCAAACCAGGCGATCGGTAAGGTCATCATGTTACCGGTCAGCAGTTCTCCCCCTGCTAAAACGGTCAGAATGATACCCACCGGGAATACGGCAGCGCCCAGCAAGTTACTGAATGAACCCCAGGATGCAGGTAACGTCCCTATTACGTGCAGATCCAGCAGGAAACCGGTGGCGATGAAGGCGCCAGCCAGGAAGCCCAAAATTAACAAATTCAACACGGAGGCATGGCTTTTATTAACGCCCGCCGTGACAGCGATGGATGCGATTTCTTTAGGTGAATACAAGGACATGAGATAGCTCGAATGGTGTAAGTTATGATTATTGCGCGAGCAGTCTATTCTGAGATTTCTCTCAAAACAAGACGATTTTCATAGTCTGCTAACATTCCATTAATCATTCGGACATAGATGTTAAGAAAATGCTTATGCAGATCAAAAAGCTAGTCGGAATGCGGGCTGGCGGGCAAATTGTAAAACAATGCATCCTGCGGGAAATTTCCGTAAGGGCAGGGCTTTTTTCCCTGTGAAATGCGAGATTTGGCGGCTTTTTCAGCGCTTGATTCCAGAAACGGATTTAGCCGTTGACAGGCCAGACTGCGTTTCATATTATGCGCCCCGTTCACTCGTTTTTACGGGTCTGAATTGGGGGTATAGCTCAGCTGGGAGAGCGCTTGCATGGCATGCAAGAGGTCAGCGGTTCGATCCCGCTTATCTCCACCAACTTTCTTACCAGAGTCAGTTGGTTTGTTCCTCAAAAGGGAACACAAGAAGTACAATGTGGACGACCTCGTGTGGGGGTATAGCTCAGCTGGGAGAGCGCTTGCATGGCATGCAAGAGGTCAGCGGTTCGATCCCGCTTATCTCCACCAAATATTAAAGAAACCCGCTTCGGCGGGTTTTTTGCTTTCTGTTCTATCCCTTTCGGTCCTGCCCCTTTCTGTTCCCTGAATTGCAGACATAAAAAAAGGCGCCGGAGCGCCTTTCTTTGTCGTTCTGTTGCTGCTTACTTACGCCAGTACCAGACCTGCGATAGAAGCTGACAACACGCTGACCAGCGTTGAGCCGTACAGCAGTTTCAGGCCGAAGCGTGAAACCACGTTGCCCTGGTGTTCGTTCAGGCCTTTGATAGCGCCAGCAACGATACCGATAGACGAGAAGTTCGCGAAAGACACCAGGAACACGGACAAGATGCCCACGCCGCGTGGTGACAGTTCGGTCGCGACTTTTTGCAGATCCAGCATCGCAACGAATTCATTGGAAACCAGTTTGGTTGCCATGATGCTGCCGACCTGCAAGGCTTCGTGGCTTGGCACGCCCATCATCCATGCGAATGGATAGAAGACATAACCCAGCACGCCCTGGAAGGTGATACCGAACACTACGTCAAACAGCGCATTCAGGCAGGAAATCAGTGCGATGAAACCAATCAACATGGCTGCAACGATGATCGCAACTTTGAAACCGGCCAGGATGTATTCACCCAGCATTTCAAAGAAGCTCTGACCCTGATGCGTGTTACCGATTTGCAGGTCTTCTTCTGAATCAACTTTATAAGGGTTGATTAACGACAGTACGATGAAGGTACTGAACATGTTGAGCACCAGCGCAGCAACAACGAAGCGCGGTTCCAGCATGGTCATGTACGCACCCACAATCGACATAGAAACGGTCGACATAGCTGTGGCTGCCATGGTGTACATACGTTTTTCAGACATTTTGCTCAGAATATCTTTATACGCGATAAAGTTTTCTGACTGACCCAAAATCAGGGAGCTGATGGCGTTGAAAGATTCCAGTTTTCCCATGCCATTAATTTTCGACAAGACCGTACCGATGATACGGATGACGAAAGGCAGTACGCGAATGTGTTGTAAAATACCGATCAGTGCGGAAATAAACACGATCGGACACAAGACTTTCAAGAAGAAGAACGCTAATCCTTTATCGCTCATGCCTCCAAATACGAAGCCGGTCCCTTCCGCAGCGAATCCTAATAATTTCTCAAACAAGTCTGAGAAGCCTTTCACAAAACCTAAACCGATTGAAGAGTTCAGGAAGAAATAGGCTAATAAGACTTCGATGACCAACAGCTGAACAATGAAACGTAAACGGATATTCTTCCGGTCACGGCTCACCAGTAAAGCGAGTGCAGCGACAACGGCCAACGCTAATACAAAGTGCAATATTCGGGACATGGGTGCTCCAAATTAGAGGCAGGCTATATTTCGACGGACATTCTATGTAACGCGTACATTTAAAACGTGAAGTCGCTTGCAAATATAGAAATTACAGACACGAATTGCAACAAATCGAGGCCTATCACACAAAAAATCAAGATGTTAATAAAACTAAGCACAGTTAGCATTCTTGTGCTAGTTTTATCATGTGCCGTAATGCGTTCTGAATCTGGCCAGTAAATGTCTGTTTTAGGAAAAAGCGTTCTGTAAGTCTTTCTGAAAGCTCACAGAATGATTAACCACTCAGTTCACACTTTGCCGCTTACGCTACTGCCTATCAGAGTAATTACTCAGATCATTCTAAATGCACTTGATAATCATTATCAATTAGCTATGATTTATGTAAGCGTAACAAACGTAAGGGTTAACTGACTATGCTGAACAGCCGGGCCGAATCTTCAGGCCGCGCAGCCAGAAAGATGAAGCTTTCACTGATGGGGCCGGCGTTTATTGCCGCCATCGGTTACATCGATCCGGGCAACTTTGCGACTAACATTCAGGCCGGTGCCTCGTATGGTTACCAGTTGCTGTGGGTGGTGGTCTGGGCCAACGTCATGGCGATGTTGATCCAGCTCTTGTCTGCCAAACTGGGTATCGCCACCGGAAAAAACCTCGCCGAACACATCCGTGACCGTTTCCCGCGTCCTGCCGTCTGGGCTTACTGGGTGCAGGCAGAAATCATCGCGATGGCGACCGATCTCGCCGAATTTATCGGTGCGGCGATCGGCTTCAAATTACTTCTCGGGGTTACGCTGCTTCAGGGCGCCGTGCTCACCGGGATTGCCACCTTTATTATCCTCGGGCTGCAAAAACGCGGGCAAAAACCGCTGGAACTGGTTATCGCCGGTTTGCTGCTGTTCGTGGCCGCCGCCTATATCGTTGAGCTGTTCTTCTCGCAGCCAAGCATGGTGGCGCTGGGCAAAGGCATGCTGATCCCTGCGCTGCCCACCAGCGATTCCGTCTATCTGGCCGCCGGTGTGCTGGGCGCGACCATCATGCCGCACGTCATTTATCTTCACTCTTCGCTGACTCAGCGCGGCGGTAAGGCATCGAAAGAACAGCGCTATTCCGCGACAAAACTCGATGTCGGTATCGCAATGACCATCGCCGGTTTTGTTAATCTGGCAATGATGGCGACCGCCGCCGCCGCGTTTCATTTCAGCGGACACAGCGGGATCAGTGAACTTGATGAAGCTTATCTGACGCTGCAACCGCTGCTCGGCCACGCCGCCGCGACGACATTTGGCCTGAGCCTTGTCGCCGCCGGTTTATCTTCCACCGTGGTCGGTACACTGGCCGGTCAGGTGGTGATGCAGGGCTTTGTGAAATTCTACATTCCGCTGTGGGTGCGCCGTACGGTCACCATGATGCCATCTTTTATCGTGATTCTGATGGGGCTGGATGCCACACGAATTCTGGTCATGAGCCAGGTGCTGCTGAGCTTCGGGATTGCGCTGGCGCTGTTGCCGCTGCTGGCGTTTACCGGTAACCGCAGCCTGATGGGCGAAATGGTGAATACCAAAACCGTGCAGTGGGCGGGGCGCATCATTGTGCTGATTGTCGTCAGCCTCAACCTTTATCTGCTGATCGGTATGCTGAAATAATTTCCGGCTGAAAGATTCAGGCCATAAAAAACGGGACAGGTTGCGCTGTCCCGTTTTTGTTTCTGCTATTCGCTGAATCAGTGATGATGGCCGTCATGCCCGCGATCGTGCCCATGTCCGCGGTCATGGCCGCGACCTCTGTCCGGACCACGCCCGTGGTCATAATGCGGACGTCCGTGGTCGCCATGGTAATAACGCGGCGGCGGCATCGGACGACGTGGCGGATGGCGATGATTCCACCAGCCCTGATCGCGCCAGCGGTAGCCGTCCCAGTAATCCCCGCGCGGGCCACGATGACCGTAATTGTGGCCACGGTAACTGTTCCACCAGCTCGGGTTGCGCCAGTCGTACCCATCCCAGTAATAACCGCGACGGTCACGGTCGCCAATGCTGATGGAAAGACCGGGTGTATTGAGGCTGAAGTTGCTGGCCTGTACAGCAGGCGCGGCGGCAGGCAGCAAAGCGAACAGCAATGTTCCGAGAAGTATTGGCTTAATCATAGACGGCCCCAGATTCCTTATAATTTATGCTGACAGTTATAAGGGGAAGAGGGAGCGGGTTCTATTGCTTACAATCCTGTTTTGATTGATTTACCTGCCTTAACGGAAACCTTACGTAACCTCCCCCGTCATCATACGAGCTGCCCCTGCGTTGGCCGCTTTCATTCACCCCGGTCACTTACCAGTGTAAGCTCCCGGGATTCTTTCAATTGCCGCCTTGACGCAATTCGTATGATTTTGGGGGTAATTGGGTAACCGTTTACACTAGAATTGCTTCGATGGCTGCCAGTTCTGCCGGGCTGAAATGACGGTTAGCAATCATGCCAACCGCATCATCAATTTGCCCGGTTTTGCTGGCGCCAATCAGCACGGACGTCACGCGGTCGCCGCGCAGCACCCAGGCCAGCGCCATCTGGGAAAGTTTCTGCCCGCGCGCCTGCGCAATGTCATTCAGCTTACGCACTTTCGCCAGTTTCTCTTCCGTCAGCTGGTCGGCGGTCAGGAATTTACTGTCGCTGGCCGCGCGGGAATCTTCAGGAATGCCCGCCAGATAACGGTCCGTCAGCACGCCGCCCGCCAGTGGCGAGAAGGCAATCGAACCCACGCCGTTATCCGCCAGCGTATCGAGCAAATCGGCTTCCACCCAGCGTTCGAACATCGAGTATTTTGGCTGATGGATCAGGCACGGCGTACCGAGCTGTTTGAGGATATCAAACGCTTCTTTGGCGCGGTCTGCCGGATAATTGGATAAGCCGACGTACAGTGCTTTGCCCTGACGCACGATCAAATCCAGCGCCGCCATGGTTTCTTCCAGCGGCGTGTCCGGATCCGGGCGGTGATGATAGAAGATATCCACGTAATCCAGCCCCATACGTTTCAGGCTTTGATTCAGGCTGGCAACCAGATATTTTTTCGAGCCCCAGTCGCCGTAAGGGCCGTCCCACATGGTGTAACCGGCTTTGGAAGAGATGATCAGCTCGTCGCGATACGGCAGCAAATCTTCCTGCAAAATACGGCCAAAATGCTGTTCGGCAGAACCCGGAGGCGGGCCGTAGTTATTGGCAAGGTCAAAGTGGGTGATCCCGTGGTCGAAAGCATGGCGGATAAGCTTCCGGCCATTCTCAAAATGGGCGTTATCCCCGAAATTGTGCCAGAGGCCAAGGGAAACGACAGGGAGTCTTAGCCCGCTCTGGCCACAGCGGCGGTATTCCATTTTCTCGTAACGGTTGGGACTCGCTAAATACGGCATAGAGACCTTTCTTTTAAATTGTATGAATCATGTAAGAATGAGGTAAAAAGCCCTTTTAGTGTATGCGCTTTCACAAGCATTTCCAGATATTCAGATCACATCCGGAACAATCCTTATTTCCTGTTTACGTAGCGCTTGTTTGCATGAATAAAGGCGCAGCGGCGTAATTCCCGAATTTTTTATCTATTACCGTAACTGCTGAACAAAGACGCCTGCGTGATCTCAGTGCAATGCTGTAACTCTGCGTTTCCACATCCTATTTCGAATAATAAATATCCTATTCCCCTGTTTGGAGTAATACTTAGTCTAGTGGGATTAACTGTTTACTCTATTTTTAACAGAGGATCGTCATGGATAATATCTATACCGTAGGTGACTATCTCTTAGACCGCTTATCATTTAGCGGGATCTCCGAACTGTTTGGCGTGCCGGGGGATTACAACCTGAAATTCCTCGACAGCGTGATTAATCATCAGCAAATCACCTGGGTGGGCTGCACTAATGAACTTAACGCCGCGTATGGCGCAGACGGATATGCGCGTACCAAAAAAATCGGCGCGCTGCTGACGACCTTTGGCGTGGGTGAACTGAGCGCGCTCAACGGCGTTGCGGGCAGTTTTGCCGAATATGTTCCGGTGATCCACATTGTCGGATCACCGGCGCTGGCCTCGCAGCGCAAAGGCGAACTGATGCACCACACGCTGGGCGACGGCAATTTCGGCCACTTCATGCGGATGTCGCAACCGGTGAGCGTCGCACAAGCCGCGCTGACGCCGGAAAATGCGCTGTCTGAAATCGACCGCGTGATTGAAGAAGTGATCTACCACTCGCGTCCGGGCTATATTTTGCTGCCCAGCGACGTTGCTGCGTTGCCGGTCAGCACCAGAGCCCACGCGCTCCCGGCGCGTCAGCCGCCATTTTCGCCATCTTCCCTGGAAGCTTTTGTTGCCGCCGCTGAAATTCAGTTGCGCGATGCAAGACGCGTTTCGCTGCTTGCGGATTTCCTTGCCGACCGCTTTGACGTCAAAGCCGCGCTGGAAGAGTGGATGGAAGAAGTGCCGCTGCCGCACGCCACCTTGCTGATGGGCAAAGGGCTGTTTAACGAGCAGCAAACGAATTTCGCCGGAACCTATTCCGGTGCAGGCAGTGCGGCGTCAACCCGCGAGGCCATCGAAGGCGCGGATGTGGTGATTAACGTCGGGGTGAAATTTACCGACACGATCACCGCCGGATTTACCCAGCAACTCCCCGACGGCAAATGCATTGATCTCCAGCCATTTTCTGCCCGCGTGGGCGATCAGATTTTCCACCAGTTACCGATGGCTAAAACCGTCAGCGTCCTGCATCGTCTGACCGCGGAACTGGCTTCCGGCTGGCAACCCTACCCGGTGAAACGCACGGCGCTGCCTGCCTCGCACGAAGGACATTTCGGGCAATACGAATTCTGGCAGCAGATTCAGGATTTCCTGCAACCGGGCGATATTCTGGTCGCCGAGCAGGGCACCGCATGTTTCGGCGCGGCGGCGCTGAACCTGCCGGAAGATTGCCAGTTTGTCGTCCAGCCGTTGTGGGGCTCGATTGGTTTCACGCTGCCCGCCGCGTTTGGCGTACAGATTGCGGCTCCCGCGCGCCGGGTGGTGTTGCTCATCGGCGACGGTTCTGCACAACTGACCTTGCAGGGGCTGGGCGCGGCGATCCGCTATGGTTTACCGCCGGTGATTTTCGTCATTAATAATGACGGCTACACGGTTGAGCGGGCGATCCACGGCGAAACGCAGCGCTACAACGACATCGCGCAGTGGAACTGGACGCAGTTCCCGTCGGCATTTGGCGGCAAAGATGTTTTCACCGCGCGGGCCGATTCTCCGCAGGCGCTGAAAGAGGCGATAGAGAAAGCCGGTGCGCATCGCCAGATGGCCTGGATTGAAGTGGTTCTGCCGAAAATGGACATCCCCGAACTGTTAAGTTCGGTGACAAAATCGCTGGCGAAACGTAACTCAGGGCAATAAATCGTCGTCCGTTTCCGGCGGGTCAATCAGCTGGTCGATGAACCAGCTTCCCGCCGGGCCGGGCTGATTATTTTTACTCCACACCGCATCCACGGAAATCTTCTTCGGCCAGCCGCGCAACGGCAGCGTCACCAGTTTGTCATGCCCGAACTGTTTCACCAGCCAGTGCGGCAGCGTCGCCCAGCCAAATCCCTGTTCCGCCATTTCCAAAAGCATCAGATAACTGGGCGCTGACCACACCTGACCCTGCGCGCGCGGCATTTCGCGACGGCTGTATGGCTGCAAACACAGCTCGCGAAACGTGTGTAACTGCTCGGGTTGCAGGCTCTCCATTTTCGCCAGCGGGTGTTCACGGCTGCAAAAAATCGACATATCCGTCTGCTCGGGCAGACGCGCCGCGCCAATATCCGGCGGATAACTTGCCTGCGCTTCCACCATGCCGATATGCGCGCGACCTGACTGCAACAGCTCGATGACGTCCTGATCTTCGGCAATCTGACATTCAAATTCGATATCCGGATAACGCTGCTCAAACCGGCGCAGCAGCGCTTCGTGATGGGTCGGCTGGTAGGTATCGGAAAGCACAAACGTCAGGCGGGTTTCAGGCTGCGTGGATAACCGCACGGCCAGCTCATCGAGGCGCTCGCTGGCGGCCAGAATGGCCTGAACGTGGCTCAGAACGCGCTGTCCGGCGGGCGTCAGCACCGGATGGCGGCTCTGGCGGTCAAACAGCGTCACGCCTAAATCCACTTCCAGATTGGCAATCGCCGTGCTGACCGTCGACTGGCTTTTGCGCAATTTGCGCGCGGCGGCGGAGAAAGATCCGGCGTCGGCCGCCTCCACAAACGCCGTCAGGGCTTCCGGTGAATAGCGCATAAGCAACTCTCCTGTGATTTTAATCCATCTATTTTATCGATACTTACTATCTTTTATCCATCTCATTTAGTGATGATAATGCCCGCCTGTGACAACCGTCACCCATTAATTATCAGGAATCAGGCAGGTTTTTATGTCTAAGCAAACACGCAATTCATCTCAGAAAACATTGGGCGAGCGCATCTTTCATGCCGTCGGCTTCGAGACGCTGGCCGTCCTGATCTCCGCCCCGGTCGCCGCATGGGCGCTGAATAAACCGATCTGGGAAATGGGCGCGCTGGCTATCATGTTGTCGACGACGGCGATGGTGTGGAACATTATTTACAACACCTTCTTCGACAAATTCTGGCCGGTGACCCGCGTGGTGCGAACGCTGAAAATCCGTATTGCTCACGCGCTGGGTTTCGAGGGCGGGTTCATTCTGATTGGTCTGCCGATTGCCGCGCTGTGGCTGGGTATCGGCCTGCTCGACGCGTTTATGCTGGAAATCGGGTTCTTCCTGTTCTTCCTTCCGTACACCGTGGCGTATAACTGGCTGTACGACACGCTGCGCCAGCGCTGGATGCAGCGCCGCGAAATGGTTCAGGATTGCCCGACAAGGCATTAATTCCCGCTGGCCTTCGCCCGAAAAAAGCCCGCAGACATTTTCTTTGTTTGCGGGCTTTTTGTCGGTTATGGTTTTGTCACGCAGACAAAAGGGAATAAAAAATGAAAATGTTAGGGCTGATTGGCGGCATGAGCTGGGAATCCACCGTGCCGTATTACCGGATGATTAACGAACACGTGAAACAACAGCTGGGTGGATTACACTCGGCCAAACTGTTTCTCTACAGCGTCGATTTCTACGAAATTGAAAAGCTGCAAATGGCAGGTGACTGGCAGCAGGCGGGCGAACTTCTTGGCAACGCGGCCCACTCGCTGGCGCGCGCCGGGGCTGATGTCATTGTGGTCTGCACGAATACGATGCACAAAGTGGCCGGGGATATTGAGCGGATTGGCGGCCTGCCGTTGCTGCACATTGCTGATGCCACCGCCGGAAAAATCAAAGCGCAGGGGCTGAAGAAAATTGGCCTGCTGGGCACGCGTTTCACCATGGAACAGGATTTTTACCGCGGGCGCTTACAGGAACAGCATCAGATTGATGTCGTGACGCCGGACGCCGGTGACCGCGAAATCATCCATCGGATTATCTACGAAGAGCTCTGTCTGGGGATTATCCGGGACGAATCACGTGAGGAATACCGGCGGATTATTGCCAGCCTGGAACAGCAGGGCGTCGAAGGTATTATTTTCGGTTGCACCGAAATCACCCTGCTGGTCGGCGCTGAAGACGCGGGCGTTCCCGTTTTCGACACCACCGCCATTCACGCGCTGGTAGCGGCCGAGTTCGCCCTGAAAGACCATTAATCAGCGTCAGGATCCTGACGGCGTAATGGCTGTTTCGCCACCAGCATCAGTGGCTTACCGGCCAGCATCAGCCAGGCCGGTAACATCACGATACACAGCAGCGGCAGTAATTTAAGCCCCGGTACCACGGCGGCCGCCATAAATAGGCTGAGCCAGCCGTCGCGCGTGACCACCAAAACCATGCCCATCACGGCGCAGGAAACGGTGACCGCCGCCGGCACATCCGGGGCGTACTGATGCAACATCAGGCCCAGTGAAACCCCGACGAACACTGCCGGGAAAATACGCCCGCCACGAAAACCGCAGGCCGCCGCGACCACTAACGCCGCCAGCTTGGTAAGTGTGATCGCCAGCAGCGGCCCCATCTCAAACAGCTGATTTGAATGCGCCAGCTCCTTCATCTCATCAAGCCCTTTGAACAGCGTGATCTCTCCGCCAATCAGCGCCAGCAGCCCGAGCACAAACCCGCCGAGACCCAGCCGCAGCACAGGATTCTGAATGCTGTTAAACAACCGGTGCATATGCGGAAAGAGCCAGACGGCGAGCATCCCCAGCGCAATCGCAATTAACACCACCACCGAACCGCTGAAAATATCAATCAGCCGCGAGCTGTCATAAGGCGGAATGGTCAGCGAGAAGTCAGGCTGGAAAAACTGATCGGTGGTAATCGCCCCCGCACCCGCGGCGAGCAGCGGCGCGAAAAGCCGGTCCCACAGCGGCACATCTTTATTGGTGCCCAGCGTTTGCGAGAAAATCAGCGCGGCGGCAATCGGCGTACCAAACAACGCACCGATGGTTCCCGCGGCAGCCAGAATCACCCAGTCGGTGGTCGGTACTTTCGGCATAAACCGCGCGCCAAACGCGGCGGCCAGCGCAATGTTAATCACGGTAATCGGATATTCAGGGCCGAGACTGACGCCCCCGGCCAGCCCCAGCATTAAGGCTAACGCCAGACCGGTCAGTGAACTGACTGCAACCGGCGCGCCAATCAGCGATTCGGTCGCCGGATCTGGCCCCGCGTGGCCCGGCATATATTTAATTAATGCGCCCACGCCGATCCCGGTCAGCGTCAGCATAAACAGCGTCCAGCTGGCGGACTGAGTATTCACATTTAAAACCGCGGGAATGTTTTGCCAAAGCAAAGTTTGTAACGCACCGGCAAGCATCATAATGGCGACCAGAATCAGGCTCGACAGCACGCCGATAATGATCGCAGGCAACGCAAAGGCCAGCATGAGTCTGGCGCGGGGATGAAACATGCAAGTATTTCCTTATTTTATAGTTTTGTTTGCCCTAATAGCTTAGATGAAACTCAGCAAGGTCTGTTTACCGGCGGTCGACATTATTTTGTGTGACATGCCGCATAAATGTGCGTTGGTTCAAAACTGCGTTGCAGCGTATAGCAATTACCGCTATTTTGCCCACACGAATCTGTAAGCTTTGCCCCGCTGGCAGGCTTTCGCCGGTCGTTAAGTGATGTGCAGCTTACATCAGCGCGCCCGGCAGCGTACTCTTTAGCACAGCAGCTTTTGCGCGGGTGCGCAGCATAACGAATTTACTTTTGTGGAGAATAACATGACCAAATACTCCCTGGTGGGCGATGTCGGGGGCACCAACTGCCGCCTGGCGCTTTGCGCTTTGGACAGCGGTGAGATTTCTCAGTCGAAGACCTTCTCCGGGCTGGAATATGACAGCCTCGAAGCCACGGTTCGTGAGTATCTTTCGCAGCAGCAGCAGGAAGTTGAGGATGCATGTATCGCGATTGCCTGCCCGATTACCGGCGACTGGGTTGCGATGACAAACCACACCTGGGCCTTCTCCATTGCGGAAATGAAGAAAAGCCTCGGGTTGAAACATCTGGAAGTGATTAACGATTTCACCGCCGTTTCCATGGCGATCCCGATGCTCAAAGAGGCGGATTTGCTACAGTTTGGCGGCAAAAAAGCGCAGGACGGCAAACCGGCGGTGATTTACGGCGCGGGCACCGGTCTGGGGGTTGCGCATCTGATCCACGCCAACAAACAGTGGGTGAGTTTGCCGGGCGAGGGCGGTCATGTTGATTTCGCACCAAACAGCGAAGAAGAAGACATTATTCTGGAACAGCTGCGCACCGAAATGGGCCACGTTTCTGCGGAACGCATTCTGTCAGGGCCGGGGCTGGTGAATCTGTACCGCGCCATTGTGAAATCCGATAACCGCGTGCCGGAAAACTTCAAACCTAAAGATGTCACCGAGCTGGCGCTGTCGGACGAAAACGTCGACTGCCGCCGCGCGCTGTCATTATTCTGCGTCATCATGGGGCGTTTTGGCGGCAATCTGGCGCTGAATATGGGGACGTTTGGCGGGGTATATATCGCGGGCGGGATTGTGCCGCGCTTCCTGGAATTCTTCAAAGCCTCCGGTTTCCGTGCAGCGTTTGAAGATAAAGGGCGTTTCAAAGATTATCTGATGGATATTCCGGTGTTTCTGATCACCCACGATCAGCCGGGATTACTGGGCGCGGGTGCCTATCTTCGTCAGTCGATTGGTTTGACGATTTAATGCTATCCAGGCTCTCCCTTGTGAAGGGAGAGCCTGGATAATCGTTATTTCTTTTCTGTTATTAATTCCCGCGATAAGTCGAGAAACCGTAAGGACTGACAAGCAGAGGAATGTGATAGTGAGGCACTGAGCCATCCGCTTTAAAAATAACAGGGATCTCCGGGAAAAAAGAAGCGGTATGATGCTTTTCAAACCATTCTCCGGTTTTAAACGTCACCCTATAATTGCCTTTTTCCATCACATTTTCATTGGGATACAGTGCAGGAATTCTTCCCTGTTCATTAGTTACCCCGCTGCTTAACTGCACCCATTTGTTACCTTCCTGCTTCTCGAGAGATACGCTTACGCCTTCTGATGGCAGGCCGTTTTGCAGGTTTAAAACATGGACGCTGAGAGGATTTGCTGCAAAAGCAGATGTCAGACACAGGGCATTGATTATACCGGCGAGTAATATTTTCTTTTTAAACATATGTTCGTCCTTTTGAACTCAAGGTTATTTGTTAATAACGCAGAATATTTTGCAGAATTATATTTTTTGTTTTCCTCATCACAGACATGAGAAAGTACAAAATATCCTCTGCCTTGACGAAACAAAGTCTACTTTTTACTGACTAACCCCAAGATGACGGGTTGATGACATTTTTGTAATAATTCAGATTCAGAGAGTGACAGAGCACTTTTTCCGCCTCAAAAATGCCCTGTCCTGCATCAGAAACGCATTAACTGCCTGAATTCCTTTACCTTGCTCCGGCTGACCGGCACTTCGAAATCCAGATCACTTAACCGCAAAATGTAGGTGTTGTTAAACCACGGCACGATCTCGCGGATCTTCGACAAATTCACGCAATACGAACGGTGGCAGCGGAAAAAATGCTCCTCCGGCAGGCGGTTGCACAGTTCGGTGATATTCATCGGCATGGTGAATTCTTCTTTGCGGGTATACACCTGCGTCACCTTTTCCTGCGCGGCCGCGTAATAAATATCGTTAATGTCCGTCACGATAATGCGCTCATCTTTGATGAGATTAATGCTGTGGCTGACGCGCGGCGCGTTACTCGGCGCGGGCGCGGAAGCTTCCTGCTTATCCTGGCTGTCGCGCTGGAAATGCGATTCGAGTTTTTGCAGCATCGTGACGATGCGGGATTCGTGATAAGGCTTGAGAATGTAGTCAAACGCTTCGATTTCAAAGGCTTCCGCGGCGTGTTCTTTGTAGGCGGTGATAAACACAATGTAAGGTTTATGCGCAAACTTACTGATATTTTGCGCCAGCAACACGCCGTCGAGCGAAGGAATGCTGATATCGAGGAAAATCGCATCGACTTCATGGGTTTGCAGATATTTCAGCACATCCAGCCCGTCATCGAATATCGCTTCAATTTTGATGTTGCTGTGCGTGTTAATCAGATAACTCAGTTCTTCCTGAGCCGGTATTTCATCTTCGACGATAATGGCTTTCATGGAATATTCCCCGATGCATTCGCCCGAAACGCGGGCGGCAGGTTAAATGCTTCAAAAAAATGATAATTAGCGAACAGTGACTGCACGGTTCTTCCGCTTCAGGCTATTTTGCTCTCAGGGGCATTTGCCACAGGGGAAGAGGCCCTGGTAATTAAAAATGAAATATCCGTCCCCGGTTCAAGGCGGCGGATTGTCAGCCCCTGACCGTACAACAACGAAACGCGGTGATGCACATTCAGCAGGCCGATTTTATTGCCCGGCATTTCGTTGCGCTCAACGCGGTCAATGGTTTCCTGATTGATGCCGTGGCCGGTGTCTTTCACTGAAACCTCCACGCCGTCGGGCTGATGTTTCACTGAAATCACCACCACACCTTTCCCGCTGCACTTCTGGATCCCGTGGACGATAGCATTCTCCACCAGCGGCTGGATCAGCAGGCTGGGGATTTTCACCGAAATATCGTCATCAATGTCATAAATCACCGTCAGCTTGCTGCCAAACCGCGCCTGCTCGATGGCGATGTAATCCTGCACCTGATGCAGTTCCTTGCGCAGATCAATCAGCTCATCATTCAGTTCCAGGTTATAACGCAAATAACGGGAAAGATTGATGATCAGCTGCCGCGCGACGTCAGGGCGGGCACGGATTGAAGACGAAATGGCATTCAGCGCATTAAACAGAAAGTGCGGGTTAATTTTGCTTTGCAGGGCGCGCATTTCAGCTTTATTCGCCATTTCACGCAGCTGCTCGGTGCGCGAAACTTCCATCTGCGTCGACATAATTTGCGAAAGCCCGATCGCCATGACTTTCAGCGAATAGGTTATGCGGTGCGGATCGCAATAATAGATTTTCAGTGAACCGGTCACTTCGCCTTTTTCCCACAGCGGGATGATAATCAGCGAGTGAATTTGTGGCGTGCGGTGCATCTCGTCGTTATTTTTGACGGTAATCTGGCCGCTTTCCAGCGTGGCCTTGGTCATCTCGCTGAGCGCTTCGTGGCCGATATTGTATTCTTCCGCGCCCGTGCCGACGTACGCAAGAATGTTTCTGGTATCGGTAATGGCGACGGCATCGGCGTCGATATCATCGCGGATAATCCGGCAGATGCTGTCTAACGATTCAGCATTGATATTCCTGAAGTAGGGCAGCGTTTTATTGGCGATATCCAGCGCCAGCCGCGCCTGCCGGGCGGCAATCACCTCTTTTTCATCCTCGACGCTTTGCACCAGAATCACGATAAGACCAATCGAGCTGGCACCAAGGATCAGCGGCGCGGCGATATTCATCACGATATCCAGCCCGAGTGAAAACGGGCGGGCCATCAGCAAAATCAGGATCATGGTCAGCGTTTCGCACAGCATGCCGGCCACAATACCGACTTTCCAGTGCAGCGCTTTTTTGACTTTTTTATTGATATAGCCAGAAAGAAAACCGGCGGTAATACTGGTGATCAGACACGGAATGGACGTCGGCCCGTGAATGTCGATAAGAAAACGGTGAGTACCCGAAATCACGCCGGTAATAATACCGACCCACGGCCCGAACAGAATGCCGCCGGACATAATGGCGATAGTCCGCACGTTAATCAGCGAGCCTTCAACGTTAATCCCCGAGAGTGTGCCGAAAATCGCAAACAGCGAGAAAATCGCTGTCACCGCCGCCAGTTCCAGCGCCGTATGGTTATCATTTTCTTTGTGCAGCAATTTACGGAACAGCGGGGTACGCGTGAGGAAGAACAGACAGATGAGCATCAGCGCCGCACGGTCAAAGACCGCCAGCAGCATATCAAACATGTGAGGCATGGTGATTTCTCTGCACAGTAATACATATCTGTGCCAAATGGATTCAGCCGTTATTATAAATAAAAGGTCAGAGATTCACCACCAAAGGACGGAATGCGGTCCGGTTCAGGTCCAGAATGCTAACTAAAAATGGAGAACAGCCAGAAATGATCTCGTTATCAACGCCGCGGCTTATCATGCAGCCAATCCAGACTGACGACTGGGCGTTCTTTTTGCGGTTGTACCAGACGCCGGAAGTCATGCGTTTTATCGGCGATATCGAAACGCCCGCGCAGGTTCACAGCCGTTTTGAGCAGCGTCTTGGCAACTGGGATCGCTACTGCGATTTCTGGCTCTGCCTGCTGATCCGCGAAAAAGAAACCGGCGCGGCGGTGGGGCTGACCGGATTTTTCCCCGACTGGCGCCCATATCAGCAGGCGGAAGTGGGCTTTATTCTGGCACCGGAACATCAGCGCAAAGGCTATGCGGTCGAGTCATTACGCGAAGTGTTAAATTTTGCTTTCGACCAGTGCGGATTCCACCGTTTGCAGGCCAACGTGCTGGAAGGTAACGACGCATCGCGACGCGTGCTGGAGAAATGCGGTTTTCAGTATGAAGGGCGGCTGCGTGACAGCTACCGCATTGGCGACGAATGGAAAAACGACTGGCTGCTGGGGCTGCTAGCCAGCGATACGCGCGCTGAGTGATAAATCCCCGTAGTTAAAAAAATGTTGCTCAATCTCTCGACAGATTTTTTCCTCTGCGATATGTTCGTTGAAGGCCGCAACGCGGCCAGCGTCGCTCGGACGGTCCGGGCGCTTACGTATCCCAGAGGAAATTATGGCTGATTCCAGTTCACCCCGTCGTTTTTCGCGTATTGATCGTCTTCCCCCTTATGTTTTCAACATTACTGCTGAGCTGAAAATGGCCGCACGCCATCGTGGCGAGGACATTATCGATTTCAGTATGGGGAATCCTGACGGCCCGACACCGCCACACATCGTGGAAAAACTGGTGCAGGTGGCGCAGCGTGAAGACACGCACGGTTACTCGACATCCCGCGGCATTCCGCGTCTTCGCCGGGCGATTTCCCGCTGGTATGCAGACCGCTATCAGGTTGAAATCGATCCGGAAAGCGAAGCGATCGTCACCATCGGGTCGAAAGAAGGGCTGGCGCATCTGATGCTGGCAACGCTCGATCACGGTGATACCGTTCTGGTGCCAAACCCAAGTTATCCGATCCATATCTACGGCGCAGTGATTGCCGGTGCGCAGGTGCGCTCCGTGCCGCTGGCGGAAGGTGTGGATTTCTTTGCCGAGCTGGAAAAAGCCATTCGCGAAACCATTCCGCGTCCGAAAATGATGATCCTCGGTTTCCCGTCGAACCCGACGGCGCAATGCGTGGAACTGGATTTCTTCGAGCGCGTGGTGGCGCTGGCAAAACAATACAACGTACTGGTGATACACGATCTGGCGTATGCCGATATCGTGTATGACGGCTGGAAAGCGCCGTCGATCATGCAGGTACCGGGCGCAAAAGATATCGCGGTGGAATTCTTCACGCTGTCCAAAAGCTACAACATGGCGGGCTGGCGTATCGGCTTTATGGTCGGCAATCCTGAGCTGGTCAGCGCGCTGGCGCGTATCAAGAGTTATCACGATTACGGCACATTTACCCCGTTGCAGGTGGCGGCGATTGCGGCGCTGGAAGGCGATCAGCAGTGCGTGAAAGACATTGCCGAACAGTATCGTCAGCGCCGAAACGTGCTGGTGCGCGGGCTGCACGAGGCGGGCTGGATGGTGGAAAATCCGAAAGCCTCGATGTACGTCTGGGCGAAAATCCCGCCTGCGTATGCCCATTTAGGCTCGCTGGAATTCGCCAAACGCCTGCTGGCGGATGCGAAAGTCTGCGTGTCGCCGGGCATTGGTTTCGGTGATTACGGCGATACCCATGTGCGTTTCGCGTTAATCGAAAATCAGGATCGCATCCGTCAGGCGGTGCGCGGCATTAAAGCGATGTTCCGCGCCGATGGCCTGCTGGCACCGAAAAAATCCGGTAACGAACCGCCGGCTGAATCTGAATAATTTTCGGACGCGTTAAAAGCGAAAAACATCAAAGCCAGTCATCTGAGGTGACTGGCTTTTTTTATTCACTGGTTTTTATTCACGACTCTTTGTTTAACGGATGTCAGCAGGTGAACAGCCAAACCGCTCGCGAAAACGCAGGGAAAACCGCGAACTGGCGCGATAGCCGCACGCATCGGCGATTTGTGACAGGCTCCAGCGCGTGGTTTGCAGCAGGGTCATGGCGTGATGCATGCGGATATCCTGCAACAATGTCCGGAAGCTGATTTGCTCTTCCACCAGCCGCCGCCGCAGCGTAGCTTCACTCATGGCCAGTTGCTGGCTGGCGCTGGCGGCGGTCCAGGCAAATTCCGGCGCGGAAGCCAGCAGCGTGGTCAGCCGGGTGCCCAGCGGTTCACCGGCGCGCGGCATGAATAAAATTCCGCGCTCCGCCAGCGCGATCAGCACGCCGGTCAGACGGTTTTGCTGTACCGCCGTGCTGGCCGGATTTTTCAGACCGTGCAGACAATAATCCAGCGTTTCCTGTAATTCATCGTCCAGCGGTACGATCTGAAAGCCGTTAAGCGGCGTGAGCGGCGACAGAAGCGGGGCGTTATCGCGGTAAAACCCGGCGATCAGCGCAGGCGAAAACCCGAGAAACAGCGACGAGAAAATCCCGCTTTCCGCACTGACGGTTTTGCTGACGTGCGCCTGCGTATGTTGCGAAATCACCATCAGATGGGGCGTGTTCCCCAGCTTCACCGGCGCGTCGTGCTCATGACTCAGCGTCAGTTGCCCGGAATTCACCCGCAGCAGCGATGGCTCGAAAAACCGGAAACTGGACACCTGATGCGGCTGTTGCAGATAAGGCTGCGCCAGCGAAAAAAGCCGGTCGTGGATGACCGGCAGTTGGTTTGGCAGAAGATTTCCTGCATTGCTGCGACCTTCAGAGGGCATAGTGTCTCCTGCCGCCGGGCTTTACTTCACGTCCGGATTTAAGGTGTAAGTCCCGGTCAGGCTGGCCTGCGCCAGAACGTGGCCTTCAATGGCGGCCAGCACATCCGGGCCGTAGAATTTATCCTGCAATTCCAGTGAAGGAATATCCAGCGCATACAGCGTAAACACGTAGTCGTGCGCAATTTCATCATTCCACGGCGGGCAGGCACCGTCGTAACCGTAATAATCGCCGCCCATATTTTCGTCGTCGCCAAACCACGCGGTATAACCGTTGATGCCGTGACGCATTCCGGCTTCAGCGGGCAACGCCGGTTTACCTTTTGGCGTCACGCTGTCGCTGTGGCTGCCTTCGGCAATCTCACGGGTATCAGCAGGAATATTCACCAGCAGCCAGTGGAACAGATCGATACGCGGCAATGATGCGGAAACCACTTTGCCTTCCTGATTGACGTCGTCCGGACGGCTCGGCACATGCGGATCCACACAAACCAGCGCAAACGAACGGGTGTTTTCCGGTACGTCGCTCCAGGCTAAATGCGGGTTACGGTTGGAGGAAAGCGCCAGGTGGTTTTGTGCATCCTGAACGGCAAATGCCAGTTCGCCCGGCATCGGTGCGCCGTTCTCAAAATTCTGACTGATCAATTTCATTGGAAAATCCTCTGCATGTCGTTGGACTGGGGTATGGAGAGATTCTATCGCGATGTGCTTCCGGCAGAATGACATATCCCGTCAGATTATTCACTTTTCCCGTCATAATGACCGGAAGGGTGAGTCCTGCGGTCTTCATAAAGTCTGCGTATTTATTTCCTATACTCATTTTTCGTGCTGATGGTTCCCTGAAACTTATCTCCGGATAGGAAACGATTTATGAAAACCCGTTACTCGCTTTCCCAGATAAGCCTGCACTGGGCGACGTTACTCATGATTATTCTGACTTACGCCGCCATGCTGACCCGTGATTATTTCCCGGAAGATAATCAGCCGCTGGTGCGATTGCTGCATTTCAACTTCGGGATTTGTGTCTGGCTTCTGATGTGGGTGCGCATTTTTCTGCGCACGCGAAATACCACACCGGCCATCACGCCGCCGCTGCCGCGATGGCAGATTGCGACGTCCCACGCCGTTCACGGTGTTTTGTATCTGCTGTTTCTTTCGCTGCCGGTACTCGGCGTGCTGACGCTGGAATTTGGCGGGCGCGACTGGGTTTTATTTGGCTGGCAGGTGCCGCAGTTTATCTCGCCGGATCCTTCCGCGCGCCGCACGGTGCGCACGGCCCATGAATTCCTGGCGAACTGCGGGTATTACCTGATTGGCTTACACGCGGTGGCGGCGATTTATCATCACTATTTTCGTAAAGACGATACCTTTACGCGGATGTTGCCGGGGAAATAGTCCGGGGGAATTCTGAGGCGGGAAGCTTCACCGGCAGGGCGTCTGCCGGTGAAGAAATCAATCAGTCGTTATCGCTGTTGTAGTGGATCACCCGACGCTTGCCGTCGATCTGCACGTCTGCCAATTTCCGTTGTACGGGCCTGACCTCACCGTTGCGCAGCGCCTGAATCAGCGTGTCTTTATCCTTCCCTTCATACAGATAAAGCTCTCCGGTTTGTGCCCATTTTCCGGCCTGACGGGCGAAAATCCGGCAGTTGATGGACGGCGCATCAAACGTATTACAGAAGAAAATTTCTTTCTGCTTATCGTTGTTCAGATCCAGCGTATTGATGATACATGCGCCTTCTAAAATCAGACAATCGCGCAGCGTACTGCGGTAATTCTCCAGCTCTGGCAGGCTTTTCCACCAGGAGTCATCCGGCTGCGATGCGCCTTTGGCCAGCAGGATCTGTTTTTTCGCGTCTTCAATGCGGTAGTTTTTCGCGGCGTTCTCAGCCTCTTTAACGCTGTAAGCACCCCAGCGGGAAGTTTGCGCCAGCATGTTTTTCAATGACGCCTGCAAACGCGGATCGCTGGTGAATGCCGGATTCTCCCGGAGCTTCTCCAGCGCCTCATTCCCCCGGCGACCAGTGTCGAAACGCAGCAGATTCAGCGAGAGATCTTTAGCCTGCGTTTTCCCGCTGTCCAGCCGCGCAATCTGGCTATTCACGCTGATGCGGTAAGGATCCAGCAGCGGACTGTTACAGGCAATCACCAGCAAAACCACCAGCAGCGACAGCGGTTTGTTGAACTGCGTAATGCGCGGCAGCCAGTCCGGGCGCTTATCGATAACGGAAAAACTGTAGCAAACCGACGCAATTAGCGTGACGGCAATAATCTGCATCGCCCAGATCCGCGACGGCGTCCAGCCGTACTGCGTGACGCGCAGACCGGTGGCGTACAGCGCCAGCGCGGCATACACCGGCAGCAGCAAAATCGCGGCGTTGACCATCAGGCGGATGGCGCGCGGATACGGCTTCACCGGACTGTCCGTTTCCCGCACCACATTCACCAGGATCAGCACGCTCAGCGCCATGGTGGTCAGCAGACTTGCCGCCGACCACGCCTGAGACAGCGCGTTCAGGCCGGTAAACGGCAGCGCAAACAGGAAAATCAGCGCGATAAACGCCACCAGCGGCAACAGACCTTTCAGGATAAAACGGATGATGTTGCGCGTCGTGTTCATCAGCGAAGGCTGGGTGCGGCAGGTGACAATACTGATGCCCAGCAGCACGCCGTAAAGCAGCCAGCCGACCAGCGGCGTATCGTAAAACAGCTGGTGGAAGTACTCGATGCCAATCAGCCGGAACAGCGCCGCCCACAGCGCGACCACCGCAACGGCCAGCAGCATCAGCAACACGGTTAACATCACGCACAGAATATTCTGGCTGTAACAGGCCGCCAGATGGATGTAGCGGTAGCGCGTCTCCGGCGGGAAAGCCTGAACCTGAAGCCACGGCAAAATAAAGAACGTCAGCAACCCCAGTGACAGCTGGAACGGAACAAGAATGCTGTCCGTCATATTTCCAAAAATATTACTTTTTGCCCACGCCGCCAGCCCGGCCAGCAGCAGGGTAAAGACGATAACGCTTGCCCAGAACCGGCCGTCTTTCAGCCGCGTGACCGACAGCGAAATCAGCACCGGTAATACCAGTGCCATAGTTTGCCCGTAGATATTATGCGTAAAGCGAATTAGCGCGGGCGTTTCAGGGGCAGAGAAAAAGAAATACAGCAGCAGGCCCTGCAACAGGCATATCGCCATGATAAAAGCCCGTGCGGGCGAAGGAACAGGGGGCATTGCGCTGCCTGCCCGGTTGAACTGAGGCATCCGTGACTCTCCAAAGTGTAAGGGGACATGATCAGAAAATTCTTGTCAGTGTAGAGAATTCCGCGGCTGAGTGCAGAAAACTCTTCTCCGGACGGTGCCGGCAATTTTGTGAGCTTCACCGCATAACTGGCAAAATCAGCGGCAGTCACTAGGCTTAAATATTGGATGGAGAATTTCGAGGTGAAAATGGCTGAACACGAACTGAAAGAAAAACGCATTGAAATCGTTAAGAATTTCTACGCCAAACTGGATCAGGCTGATGCTTCATTGTTAGATCTCTTTGCCGAAGACGTCGTGCTGTTCTTCCCGAAATTTGGTACCGCCCAGGGTAAATCGTCATTGGGAGAACTGGGTAAACGCTTTGCGCTGGAGATAGACAAAATTCAGCATATTCAGGATGCTTTCGCCTTTCTGAGTGATGGCGACACGATTGTGCTGGAAGGACAGATGCGCGGCGTGATGCAAAACGGCGACCGCTGGCCGACGTCCGAAGCGGGGCGCCATCATTTCTGCACGGTGTTTGTGTTCGAGGATTTGCTGATAAAACGGGTCAGTATTTATCTGGATCCGGACTTTAATCTTGAGGACAAAAAGCGCGTCAGCAATTACCGGCAGACAGTGAAAGCTGAAGCATCTTAAAAAAGAAGGGAAGTGGCTTCAACCAGCCACTTCCCTTCGCCAACCACCGACATCAGGAATCGGTAGGGACAACGCTGTTTTTGTAGCGTTGCAGGATCGGAGAATTGATATCCGAAGGATTCTGCAACTGCCACAGATTGCGGTCGATACCGTCATTCACCAGATAAATCACACCCGACTCAATGGCCGACATCAGGCACAGCATCACCGGTTCGTTGGTGGTGTAACCGAGTTCGCCTTCCAGCAGGCGCTGGTAATCGATAAAGCGGAACACCCCGGCCTGCACTTCATAGGACAGAATCGTTTTGCTGGTATTTACTGATGACAACACTTCCCCGGTATTGACGTCGACCGCGCGCAGGTTCACCGCAATCTGATCCAGCTGATATTGCGTGCTGGCGCCGATACCGAAATAACGTGCCCCGATCCCGCCTGATTTCACATTGCTTTCATAACCAATGATCGAGCCTTCAATCAGGATATTCGCGGCCACCAGAGAGGACAGCGGGCGCTGGTTATTGATGGCGACGCTGCCGTTATCCTGTGCGGCACGGATAATTTTGCGTTCATTAAGCAGGTTTTGCAGGCCCTGACGTTCCAGAGGAATAAACCATTTCGAATCTTTCAATGCGGAAACCAGCATCGCCGTGGCGCTCTGCGGCACCGCCGTCGAGAAGTTACTTGCCGGATATGGTTTGAACTGGCCCGTTTCATCCTGAATATTGTAAACCGAGACAAAAATTCGCCCTTGTGGTGACGGGAGATGTGTCAGATCCGTATAACTTTGTGCTCTCGGCAATAACGTAGGTTTGGCGGCTTCTTTCGGTGCTGCTGTGAGGCACCCGCTCAGCACAAAAACTGCGATGAGTAATAAATAGCTGCGCATGATGTTGTTCCTGTTTTTATTGGTCATCGGAATCAGTTAGTCGTTGCAGACAAACCCTGAACCTGAATAGTGGAAATTTTGCCGGTTTTGCGGTCGGTGACATTCATCACCAGCTGCCCGTCGGTATTCTGGATATCCACAATAAAGTCCTGTGTCACCAGCCGCCCCGGTTTCCCCTGATTCACGTTACCCATCAGACTGCCCAGTAATTGCGACTGGATAGACGCGGTAAAGTTATCCAGCGCGGAAGTACTGGACGTGCCGAAATCATACGCATCGGGGTCTTTATACGAGTTTTGCGCCTGCGCCTCATTGAGCAGAAACGCGCCATTATTCGGGTTACCGCCGAAATTCGGGTTGATGAACTGGAAAACCATATTGCCGCCCCAGGACAACGGGGACGCCGTCAGCAATGCCAGCAGCATCACCGAACGCGGGACAGAGACTGGAATATTCACGATGCTCTCCTTAAAAGAGGCTGTGCATTAAAATTCGTCATGGGCAAGATCCCCGGTACCAAGTAGTGCTTTGTCTAGCTGCCGCCGTGATAAGGCTTCCGTGACCCCGGCAATGGCGGTATCGATGTCCTTATTAAAATTGCGACGGTTCGGAAACAGCAGAGTCTGATACAAGGTGTCCTGACCTATTTTTATGGTGATCCAACTGCCCCAGCGGGCGCTGGGTCTTTCTGAAATAGTGATCGTTTCCGGGTAGTTCTGATCCCAGCGGTCGGTAAAACCACGGTAAAAATCGTGGCCCACCGACGTCACCGTGCGGTCGGTAATCAACCCCGGATCCCGTACATCAGCGGCCTGGACATGCACGCAGGTAGCACAAAGCAGCGCCAGCCAGAGCCAGAACGATTTCATACAAGGAGTCATGATGTCAGCGCTTGAGATTGTCGTTAGCCCAGGAAGCCGCCTGAGTACGGTTCTTGACGGAAATTTTCCTAAATAAATTATAAAGATGCGTTTTGACGGTGTTCTCGCTGATAAACAGCAGACGTGCGATTTCCGTGTTCGACGCGCCAACACGTAACTTATTTAGGATCTCTTTTTCACGGTGGGTCAGGCCGGTGTCTTCACTGTGAAGATGGCGGAAAGCGCCGGACTGATTGATCAGATAGCTGGCGAACCCCTGAGAGAAGTAGCATTCCCCGCGGATCACGCTTCGGATACCTTCCACCAGATGCTCTTCATCGGTCGAAAGATAAAAAACGGCGCTGATCCGTGGCCAGGTTTCGATTTCACGGAAATGATAATTATCGGGCGTATTCAGCAGCAATAACTTCACGCTGCTGTGATACCGGTTAATGGCGGACTGCCAGGATTCAATGGTCCGGCGGTCCGCCTCCATCATATCGAAGAGAATTAACGTCTCCTGAAGATACTGATCCTCCAGAGACTTATGAATATTGTGCAACCGGGTATTAACGTAAAGTTGTTGTTTTAATTGCTGCAATAAAGCACTGGCTTGTAATGATGGTTTGGTCACTAATAAAAGAATATTATTATTGATTGCTGCTTCATTACTCATAATGAAACCCTGCCCTGATTTATTATCGCCACAGTCGGCCAATGCCTGATAATTAAAACAGGCAGGAAATAGACTGTGATTTTATTTTGCTAAATCTATAGCTGTATGTTTGCTGTGTATATCTGAAAACTGCAAATATACGCAACCTGAGGCACATAATATTTCAGGTCGTTTTATGTGCGGTACAGACTCAATTTAGCTTTTGGTTTCCCTTACGCAAGGCTTATTTATGTTTCAAAATGTAACTCAAAATGTATAAAGTTTTCTTAATGTATTGCGTTAATTTACCCGCGCCCAGCTTAAAGGGAATTTAAGTAAGGCACTTACATAATCTTAACGTTCACCCTTGTTAAGACTGCGAATTTAAGGATTACTTAACGCAAATATCCTTCCGGAAACAGCAATGGTCTGCATGATTCATCGTAAATAAAGCCAATATCAGCCTCTCATACATTCGATTTAGCTTAGGTGAGGCTTCACTAAAGCCCTTTTACAGGCAGGGAAAACGGTGTGACGCGTGGTGGAAAGGGGGCAGACCGGCAATGTTAAGGGGTGGAAATGTGCGAAAGATCTCCTTTATGGCCGAATGCGTGTCAGTATTTTATTAAGAATAGTTGCATTTGTGTGATTATTTGAACGGCTATTTTTTAGCACTTTAGGATTAATGCCATGGGGTAGATTAGCCACGCTGACCTTTTACTGAAATATTCTGGTCAATCCGCATGAGAAGTGCATCCTCATACTTTTTGATGAAGCTGATAATTAAAATACGACGTGCGGGTGAGTTTCTTATTCGGATGAAACTCCATAATCAATTCGTCAGCAGCAATAAAACCGGCGAGCTAATTATCCGGCGTCGGGTTTAAAAAGGTGACGAAATGAAGAAGACATTACTGACCCTGGCGTTACTTTCCATATCCTGGGTCGTTCACGCACAACAATCTGACATGGGTTACTCAGATTTAAATTCTGACAGTCCGGATCAGTATTTTGCTGGCGCGAGAAATTCATCAGGGAATTCATCAACGATTTACCAGAACGGTAACAGTAATGCGGCCTATACGAATCAGACGGGTTCCGGCAGTTCAAGCGTTATTCGTCAGATAGGTACAGAAAATACCGCAGTGGTAAATCAGAGAGGTAATGGGAATAACGCTGATATTTCCCAAAGCGGCAGCGATAATTTTGCCTACATATCGCAAAGCGGCGGCGGGGATGCATCCATTACGCAACAAAATTTTGGCAATACGGCTTACATTCTGCAAAAAGGCCGGAGTGTGACGGAAATTCGCCAGAATGGTACGAACCAGAGCAGCGGTGTCGTACAAAACTCGTCAGGAATGGCGATTAGAGTGACACAGCATTAACAAACATACGTTCTTATGACATGACATCCGATATTAAACCAATGGGGTAGCATCATGAAACTTTGGAAAATTGTGGCAGTCTCCGCTTTAGTCGTCAGTGGCAGTGCATTTGCAGGTAATAGCCATGGTGGTGGTAATGACCATGGCAATCCACCTCCGTCAAATCCACCATCAACGGTGCCGACATTCACGGCCACCCAGTGGAATTCTGAAATTCAGATTTACCAGCAGGGGACGTCTAACCTGGCAAACGCCACTCAGTCTGGCGCGCAAAAATCACTGACCAGTATTGACCAGAATGGTTACAGAAACACCGCGAACACAACTCAGACGGGTGATGGCAGCCTGCTCAGCGTCGTGCAGAAAGGTGATTACAACACCACCAATGCATCTCAGAGCGCTAACGCCAGTAAAATTCTGGTTTCCCAGAGTGGGACTGGCAACTACGCTCAGGCTTCACAAGGTGCTAACGGTGCTTTGACCAGCATTACTCAGTCTGGTACGGGTAACCTGGCTTACGCCAACCAGAACTGATCGTCACCTCCCTCTTTCACGGGGGAGGTGCTATAAAAACAGGGCACGAGCCCTGTTTTTTTTCGACTGGATCCAGAGGATAAATGTCATGCACTTACTTCTGATTGCCGCCGTAATGTCAAACCAGCTCTGGTTCGACACCCATAATGACGCCCAAACCTACACCGTAACGCCGATGGTCAGCCTCACTAAAGCCTGCGCCTGTCAGGTGGCGGTGTCCGTTTCGCAGGAAAGCACCGCCGGAACCAGCACCAGCCGCCAGAGCCAGAACATGAATCTCTCCGCCAGCCAGGCGCAGCCGCTCGGGCAAATGCGTTTTGCCGTCAGACCCGGCGGGAAAACGCAAATCATGATTACGGTGACGGACGGCGATAAACTGCGGCTGGAAAAACAGCTGACGCTGCCCAATGACGCATAGCCGTTAACGTATAAAGCAGACGGCGTTTAAACGGGTCAGACCGCCAGACTGTCGTAGCCTTTGCGGCGATAATTGAGGGCGGAAATGCCCCAGAACACCACAAAAATTGCCACGGCGGCATACCCGACGCTGCCCATATTGTCATTGAGTTCTCCGACAACGCGCCAGAATGCGCCGTGCAAATCCAGCTTGTCCGCCATCAGCCCGAGCGCTTCCAGGCCGCCGATAAACAGGGCAATAAATACGCTGGTGGCCGTAATGGTCATATTGTAATAGAGCTTGCGAACCGGTTTATCAAACGCCCAGCCGTACGCGCCCACCATGACAAAATTGTCGAGCGAGTCGATGAGCGCCATGCCGCTGGCGAACAGCGCCGGGAAAATTAAAATACTCCAGACGGACATACCGGAAGACGCGCCCGCTGCGGAAATGCCCAGCAGACCGATTTCCGTGGCGGTATCAAACCCCAGCCCGAACAAAAATCCGACCAGATACATCTGCCAGCTTTTATTCACCAGATTAAACGCGAAACTGAAAATCCGGCTCATGATACCGCCCTGAACCTGATTCAGCTCTTCTTTATCCGTGAAAGTTTGCCCCTGTTTTACTTTCTGAAAACGGCGATATACGTCCCGCAGAATCAGTGCATTCAGCAGCGCCATCATCAGTAAAAACAGTGCAGAAACCAGCGTGCCGATGGTGCTGCCATAATCATGCAGCCAGCCGATTTTATTGCCGAAAACCAGTGATGTGGCGGCGATCGCCACGCAGGCCAGCACCACAATGCTGGAATGCCCGAGTGAGAAAAACGCCCCGACCGCCACCGGCCGCTGACCCTGCTGCATCAGCTTGCGGGTCACGTTATCGATAGCCGCGATGTGATCCGCATCGACCGCGTGCCGCAGACCATAGCCGTAAGCCAGCAACGCCGCCGCCATCAGTGCCGCATGATGGCGAAACACCAGAAATGCCCAGGCCCAGGCCAGTAAATTAATAGCCACCAGACCGGTTAAAAGCCAGGAAGCGCGGCGGTGTGTGTGGAAAATGTCACGGCTAATCATGGGGATCCTTATTGTTTGATAAAGAAGTTGCAACAGAAGCTGAAACAGAAGCAGAAATTAAAGAAGAGAACTGAAGGCGCGCACAGGCGACCACGGCCTGACCCAGCGCCAGCCCGCCGTCACCGGGCGGAATGTTTTGCGGCATCAGCACCCGCAAGGGCGACAGATGATGGTGCAAACGCTGGCTCAACAGGCGGTTATGCAAAACACCGCCGCCGAGCGCGACGGTACGGATACCGGTGCGGGCACAATGAAAACGGGCGAGGGCGGCAAAACCCTGCGCCAGTGCGTCATGAAAAGCGAAAGCCCGTGCGGCAGGCGGTGCCTGCCAGGCGAGCCACTGCTGCCAGAAAGTGGCTAAATCCAGAAAAACGCCGCCGGATGTATGGCACAGCGGGAGCGTAACCGGATGCGAAATGCCTTCCGCGCGGTGAGCCAGTGCTTCAAGCCGGCAGGCGGCTTCACCTTCCCAGCTCAGTTGCGCCGGTGCGCAGCCGAGGGCGGCTGCGACGGCATCAAACAGTCGCCCGCAGGAAGACGCCAGCGGCGAATTCACTCCGGCGGCGATGGCTTTCGACAGCGGCAGCCACGGGGGTTCATCCAGCACGCGCGCTTCGGGCAGCGACTGCCAGCCGGGCACGAAAGCCTGCCACTGCGCCAGCAAATTGCGCCAAGGTTCACGCGCCGCGCGGTCGCCGCCGGGCAGCGCGACGGCGGGTAAACCCCCTAAATGTTCGCAATGCAGATAATCCACCTGCAAACATTCACCGCCCCACAGCGCGCCGCTTTTGCCTGCCGGAATGCCGTAACCCAACCCGTCCAGCGCCAGCCCGATGACTTTTCCGCCGGCCAGCGGCCAGCCGTTTTCTGCCAGGCACGCCGCGAGATGCGCGTGATGATGAAATACGTCAACGACCCGTATTCCGTGGCTTTCGGCCTGAACGTGGCTGATATAAGCCGGGTGCGCATCGCGGGCAATCGCCACCGGCGTGCATTCATAAAGCTGCTGGAAATGCTCAATGGCCTGCTGTTGCTGGCGGGCAATATCATCGTCAGCCAGCGATCCGAAATGCGCGCTGAGAATGGCCTGATTGCCGCGCACCAGACAGAACGTATTTTTGAGGTCGCCACCCAGCGCCAGCACCGGCGGCTGGGTGTTGAAACCGGCGGGCAGCGGCAGCGCGTCCGGCACAAAACCTCGCGCACGGCGCAGAACTTCGGTGCCCTGCGATGTCAGGCGAACCAGCGAATCGTCGGCGCGCTGAACGATGTCGCGGTTATGCAACAGGAAGACGTCGGCAATTTTGCCGAGCTGACGAAGTGCATCGTCATTATTTAAAACCGGCGCACGTCCCGCCGCATTCCCCGACGTCATCACCAGCGGCATGCCGCAGGCCTGCATCAGCAAATGATGCAACGGCGTAAACGGCAGCATCAGCCCGACTTCATCCAGCTCAGGCGCAACCGCTGCGCACAAAGGTGACGTGGCGCTTTTTGCCGTCAGCACAATCGGCGCGGCAGGCGAACTCAGCAGTTCGCGTAACGCAAACTGCGGGCTGTCATCGCTGCATTGCGCCAGCCAGCTCATATCCGGCAGCATTACCGCCAGCGGTTTTGACGGGCGGTTTTTGCGTTCCCGCAGCCGCATAACTGCATTCTGTTGAGTGGCATCGCATGCCAGATGGAAACCGCCAAGCCCTTTGAGCGCAACAATTTCACCTGCCTGCAACGCGTCAACGGCATAGCTGAGCGCCGCATTCCCCTGCGCCAGCGCTTCGCCGTTTTGCCGCGTGGCGCGCACTTGTGGCCCGCAGTCCGGGCAGGCGACCGGCTGTGCGTGGAAGCGCCGGTCGGCCGGGTTTTGATATTCCTGCAAACATGCCGGGCACAGCATGAATTCCGCCATGCTGGTGGAAGGGCGGTCATAAGGCATCGCGCGGATAATGGTGAACCTCGGGCCGCAATGCGTACAGTTGGTAAAGGCATAGCCGAAACGGCGGTCGCCGCTGCGGGTGATTTCCTTCAGACATTCCGGACAGGTCGCCGCGTCGGGGACCACCTGGGTACTCATCTGCTGGCGTCGGCTGTTTGTGATGGAGAAATTGGGCGGGGGAGTTTGCCAGTCGAAACGACCCACGCTGACGCTGTCGATGCGCGCCAGTGGCGGACATTCGTGTTTTAGCTGAGCGATAAATGCGTCGATATCCACCGGCTGAAAAAGTCTGATTTCCACGCCCGCGCTGTCATTACACACTTCGCCGCGAAGCTGCATCCGGTCCGCCAGTTGCCAGATAAAAGGCCGGAAACCGACGCCCTGAACCTTGCCGCAGATGCGGATCACGTGAGAATCAAACATACAGCCTCATGAAATTTTGGGTGTGCTCCTCCCCCTTCGCAGGGGGAGGCGCTAAAAAAACTAAACTTCTACCACCGGGATCACATCCTCAACGGCACTGCGCAGGCGCGCTTTCATGTCGCTGTAGGTTTGCTGTGCGTAGTTTTCCGCCCAGCGCTGATCGGCAATCTGCTGAACGTTAACGGCGCAATACTTGGTTTCCGGCGTTTTTGAGACCGGATCCAGATTATCCTGCGTCAGTTCGTTACAGGCACCAATCCACCATTGATAGGTCATGTACACAGCGCCGATATTGATACGTTCATTGAAGTTGGCGCGTGAAATGACTTTGCCACGGCGTGAGGCGACCCAGACCAGTTGCTGGTCGCGGATGCCGAGCGCTTCGGCGTCCTGCGGGTGCATCTGCACAAAGCCCGGTTCGTCGGCCAGCGTTTGCAAAGCGGCGCAGTTGCCGGTCATTGAGCGGCAGGAATAGTGGCCGACTTCGCGAACGGTACACAGCACCAGCGGATAACTGTCATCCGGCACTTCTGCCGGTGCGCGCCACGGTGCGGCAAACAGCTGGCCTTTGCCGGTGGGTGTATCAAACCGATTATCGGCGTAAAGGTACTGCGTCCCCGGGCTTTCGAGGGTGGTACAAGGCCACTGAACGTGCCCGAGTTCGCCCATTTTTTCGTAGGTTGCGCCATAGAACAGCGGGCACAGCTCACGCATTTCGTCCCAGATTTCCTGGTTATCGTTGTAATGCATCGGATAACCGAGTTCTGTCGCCAGCAGGCTGATGATTTCCCAGTCGCGTTTGACGTTGTACTTCGGTTCGATGGCTTTCTCAAAACGCTGGAAGCCGCGGTCGGCACAAGAGAACACGCCGCCGTGTTCGCCCCATGACGTGGCAGGCAGAATCACGTCGGCCTGTTCCGCCGTTTTGGTCATGAAAATGTCCTGCACAACCACAAATTCCAGCGCCTCGAAGCCTTTGCGCACCAGACCCAAATCGGCCTCAGTCTGCAACGGATCTTCGCCCATGATGTAGTAGGCTTTCACGTGACCTTCAATCGCCAGATGCGGGATTTCGGTGATGCGGTGGCCGACTTCAGCGTCCATCTGGTTAACGTCAATGCCCCACGCATCGGCGAATTTCGCACGAACTTTTGCGTCGGTGACGGCCTGATAGCCGGGGAATTCATTCGGCAGAACGCCCATGTCGCAGGCACCCTGCACATTGTTCTGTCCGCGAACCGGCCCTACACCGACGTTGGCGCGGCCCAGATTACCGGTCAGCAGCGCCAGTCCGGCCAGCCCTTTCACCACGTCTACGGCCTGACCAAACTGAGTCACGCCCATGCCCCACATGATGGTGGCAGAAGGGGCGGCGGCGTAAGTGCGCATCGCCTGACGGATTTGCTGTGCAGAAACGCCGGTCTGTTCGGCGACCGCTTCCGGTGAATAATCAGCAACGTTTTTGCGGTATTCCTCGAAGCCTTCCGTGTATTTCGCCACGTAGTCGTGGTCATACAGGTTTTCTTCGATCAGCACATGGGCGAATGCATTCACCAGCGCCATGTTGCAGCCATTTTTGATTTGCAGATGCTGATCGGCAATGCGCGCGGTTTCGATGCGGCGCGGGTCACAGACAATAATCTGTGCGCCTTTTTCTTTGGCTTTGATCACGCGGCGCGCGACGATCGGGTGGGAGTCCGCACAGTTATAGCCGATCACCAGCAGGCATTTTGAATTCTCGATATCGCCGATGGAGTTACTCATCGCGCCGTTACCGAGCGTCGCCTGCAAACCGGCGACGGACGGGCCATGACACACGCGGGCGCAGCAGTCGACGTTGTTGGTGCCGATGACCGCACGGGCAAATTTCTGCATCACATAGTTGGTTTCGTTGCCGGTACCGCGGGAAGAACCGGTGTGCATGATGGCGCGCGGGCCATGTTTTTGTTTGATTTCTTTCAGGCGCTGCGCGGTATAGCGAATGGCTTCATCCCAGCTGACGGCTTCAAATTTTCCGCCTTTCTGACGGCGGATCATTGGCTGCGTCAGGCGCGGGGTCAGCAGTTTGGTATCGTTCAGGAAATCCCAGCCGTAATAGCCTTTCAGACAGAGTTCGCCCTGGTTGGTGACGCCGTTGGCGGCTTCGGCGCGAATGATTTTTCCGTTATCCACAACCAGATTCAATTTACAGCCAGCCCCGCAATACGGGCAGACAGTGGTGACTTTTTTCATGTGATTACTTCCTCTATCCGGAGTTAAAACAGCAAGGGAGATGTGCTGTCGAGCGCAGCGCGGCGGCGTTTTTCTGCGTTCATTTCCTGTAAGTGATTACGGTCGATGGCGTAAAGCGCCTTGGTCGGGCAGATTTCCATGCAGGCCGGGCCTTCTGCGCGGGAGTGGCACAGGTCGCATTTATGCGCTTCGGCTTTGTCCGACGTGGCGACCATTGCGGCACCGTTCTGGCGGAAAATCGGTTTGGTGACCACTTCCATCGCGCCATACGGGCAGGCGACGACGCAGGTTTTGCAGCCGATGCAGCGTTCCTGCATCACCTGAACATGGTCGCCGGTGCGCAGGATCGCGCCATTCGGGCAGACGTTGGCGCAGGGCGCGTCTTCGCACTGGCGGCACATCACCGGCGTACTGAGGTTCACGCCTTTAATGACGTGCAGGCGCGGGGCGAACGTGGCGGCATTCAGCAGCGAGATATCCTGAGAATCGCAGTGCGCCATGACGCAGGCAATTTCACAGGTACGGCAGCCGATGCATTTTTTAGGGTCGGCGATGATGAACCGGTTCATGTAAATCTCCTGATTCCGGATTTTCTTATGGGGCCGGATGACACCGGCCTGACGACATTGCTGAACAGGTAATACATAAACCATGCCAGTTTTAGATTTTAATTTTTATATCTGCATTTCAATGAGTTAATGGTTGCCTTGCCTGCCGGTGACGACACGTGTCACTGACGTCATGTCCGCGTCGTCACCACATCGACAGTTATGTCGACAGCAAGGTCAGGCGGTTTCGGCCTGAAAAGGCGCGATGCCCATGCCCTGTTCCAGCGCCGGTAACAGCTGATGCAAACGGATGACGGCCTGTTCCACGGCGTCGCTCATCGGGTAATAAAACGCGACGACGTCCGGCTGAATGCCGACAAACGTGATTTGTGGGATATCCTCACGCAGCTGCTGCATAAGAAACGTCAGCGGCAAATTGTGGGTGGTCATCATGAACATTTCGCCGATGTCGCTTTCTTCGAGAATGCGCATCTCACCGGGCATCAGCCCCATGTCGGTTGCGTCCACGATCACCAGATGCGCCGGGCGCAGCTCGCGTAAATAGCCGATGTCGTTTTCCGGCGCGGCACCGCCGTCAACGACTGTCCAGCCGCTGAGCGGTTTTTCTGCGCACAGTTCTGCCAGCCGGGGCCCGGCGCCGTCATCGCCCATCATGCTGTTGCCCACGCACAGCAGCGCGTAGCGGGAAGTGGAATCAGGCATCGTATCTCCTGACCATCAGGTACATCGCGGGGTCGCTTTCGATTTGTCCGAGCAGGGCGATGAGCTGGTCGCTCCAGCCCTGCTGTTCTTCATTCATCTGCGGGCGGGCATCGCGCAGCGCCAGCGCCAGTAAATGGGTGTGGCTGCTGTCGATATTGATTTCGCCAAAACGCTGTACGCCCGCCAGTTTTCGGTAAGCTTCGCCCTGTTCTGGCAGGCAACTGACCCATTGCTGGTAACCGGTAAGCGGGCATTCGAGGCGGGATTTCAGGCAGTCGATCACCCCGAGGTGGTGGCCGATCGCCAGGCTGTAATACACCACTTCCTGCACTTTCTGCGAGCTGCGCTTTTGCGCACTTTTCTCGTCGACAAATTTGCTGCTCAGCGAGTAAAAAATCACTTTGTTCTTTTCCGCCTGATGACCGGAAAAAGGCTGATGCTGCGCGTAGCGCTGGTCGTTTCCTGACGTCATCACAGACGCACCTCCCCGCGCAGAACCTGCTGATAAATCTGTTGCAGGTTGCCGACAATTTCTGTGAGACGCAGGTCGCCGCGTTCGCTGAGGTAGGTTGAAACGCGCTGCTCCACCGGTTGCAGGCCGGGTGCGGCCACGATATTCATAAACTCATCGGCAATCTGACGGCCATAACGGTAACCGGCCATGCGGCGCGCTTCACGGTCGAGTAACACGCGCAACGGCTGCGGCAGTTCCGGATGCAGTAATTCCGCCGGAGTCGCTGCGGCGTCGTCGTGCTGCTGGCCTTTGATTTTCTGATCCAGCAAACCGAGCGCCATCGCGAAGCCGTAAATGGTGGCCGCCGGTGTCGGCGGGCAGCCCGGAATATACACGTCGACCGGCACGATTTTGTCGGTGCCGCCCCAGACGCAGTACAGGTCGTGGAAAATACCGCCGCTGTTGCCACAAGCCCCGTAAGAAATGCAGATTTTCGGATCCGGTGCGGAATCCCAGGCGCGCAGTGCGGGCATGCGCATGGCGCGGGTGACCGCGCCGGTGAACAGCAGAATGTCGGCGTGGCGCGGCGACGGCACTACTTTGATGCCAAAACGTTCGGCGTCGAACAGCGGTGAAATCGCCGCGAAAATCTCAATCTCGCAGCCGTTACAGCCGCCGCAGTCCACGCGGTAAACGTAGGCGGAGCGGCGGATGCTGTGCAGCAGGGTGGATTTCAGTTTTGCGATGCTTTCGTCAAGCGTGACGGGCACCGGCAGGCCATTTTCGTCGCGCGGTGCAATCGGGTTATGACTCATGAACGGGCCTCCGTGGTCATATGGCGGCCGATATCAATACGGTCGGTGGAAGAAAGACTGTGCATCTTTTTGCATGACGGACAGGTTTCGTACTGCACGCGGCGATCGCTAATTTGCCGGTCACTCAGCGCGGCGCTTTCCTGCAACAGGCTGAGCGCGAAGTCGATTTCCTTTTGCACGGCGTAAGGTTTTCCGCATTCACGACAATGGCAGACGGGGAAATCCGCCGTTTCGTACAAATCTTCTTTGCGCCATACCGCCAGTTCAAATTCCTGCGACAGTTTGATGGCCGCCGTCGGGCAGACTTCCTCGCAGCGGGCGCAGAAAATGCAGCGGCCTAAAAACAGCTGCCAGCGCAGGGTTTCGCCGTCTTCCGCCGTGGTCATGGTCAGCGCGTTAGACGGGCAGGCGTTGGCGCAGGCCCCGCAGGCAATACATTGCTGCGCGGTGTACTGCGGCTTGCCGCGAAAATTCGGCGCCAGATCCAGCGGCGTGAACGGATAACCCACGGTGGCTGTGCCCGTTTTCAGCACTTTTTTAATCAGTTTCAGCATGATTTAAGTGATTCCTCAAAGCGGCGAATTTTTGCGTTCGATGCCGTAACGTTCGATCTCTTTGTAAGGCACGACGATAGTCGTTTTCTTACGCACATCGACCACGGTCATACGGTCGGTGCAGGAATAACAAGGATCGAGACTGCCGATGATCAGCGGTGCGTCGGACACCGTATTGCCACGCAGCATGTAGCGCAGCGTCGGCCAGTTGGCGTACGTCGCCGCACGGCAGCGCCAGCGGAACAGCTTCTGGTTGTCGCCGGTCATGCTCCAGTGGATGTCATCGCCGCGCGGGGCTTCGGCAAAACCGAGGGCAAAGCGGTGCGGAATATAGGTAAACCCTTCCACCGCCAGCGGGCCGCCCGGCAGGCTTTGCAGGCCAAACTCAATCATATTCAGGGCGTTATAAACTTCGTGGATGCGGACTTTAAGACGGGAATAGACGTCGTTGCCGGTTTCGCTGCAAATCTCAAACGGCAGTTTGGCGTAACCGGCGTAAGGGTGATCCTGACGCATATCGCGGCGGTGGCCGCTGCCGCGCACCATCGGGCCGACGTTACTGAAATCACGCGCGACCTGCGGATCCAGAATGCCGACGCCGACGCTGCGCTGTTCGGTATTCGGCGTGCTAAGCAGAATATCCACCAGCTCACCGAGGTCACGACGCATGCTGCCCGCCAGCGCAATGGTCTGGATCATGTCGTCTTTTAAGATGTCGCGGCGGATCCCGCCGATCAGGTTCATGCCGTAGGTTTTACGTGCGCCGGTCAGGATTTCGGCCATCTTCATCGACTGCTCGCGGATGCGGAAAAACTGCATAAAGCCGGAGTCGAAACCGACGAAATGGCAGGCCAGCCCGAGGTTCAGCAAATGGCTGTGCAGACGTTCCACTTCCAGCAGTATTGAGCGGATCATCTGGGCGCGTTCCGGCACCACAATCCCCATCGCATTTTCCACCGATGAGGTATACGCCACGCTGTGGGTAAAGCCGCAGATGCCGCACACGCGGTCAGAAAGGAACGTGACTTCGTTATAGCCCATGCGGGTTTCGGCCAGTTTTTCCATGCCGCGGTGGACGTAAAACAGACGGTAATCCGCGTCGATAATGTCTTCGCCATCGACAAACAGACGAAAATGTCCGGGTTCGTCAGAAGTGACGTGCAGCGGGCCAATCGGCACAATTTTGCTGCCTTCTTTAGCTTGCGAAATAAACGGATAGGTTTCGTCGTCGGTGGTCGGCGCCGGGCGCTGACGGTAATCCATTGAATCTTTGCGCAGCGGATACAAATCATCCGGCCAGTCGTCCGGCAGCACCAGACGACGCTCGTCCGGCAACCCGACCGGGCGCAAACCGTACATATCGCGGACTTCGCGTTCACCCCAGACTGCTGCGGGCACGCGCGGCGTCACGGACGGGAACTCCAGTGAAACCGGATCTACTTCGGCGCGCACGGTGATCCAACACTTCACGCCTTTTTCCATCGACAGCACGTAATACAGCGCATAGTTGCCGCACAGCGTACGTTCGTCATTGCCGAACAACACGGAAAGCCAGCCGCCTTGCTGGTAATACAACCACTCGACCACTTCCGGCAGCGCGTTCAGCTTAATGGTCACCGTCGCCTGCGTATCGGTCTGCCATTCGCTGCCTAAAATGGCCGCCGGGAACTGCTTCGCCAGCGCGGCAAGATAATGTTTGCCGACCGGGTTTTGATTTAATGCGGTATTGAACTCACTCATTACAAAGCCTCTTCCCGCCGTGGCGGGATAAGAAAAATGTCAGGTCAGCCTGCGACCAGCCAGGAAACCAGCGCCAGAAATGCCAGCCCGAAGCCCGCCCATGTGGTGCGGGACGTTTTGAGAAAACGCAGACGGGCGACGCTGTTTTCGATAAGCGCCACCAGAAAAACGGCGATCAGCAGCTTCAACAGGCTCAGCACCCCGGCAGTCAGCAATGCCACCGGCGTGATGTGATCCACCTGCCCGAACGGGAAGAACAGGCCAAGAAACAGCTGCAACACCACCAGCTGTTTCAGGCTGATGCCGATTTTCAGCACGCCCAGCGCGGCACCGGAATATTCGGTCAGCGGGCCTTCCTGTAATTCCTGCTCGGCTTCGGCCATATCAAACGGCAATTTGCCCATTTCGATATACGTGGCAAACGCACAGGCCAGACCGGCCAGAATGAGCGTCAGGGAAGACGACACCGGCCAGTGCAGCACGCGGGCAGCAATCGCGCCCAGCGAGGTGGAACCGGCCACCAGCGCGGCGATCCACAGGCCGAGCAACAGGATCGGTTCGACCAGCACGCCCAAAACCGCTTCACGGCTGGCGCCGATGCCGGTGAACGTGCTGCCGGTATCCAGCCCGGCGATGGCAAACACAAAGCGCACCACGGCAAACAAATAAATCACGGTAATCAGGTCGCCTGCTGCGCCCATCGGCGAAGACAGCGTAACCACCGGCAGGGCGGTGGCGATAACCAGCAACCCGCCGGTGAGCAGATACGGCATGCTGCGAAACGCCGGGCCGGACGCCGCCGGTGCCACACTCTGGCGTTTGAGTAATTTGGCGATATCACGGTATTCCTGTAATACCCCCGGCCCGCGGCGGTTGTGCATCCGGGCGCGCATGACGCGGCTGAATCCGGCGAACAGCGGAGCCACCGCCAGCAGCGCGATGGCCTGGATCAGCGCCAGCGGCCACAGAGAACTGTTCAGCAAAAAGGGAAAATTCATAGTCAGTTCCTCAGGCAAAAGCCACGACCAGCAACACGGCCAGTTCGATGAAAGCCAGACGACGGCAGAAAGCCCCGAGCCAGCCCTGATGCAGCGTGCTCACCAGTTTTGCGGGCATGACGTACTGGCGCAGGCGGTACAGCGGGCCAAACATCACGCGCAGGGGCTGGGTAAAACCGGTCGCGGTGACCACCATGTCAGCGGAATGCCCGTAGCCACAGGCCCAGGCGTCGCCGCGCAGACGGTTAGGCATGCGGGTACCGCGCAGAACGGCGGCAATAATCCACGGCAATAACGGCATCCCCAAAAGCAGGAGCGCCACCATCGGGGCTGAAACGGCGGAGGTCGGGGAGAACACCGCGCCGTGCTGCGCGGTTTGCAAAACAGGCGCGTTCAGAACGGAAGCGGCAACGGCGGCGAAGTGCGGAATAATCCACGGTGAGGCGACACCAAAAATGACGCACAACAGCGCCAGCAAAACGCTGCTCAGCGTCATAGCCAGCGGGGCAGGCGTCGCATCTTCTGCCGCCTTACTGCGCGGCGCGCCAAGAAACGTCACACCGAAAACTTTCGCCACGCACATCAGCGCCAGCGCACCGGTGAGTGCCAGCCCGACGGCCAGCAGCGGGCCGAGCAGACGTGCGATAAACAGCGGCGCGGCGCTCAGCTGGAACAGTGACTGATACAGCAGCCATTCGCTGGCAAAGCCGTTAAGCGGCGGCAGCGCGGCCATCGACATCAGCGCGACAAGCATCGCCACGGCGGTCCACGGCATCAGACGGGCGATACCGCCGAGCTTTTCCATATCCTTTATGCCGGTCTGCATTTCAATTTCACCGGCACCGAGGAACAGCGCGGTTTTAAACAGACCGTGGTTGAACAGATGGAACAATCCGGCCAGCAGCGCCAGCGCCGCCAGTTCCGGCATATTCAGCGCCACGCCGGTCATCGCACCGCCGACGCCAAGCAGAATAATCCCGACGTTTTCCAGCGTGTGATAGGCCAGCAGGCGGCGGATATCGTGTTCCATCAGCGCGTACAGCCCGCCGATAAACGCGGTCAGGATTGCCAGCAACAACACCAGCAGGCCCCACCAGAGTGGCGGTGCGCCGAGCAAATCCAGACCGACTTTTACGATGCCAAGAATGCCGATTTTCATCAGCACGGAAGAGAACAGCGCTGCGGCATGCGCCGGTGCGCTGGAATGCGACTGCGGCACCCAGGCGTGCAGCGGAATAATCCCGGCGTAAAGCCCGAAACCCGCCAGCGCCAGCAGGAAGGCCAGCGATTTTGTGCCCGCCGGGAAGGCGGTGTGGCGCAGAACGTCAAAATTCAGACTGCCGCTGACGTGATGTAAAACCGTGAACGCCAGAATCAGGCAAACGGTGCCGAGGCGGCCGGATAAAAACTGATTCAGACCCGCACGGCGGCTTTTCACATCGTCGGTTTGTACGATCAGGAAGTAGGCGCACAGCGCGGCCAGTTCCATCATCACCAGCAGTTCAATGGCGTTATTTGCGACCGCCGCCGCTGTCAGCGCCGCCATCAGGAAGTTGCATAACAAGCCGGTGCGACCGCGTTTACGTGACGTCGTTTCCGCCAGCCACGCCCAGGCGTACAGGCTGCAAAACAGCGCCGTGACTGACATTGCCAGCAATAACAATCCGTTCAGCGGGCTGAGTTCAGCGGTGAAAGGCAGCGCGGGCAACGCCACTGTCTGTACTGCGCCGCCGCGGTGAACGGTCTCAAAAGCCGCGACGATGACCGCCGCAGAAGCCAGCATGCCTCCCAGCCCGGAAATCAGGCTGCTGAGCCGTGCGGCGGCAGAAAATATCCAGCCCGCCACGCCGCTCACCAGCCAGATAAGCAGCGCCAGCGCCAGCAAAGAGGCGGGTTCTAAAGCAAACAAAGCCGTCATTATTTGGCCCCCGCGTCAGGCGTGGTGAAGGTGGAATAACCGGCAGGGAAAGCGTTCATCGCATTCAGGCGTTTTTGCTGGCTGCTGTGTTCGGCCAGACTGGCGGTAACCAGCGTGATGGCCTGCGTCGGGCAGGTTTTGATGCACGCCGGCCCGTCCGGGCTAAAACTGCATAAATCGCATTTCACCGCCACGGCGCGCAATCCGGGTACGCAATCCAGGAACGGGCTGACGGCGCGCGGCGCTTGCGGGGCGGGCAGCGCTTTTGAGGTATTACAGTTGCGCGGAATATCCAGCGGAGAACTGCCGGAAAAGGTGATCGCGCCAAACGGGCAGGCAATTCCGCACAGTTTGCAGCTCACGCACAGGCTTTCGTTGAGGTGAATGGCCTCGTCCTGGCGGGTGATGGCATTGACCGGGCAGACCTGCGCGCACGGGGCATCTTCACACTGGTGGCACATGACCGGCGCGGAATCCAGCCGGTTGCGCATCACCTGCAAACGGGGCGCAGACTGCAAGCCGTGCAGCTGATGTTCCTGCGAACAGCTGGCCATACAGGTGTTGCAGCCGATACACAATTTCGGATCGGCTATCACATATTGATTCATGGCGGCGACGCGACTCATGAAGTCTCCTTTTCATTTCGTCAAAGGTGACGAAATCGGCACTTAAATTGACATTTCGACATTTATGTCGGAATTAATCCCCGTAAAAACCGGTAATCAAATGACGCGGGAAAATATTTCCGTCAGACCGGCGTAATAATGTATTTCTGAATAGGAATCAGGCGTGGCTCAGTAATTTTTCTAATTGCGCCGCAATAGGCTGATTGCTGTGCAGGGAGTCGTAAATACACTGATAAATCGCGGAAATCTTATTGAGATAATGTTCCAGAACGGCGTTTTTATCGTGGATATCCACGGTGCCGTCGATCTTACCTTCTTCGCTCAGCGCGGCGTGGGCAAAGGTTTTGAAATCAGGCTCTTCACCGTTGTGCGCCATGTTCAGGCTGTAGACGATGTCCTGACTGTAGAAGTCATCGCTCAGGTGAATGCTGACGGTGAAATAGTTGAACAGCGTGAAGCGGATATCCTGATCTTCCCCACAGGAGAACTCGTGATTAATCTTCTTATTTGAATGGGTTACCGCCTGGATCAGGCTGTTCTGGTAAGTACGCCACTGTGATTTCAGATGGCTGTTTTTGCTGGCGATATAATCGGCCTTCGTGGTCAGTTCGCTGAGAGTGCTCATGTCATACCCTGTTATTGTGTTGTGCGTGAGTGTCATTTTTCATCGCCCCGTGACGACAAAAAAATGGCGCATAACCCTCTAAGGGCATAAAGCGTGCCAGTTTCGATATTTATTTTATTAATGATTTTAAATCATTGAGTTAGGTGTTTTTCACCCGTTCATGGCTCAACGCGGACGAATAAAGGATGTGTCGATGACACCTTATTTCGACAGTTATGACGCATTAATTCCGTCACCGGGAAAATCCGGCCTTTTAATAAGCGTGATGAACTCTGGCATTAATATTGCAGAAGTCCTTTTATCTGACTCCATCGGGAGGGGGAATCATGCACGAAATAACGCTGTGCCAGAATGCCGTGGAAATAATGCAGGAATTTGGCCAGCAAAATAATGCGCGGAGAATAACCGCGGTATGGATGGAAATTGGCGCGTTTTCCTGCGTCGAGCCGGAAGCGCTGCAATTTTGTTTTGAGCTGGCGTGTCGGGAAACACTGGCCGAAGGCTGTGCGTTGCATCTCGATACGCCCGCGGCGCAAAGCTGGTGTCACGATTGCCAGAAAGATATCCGTCTGCTCCGCCCCGACGTGCTGCTTTGCCCGGAATGCGGCGGCCGCAATGTGCGGGTGATCGCTGACGACGGCATGAAAATCAAACGTATTGAAATCGAATAACGGGTATCCGTAAACCCGGGGAGAAAACTATGTGCAGTACCTGCGGTTGTGCCAGCGGCGAGCTTCGGATTGAAGGCGTCAGCAGTGAACATTCTCACCACGATCATTCTCACCACGATCATTCGCATCCACACGAACACGGCCATTCGCACGGTTTGCCGTTTGCGCCGCGTCGGATGGTGGATATCGAAATGGATGTGCTGGCGAAGAACAATCATATTGCCGCGCATAACCGCGAGCATTTTGCGCAGGCCGCCATTCTGGCGCTGAATCTGGTGTCCAGCCCCGGTTCCGGCAAAACGACGCTGCTGACCAGCACGCTGACCCGTCTCTCGCCGTATTTCGACTGCGCGGTGGTGGAAGGCGATCAGCAAACCACCAACGATGCGGATCGTATCCGCGCGACCGGCGTTTCGGCGATTCAGGTGAATACCGGCAAAGGTTGCCATCTGGATGCGCAAATGGTGCATGACGCGATACATCAGCTGTCGCCGAACAATAACAGCCTGCTGTTTATTGAAAACGTCGGCAATCTGGTGTGTCCGGCCAGTTTTGATCTCGGCGAACGGCATAAAGTGGCGGTGCTTTCCGTCACTGAAGGCGAAGACAAACCGCTGAAGTATCCGCATATGTTTGCGGCCTCGCGCCTGATGATCCTCAATAAAATCGACCTGCTGCCGTACGTCAGTTTTGACGTCGAAACCTGCATCGCCAATGCGCGGCAGGTGAACCCGGAAATTGAAGTGATCCGCCTTTCCGCCACCACTGGCGAAGGCATGGACGAGTGGCTGGCGTGGCTGGAGCAGCAGCGATGTGCATAGGCATTCCGGGGCAAATCGTTGCGCTGCATGAGCAACAGCCCGATCACGCGTGGGCGGAAGTTTGCGGCTTAAGGCGTGAGGTGAATATCGCCCTGGTCTGTGAAGGCATCAGCGAACGCGAACAGCTGATTGGCGGCTGGGTGTTAATTCACGTCGGTTTTGCGCTGAGCCGTCTCGATGAGCACGAAGCGCAGGAAACGCTGGCGGCGCTGCACGCCATGGAAGAAGTGGAAGCCGACGTCGCGCTGTTTCTCGGCGCGGGGGAGGCCAGATAATGCGTTTTGTCGATGAATTCCGCGACCCGAAGCTGGCGAAAACGCTGATTGAACGCCTGCATAAACGGGCAGCACAACTGCCGTATACCGCTGAAAAGCCGATGCAAATTATGGAAGTCTGCGGCGGTCATACGCACGCTATTTTCAAATTTGGTCTGGATAAACTGCTGCCCCCGCAGCTGGAATTTATCCACGGCCCTGGCTGCCCGGTGTGCGTGTTGCCGATGGGGCGGATTGATGCCTGCTGCGAAATTGCGGCGCACCCGGACGTGATTTTCTGCACCTTTGGCGATGCGCTGCGGGTGCCGGGAAAACAGGGTTCGCTGCTGAATGCGCGCGAACGCGGCGCGGATGTGCGGGTGGTCTATTCGCCGCTCGATGCCCTGAAACTGGCGCGGGAAAACCCGCAGCGGCAGGTGGTATTTTTCGCGCTCGGTTTTGAAACCACGCTGCCGGTGACGGCGGTCACGCTGCAACAGGCGCGGCGCGAAGGGCTGACCAATTTCAGCGTTTTTTGCCAGCACATCAGCCTGATCCCGACGTTACGCAGTTTACTGCAACAAGACGATGTCCGTATCGACGCTTTTCTCGCGCCCGGCCACGTCAGCATGGTGATCGGCACTGCGCCGTACCATTTCATCAATACGCAATTCGGTAAACCGCTGGTGGTCAGCGGGTTTGAACCACTGGATATGCTGCAAAGCGTTTTAATGCTGGTGGCACAAGTTTGCGAGGCATCGTGTAAAACCGAAAACCAATACCGGCGCATCGTACCCGAAGAGGGTAATGTGCTGGCACAAAACGCGATCCGCGAAGTCTTTCAGCTTTCCGGCAGCAGCGAATGGCGCGGGCTGGGGCTTATCGAAGCGTCGGGGATTTCCCTGACGGAAACCTATTCGGCCTTCGACGCCGAACGCCGTTTCAGCCCGCAGGTTCAATCGGTGGCCGATGACCCGCGTTCGCGCTGCGGCGACGTGCTGACAGGGCGCTGCAAGCCGCATGAATGCCCGTTGTTTGGCACCGGCTGCACGCCGCATAACGCCTTTGGCGCGCTGATGGTCTCCTCCGAAGGAGCCTGCGCCGCCTGGTATCAGTACCGGTATCAGGAAAATGAACCCGCACAAGAACAGCAAGAGATGAAACAGAAGGTGGCAGGATGAGCGAGCGCAATGACGTAGTGACGATGGCGCACGGCAGCGGTGGCCGCGCGATGCAGCAGATGATTGAACGAATGTTTCTCAGCGCATTTGATAACCCGTGGCTCAACGAACGCGAAGACGGCGCGCGGTTATCGCTGGCCGCGCTGAGCCAGCAGGGTGATCGTCTGGCTTTCACCACCGATAGCTATGTCATTGATCCGATTTTCTTTCCCGGCGGAAATATCGGCAAACTGGCGGTGTGCGGCACGGCAAACGATTTGTCCGTCAGCGGCGCAACACCGGCGTATCTCTCCTGCGGATTCATTCTGGAAGAGGGTTTGCCGATGGAGGATTTGCAGAAAATTGTCAGCCTGATGGCGCAAACCGCGCGCGAGGCGGGGATCGCCATTGTCACCGGCGACACCAAAGTCGTGCAGCGCGGCGCAGCCGACAAGATTTTCATTAACACCGCCGGGATCGGCGTGATCCCCGGCGATGTGGCGTGGGGCGCAGGGCAGATTCAGTGCGGAGACAAAGTGATCGTCAGCGGTACGCTGGGGGATCACGGCGCCACCATTCTCAATCTCCGCGAGCAGCTGGGAATGGATCTCGGTATCCAGAGCGACTGCGCCGTGCTGGCGCCAATGGTTGCGCCGCTGCGCGCCGTTTCCGGCGTCCACGCCCTGCGCGATGCGACACGCGGCGGGGTGAATGCGATTTTGCATGAGTTCAGCGAAGCCAGCGGTTTCGGTATTTCCATTGATGAAAATGCGCTACCGGTCAAACCTGCGGTACGGGGAATTTGCGAACTGCTGGGGCTGGAACCGCTGAATTTTGCCAATGAAGGCAAACTGGTGGCGGTGGTTTCTGCGCAGGCGGAAGAAAGGGTACTGAATTTATTGCGAAAGCATCCGCTGGGCGCGGACGCCGCGACGATCGGCGAGGTCACCGAAAATCCGCAGGTCTGTCTGCGCGGCGCGCTGGGCGTTTCCCGACAGCTGATGCTGCCACATACCGAACCTTTACCCCGCATTTGTTGATCTCATCAGGGGGGCTGAGTCCCACGAAAGGGGTAGACTTTTCGGTATTGCCCTTTTTTCAGAAACTACGTTATCCAGAGCTAACGCTATGCAGAGTGCAACCATGAGCACGACAAAACACAAAGGATTGCTGGAACTGACGCGCACACTGCTGCTGCAACAGACCATGACCTCGCTGCTGGAAATCCTGACCCAGGTGGTGCAGAGTGCCGGTATCGCAGAATCGGTGACGCTGGTGCTGTTTGACAGCAGCAGCGAACGCGTCAGTTTTTACGGTATCGATCCGCATCATCAGCCGGTAAGTTACGAAGACGAAACCCTGCTCGCCACCGGGCCGGTGCATGCGCTGCTCAGCAATCCGAAAACGCAGGTCTGGCGCAGCGATGCGCTGCATTTGCGCTACCCGCAGCTGGCCGCGCTCAACCTGTATCCGGCGTTTACCGATTACTGTCTGGTGCCGCTGCTGGCGGCTTCCGGCCTGCTGGGCGGTTGTGAATTTACCCGTCAGCACGCGGCACCGTTCAGCGAAGAAGATAAAAACGGGCTGCACGAACTTTGCATGCTGGCGGCGATTGCGGTTGAACAGATTAAACTGCGCGAAAACGCGCTGCTTCAGCAATCGCTGCTGCGCCACGAACGTGACGATTTCCGCATTCTGGTGGACATCACCAATGCGGTGCTTTCCAAGCTTGATCTCGACGAACTGACCGGCGAAATCGCCAAAACCATTCATCACTTTTTCCACATCAACGCCATCAGCATCGTGCTGTGCGACGCCGACAAAGACAGTGAACAGGCCAGCGTTTACGCTACGCATTATGTGCAAACGCATGTCGCCGAGCGCGAACAAACGCGCATGACGCTGGCGGGATCGCTGGAACAGCAGGTGATGAAAAACGGCGAAATGTTGATGACCAACGTGCGGCCTTCCGACGAACCGGAGGACGACGAAAGCACGCTGTTCCAGCTGTTGTGGCGCGATCAGACCAAAACGTTGTGCATTCTGCCGCTGCGTTTCGGGCATAAAACGCTGGGTGTTCTCAAACTGGCGCAGTGCCAGCCGGATAATTTCAATTCCGCCAACCTGCGGGTTTTACAGCAAATCGCCGAGCGTATTGCCATAGCGGTGGACAACGCGCTGGCCTATCAGGAAATCAAAAGCCTGAAGGAAAAACTGCAACACGAAAACCTGTATCTGACCGAGCAGATAAACAGCAATAACCCGGATTTCAGCGACATCGTCGGGCGCAGTCCGGGCATGTCAGCGGTGCTTAAACAGGTTGAGATCGTGGCGAAAAGCGACTGTTCCGTGCTGATCCTCGGTGAAACGGGCACCGGCAAAGAACTGATCGCCAGAGCGATTCATAACCTCGGGGATCGCCGCGATCAGCGGATGGTCAAAATGAACTGCGCGGCAATGCCCGCCGGGCTGATGGAAAGTGACCTGTTTGGTCATGAAAAAGGCTCGTTCACCGGCGCGACCGCCCAGCGTATGGGGCGTTTTGAGCTGGCCGATCAGGGCACGCTGTTCCTCGATGAAGTCGGGGAAATCCCGCTGGAGCTGCAACCTAAATTGCTGCGTATTTTGCAGGAGCGTGAATTTGAAAGGGTAGGCGGCAACAAGCTGATCTCGGTGAACGTGCGCATGATTGCCGCGACCAACCGCGACCTGCGGCAAATGGTGGCCGACAAAGAATTCCGCAGTGACCTGTATTACCGGCTGAACGTTTTCCCGATTGTGATCCCGCCGTTGCGCGAGCGGCCGGAAGATATTCCGCAACTGGTGAAATTCCTGACCTACAAAATTGCCAAGCGAATGAAGCGTACCATCGACAGCATTCCGGCGGAAACGCTGCGTCTGCTGAGCCGCATGCCGTGGCCGGGGAATGTCCGTGAGCTGGAAAACGTCATCGAACGTGCCGTGCTTCTGACGCGCGGAACGGTGCTGGATCTGCAACTTCCCGAGCTGAATTATCCGCTGCCGGTGGCACCGGTTGCCGCGCCAGCATTCTCTGAACCTGCGCCGCAGCTGAACGAAGATGACGAGCGCGAGCGTATTATTGCTGTCCTGAAAGAAACCAACGGTGTGGTCGCCGGGCCGCGCGGAGCCGCGCAGCGTCTGGGGTTAAAGCGCACCACCTTACTGTCACGCATGAAAAAGTTAGGCATCGCGGCACACTGATCCTTTCTGAATGACATAAAGTCATTGAGTGAAATAAAGAACAAAGCCCTGAGACAGATTCAGGGCTTTTTTATTTCTGCAAATAACCTCAGTCACTTATCTGTCTGTTACGCGAAAGACATCACCGTGGCTGAAAGACCAGTCTTCCGGCTGGGTGAAATTCACCACAATCATGATATCCGCCGGATCGATGCCGATTTCCGCGTGCAATCTTTCATTCAGGTAACGGTACAGCGCGCCTTTTTGTTCGATATTTCGGGGCTTCCCGGCCGTGATGTGGAACAGCAGGAAATCCTCTGAACGACGGCTGTCCGGGCCTGCCAGATACGTCGGGTTGATAACCCGCTGGCCGTGGCTTGCCGGTTCAAACAGCTGGAAACAGTCGTCTTTGGGAACGGAAAACGTAGTGACCAGCGCGTCCTGCAAGACAGTAGAAATCGTGTTTTGCCAGCCTTCAAGGCGGTGTTCAGGGATTGAAATTCGGGTAAACGGCATGATGATTTTCCTCTGTTATTGCGGGTCGAGCGCTGCGAAACGGGTCAGCGCGGAAGCGGCGGCAGGCCATCCGGCATAAAACGCCAGATGCGTGATCACTTCGCTCAGCTCGCTGTACGTCACACCATTTTTAACCGCCAGATCCAGATGAAACGGCAGCTGTTCGTTGCGGTTCAGCGCAATCAGTGCGGCGACGGTAATCAGGCTGCGGTCGCGTGCAGTCAGCTCGCTTCGTTGCCACAGGTCACCAAATAAAACCTGTTCAGTCACCTGCGCGAATTTTGGCGTCAGGCGCGTCATGGTTTCAGGTGGCAGCATAGGGGAGGGGGTCTTGATGCTCATGTCAGGTTCCTTTTCGCGGGTGTGAAAAGGAGCATAAGGCGTTATGATTATCCTTAATATCGAAAATATCAGCAGTATTAATCCATAAAAACGGGATGATTAAACGTGGCTAAACGACCGGTAACTTTTGATGCAGAAGCGCTGCGCAGTTTTGTCACCGGCATCGAACTGGGTAGTTTTGTGCTGGCGGCTGATCGCCTCGGGCGCTCGACGTCGGCGGTCAGCGCACAGCTGAAAAAACTGGAACAGCAGGCAGGTACGGAGCTGGTGCAAAAAGCCGGAAGGCATCTGATTCTGACTGCGCAGGGTGAAGTTATGCTCAGTTATGCGCGGCGGATCCTGAGCCTCAACGACGAAGCCAGCGCGGCGTTATCGGCCAGCACGCTGAGTGGCAGTATTCATCTCGGTATGCAGGAAGATTTCGGCGAGGCGCTGTTACCGTCCATTCTCGGCACGTTTACACGCGCGCATCCGCAGGTGCAGCTCTCCGCCAGCATCACGCGCAATCAGCAATTACTCGACGGGATCCGGCATAACGAATTCGATCTGGCGGTGTGCTGGCAGGCGGATGACGTCCCGCTTTTCCCGACCAGCCGGGCGCTGGGCCGCATTCCGCTGCGCTGGATTGGGCCGAAAAATTTCTCACTGGCGCATTATCTGGAAACCGGTGAACCGCTGCCTTTACTGGTTTTTGAAGCGCCGTGTCTGATGCGAAGTGCCGCAACGGCGGCGCTGGATAAAGCGGGGATCCCGTGGCGGATTGCGTTTACCAGCCGCAGTCTGGGCGGGATTTGGGCGGCGTTGTCCGCCGGTTTGGGGATTACTTTACGAACGGACTTTGGCAGACCGGCAGCCCTGAAGGTTCTGGAGGATTTGCCCGCGCCGGGCGAAATCGGCATCACTCTGCATCAGAGCCAGATGCAGCCGGGCGAACCGGCGAGGTATCTGACTGATGCCATCACCGGTTTTTTCGCCACCGGGCAGTAACGGATTTTACTTTTTAGCGGGCTGGCTGCGGTAGTGTTCCAGCCGCTCGCGAAAGTATTCACGCAGATGTTCCGGCTGTTCCATCTCAACTTCTTGTGCGTTGACGGGAAGGTTATTGCGCTCGCGCACGGCGACGGTTCCGGCCGCCAGCCCTGCGCTCACTTTTTCCATTTCTTCCTGGGTAAGACCTGCGAGATTGTTGTTCATAGTGTCTCCTTTTGACTGAACGCAGTTTAGCACTGTCGGCGGGCAAAAGGCGGTGGTGGGGTGTCGGATTGAAATCCAATTTCACAATCAGTTTACAAAACAGTCAAAATCAGACCATTATTTAGTCTTAAATTTTCCGGAAAGGAGCCTGATGATGACGCGAATGACAGCTAAAGATTTTCCGCCAGAACTGCTCGAATACTTTGATTTTTATGTTCACGGCAAAATGACCAAACGCGAGTTTCTCGATCTCTCGGCAAAATTTGTGGCGGGTGGCCTGTCGCTGGCGGCGCTCTCCACGCTGATGACGCCCAACTATGCCTACGCTGAACAGGTGCAATTTACCGACCCCGATATTGTGGCTGAATATATTCAGTATCCGTCTCCGCAGGGGCACGGCAGCGTCAAAGCCTATCTTGTGCGTCCGGCCAAAGCCTCGGGGAAAGTGCCGGGTGTGGTGGTGGTGCATGAAAACCGGGGCCTGAATCCGTACATCGAAGATGTCGCGCGCCGCGTGGCGAAAGCCGGATTTGTGGCGCTGGCACCGGACGGCCTGAGTTCTGTCGGCGGTTATCCGGGGAATGATGAGAAAGGCCGCGAGCTTCAGCAGAAAGTGGATCCGGCCAAACTGATGAATGACTTTTTTGCCGCCGTGGAATTTCTGATGCACCACGAAACGGGCACCGGAAAAGTGGGTATTACCGGTTTCTGTTATGGCGGTGGCGTGGCGAATGCGGCTGCGGTGGCATACCCGGAGCTGGCGGCGGCGGTGCCGTTTTACGGACGTCAGCCAAAAGCCGAAGACGTGCCGCGCATCAAAGCGCCGTTATTGCTGCACTACGCCGAGCTGGATAAGCCGGTTACCGACGGCTGGCCAGCTTATGAGGCTGCGCTCAAGGCGAACGATAAAGTGTATGAAGGGTATGTGTATCCCGGCGTAAACCACGGATTCCACAATGATTCGACCCCGCGCTATGACAAAGCGGCAGCCGATCTGGCGTGGGAACGCACCATCGCCTGGTTTAAAAAGTATCTCGACCCGCAGACTGAAACGGCATAAATGAAAAGGGCAGGATTGGATCCTGCCCTTTTTGCATTCTGACTCAACCACTATGGATCAGGATTTCAGTTTGTCATCAAAATCTGATGCGTCATGGCGTTCTGCCAGTTGCTGATCCGGCTCGCCCCAGGTGCGGTTAACGATACGGCCGCGTTTGACTGCCGGACGATCTGCCACCTCCGCCGCCCAGCGCTGGAAGTTTTTGTAGGACTGGATATCCAGGAACTCAGCGGATTCGTACAGGCCGCCCTGCGCGAGGCTGCCGTACCAGGTGAAAATGGCGATATCAGCAATCGTGTATTCTTCACCGGCAATAAAGCGGTGATCGGCCAGTTGTCTGTCCAGCACGTCGAGCTGACGCTTGGCTTCCATCGTAAAACGGTTGATTGCGTATTCGATTTTGACCGGCGCGTAGTGATAAAAGTGCCCGAAACCGCCGCCGAGATACGGCGCGGAGCCTTGCAACCAGAACAGCCAGTTCAGGGTTTCAGTGCGTCCCGCGAGGTCTTTCGGCAGGAACTGACCGAACTTCTCCGCCAGATACAGCAGGATATTGCCGGATTCAAATACGCGGATGGGCGGTTTGGCCGAGTTGTCCAGCAGTGCGGGGATCTTCGAATTCGGGTTCACATCGACAAAGCCGCTGGAGAACTGATCGCCTTCATTAATGCGGATCAAATGCGCATCGTACTCCGCACCGCTTTCGCCCAGCGCCAGCAACTCTTCCAGTAGGATCGTCACTTTCTGGCCGTTTGGTGTACCCAGAGAATACAGCTGCAACGGGTGTTTGCCGACCGGCAGCGTTTTCTCGTGAGTCGGGCCTGCAACCGGGCGGTTGATGTTTGAGAACTTGCTGACTTCGTCTTTATTCCAGGTCCAGACTTTAGGCGGTTGGTATTGTTCTGACATGAGGATGCTCCGTCTGCATTTAAGGGTGTTTAAGACTCAAAAGTCTAGCAGGAGAAAATGCAGCGTGACGCTGAGAATGTGCCCTGGAGGAGTTAAGGCGATGCCTTTGGGGTGAGACCTTGGGTTGCCAGCCAACCTGGCCTTACGGTCAAAACCTTGGGCTCGCCGCCCAAACGGGCTTCAGTTCAAAATCAAGACCTTGGGTTGCCACCCAAACTGGCCCAAAGGGCGCGTAAGCGCGCGCCCTCTGGACACCCGCGCTTTTTTAACTGCGCGCTGCCGCTGGCTGGCTATGTTTCAGCCACTCCGGCTATTGCCGCAAAATCTCGCCGCTGCGCGGTTCCCTTCAGTCGGGTTACAAACCGCGCGAAAAGATACGCGGTTTTCCACCTCTCCATACGGCGCGATTTTTGAAAGCGGCCACTAGCTTTTTAGTTCGCAACCTTGCCATGCCATTTATTATTTTGAAAAACGAAGAAGCATCAGAATCGATTCTTCTGAATGGTGAGATGGCGCGCTCAAAATCCAGCTGAACGGAGCAGCTTCGAGACCTATGGCTCGAAGACCGAGTGAAGGCAGCACGAAGTGCCTGGATTTGCGTCACACGCGAAAGTCACAGAACATGTCCATCGTCCCAGCGGCAGCGCGGAGTAAAAAAGACGCGGAGATTCCAAAGAGGGGGCCGTCCAGCCCCTCTTTGGTCGGTTTCGGCGCGAGCCGCTGAGTGATCACTGCACATGAAAAACCGAAATTTTCTCGGTCTGCCCCTCACGGCGAGTGGGGAACCGAAACCGACTCGATCCGCTGTCAGCCCCTCACGGCAAGTGAGAAACCGCTCGGGCAGCGGTCTCTGCCCCCTCAACTTCCCCTCTGATCCAGTCGTGAAACGCCTGCACCTCCGGGCGTTGCTGCGATTTTGCAGAACAGACCAGATAATAAGACCAGGCGATCGGCAGCTTAATTTCCGGGAACAGCTGTACCAGACGCTGAATATCCAAATCCTGCTGAACAAGTGCTTTGCGTACCAGCGTAATTCCCTGACCGCTTAACACTGCCTGAATGACCGCAGCGGTTGAGTTGATGTGCTGATGCGACTGGCGGACAGCGTCCAGTCCGAGCTTTTGCAGCACGCTTTCCCATGCCGGGAAGTTCGCACCGGGATGCGGTGTGTCATCCTGAATCAACTTTTGTTCATACAGCCATGCACTGTTGATTTCCGGCGCAGTGGACAGCAGCGACGGGCTGCACACCATCACCACTTCTTCATCCATCAGCCACGTTGTCTGTAAACCGGGCCAGTTTCCGGGGCCGCAGCGGATACCGATATCGGCTTCACCGTGAGCGAGATCGGTCAGACGGTCAGCGACATCCAGCCGGATATCCACGTTACTGTGGTGTTCTGAAAAGCGATTCAGCCGCGGCATCAGCCAGTTCATCACCAGAACCTGCGACGCGGTGACCACCACGACAGAACGCGCGTTGCGGCCACGAAGTTTTTTGAGGCCGCTTTCCAGTTTGTCCAGCCCGAGCGTGATGTCGTCCAGTGCGTCATGTACGTCGCTGACAAGCCGCAGGCGTTCACTTCCGGAGCGGCTGCGCGTCAGCAGCGGATGACCCACCCATTCTTCCAGCGCACGGACCAGCTGGCCGACGGCGGCAGGGGTGACGCCGAGCTCGTCCGCCGCGCCGGTAAAACTGCCGTGACGGGCGGTGGCTTCAAAAGCCTGTAACCATTTCAGACGGTTTAGTATGCGCATTTTTTTGTCTTCGGGGGGATGTACGCATAGCCTAGCGAGATAGTTTTTCTTTGTCGATGTGCAATTTCTTATGATTCGTACCAGCGGGGTGAGGCAGGCATGATGTGCTCATCAACCGAAGGGATGCCGTATAGCGGAGTCTCAGACAAAGAAATTATTGCGGAGAAAAAAATAATGAGCCATGCATTTAGCGGAAAGAAATTACTCGTCGTCGGTGGTACCAGCGGGATGGGGTTGGAAACAGCGCGCCTGATCCTTGAGCAGGGCGGCAGTGTTGTGCTGGTCGGTAACCGTCAGGAAAAAGCAGACGCTGCACGTCAGACGTTGTCAGTGCTTGGCCCGGTTTCTACGCTGGTGGGCGATCTGATGACGGAGCAGGGCACGAAGCAGATCCGTGATGCGATTAATGCTGAGCATCCGGATATCAGCCTGATGGTCAATGCGGCGGGCGTGTTCTTCCCGAAACCTTTCGTGGATCACGAAGAAACGGATTACGACATGTACATGAACATTAACCGTGCCACCTTCTTCATCACCCGCGATGTCACAAAAAATATGCTGGCTGCCGGTATCCGGGGATCCATCGTCAACATCGGGTCGATGTGGGCGCAACAGGCCATCGGAGCAACGCCGTCTTCTGCCTATTCCATGGCAAAAGCAGGGCTGCATGCGATGACCAAAAATCTGGCCATTGAGCTGGGTGTCCATGGCATCCGCGTAAATGCCGTATCACCGGCGGTTGTGCAAACCCCGATTTACGAAGGATTCATTCCGAAAGAAGAGGTTGAAGGTGTGATGAAGAGTTTTAACAGCTTCCACCCGATTGGCAGTGTCGGAACGCCGCGCGATGTGGCGGAAACCGTCGCATTCCTGCTGTCGGAAAAAGCGGGCTGGGTGACCGGCGCAATATGGGATGTTGACGGCGGTGTGATGGCAGGGAGGAATTAAAACCTTGGGGTAAAACCTTGGGTTGGCACCCAAACTGGTCTTTGGGTCAAAACCTTGGGCTCGCCGCCCAAACGGGCCCAAAGGGCGCGTAAGCGCGCGCCCTCTGGACACCCGCGCTTTTTTAACTGCGCGCGCCCTCTGGACACCCGCGCTTTTTTAACTGCGCGCTGTCGCTGGCTGGCTATGTTTCAGCCACTCCGGCTATTGCCGCAAACGCCGCCGCTACGCGGTACTTTCGCTTCGGGTTCGAACCAGCTCGAAAACAAACTCTCGCCGTTTCTCACCGCTCGCTCAACGTCGTTTTGAAAGCGGCCAGAGGCTAATAGTTCACAACCTTGCCATGCCATTCATTATTTTGAAAAACGAAGAAGCATCAGAATAGATTCTTTTGAATGGTGAGATGGCGCGCTCAAAATCCAGCTGAACGGAGCGGCTTCGAGACCTATGGCTCGAAGACCGAGTGAAGGCAGCACGAAGTGCCTGGATTTGCGTCACACGCGAAAGTTACAGAACATGTCCATCGTCCCAGCGGCAGCGCGGAGTAAAAAAGACGCGGAGATTCCAAAGAGGGGGCCGTCCAGCCCCTCTTTGGTCGGTTTCGGCGCAGCGCGTTAAGTGACCACTGTGATTGAAAAACCGAAACTTTCTCGATCAGCCCCTCACGGCGAGTGAGAAACCGAAATTTTCTCGATCCGCTGTCAGCCCTCACGGCGAGTGAGAAACCGCGCGGGCAGCGGTCTCTGCCCCATCAGTCCTGCATTAACGCACTCCTCCCTCCATCCATCACAATCGTGGTACCGGCGATAAATCCCGCTGCCGGGCTGGCGAGATACAAGCAAAGTTCACCCACTTCTTCTGATGTGCCGATGCGTCCGACCGGATGCTTACGGATGGTTTCCTGCCGCGATTTTTCGCCGTCTTCGTGTGAGTCAAACCACACCTGATTTCCGGCGGTATCGATAAAACCGGGAGCAATGCCGACAGTGCGGATGGCCGGGCCCCATTCGATGGTCAGGCTTTGTACCAGCGAGAGCAGGGCGCGTTTGGTGATGTTATACGGCGCGCAGCCCGGCATGGTGGAAAAGGCGTGGTTGGAGGTCATCACCAGAATGACCCCTTTGGATTTCTCCAGCATCTCACGGCAGCATTTGGCAATGTACCAGTGCGAGCGCAGGTTCAGATCGAGGTTGTGATGCCAGTCTTCCAGCTCACAATCGATGCCTTTGAAAACATTTTTTCCGGCGTTAGACACCAGCACATCAAGGCGGCCAAAACGGGTTGTAACGTGGCTGATGAATTCTTCGATGCTTTCCGTTTTGGTCATATCGACGGAGTAATAGAAAAATTTATCAGGATATCTTTTGCTGAGATCCTGCGCATGGGGCGCTTTGTCCGGGGAAGAAAAGGCGCAGCCGACCACGATGTCGCCCTGATTCAGAAAGGTTTGAGCGATGGCGTTGCCGATGCCCTGGCTGGCACCCGTGACAATCACGACGCGTGGCGTGCGGGACGGTGTGTTCATAAGAACTCCGAAAAAGTGGTGAGGAAATTGCCGATAGTCAGATGATCTTGCTCCGTCAGCGTCCGGCCCGGATGGCGGCAGTAATCTGTCGCGATGATCCCGCGCCGGTGCAGAATCGTTTTTTCTACCTGAATGATGTATTCACAGTGCGTCATCCACTGCCGGATCCACGGCAGAAGTTGCTGATGCAGCGCCTGCGCCGCGTCCGTTTTTCCTGCCTGCCATAGCCGGTAAATCTGTACGTAGATTTCGCTGAACGAGCAGCCAGGCATGACGCCTTTGCCGCCGGCTTCCAGCATTTCCAGCATGTACAAACCGGCGTAACCGTTGAGCACGCTGGCCTGCGGCGCGCGTTGCAGGAATTCGCGGGTATAGCTGACCGGCGGATTACATTCGATTTTGAAGACCGCGTGCGGGTAGCGCGTCGCCACGTCGCTGAGCTGTCCGGGCGTGATCGAAAGCCCCGTTTCCCCCGGTGCGTATTGCACCATCACCGGAATATCGACCGCTTCCAGTACTGAGAAAATGTGGTGAGAAATTGCGGCGGCGTCGGGTTGCAGGAAGAACGGCGGCAACAGCATCAGCGCATCGGCGCCGCGTTTCTGATAATCCCGCGCACGTTTCACCGCCACTTCGGTGCTGTGATCGGTCACAGACATCGCGCGAAAAATACCGCTGCCTTTCAGGTCTGAGAGAAAACAATCGGCCAGCAACAGCCGTTCGCTGTCGTCGAGTTTGGGGAATTCGCTGGCGATGCCAAACAGCGTCAGCCCCTGAATGCCGGTAGCCGCCAGGTGTTCCAGCAGGCGGCTGAAACTGGCGTAATCCGGTTCACCCAACCGGGTAAACGGCAGGGCGGCAATCGGGTTGACGCCAAAAATATCGGAAGACTGAACCATGGTTACTCCTCGTCCCTGTCAGCTAAAACCGCACCCTGTGCGGCCGGTAATGCCCAGCGGCGGTATAAACGCAGGAATCCGCGCGGCACCTGTTTTTCGACCGGCACCCAGCGGGTGCGGCGTTCGGCCAGAATTTCCGCGCTGACGTTGAGCGTCAGTTCGCGGGTGGGAATATTGATGGTGATGATGTCGCCGTTTTCCACCAGCGCCAGATCGCCGCCGTCGCTGGCTTCCGGCGAAATATGCCCGACGAATAAGCCGCGGTTGGAGCCGGAAAAACGTCCGTCAGTGATCAGCGCGCAGCTGTCCGACAAGCCCATGCCTTCGAGGCATTTCATCGGTTTGTACATTTCCGGCATGCCCGGCCCGCCTTTCGGCCCTTCATAGCGCAGAACCAGCGTGCTGCCGGGCGCAATTTCGCCGGAAAGAATGGCGTCAACGGATTCTTGTTCGCTGTTAAAAACCACCGCCGGGCCGCTGAACGTCATGAGATTTTCCGGTACGGCCGCAGGTTTTACCACGCAGCCGAGCGGAGAAAGATTGCCGTGCAGCACGGCAACACCGGCTTCGTTCCGCACCGGAATGGCCAGCGTATGAATAACTTCAGGGCGGCGCGATTTTGGCGTGATTTCCAGCCATTGCGCTTTGGTTTGCCCGCTGACGGTCAGCGCAGAAATGTCCATCAGCGCGCTGATTTCTTTCTCGACGGCGGCCACGCCACCGGCTTCCCAGAAATCAATCATGTCGTATTCCGATGCCGGATACAGCGAGGCCACCAGCGGAACGTGATGGCTCAGTTTGTCGAAATCCGACAGCGGCAGATGACCGTATTCGGCTTCGTAATGAATGGCCTGCAAATGCAGGATCGCGTTGGTCGAGCCGCCGGTCGCCAGCAGGTAAATCATGGCGTTGCGGATTGACGCGGGCGTGATGATCTGGCGCGCATTGACGCCGCGTTTCACCAGATCCACCGCCGTCTGGCCGGTGCGGAACGCGCAGTCGCGGCGCTCCTGAGAAATTGCGGGCAGGGTACTGCTGCCGGGTAAACTCATGCCGAGCACTTCGGAAATGCAGCACATGGTATTGGCTGTACCATACATGGTGCAGGAGCCGGGGCCGGGTTCGGCGAGATCTTCGATGCGACGGAATTCTGCCTCGTCGATTTCGCCGCGGCGTTTCCAGCCGATGGCCTCGGTGACGATATTGCCGTCCCAGTCTTTGCCGTGATAATGCGCGGGGTACATCGGCCCGCCGTTGACCAGAATCGCCGGAATGTCCAGCCGTGCGGCGGCCATCAGCATGGCGGGAACAATTTTGTCGCACGAGCCGAGCATGACCATGCCGTCGAAACGGTGGGCGCGCATCATGACTTCAATCGAGCTGGCGATGACTTCGCGCGCGGCCAGAATATAGCGCATGCCCAGATGGCCTTCGGCGATGCCGTCACACGGCGCGATGGTGCCGAAAACCATGCCGACGCCGCCCGCTTCATCAATCCCTTTGAGCACTTGCGCGGTCAGTTCGTTGAGATTGACGTGTCCGGCGGTGGCGTTGGTGTAGCTGTTTACCACGGCAATCACCGGGCGGCGCAGCTGGCCGTCGGTGTGTCCCATCGATTTGTACAGCGCACGTTTTAGCGCGCCGTCGTCTCCGCGTAATACCGGGTTAAAATGGTCATCCTGCGCGTCACCACAGGTGCCGCACGTTGTACATCCGCTCATACTCTGCCTCTTTTTAATGACGATATTTCATCTGTTTCAGCCGGCTCTTCAGCACAGCGGCGGGGATTGACCAGCCGGGCTGGCAATAAAAAAATCAGGGGGGCGCACAGCAGCAAAAACGCGGCGAGGATATACAGGCCGGTATTGGTGCTGCCGGTGTTGTCTTTCAGCCAGCCGAGCACGGTCGGCCCGAAGAATCCCGCCAGATTGCCGACGGAATTGACCAGCGCAATGCCCGCCGCCGCGGCCGTGCCCGAAAGCAGGGTGCCGGGCAGGCTGATATAAGTGGGGATCAGCGCCAGCGTTCCGGACATAGCGAGGCAAATCCAGGTCATCATCCAGAACGTGGAACCGCTGCAATAGGCGCTTAGCGTCAGCCCGACCGCGCCGATAATGGCAGGAATGGCGATGTGCCAGCGTCTTTCGCTGTGTAAATCAGAGTGACGGCTGTTCCAGACCATAAACACCGCGCCGAAAACGTAAGGCAGGGCGGCCAGCAGCCCGATATGGAAGTCGTCACTGACGCCGGAGGTTTTGATGATCGACGGCAGCCAGAAGTTGATGCCGTAATAGCCGATGTTGAAGCTGAAGAAAATCAGCGCCAGCAGCCAGACATACCCGTTGCGGAACATCCGTTTCAGGCTTTGCGGCGGCTTACCGGCGTTGGCGGCCAGGCTGCGCTGCCGGTCGGTGTTCAGGTCACGGGCCACGATTTGCTTCTCGCTTTCCGTCAGCCAGCGGGCAGATTTGACGTCGTTATCGAGATAACGCAGCACCACAAACGCCAGCAGGAAGGACGGAACGGCTTCCACCAGAAACAGCCATTGCCAGTTGTGCAGGCCGTCGACACCTTCGAAAGCTTTCAGAATAAAACCGGACAACGGGCTGCCGATGATGGTGGAAAGCGGCGTGACCAGAATAAACAGGCCGAGGGTGCGCGCCGACCGCCAGGACGGAAACCACAGCGTGAGATAAAACACGATGCCCGGAAAGAACCCCGCTTCCGCCACGCCGAGCAGGAAGCGCAGCACGTAAAACTGCGTTGGCGTGGTCACGAAGATCATCGCCGCCGAGAGAACCGCCCAGCTGATCATGATCCGCGCGATCCAGAAACGCGGACCAAAACGTTGCATCATCAGGTTGCTCGGCAATTCAAACAGGAAATAGCCGATGAAGAAGATCCCCGCGCCGACGCCATAGACGGTGTCGCTGAAATTGAGCGCATCCTGCATATGTAACTTGGCGAACCCGATGTTGACGCGATCGAGATAGGCGAAGAAATAACACAAGATTAAAAACGGGATCAGGCGGCGCGTGATTTTGCGGTAAACCGCGCCGGTCGCTTTGTCAGAGTCTGGGATTGCCATGTTTTACCTCGTCATCTGGTTATGGGATCAGCGCTGATTGCCGATACTTCTCAGCGGTAAACCGGCCATGAGATTTTTTTCGATGTTTTCCAGTGAGATATTTTTGGTTTCAGGAACGAAGATCAGGGTCAGGACGATGCAGACGACGTTAAGTGCGGCATAAAGCCAGAACGTGCCCGCGCTGCCGACGGTGTCGATGAGCGTCAGGAATGTCGCGCCGATGATCATGTTGGCAATCCAGTTCGCCATCGTGGAGCAGGTGACGCCAAAATCGCGGCCTGCCAGCGGCTGGATTTCAGAGCACAACACCCAGATCAGCGGCCCGGCGCTCATGGCAAATCCGACGATGAAAATCAGCAGTAAGGTGACGGCGATATATTGCTGGGTCAGGCTGGTGATGCCGGTGAAGAACATCCAGCCCATCAGCGCCATACAAATTGCCATTACGCTGAAACCGAGTTTGAGAATCGGTTTGCGCCCCCAGCGGTCCACCAGACCGATGGCGATAAAGGTCGCCAGCACGTTGGTTAATCCGGCAATTACCGTTCCCCACATTTGCTGCTGCGTGGAAGCGAAACCGGCAATCGCGAAGATTTTCGGGGCGTAATACATGATGACGGTCATGCCGGTGAACTGCTGCATGAACTGCAACAGCACGCCGAGACAGGTGGTGCGACGAAAATTACTGTTAGCGCGGAACAAGTGCCAGCCGCGTTGTTTCATCTGCACGCTCTGGCGGATGGCTTCCAGTTCGATGTGCGCTTCGGATTTTGTTGAGCGCAGCAACAGCAGCACTTTTTCCGCCAGCTCACTTTTGTTTTTCATCATCAGCCAGCGCGGGCTTTCGGGCAGCGTTAAAACACCGGCGAACAGAATCAGCGCGGGGAACGTAATGATGCCCAGCATCCAGCGCCAGTTTCCGCTCTGGCTGAACGCCGTATCAGAAAGAAATGCCGCCAGAATGCCGATGGTAATCATCAGCTGATAAAGGGAAATCATGCTGCCACGGATGTGTTCGGGCGCGATTTCAGAAAGATAAAGCGGTGCCACAAATGAGGCCACGCCAACCGCTGCGCCCAGCAGGAAACGCGAGACGATCAGGATCTGCAAATCAGGCGCAAAGGCACAGCCGACGGAGCCCGCGACGAACAGCGCGGCGCCGATCAGTAACGTTTTTTTGCGACCAATGCGCGTACACAACGGGCCGCTGCACAGCGCTCCGAGCGCCGCGCCGAGCATCATCACGCTGACCACCATTTCCTGCTGATGACTGCTCAGGCCAAATTCCTGCGCCAGAAACGGTAATGCGCCGGCGATCACGCCCATGTCCAGCCCGAACAGCAGGCCCGCCAGCGCGGCCAATAAACAGACCAGCAGGGTCTGCCGGTTGGTATGCGGCACTGCCCGGGGAATGATATTCGTCGTCATAAGTCACCTTTGAGGTTGTTTTGATTTTTATGGGTTTTTACAGGGTGAACAGGGAGGCCCGCTGTCCTGTGTAGGGCGTTTCGTAGCGCAGCAAAGCGCCATCCGTGGCGGACGGCGTTCTGAGCCCGTCGCGCGCCGAAGTGATGTACAAATCCTGAAAATTCCTGCCGCCGAAAGCGCAGCCCGACGGCTGTATGACAGGCAAAGGGAACGTCGTGAGAAATTGCGGGGCATAATCATTAAGCTGATAAGCCGCCAGACAAGCTCCGCCCCAGCGGGCATTGAGCAACAGGCCTGTAGGGGTCACGGCAGAGCCGTCGGCAAGAACATCGTCCGGCAGCGGCCAGGTGCGCAGCGTCGGATGTGTGATAAGGCTGGCCGGACTTTGGTAAAAGCAGTGCGCAAACGTATCGATGAACCAGGCGTGGCCGCCGTGCCAGACCAGCGTGTTAGGCACATGCTGATCGCCGAGCATTTTCACCGGCTGCGCGTCGCCGGTGGCGAAGCGATACCAGCTGCCGAGGGCGTTTCTGGCGGTGATGTCCATTGTGCTGAACCACACGGAACCGTCCGGCGCGACCGCCGCTTCGTTCGGGCGCGTGGCGGCGGTTTCCGGCCAGCCGCACAGCGGGTAGTGGGTCATGCTGTGATAGTCATACAGCAGGATGCCTTCGCCGGTGACGAGTAGAAAATGCTCTGGCCGGTCGGTCAGCAATACCGCGCTGCACACGGAAGGTAAGGTGTGGATTTCAAAACGGTCGTCCTGATCCGGCCAGTAACGCAGTAACCGCCGCTGCACGATATCGACCCAAATCAGCGACTGAGAGCTGAAACACCAGACCGGCGTTTCGCCCAGCTCAGCACGGTAATCACCGATAACCGATAAATTTTTCAGCGCAGAGTTTTCCGACAGAGAGTTTTTCATTTTTGCGCCGCTTTCTGCCATGCAGCCTGATACGCCAGCGCCCGTTCGCGCAGGGCGGAAAGCGTGATGCCCGGCTGATACAGTCCGCCGCCCAGACCAAATCCGTTTGCGCCCGCTTGCAGCCAGGCGCGCATTTGCCCGGCATCGGCATTCACGCCGCCAACCGGCAGGCAAACCGCTTCCGCCGGTAAAACCGCGCGCATCGCCCTGGTGACGGCGGGCGTAATTAATTCGGCAGGGAAAAATTTCAGCGCGCTGGCACCCGCCCGCAGCGCCGTAAAAGCTTCACCCGGCGTGGCGATGCCCGGCAAACTCAGCAGCCCGAGTTCTGTCGTGGCGCGGATCACCGACGGCTCCATGTTCGGGGAGATAATCAGCTGCCCGCCAGCCTCCGCGACCTGATGCACCTGATGTTCTGTCAGCACAGTTCCTGCGCCGACAAAGCCGCGCTGGCCGGTGGTTTTCGCCATGATGGCGATGGATTCCAGCGGGCGCGGACTGTTGAGCGGCACTTCCAGATAGGTAAACCCGCATTCGAGCAGCGTTTGCGCCACGCCCTGCGCTTCCTCCGGTGTGATGCCGCGCAAAATAGCAATCAGCGGCAACGTGCATTCCTGCCAGCGGCGGGAAAAATTCAGATAATTCATGACGATTCTCCGTGAAGACACTGATAAATCTGCGTCATGCCCTGAATGAAGCACGCATTGCCGTCGGCAGAAGTGAGGGTGATCCCGAGCTGTTTTGCGGCGCGGGTATAGCGTTCCGTTAAGGCGGGCGAACCAACGATCCACGCTTCTTTGCGCGCAACGGCGTGTAATTCCGAGCCAATCAGTAAACCGGAAAGATAGCTGGCGACCTGCGCGGGAGTGAGCACGCCGTTCAGCCGTAAAGTGCGGGCCGAAAACAGTGCGTTACTCAGGTGTGGCGCGCGCTGTGCGTGAGTGACGCCAAGAGCAAAAGCCCGGGGATCTTCTGGCGATTCCTGTACCTCACGCCCAAGCAGTGAATGGCTGAGCATCACCGAATAAATCTCGCCGGTCATGAACGTGCTGAACTGCCGGATCTCACCGTTATGCAGTTCGGCGTGTTTGCTGTGCGTGCCGGGCAGGATCACGTACTGGCTGTTTTGCGGTTCGGGATGCAGCGCCGCCAGCCCGATTAACTGGATTTCTTCGCCGCGCATGACGTCGGGTAAACCGAATTCATTCATCCCGCTGACGCCCGCAACAATCTGGCACGGGCTTCCCCAGGGTGTTTCCAGCGAGGCGGTACATTGCGCCAGCTGCCGCGAACCGGCGGGCAGCGTGACATACGGCACTTCCTGCCAGCCTTGCTGCGAGCCAACCATGCCCGCCATCAGCAGAGGCAGTTGCGGATACGCCGCCAGCCAGTGGCCGATCAGCGGTTTAAGCGCGGCGGCAAACTGACGGTCAGGCACATGCAGCAGGCCGCAAGGTGCACTGACTGTGTCGAGGCATTGATGTTCTTTCATCAGGAACGCCCGAAAATTCGAGGTTCCCCAGTCGATGGCAATCCAGTGATTTTTCATTCTTGAGTTACAACCAGTAAAATCTTGTATGACAAGAATGATGAGGAAAAAATGACCTTATAACTGTGAGGGAGATCGAAAGTTAGCTAACGGGGATAAAAAAGATCGTTAAAAGAAGTGCTGATACTTTTCGGGGATTTCGCGCCAGATGTGTTTATGGGCAGCGCTCAGCAGGATGTGACGCATACATTTACGCGCGGAATCAGCCTGTTTAAGGCGGATGGCTTCCAGCAAATCGCGGTGCTGCTGCACGGCTTCCTGCGTGAGTTGCAGGTCAGCTTCGAGGGTTTGTTTGAATGACAGGAGCATGGCCGCCGACAGCGCGTTCCCAACCGATGCCAGAAACGGGTTATGGCAGGACTGCAAAACGGCGGTGTGAAACGCCAGATCGCCTTGTTCGAATTCTGCGGCAGAATTGTTTTTTTGGCCGGACTGCATGGTCGCCAGCGCATCTTCAATCGCGGCCAGGTCATGACCGGTCGCATTGAGCGCCGCCATGGCCGCGACATCTGGCTCAAAAATCAGGCGCGTGAGCATCAGTTGTTCCACCAGTTCCGATTCGATACCGACATCTTCGAGCCACGACAACACTTCGGCATCCAGAAAACTCCACTGTTCGCGCGGCGTAACGATACTGCGTCGCTTGGCCTGGATCAGTAACATGCCTTTCGCCCCAAGCACCTGAAGCGCATTTCGCACCGACGTACGTGACGCCTCATACTGCTGTGCCAGCTCATTTTCCCCCGGGATCGGTAACCCGACGGCCAGTTCGCCGCGAATAATGCGCAGGGCCAAATCGCGGGTAATGGATTCTGAAACAGAAGCAGTGAGTTTGTTCATGAAGATCTCGGGGGTAGGGGCCGGTGACGGCGGTAATCGTAACATTTTAATGGGTTTGTTCCAGTAAGACGGTTTTTTAGGTCAAAACCTTGGGCTCGCCGCCCAAACGGGCCCAAAGGGCGCGTAAGCGCGCGCCCTCTGGACACCCGCGCTTTTTTAACTGCGCGCTGCCGCTGGCTGGCTATGTTTCAGCCACTCCGGCGAGTGCCGCAAACGCCGCCGCTGCGCGGTACTTTCGTCTCGGGTTCGAACCAGCTCGAAAACAGACTCTCGCCGTTTCTCACCGCTCGCTCAACGTCGTTTTGAAAGCGGCCAGAGGCTATGTAATTCGAAAGATTGATGCTGGCTGGTTTTGATTTACTCCTTCCCCTCTCACGAGGGGAAGGCCGGGATGGGGTGTTGGTTTTAGCGGCTCAGTGGCCTGCTAAACCCCCTCCCAGTCTCCCCCTTAGCAGGGGGAGGAGCAAACCAACTGTTCGCAAATGTTTGCACATTTAGAAAGCCTCCGGCCGCTTTCAGAAAGCTTGCCGAGCGAAGTGTTTCGAGACGAATGGCTCGAAACCGAGTAAGGGAACCGCGCAGCGGCAAGTTTTCGCGGCAATAATTGTGGCTGCTGAAACATAGCCAGCCAGCGGCAGCGCGCAGTAAAAAAGACGCGGAGATTCCAAAGAGGGAGCCGTCCAGCCCCTCTTTGGTCGGTTTCGGCGCGAGCCGCTGAGTGATCACTGCACATGAAAAACCGAAATTTTCTCGATCAGCCCCTCACGGCGAGTGAGAAACCGAAATTTTCTCGGTCTGCCCCTCACGGCGAGTGAGAAAAAATTCATGATCCTACCGGCTGAGGATACAACCCCTTCCGTTTCCACTTCACGTCAGCCACCGACAACCCGGTGTGAATTTTCCCCTGCAACAGCAGGTTAAATTTCGCGCCGGAAGGCCGCGTCAGGCGGCTTTGCAGGATGTACACGGCTTCGCTGCCCAGCTCACGGCAGGGGAGAAGGACGGAGGTGAAATTCATCGGCGAGGTGAGTTTCATGTCGTGCTCGAAATCCATACTCATGACGGAAATGTCTTCCGGCACCTGGATGCCCTGATCCCGCAAGGCTTCCACGGTGGCGTGCGCAATCGGTGTGCTGCCGCAGATAATGGCCGACGGCAGGCATTCGCGTTTGCGCTCTTTCAGGTATTTATCGAAGCATTTGCGCGCCTGTTCTTTGCCGTTGCCGTGATTGATCAGCAGATGTGTCGCTTCGTCAAAAATGACGTGATGCTCAAGACAGGCGCGTTTGAAGCCGTCCAGCCTTTGCATCATGGTTTCACGGCGCAGATCGGTGAAGAGCATTACCGGCCGGTGGCCTTTCTGGAAAAGGAAATTCGCCGCGCAATAACCGATGGAGTAATGATCTGCGGACACACAATCAAGGCGCATTTCGCTGTCTTTCGCGTTCAGCATCACCACCGGTTTATTCGATTCCGCTGCCAGACGGTAAAGCATCACGTCATCAATTCCGATGATAACGACGCCGTCCACGTCGGACTGATTCAGCGCCTGCATAAAAACCGCGATATCGGGATCGTTTACCGATAATGCGCATTTTCGGATGTGAATATCAAAGCGCGCCACTTCGGCTGTGATTTCCTGAATGGCTTCGTAATAATAGAGATCTTCATGCGGGGAAAATGCCGCAGGCGGCGCGCAAATTAACAGGGTATTCATTAACAAACGGCTGGCGGGAATGTCGCGCAAAATACCCATGGTTCTTGCGTGGGTAAATACCTTTTCTTTTGCCTGCGGGCTGACATTCGCTTTACCAGCAAGGACACGGGAAACAGTGCTCGGAGAAAGCCCGGTGAGCTCCGCAATTTGCCTGATTTTTAATTTTCCCGTCATTTTGTGATCAACGCCTCATTGGGTGATGGACTTATTGCCACGGTTAACTGTTTGTAATTAATGAGCTATTCATCATCATAGCAAATAACAAATAGCGCACTGCAATTCCTGTCACAAATAGCAGTTGTTGGAAAAAAAAGTCGTTACTACTCTCCTGAATAACAACGTCAGAGAAAAAATATCGTATTTGCCTGCCCTGAATTATTAATAAATTCAGCAAGGTGACGGTCGCCCTTCGGTTTTTATCGGGAGTAGGATAATGCTTAAAATAGCCATTATTGGTACGGGTAATATTTCACATAACCATATTCAGGGATATTTGCAGTTTGCCGATCGCTGCCAGGTGGTCGCGCTGGTGGATATTTATCCGGAGAAAGCGGAAGAGAAAAAACGGCATTACGGGCTGGCTGACGCGAAGGTTTACGCCAGTCATCAGGACATTCTCAATGATGCCAGCATTGACGTTTTTGACATCTGCACGCCGCCGTATGTGCATGCTGAAATCTCCATTGATGCGCTGAACGCCGGAAAGCATGTGCTGTGCGAAAAGCCGATGGCCGCTTCCTTACAGGAGTGCGACGCGATGATCCGCGCCGCGCAGGAGAGCGGAAAAACGCTTTCTATTATTGCGCAAAACCGTTTTACCGATGCGTTCTGGCGGCTGAAACAGGTGCTTGATTCCGGCGAGGCGGGCAAAGTTTGCCACGCGCAGGTGGATTCATTCTGGTGGCGTGGCCATTCCTATTACGATTTATGGTGGCGCGGAACCTGGGAAAAAGAGGCGGGCGGCTGCACGCTCAATCACGCGGTTCACCACATTGACGCCATTCAGTGGATGCTCGGTTTCCCTTCCGAAGTGGTGTCGATGATCACCAACGCCGCCCACGATAATGCCGAAGTGGAAGACCTTTCGGCGGCGATTTTCAAATATGACTCCGGTGCACTGACCCAGCTGACGGCCTCCGTGGTGCATCACGGGGAAGATCAGAAAATTGTCATTCAGGGCGAAAAAGCCCGGGTTTCCGCGCCGTGGGATAAATTCGCCAGCATTTCTGCCCCGAACGGTTTTCCGGTAGAAGAGCGCGACACCGCCCGCGAAAGCCGTCTTGACGATATTTACCGCTCAGTGCCCAAACTGACGCACACGTTGCACACCGGCCAGATCGACAACTTCCTCACTGCGCTCGAAACGCACTCCGTGCCGCTTATTGACGGCGTTCAGGGCAAGCGTTCACTGGAGCTTATCGCCGCCATTTATAAATCGGCCATCACCCGCAGCGTGGTTGCGCTGCCGATTGCGCCGTCGGATCCGTTTTATCAAACCGGCGGGCTGGTTTCTCTGGCACCGCACTTTTATGAGAAATCGGCTTCCGTGGAGAATTTCGCTAACGAAGACGCCATCCCGCTGGGCAAAGACATGGATATTGGAGCGTAAACATGAGCAACAAAGACGGAATGAACTATGCACCGGTCGGGAAACCGCAGCCGGTGGTGAAACCGGGCGAATTCGTGATTGCCGCCGCCGCGCTCGATCACGGGCATATTTACGGCATGTGCAACGGGCTGATTGAAGCCGGTGCCAGCCTGAAATGGGTTTACGATCCGGATCCGGCAAAAGTGGCGAAGTTCGTCAGCCAGTATCCGCAGGTGACGGTCGCGCCATCGCTGAGCGCTATCCTCGACGATAAAGAAGTGCAACTGGTGGCTGGCGCGGGAATTCCGTCGGAACGCTGCGCGCTCGGACTGAAAGTGATGGACGCCGGAAAGGATTATTTCACCGACAAAGCGCCGCTCACCACGCTCGAACAGCTGGCGGCAGCAAAAGAAAAGGCGGTGAAAACCGGACGCATATATGCGGTGTATTACAGCGAACGTCTGCATGTGGAAAGCGCAGTATTTGCCGGTCAACTGGTGCAGGAAGGGGCGATCGGGCGCGTGGTTCAGACGCTCGGGACCGGCCCGCACCGCGAGGGCGAAGGGCGGCCTGACTGGTTTTACGAAAGGGAAAAATTTGGCGGGATCCTGTGCGACATCGGCAGTCATCAGATTGAGCAGTTTCTGTTTTATACCGGCAACAGCAATGCCCGCGTGGTCGCGGCGCAGGCGCTGAATTTCAACCATCCGCAATACCCGAACTTTGAAGATTTTGGCGACACGATGCTGGAAGGTGAAAACGGCGCGCGCGGGTATTTTCGCTGCGACTGGTTTACGCCGGAAGGGCTCAGCACCTGGGGCGACGGGCGTCTGACGCTGCTGGGCACCGAAGGTTACATTGAGGTGCGCAAATATGTTGATATCACACGCGGCGAACAGGACGTGGTGTATCTGGTGAATCAGGACGGTGAATTCCGTTACCCGGTTTCCGGAAAGGTCGGTTTCCCGTTCTTCGGGCAACTGATCCTCGATTGTCTGAACCGCACTGAAAACGCCATGACGCAGGAGCATGCGTTTAAAGCCGCCGAGCTTTGCGTGCGGGCTCAGATGCTGGCGAACGGGACACGCTGAAACGGGAGGCATGATGAACATGATTAATGCCGCCGTCATTGGCTGCGGCGCCATCCATTCCTGCCACGTGGCGGCGATAGAGCAGGAGCCTGCGAGCACGCTGCGGGCGATTGCAGAAATTGATGTTGAAAAAGGGCGTGCGCTGGCCAAGCGGTATGACTGTGATTTTTATGCCGATTATCATGAAATGCTGCGCGATCCGCAGATTGATGTTGTGCATATTTGTCTGCCGCATCATCTGCATCAGGCTGCGATTCTTGCCGCACTGGCCGCCGGAAAACATGTGTTCACCGAAAAACCGGTGGCACTGAATTCCGGGGAAGTCGCCGCCATCAGGCAGGGCTTGACGGAAACGGACGCCCGGCTGGGCGTCTGTTATCAGAACCGGCTGAATCCGTCGAGCCGGGAAATTAAAGCGCTGCTCGACAACGGGCAGCTCGGCAAAATGCTCAGTATCAAAGCCGTGCTGACATGGTCACGCGGCGGTGCGTATTACACCGAAAGCCCGTGGCGCGGGCGTTTCGAAACAGAAGGCGGCAGTTTGCTGATCAACCAGGCCATTCATACGCTGGATCTTATGCAGTGGTTTGGCGGCGGCGTGCTGGCGGTGAAAGGTGTGGTGGAGAGCAGTTTCCTCAGCGAACTCACCGAAAATGAAGATACCGCGATGGCCAGTTTTAAACTCGGCAACGGCGCGCGCGGGCTGTTTTATGCGACCAACTGCCACAGCACGGATTCCCCGCTGCTGCTGGAAATCCATTGCGAAAAAGGGCTTTTGCAGCTACATCACAACAGGCTCTGGCTGATTGACGGGGAAAATAAAACGCCGTTAATCAGCGATGAAAACCCGTCGGGCAATGCTAAAAGCTACTGGGGCGACAGCCATCGTCAGGCGGTGTTTAATTTTTACCAGTCAGTTCGTGATTCGGGGAATACCCTTAATACCCAAAATAAAAACTATACCGATATTTATGACGCTGAAATCTCCCTGAATATTGTCGGGGCGATTTACCGGTCATCTCAGTTGCGGAAATGGATAATGCTTACCGAAAAATAACAGTAATAATCACCCTACATCCACAGGATAATAAAAATGAAACCAACTGAACGAAGAGTCGGTTATGGCACTGCTATAGGTTATGGCGTAACTGATTTATTTGGTGGCGGCGCATTTGCCGTTATTGGGACCTGGCTATTATTCTTTTATACCACCTACTGCGGATTATCTGTTTTTGAAGCCGGTTCTATTTTTGCCATTGCCCGCGTTATCGATGCGGTATTAAGCCCGATTATGGGATATATCACCGATAACTTTGGGAATACCTGGTTGGGGAAAAAATTCGGCAGGCGACGGTTTTTCCTGCTGATCAGCGCTCCTCTGATGTTTCTTTACGCGCTGGTCTGGGTCACCGATATGAGCTACTGGTACTACCTCGGTACCTATCTTTCTATCGAATTGCTGTCCGCGATGGTGCTGGTACCGTGGGAAACGTTGTCGGCGGAAATGACCAACAGGTTCAGCGAACGCACCCGTCTTTCGGGCGTGCGAATGATATGTTCCCAGCTCGGCGGCCTGCTGGCGGTGTCGATTCCGGGCATCCTCATGCAGTTCACCGGTAAAGATAATTCCCTGACGTACACCTACACCGGTATCATTTTCGCCTGTATTTTCTGCGTGGCGGTATTCACCACCTGGATGTGTACCTGGGAAGCGAAAGACGTGCGGGAAGAGTTTGAACCGGAGCCAGTCACCGCCGGTGGCGGCAGTTTATGGCATCATTTAAAAAGCCTGGTATCAGACCTCTTTTCCTCGTTCAGAATACGCATGTTCCGCCAGCATATTATTATCTATATTTTCTCGTTTACCGCGCTGGACGTTTTTGGGGCCGTATTCACCTATTATGTGGTTTACGGGTTACATCAGCATGCCTCGTCGGTTTCAGGATATTTAAGCGTGGCGGCGCTGGCTTCTGTACCTTCGACGTTTATATTTATGATGTTGCTTGAAAAATTAAATATGTCGCCGTCGGGTGCGCTGCGGCTGGCGTACGGCATTATATTCTGCGTCCTGGCTTTCCTGTTTTATGTCTATATCACCGAAATGGCGGTTTCCCTGCTGCTGTTCTCGGCGGTCTTTGCCATATTCGGTTTCGCGCGCGCCGGGCTTTATTATATTCCGTGGAATATCTACAGCTTTATTCCGGATGTGGATGAAATCGTCACCAAAAAACGCCGCGAAGGGATATTTGCCGGTGTGATGGTGTTAACGCGAAAAAGCACGGTCGCGCTGGCGATTATGCTGATTGGCGTGGTGCTGGAGGAAAGCGGTTTCGTTAAAGGGCAGGGTATGCAGCCGGAAAGCGCGCTGCACGCGATTATCGGGCTAATGGTCTTTGCGACCGGCATTTTGCTGGCCGTCAGTTTCTATATGACTTTTAAATTTAAGCTGACGCGGGACACGCATAAAACGCTGATCAAAGAAGTCGCGCGCCTGAAACTTGGCGGCGACCTGAATGACTGCACGCCGGAGTGCCAGAAAGTGATCAAAGATCTGACCGGTTACGACTATCAGGAAGTGTGGGGCGGCAGTGCGACGCGCAAAACCGCCGGAGGAAAATTAGCCCCCGCGCCGGGTGACGCGGTCGGGCTGTAAAAGGCGTTATTCCGGTGGCGTCTGGTCGCCGCCGCCTAACGGGCGCTGCATAAAGACGGTATCCAGCCAGCGCCCGTGTTTAAAACCGACGGATTTCAGGGTGCCGGTCACGCTGAAACCGGCCGCCAGATGCAGGTGAATGGACGCCTGATTCTGGCTGTCGCCAACGTTGCCAATCAGCTGGCGATAGCCGTGCATTTCTGCCCAGTCTACCGCCCGGCGCAGCAAGGCTTTTCCCGCCCCGCGTTTCTGAAAACCGGGATCAATATAAATAGAATCCTCCAGCGTATGCCGGTAGGCGTAACGCTCGCGATATCGTCCGAGGTAGCAATACCCTTTCACTTCCCCTTCATGCAGAACCACCAGCCAGAGCAGCCCGGCGTCTTTGATTTTCTTCAGGCGCGCGGTCATCTCATCTACAGAAGGCGGCTCCGTTTCAAAGGACGCGGTGCCGTGCAAAACGTGCCAGGCATAAATTTTCTGCATTTCGGGAACGTGCTGTTCATCTGCTTCAATAATTTCCATTCTTCCGGGCTCTCGTCAGTCAGTTTTATCCAGCCTACACGTTTCGGAAAGAATCGGGCAGGGGAGTGCTGCGCATTATTTCCGGGTTATGCTTTTTTCTTCTTATTGATGCTTTTTTCGTTTTTTAAGCCGCCACCCTGACCCTGTTATAGTCAGCTTCACTTTGGATTAGGGCTTATTTTTTAAGGAAAAAACGTGAAACTGACAATGCCGCATTTTCGGACAGGCGCTTTCGTATTACTCGCAGGATTGTTGCTGGCGGGTTGTGATCAAAAGGGCAGCGATGCGAAGCACATCAAGGTCGGTGTGATTAACGGCGCGGAGCAGGATGTCGCCGAAGTCGCCAAAAAAGTCGCGAAAGAGAAATACGGGCTGGATGTCGAGCTGGTCGGGTTCAGCGGTTCATTGTTGCCGAACGATGCCACGCAGCACGGCGAGCTGGATGCCAACGTTTTCCAGCATCGCCCGTTCCTCGATCAGGACAATAAAGCACATGGCTACAATCTCGTCGCCGTCGGCAATACATTTGTGTTCCCGATGGCCGGTTATTCGAAAAAAATTAAAACGGTCGGTCAGCTGAAAGACGGCGCGACGGTGGCGATCCCCAACGATCCGACTAATCTGGGGCGTGCGCTTTTGCTGCTGCAAAAAGAGAAACTGATCACTCTGAAAGAGGGTAAAGGTCTGTTGCCGACGGCGCCGGATATCGTTGAGAACCCGCATCATCTGAACATAATGGAGCTGGAAGGCGCGCAGTTACCGCGTGTGCTCGACGATCCGAAAGTCGATGTGGCGATCATCAGTACCACTTACATTCAGCAAACCGGGTTATCGCCAGTGCACGACAGTGTGTTCATCGAAGACAAGAACTCGCCTTACGTGAACCTGCTAGTGGCGCGCGAAGACAATAAAGACGCGGAGAACGTGAAGGAGTTTCTGAAATCCTATCAGTCGCCGGAAGTGGCAAAAGCCGCAGAGAAAATCTTCAACGGTGGCGCGGTTCCGGGCTGGTAAAAGGCTGTAACGGGATGAATAAAATTTGACGCTTTTGCCTGACAGATTATCGTCAGGCAAAAGCGTTTCTTCATTTCACAAGATAACAATTTTACGACTTATGCTGTTTCGCAAACTCGTCTTTGGCTTTCTGCAATTGTTGCTGGAAAGCGGTGTTGGTGTGCAACGTGGCGACGACCGCCGAGCCGACAATACGCGCCGCATCGACATCGCTCTGCCAGTGATATCCGCAAATCACGCGGCTCTGGCCTAAATCGAAACCGCGCTGAAGGATTTGATCCTGACGTTGCGGATTAATTTCCGTCAATACCAGCGCCGTTGCCCAGCCGATGGAGGTGTGACCTGACGGATAAGATCCATTCTTAGACAGCTTATCCTGCTCGGTCGTGTTGCACGTCGGCACGCCGTAGAAGGCGAACGGACGAATGCGCATGTACTTCTCTTTCGCCGAACGGGTCGCGAGATCGCCCGCATCTTCAATCATATTGGTCAGCAGCTTATGCAGCTCCGGCGTATCTTTCGCCGTAATCGGTGAACCAAACGCCGTGGAGAACGCATTCGCAACGCCGCCCGCGCTCAGGTTGGCATCTTCAGCCGCCAGCTTGCCGCGTTCCGTCGAACGCAAAAGACGCCCTTGTTCGTACATCGCCTGATCGTTGAGAAACGCAATGCTGCCCACAGCCGGTGGCGGCGGAAGCAGCGCCAGGCTGTTGATTGCCTGGTCGTTTTTCAGATAGTACAAGTCTGGTTTGGTGGTTGCATCATTGCCGGTGAGGGCAAAGGCATTGACAGAGAAAAGTCCCGCAAGACAAAAAGTAGCAACAATTTTCATGAAGGTTTCCTTACGGACATTAGAGTTTTCATTACGAACTCATTTTCGTAACATTTGTTAACATGTGTAAGTAAAACAAATTCTTCATCAAAAAAAATGCGCGAGATCTCAAAATTGGGAATTTGTGGGTATCGGGGGATTTGCAGTAAGAGAGATAAATTCACAGGATTTTGTTGGAGATGCTTGGTGTCCCCTACAGGAATATAAAGTTAAATTATTTATCTGATTTATATTGATAAACTAACAATTCAATTGTTAGGAGAGATACTTCGAGAGACCGCATGACTAGCCAGACAGCAATCATGCAATATCTCTATCAAGGTTTGGCTTTTATACGTGCCCGTATTCAAAAATAATTTAGGTTAAGAGTAACGGCGAGTATGATGCCGGGATTACCCATAGCAAGTACAAGGAAATGTCATGGAGATACAGTACAGTTGCGAGTCAGCCCCAAGAGCGCGCAGGGAAATGATGTCATGACCAAAGGTTATTATCTGGTCATACAGGATAAAACTACCTGTGGCGGCATTATTATCGAAGGGGAACCGACCCATACGATAATAGGTAAGGCTGTTGCGCGGGAGCAGGACAGAGTGACCTGCGTCCAGCATCCGGGCATGTACATCATCGTGGGGCATATTCCGGGGGATTCGATACTTGGGCGTAAGTTTGCGGGGACGTTGCACAGCTACAGCAGTTGCCCCTGCAAAGCGCGGTTTATTCCCTCACAGATGAACGATACCTACGAGCTGCAAGGTGGGCCAACGGCCGCTGAAGCTCCCGTACCTGTAGCTGAGCCGGAACAACATGCTCAGTCTGCGAAAGTGCCAGAGAAAGTAACGACTCGGAATGAACCCAAGATTTTACATCGTGAACCCGTGGAGCCGGGGTTCTGTGTATTGCCATACGGGGCAACAGCAGAAGCATTTGAACCGTGGTTATTTATGTCTGCACCACCAGAAGGAGCTAAAGAGCTTTATCATTCTCTGAACGGCAGCGAGCAATTTAAAGCAGGCTCAATTTTGCTACTGGTCGATCCGTTGAAGCAGAACAGCGAACAGATCATACACATGAAGACGGCTAAGGCGCGAATTGATACCGCGTTGGCCCCTCTAACGCCTCAAGAGGCCAGTTTTTTACACCGTAACAAAGATACTATTGATTTGTTTACCTCACATACCAGTTTGTATGGTGGAGTAGCTGCGGATGCTGCTGGCAAGTATTTCGAGAAAGTCGAAATTATCTTAGCGAAAATACAAGCCACGTATAAAAACCAATACATCACCAGTGGGACATTAATTGGTGAACAATTTTTTGTTGAACGAAGGAAATTATTTAAAGAGTTGGACGGTGTATTAACAGATTTCACCAAGTATAAAATAGGTTTGAAAGATTACCCTGATATTCGTCGCTCACTTGGTTTGTCATCAAGCGCAATAACACATCGTTGGAATCAAACTGGCGTGTCAGATATTGAGGGCTATGCCACGTATATGGAGAACGCTGCCAAATATGTGAAATTGATGAAAAAAGCCGGCTATGTTGGTATTGTCTTAGATGGCGTTAATCGGTTAGATAAAGTATATGAAGCTTGTACGGTAGGAAGTGATTGTGCAAAAACGTCTTTCACCGAAGTTGGTAGTTTTAGTGGTGCCGTTCTGGCTCCGATTTATACAGCTCCTGCTGTTGCTAGTGCATCAACTGCGGTGTGTGCCGTTGTCCTTGGTGCTCTAACCGCTGAGGTTGGTGGTGCCGGGGCTTTAGCCTGTGGAGTTATTGTCTCGGGCGCTGCTGGATATGGTATTAGTGAGTTAGGGGGCAAAGGCGGCGAGTTGTTAGGAGAGACAATATATGAGGTCACTAAATGACGATATCTGTTATTGATCTTACTATATCTATAGTTACAGCTTTGGGGATCGCCTTAGGTTTTATTACCATTGCCCTGTCATATTTAAATAAAAAAAGATTCATTAAGGTATGTGCTTTGTATGAAAAGGAATTTGGTTCTTTACCTCTAAGTGTTCAGGAGTTTTATGAATCAGATATGGTGGGTTTTAGTGAGGGATATGCTATGAAAATTCAATTCATAATTAATCCTATAATTTTTGGTAAGAAATCGGCACATAGTAAATTCAATGATGTTGAGTTTATGCGGGCTCTTCCCAGTAATATAAAAAAATGGTTTGTTGTTGAGTATCTTTTATCAGTCACTGGTCTTGCTTTACTCGCTATTTCTGGTGTTTGTTTTTATTTTAAGTAATGAATATTTTTGAATGACTTTTTTAATTAAAATGTGTGGCTAGTTATCTGTGGTGTTTTTTTCTAATTAATTTTGAACAGAATCGCCATTTATCTGTGAACTAAACATTCCTACGTAAAGGAAAATTTGGTGATGCCTCTAATTAGTTGAATTGATGTATAATGCCCGCTTTTGAGGTTTCCGCATGGCAAGCGTTAATGTTCATTATCCCCGTTGTCAGTCTGCTCAGGTTTATCGCCATGGGCAGAACCATAAAGGCCACGACCGATTTCGCTGTCGTGACTGCCATTGCTCACCTATACCTATGAAGCCCGTAAGCCTGGCGTCAGAGAGCAAATTACCGAAATGGCCTTCAACGGTGCTGGTGTCCGGGATACTGCAAGGACGCTCAAAATCGGTATTAACACCGTCATCCGCACCTTAAAAAACTCTCACCGAAGCGAATAACATCATCTCCGGTCGCTCATGCAGATGTGGCACTTATCTGCGAACTCGACGTTTGTAAGCGGCATAGGGAGTATCTCTCTCGAAGTTCCAACTCACTGAGAGTAACTAAAAGAGATACTTTATTCTATCGCTACCCATGCTTTTTGATGGTTTTGATTGGAAATGAAAATGGCGCTCATGCCTTGTGTTGTGTGGGCTTGGTGGGTTTTATTGGGGGGTAAAAAGAGTTGTGTTGGTGTCCCCTACAGGAATCGAACCTGTAACTAGCCCTTAGGAGGGGCTTGTTATATCCGTTTAACTAAGGAGACACGGACGCCAGTGGAAAGCGCCCGCGTAGTATACCCGTTTTTCTCTCAATAATAAGGCGTTAGCCTGTCGTTTGGTCGTTTCGTCGCCAGTTCTGCGCTTTTATTCCTCTTCACGGTTTCGCCGCTTCCTTCTTCGCGGCTTCCTGTTCTGCCTTTTTGACTTTGGCTTTCTTCTGATTGCTCATGTCGTTACGGATTTGTGCGTGGCTGATCAGCGCAAAGATAAAGGTACCGCCCGCGATGTTTCCGGCCAGCGTCGGCAGGGCAAAAGGCCAGATGAAGTCAGTCCACGGGATTGCGCCGGAGAAGACCAGATAGAGGACTTCCACCGAGCCGACCACGATGTGTGTCAGGTCGCCGATTGCCACCATGTAGGTCATCAGCATAATTACCCACAGTTTGGCGGCACCTGCGGAAGGGATCATCCAGACCATCGTCGCAATCAGCCAGCCGGAAACCATGCCGCCGACAAACATCGCGCCGGGCCCTTTTTCCATAATTTCCATGCTGATCTCGTGAAAGGCTTTGTCGGTCTCCGGATCAAAAAATGGCACCAGATGGAACGCCAGCGCTGCAAAGCCGCCGCCGATGATATTTCCGATCAGCACCAGCCCCCACAACCGCAGCAAGAGCGCGACGTTTTTGCCGGTCAGTTTTTGCATGACGGGCAACACGGCGGTGACGGTGTTTTCCGTAAACAGCTGCTGGCGCGCCATGATGACAATAATGAACCCGACGGTATAACCGATGTTTTCGATAAAGAACCGTTCGGGCGAGTCGGGCAGGCGGGCGTGAAGAATGCCTTTCGCCATCAGCGAGGCGCTGATCGAAAGCCCGGCGGCAATCGCTGACCAGAGCAACGCCTGGCCGTCACGTTCCAGCTCTTTCTCGCCTTCCATGCGGATAACTTCGTGCACGGCGGCCGCCTTTGAGGGCAGATTCTCTTCACCGGTTTCGATTTTCTTACCCTGCGAATGCTCCTCGCTGTCAACGTCGGTACTGCTCTCCTGCTTTTTATCGTCGCTCATCGTTCTCCCCCCAAAAAAATCAAAGTGATAAAAAAGTCCGTCATGCATAAGCATAGGCGAGGCCGGGAATTTATGAGCAGATATACAAATAAGTTACAAACCGTTAACCCATGAACCTTATGGGTCATTTTTGGGGCAATGTCTGCGATATCAGACTTTTCTGGCGGGCGTTTATATGTAATAACGTACCGCTCCCTAAGCTGCGTCGTGCCGGACGCCTGTGATATGATGCGGACTTGTGAAAAATAAGAGACATTTCCATGTTTGAAGCCCTTAACCTGAGCTGCGTTCGCGATGAGCGGACCTTGTTTAGTGGCTTGAGTTTCACGGTCTTACCGGGCGAAATGGTGCAGATTGAAGGCCGGAACGGTGCCGGTAAAACCAGTTTGCTGCGTATTCTGGCCGGGCTGTCCTCTCCGGACGTCGGTGAAGTCCGCTGGCAGGGCGTCAGTACCCGCCGTCAGCGCGATGTTTTTCACCAGGAACTTCTGTATCTCGGGCATCAGCCCGGCATAAAGTCAGTGCTTACTGCGTTTGAAAACCTTGCCTTCTATCTGTCTGTCAGCAGTGCGTCTGTTCGCGGTGACGCCGCAGCGGAAGCTATTTATCAGGCACTCGAAAATGTTGGCCTGCTGGGCTACGAAGATGTCACGGTCGCGCAGATGTCCGCCGGGCAGCAACGGCGCGTGGCGCTGGCGCGTTTATGGCTGAGCAAGGCGCCACTGTGGATCCTTGATGAACCGCTGACGGCCATTGATAAGCAGGGTGTTGCGACGCTGATTGCGCTGTTCGAACAGCATGCGCAGCAGGGCGGAATGGTGCTGCTGACCACGCATCAGGATTTGCAGGGCGTTAACCGCGACGTGCGGAAAATCCGTCTGACCGGCGCAGAGCTGGCGTGACGCGAAAGGGAAAGAGACGGAATGTTTACTAAGGTTCTGAGCCGCGAACTGAAAATTGCTTTTCGAAAAAGCGCCGAAATTATCAACCCGCTGTGGTTTTTCCTGATTGTTATTACGCTGTTTCCGTTAGGAATTGGCCCTGAGCCAAAACTGCTGGCGCGGATTGCGCCCGGTATTGTCTGGGTTGCGGCGCTGTTATCGTCTTTGCTGGCGCTGGAAAGGTTGTTCCGCGATGACTATCTCGACGGCACGCTAGAGCAGCTGTTGTTATTGCCTTCGCCGCTGGCACTCACGGTTCTGGGGAAAGTATGTGCTCACTGGGTGGTGACCGGTTTGCCGTTACTGATCCTCTCTCCGCTGATTGCCCTGTTACTTTCACTGGATTTTGAAACCTGGAAAGCCGTCGCGCTGACGATTTTACTGGGGACGCCGACGCTGAGTTTTATCGGCGCCATCGGCGTGGCGCTGACGGTCGGGCTGCGCAAGGGCGGCGTGTTGCTGAGCCTGCTGGTTCTGCCGCTGTACATTCCGGTGCTGATTTTTGCCACCGGCGCCATTGATGCCGCGTCGATGTCGATGCCCGTCGGCGGGTATCTGGCCATTCTCGGCGCGATGTTAGCGGGCAGTGCGACATTAGCGCCGTTTGCTACAGCAGCCGCCCTGCGAGTCAGCGTTCACTAACCCGTCATACTTCGGGCTGCAGATGCGTTGGCTGCTCTTCGCCACCCGAATCACTGACTTGTGTCAGCTCATCGGGATGGCGTCGTTTGCCGCCTTCCTGCAACCCGAATTATTTAGGGTTAGTTTTGACGCTGGCACTAAACACTGAATTATTTTACGTGCCGTTACAATAGAGAAGAAAAAACGCAACCTTTGACTAACATCACACTTCTCTATAGTGAACAATAGACATGCCAACAATAAGTGCGGGGAATTGCCTTCCGACCGCACAAGAGCCCACCGAGGTTCCACGGCAACCCACACAGTGACTTTTTAAAGTGAGCAACGATAACAATGTGGAAATGGTTACATCAACTCGCGCGGCCTGAACGGCTTTACCACGTCTGTGGCCGGTTCATTCCGTGGCTCGGGCTTATCGGTATTGCCTGTCTGGTGATCGGCTGGGTTTGGGGTTTTGGCTATGCGCCGCCCGACTATCAGCAAGGGAACAGCTACCGGATTATGTACATTCACGTCCCTGCGGCGATCTGGTCGATGGGGATTTACAGCGCAATGGCAATCGCGGCGTTCATCGGCCTGGTGTGGCAGATGAAGATGTCGGATCTGGCCGTTGCGGCGATGGCGCCGGTCGGTGCCGTTTTCACGTTTATCGCACTGGTCACCGGCTCAGCCTGGGGCAAACCGATGTGGGGCACATGGTGGGTCTGGGATGCGCGTCTGACGTCCGAACTGGTGTTGCTGTTCCTCTATCTCGGGGTGATTGCGCTGTATAACGCCTTCGACGATCGTCGTCTGGCGGGGCGCGCCGCGGGGATTCTGGTGCTGGTCGGCGTGGTCAATATTCCTATCATTCATTACTCCGTTCAGTGGTGGAACACGCTGCATCAGGGTTCCACCAACATGCAGCAAACCATCGACCCGAGTATGCGTTATCCGCTGCGCTGGGCGATTTTCGGTTATCTGTTCTTCTTTATTACCCTCACGCTGATGCGTTTACGCAACCTGATCCTGAATCAGGAACGTCTGCGTCCGTGGGTGGCTGGCCTGCTGAATAAGGAGCGTCGCGGATGAGCCCTGCATTCTCAAGCTGGCCCGATTTTTTCGCCATGGGCGGTTATGCTTTTTATGTCTGGCTGTCGGTGGCGGCAACCCTGATTTCCCTGATTGCGCTGGTGGTGCATACCCTCGTGCAGCATCGTCAGATTCTGGACGATGTAAAACGCCGTCAGGCTCGCGAAAAACGCATTAATCAGTCCACGTCTAAAAAACAGCAAGGCGCACAGACGTCACCGCTGGAACCGGACACATCCGGGGAGAAGTTATTGTGAATCCACGTCGTAAGAAGCGCCTGTCGCTGGCGCTGGTGGTGCTGATCGGCCTTGGCCTGAGCATTTCACTGGTGATGTATGCGCTGCGTTCCAACATTGATTTGTTTTATACCCCGAGTGAAATCTTGCAGGGCAAAGGCGAAAACCACGAAATGCCGGAAGTCGGCCAGCGCCTGCGCATCGGCGGCATGGTGATGCCCGGTTCGGTAAAACGGGATCCGAAAAGCCTGCAGGTGAGTTTCAAGATTTATGATGCACGCGGCGCGATTGCGGTGACGTACAACGGTATTCTGCCGGACCTGTTCCGTGAAGGGCAGGGTGTGGTGGCGCAGGGTGTGATGGAACCGGGGAATGTCGTGAATGCGATTCAGGTTCTGGCCAAACACGATGAAAAATATGTGCCGCCGGAAGTTGCCGACGCCATGAAAGAAAACCACAAAGGACCCGCATCTGCCTACGTGGGTAACGATAAAGGAAACAACCGCTCATGATGCCGGAACTGGGAACATTTGCACTCTGTCTGGCGTTAGGGCTGGCGGTTTTACTGAGTATTTACCCGCAATGGGGCGCGGCGCGGCAGGATAACCGGATGATGGCGATGGCGCGTCCGCTGGCGTACGGCATGTTTGCCTGCATCGTGCTGGCGTTTGCGATTCTGGTTCACGCGTTTGTGGTGAATGATTTTACCGTCGCGTATGTCGCTAACAATTCCAATACCCATTTGCCGGTGTATTACCGCGTGGCGGCAACCTGGGGCGCGCACGAAGGATCGCTGCTGTTATGGGTGTTGCTGCTGAGTTGCTGGACGCTGGCCGTTGCGCTGTTCAGCCGTCAGATGCCGCAGGATGCCGTGGCGCGCGTGCTTGCCGTCATGGGCATGATCACCGGCGGTTTCCTGTTGTTTATTCTGCTGACGTCGAATCCGTTTATCCGCTCTTTGCCGAATTTCCCGGTGGACGGCAGTGACCTGAATCCGGTGCTTCAGGACATCGGCCTGATTTTCCATCCGCCATTGCTGTACATGGGTTACGTCGGTTTCTCGGTGGCATTCGCGTTTGCGATTGCCTCGCTGATGGCCGGACGGCTTGATACCGTGTGGGCGCGCTGGTCGCGTCCGTGGACCACGGCGGCTTGGGTGTTTCTGACCATTGGCATCGTGCTCGGCTCTGCGTGGGCGTATTACGAATTAGGCTGGGGCGGCTGGTGGTTCTGGGATCCAGTCGAGAACGCGTCATTTATGCCGTGGCTGGCGGGAACCGCGCTTATTCACTCGCTCGCCGTGACCGAAAAACGCGGGACATTCAAAGCCTGGACGGTTCTGCTGGCGATCACCGCGTTCTCGCTGTGTCTGCTCGGGACTTTCCTGGTGCGTTCCGGCGTGCTGGTATCGGTTCACTCATTCGCCTCAGATCCGGCGCGCGGCATGTTTATCCTCGCGTACTTAGTGATTGTTATCGGCGGTTCCTTGCTGTTGTACGCCTTTAAAGGCAACTCGGTGCGTGCGCCGAGCCGTCATGAACTGCATTCGCGTGAAAGTTATCTGCTTGGCAATAACGTGCTGCTGGTCGCCGCCATGCTGGTGGTGCTCCTCGGCACGCTGTTACCGCTGATTCATAAACAGCTCGGGCTGGGCAGTATTTCCATCGGCGAACCGTTCTTTAATACGATGTTTACCTGGCTGATGGCACCGCTGGCGCTGTTGTTAGGTATCGGCCCGCTGGTGCGCTGGCGTCGAGACGAGCCCAGCAAACTGTGGCGTCGTCTTGGCGTTGCGCTGGTGGTGACGCTGGTTCTGTCGATTCTTCTGCCGTGGTTGTTGCAGGACAAAATTGTTGGCATGACCGTTGTCGGCCTGCTGATGTCGGTGTGGGTGATTGTGCTGACGCTGATGGAGCTGCATGAACGCGCCACGCACCGTCATTCGTTCTGGCGCGGCCTGACCAAACTTTCCCGCAGCCACTGGGGCATGGTGCTTGGTCATCTGGGCGTGGCAGTCACGGTGATTGGTATTGCGTTCAGCCAGAATTACAGCGTTGAGCGCGATGTGCGCATGAAAGCCGGTGATACCGTGGATATCCATGATTATCACTTTGTCTTCCGTGACGTTCGCGACATTACCGGCCCGAACTATGCCGGCGGCGAAGCGAACATCGACGTCACGCAGAACGGCAAAAAAGTCACCACGCTGCACGCGGAAAAACGCTTCTACAGCGTGGCGCGCAGCATGATGACCGAAGCCGCCATCGACGGCAATCTGGCGCGCGACCTGTACGCCGCGCTGGGCGAAGAGCTGGATGACGGCTCGTGGGCGGTGCGTTTGTACTACAAACCGTTTGTCCGCTGGATCTGGCTGGGCGGCCTCTTTATGGCTGCCGGCGGCGTGTTGTGTATTCTCGATCCGCGCTACCGCATGAGCAAAAAACTGAAGAAACAGGGCAATGCGGAGGCTGAAGCATGAACCGTAAACTTCTTTTTATTCCGCTGGTTCTGTTTCTGGCGCTGGCGGCGGCATTTTTAGTCCAGCTGACGCGCAACGCCAACGGCGATGATCCGACGTTGCTCGAATCCGCCCTGATCGGCAAACCGGTGCCGGTGTTCAAGCTGGAATCGCTGGCGCAGGCCGGAAAAACTTACGATCAGTCAGTGCTGCGCGACGGCAAGCCGATGCTGCTGAACGTCTGGGCGACGTGGTGCCCGACGTGCCGTGCCGAACATGATTACCTGAACACACTGGCCGCCAAAGGCGTACGCGTGGTCGGGCTCAATTACAAAGATGACCGTCAGAAAGCGGTCAGCTGGCTGAATACGCTGGGCAATCCGTACATGCTGAGCCTGTACGACGGCGACGGAATGCTCGGTTTAGATCTCGGTGTGTACGGCGCGCCGGAAACTTTCCTGATCGACGGGCAGGGCATTATCCGCTATCGCCATGCGGGCGATTTGAATGAGAAAGTCTGGCAGAGCGAAGTGTTGCCGCTGTACAAAAAATACGGAGGCAACGCATGAAAATCTTACGCGCATTGCCTGCGTTAATGCTCGGCGTGGCACTGAGTTTCAGCGCTTTCGCGGCTATCGATACCTATCAGTTTAAATCGCCGCAGCAGGAGCAGGATTACCGCGAGATCACCGGGCAGCTGCGCTGCCCGAAATGCCAGAACACCAATATTGCGGCGTCCGATTCAATTATCGCCGCCGATATGCGCAACAAGGTGTTCCAACTGCTCAATGAAGGGCAGGATCGCCAGCAAATCGTCGCCTATATGGTGGCGCGTTACGGCAACTTCGTTACTTACGAACCGCCGGTGACGCCATCGACCATTATTCTGTGGCTTGGTCCGGTGCTGGTGGTGATTATCGGCGCAGGAATGATTTTCATGCGTTCCCGACGCCGTGCCGTGGTCAGTGAAACCGGTACAGAAGAAATGTCAGAACAAGAGAAACAGCGCCTGGCGCAATTACTTAAAGACAGCGACAGGACAGGATCATGAGTATTTTTTGGCTGTGTATTGGAGTGATGCTGGTGATCGCGCTGGCGCTGTTTGTCGTGCCGGTGATCCGTGGCGACCGCGCAGAACATACGTCGCGCGATGCGCTCAATAAAGCGTTTTACCATCACCGCTTACGTGAGCTGGAGCAGGACGAATCGCAGGGTGTAGTAGATGAACGCCCGGCGCATATTCAGGAATTGCAGGAAAATTTGCTGACCGATATCCCTGACGGCCACGCACCGGCAGCGGTACAACCGATCGGCCGCTGGACGCTGGTGCCGGGCGCGATTTTGCTGGTGATCATCACGCTGGGCCTCTATTTATATGCGGGCGGATTAGGGCAGGTGAGTGCGTGGAAACAGGTGATGCAGCATATGCCTGATTTGCGTCATCGTATCGCGGATGACCACGGTACGCCGCTGACCGCAAGAGATGTGCAGGATTTAGGGCTGGGATTACGGACTGATTTGCAGGCCGATCCGGAAAATGTGCAGGACTGGGTTATGCTGGGCCGCGTGGGTATGGCGCTCAATAACGCCGCTACGGCCACACAGGCTTACGCCCATGCGTATGAACTGGCCTCGAATGATATGTCAGTGAAACTCGGTTATGCCGAGGTGTTAACCCGTTCATCTGATCCGCAAGATAACCTTACCGGCGGAAATCTCTTACGCAGTATGCTGGAAAAATCTCAGGGCGATCTGCGTGTATTAAGCTTGCTGGCCTATAATGAATATGAACAGGGTCACTATCCGCAAGCCATTGGCGCGTGGGAAGTTATGCTGAAAATTCTGCCGGCGGGTGATAAACGGCTTGAGATGGTTCAGGCAAGCATTGCACAGGCAAAACAGAAGGCGGGAATCGATCAGGTTAAACTGGCGGTAAACGTGACGCTTTCTGCTGATGCACAAAGGAAACTTCCGCAGGATGGCACGGTCTTTATCTCGGTGACTGATGGCAGCAGTCCGGTGCCGGTTGCAGTGAAAAAACTGCCGCTGAGCCGCTTCCCGCTGGCGATTACCGTTGATGACAGCAATGCAATGATGCCGGAACGCTTGCTTTCTTCGTTGCAAAAATTAAAAGTACGCGTTCGTATTTCACAAAATGGTCTGGCGACGCCAGCCTCGGGTGACTGGTACGGCGACAGTTCGCTGACCGATTTTGCCGGTAACGGCCAGGTCAGCATTGAAATTAATCAGCAGGTTCCTTAATCACGAGCCGAAGATCAAAAACAGGGAGATATCCATGAACTTACGCCTGACTGGGCTGGCGTTTGCGACAGTTTTGCTGGTCGGTTGTGCCGGCACGTCCGGATCATCGGACAGCGAACAGCAGGGACGATCTGATCCGCTGGAAGGTTTCAACCGCGCGATGTTTAACTTCAACTTCAACTACATGGACCCGTATGTACTGCGTCCTGTGGCTGTTGCCTGGCGTGATTACGTGCCGCAACCGGCGCGTAACGGCACCAGTAATTTCCTGAGTAACCTTGATGAACCGGCCAGCATGGTGAACTCCTTGCTCAAAGGCGATCCGTACCGCGCGGCGATCCACTTCAACCGTTTCTTCCTTAATACCCTTCTGGGGATGGGCGGTCTGATTGATGTGGCATCGATGGCGAACCCGAAACTGGCACGCGAAGAAGCGCAAGGATTCGGCAGTACGCTGGGACATTACGGCGTGGGTTACGGCCCGTACGTGATGTTGCCGGGTTACGGCAGTGCGACCATTCGTGATGAAGGTGGCGATCTGGTCGATGACCTGTATCCGATGCTCAGCTATCTGACCTTCTGGATGTCAGCCGGTAAGTGGGTATTGCAGGGCGTAGAAACGCGTGCTGAATTGCTCGATTCTGACGGCCTGATCCGAAACTCTTCCGATCCTTACCTGATGATCCGTGAAGCCTACTTCCAGCGCCATGACTTCCTGGCGAGAGGCGGTCAGCTGACACCGCAGGTGAACCCGAATGCGGCACTGATTCAGGGTGATCTGAAGGATATCGATTCGGAGTAACTGTCCGGCCGAATTCCGTACAAAAAAAAGCGCCTCCCGGCGCTTTTTTCATTTATGTATTCGGTCGTGAATAACGATTAGAAGCTGTAGTTAAAGTTCGCGCCGTACAACATCGCGGTGCCTTTAGCCTGGAACTCATAATTCGGCACGCCGTCAGCTACTTTCTCGCTGATATTCACCGTCTGGCCATGCATGTAGGAGACACCGACGTCCACGGAAGCATCTTTGGTAAACGCATACGTGGTACCGGCTGAAATCCAGAAACGGTCCTGATCCGGGATAGAAATGGTGCGGTTGTCCGCCGGAACCGGGCTGTCATCAAACGCGATACCGGTACGGAATGTCCAGTTTTCGTCGTAGTAATAGGTGGTACCCAGCGCGATGCGGTAAGCATCATGATAGCCTTCGTCTTTCTGGAACAGCGTCTGGCCCTGAGAACCGGTGGCTTTCAGCTCCTGGAACTGGCTCCAGCTGGTGTACGCCAGGCTATAGTGAATAGCCCATTTCGGTGCGACGCGGTTATACCCTGACAATTCCCACATTTCTGGCAGATTCAGGGTCAGTGAACCCGGAACCGTGTGGCCGCCTGTGCCGCCCAATGCCTGCGGAATGCCGTTGCGGTATTCGCCATCGAAATCGATTTTCACTTCTGAACGATATGTGAAGCCGTAACGGTTGTTGTCATCCACTTCATACAGGATACCGGCGTTCCAGCCGTAGCCCCATTCGTTGCCTTTCAGCTTAGCGGCTTCAGTATCAGCTGGCAGCAAACCGCCGGTTTTAATCGGCACCAGTTCGCCCGCAGTACGGCGGATTTTCGCTTTCGCATAGACCGCATCAAAGCCCAGACCGAAGCTGAAATGCTCGTTCAAACGGTAAGCGACGCTTAAGTTATTGTTGATGGTGGTCAGATCGGTTTCGCCACCAATCGGGCCTGCCGGATAATTATCGTTAAACTCTGTCGCCAGACCGTAGTTTGAGGTCGCCGATGCGCCGAAAGCCCATTGCTCATTCAGCGGCATAATAAAGTGGATATTCGGCACCCACTGGTTTGGTGCAATGTTATTGGCACTGGTATCAGCACCCGTGACCGGAGACTTGCCTGTAACATCGACATCCGGGTCGACATAGATTGCGCCGATGGAAAACGCCGGACGATTAAACATTGTCATCGTCGCCGGGTTACGGCTTCCGGATGCTGCGGTATCAGCGATAGCGCCTTCACCCGAGAAAGAACGGCCTAAACCGGCGGCGGTGTATTCATTGAGCTGAAAACCTGCCGCGTATACGTTGGAGGAAACAATTGCCACTGCAGCTGCCAGAGCTGATCTTTTAAACAGGTTTTTCTGGTTCATGACCAAAACCTCAATTTTATGTTTTTATCAAACAATGTTACATCAAGTAACAATGAGCGCGGGATTGTAGGGTTCGTTATCAGTCTGACAAATCAGACCAGTGAGCGAAGTATAGGTCTGACCTGTGGTGTAGTTGCAATGATGTTTCATTGATATTTCTTATTTGATGCAAGAAATTGGATCCACTTAACAAAAAACCAACAATAAAAGTTCAATTAAGAAACGCTAAAGTGAGAACGTTGACGTATTAATCATCGATTCATTACATTTACGTGATCTGGATCACCTCAAAGGCACATAAAAAGTAAGTGCTAGCTGTAGCCCAACCGCTGGCGTAAAATACAGGCTGAAAATAATTCTTTAATTCGCAATCAGGCCAGACGGTAGACGTTGCCGTTGATGCCGGGGAGAAAATTATGTCTGACGTAACCATGTCCTCTAAATCCACCCAACCTCTGCATTCCATCAACAAATGTGGCGCCGAAGAAACGGCTGCCTGCTGTTGTGTTGATGTCGGCACCATTATGGATAACACCGACTGCACCGCTTCTTACCTGCACGTTTTCGAAACCGAAGCGCAGGCCAAAGAAATGCTGCAAACCCTGACCGAACGCGCACGCGGCGTTGAATCAGAGCCTTGCGAAATTAACAGCAAGATTGAAAAAGTTGACGGTGGCGTTGAGCTGAAAGTGGATTTCACTTTCTCCTGCCAGGCAGAGACCATGATCTTCCAGCTCGGATTACGTTAATTAATCCTGCTTTTAAAATACCGCTGCCAGACAGCGGTATTTTTTGTCTGCTATTTTTCCAGCCTCTTTCTTTTCACTCTCATTTCAGAAAAATTTGCTGTTGCTCGCACTTCATTACCTTTCACTTTGCCAAATGTAAATACATAGTTAACACTGAGTTATCAGGTCTGACCTCTTAAGACCCTATTTACTCAGGAGCTTGTATGAACAAAGTCATTCCACTGGTTACGCGTGAAGGCGATCGCATTGCGATTGTCGATGGTTTGCGCACGCCGTTTGCCAAGCAAGCCACCGCCTATCACGGGATCCCCGCAGTGGATTTAGGTAAAACCGTGGTCAGCGAGCTGCTGGCGAAAAGTGGAATCGATCCGAAAGACATTGATCAGCTGGTATTCGGACAGGTTGTCCAGATGCCCGAAGCGCCGAATATTGCGCGCGAAATTGTGCTCGGCACCGGAATGAATGTTTCGACCGACGCTTACAGCGTTTCCCGCGCCTGTGCGACCAGTTTTCAGGCGGTGGCGAACGTGGCCGAAAGTATTCTCAGCGGCACAGTGCGCGTCGGGATTGCGGGCGGAGCCGATTCCTCATCGGTACTGCCGATTGGTGTCAGTAAACGCCTCGCCCGGGCACTGGTTGATGTCAATAAAGCGCGCACACTGTCGCAGCGCCTTTCGATTTTCAGCAAACTGAAATTACGCGATCTGCTGCCGGTTCCTCCGGCGGTGGCGGAATATTCCACCGGCCTGCGCATGGGCGATACCGCTGAACAGATGGCAAAAAGCCACGGGATTTCCCGCGAACAGCAGGATGAGCTGGCGCACCGTTCGCACACGCTGGCTGCGCTGGCCTGGGAACAGGGCTATCTGAATTCACAGGTGATGGCGGCGCAGGTTCCGCCTTATCGTGAAGTGCTGCAAAAAGACAACAACATCCGCCTGAATTCAGAAATCGGGCAGTACGCGAAACTGCGTCCGGCATTTGACCGTAAACACGGCACCGTGACGGCAGCAACCAGTACGCCGCTCACCGACGGCGCCGCTGCGGTTCTGATGATGAGCGAATCCCGCGCCCGTGAATTAGGGCTTGAGCCACTGGGCTATCTGAAGAGCTTTGCGTTTTCCGCCATTGACGTCTGGGAAGACATGCTTCTCGGCCCGGCATACGCCACGCCACTGGCGTTAGATCGCGCCGGACTGACGCTGGCGGATCTGGATCTGATTGATATGCATGAAGCCTTTGCCGCGCAGACGCTGGCAAATATCAAAATGCTGGCCAGTGACGAATTCGCCCGCGAAAAACTGGGGCGCAGTCAGGCCGTTGGCGAAATCGACTGGGATAAATTCAACGTTTTAGGCGGTTCGCTGGCCTACGGCCATCCGTTTGCTGCAACCGGCGCACGTATGATCACGCAAACGCTGCATGAATTACGCCGCCGCGGCGGAAAATACGGGCTGACCACCGCCTGTGCCGCCGGTGGTCTGGGTGCAGCAATGATTCTGGAGGCAGCGCAATGAGGGACAACATGGACAATTCCGTGCTGGCAGAACAGTCATCCGCAGAGCCGGTTTCCGCTTTCTCACTGATGTTTACGGCAGAGCATGTCGGCATCATCACCATTGATGTTCCCGGTGAAAAAGTGAATACCCTGAAGGCTGAATTTGCTCAGCAAATCTGCGCTATTTTGCAAAAAGCGCAGCAATATCCGAATCTGAAAGGTCTGGTGCTGGTTTCCGGTAAAAGCGACTCATTTATTGCCGGTGCCGACATCACGATGATTTCCGGCTGCAAAACGGCGGCTGAAGCCAGCGAACTGGCGCAAAAAGGCCAGACGGTCATGTCGCAGATTGCGTCGTTTTCCGTCCCTGTCGTCGCGGCTATTCACGGTGCCTGTCTCGGCGGCGGGCTCGAACTGGCGCTGGCGTGCCATTCGCGTGTCTGCTCGCTGGATGACAAGACGCAGCTCGGCCTGCCGGAAGTGCAGCTCGGGCTGTTACCCGGTTCCGGCGGCACGCAGCGTTTACCACGTTTAATAGGCGCGCCTAAAGCGCTGGATATGATGCTCACCGGGCGCAGCATTCGCGCGAAACAGGCGCTGAGAATGGGGCTGGTGGACGACGCCGTGCCTTATTCAATTTTGCTGAAAACCGCGCTGGAACGTGTCGCCAAAGGCCGCAAATCCCGGCCACCTTTACCGTGGCAGGCGCGGCTGGCGGGCGGACCGCTGGGGAAAAGCCTGTTGTTTTATTTTGTGCGCAAACAGACCCGCGCAAAAACGCACGGTAATTATCCGGCCACGGAAAAAATTATTGATGTGGTGAAAACGGGTCTCGACCAGGGCAGCGGAAACGGCTATCAGGCCGAAGCCAAAGCTTTTGGCGAACTGGTGATGACGCCGCAATCTGCCGCGCTTCGCGGTTTATTCTTTGCCTCGACGGCGCTGAAAAAAGAAAAAGGCGCTGACGCTGAGCCGTTGCCGGTTCACCGCGTCGGGATCCTCGGTGGCGGGCTGATGGGCGGCGGTATTGCGAATGTCACCGCGACCCGCGCCGGGCTGCCGGTGCGCATTAAAGACATCAATCACGAAGGCATCCGCCACGCACTGAAATACAGCTGGGATCTGCTGGAGAAAAAAGTCCGCAGCCGCAGGCTCACCCGCAACGAACAGCAGCGGCAGATGATGCTGATTTCGGGGACGACGGATTACAGCGGTTTTTCGCAGATTGATATCGTGGTGGAAGCGGTATTTGAAGACCTGACGCTCAAGCAATCGATGGTGGCAGAGATCGAGAAAAATGCGGCGCCGCGTACCATATTTGCTTCAAACACCTCTTCTTTGCCGATTCATCAGATTGCGGAAAAGGCCACAAGGCCTGAGCAGGTTATCGGCCTGCATTATTTCAGCCCGGTAGACAAAATGCCGCTGGTAGAAGTTATTCCCCATGCGGGCACCAGCGCGCAGACGATTTCGACCACGGTAACGCTGGCGAAGAAACAGGGGAAAACGGCGATTGTGGTCGGTGACAGCGCCGGGTTCTACGTAAACCGCATTCTTGCTCCTTATATTAACGAAGCGGCGCGCTGCCTGCTGGCCGGTGAGCCTGTCGATCACATCGATAGTGCGCTGGTGAACTTTGGCTTCCCTGTCGGGCCAGTTCAGCTTCTCGACGAAGTGGGCATTGATGTCGGCACTAAAATCGGCCCGATTCTGGTGGAGGCGTTTGGCGAGCGTTTTGCCGCGCCATCCGGCTTTAACGCAGTCCTGCAAGACGACCGCAAAGGCCGTAAAAATGGCAAAGGTTTCTATCTCTACGGCCAGAAAGGGCGCGGGGCGAAGAAAAAACAGGTCGATCCTTCGGTCTATCGTTTGCTGAATGTCACGCCAAAAGCACAGCAGTCTGGCGAAGAGATCGCACAGCGCTGCGTCATGTTGATGCTGAACGAAGCCGTCCGCTGCCTGGATGAAAATGTTATCCACAGCGCCCGTGATGGTGATCTCGGTGCAGTCTTTGGTATTGGTTTTCCGCCGTTTCGCGGCGGGCCGTTCCGTTACATCGATACGCTCGGTGCTGCCAGCGTGGTGAAAACGCTGGAACAACTGGCGCAGCGTTACGGTGAGCATTTCACGCCGTGTGACGGTCTGCGCCAGCGGGCGGAGCAGGGCGGACGTTTCTGTCCCTGAGAGAGGCGCGCGAAAAGGTCGGCAGAGTGTGACCCTCGTCACTGCTTAATGCTGAGTTTCGCGACAATCTGGAACAGATCCTGCTTGCCGCCTGACGACAGCGCGCGGGATCTTTTTTATGGTGAGGCCGGCTTTGTGTACGAACAATCCCAAGCGGTTGATCTACAACCCGAGTGGTTAAATATTCGCCTGAACAGTTTACAAGCTGTAAGGGTTGGTGTAAAAAACAGCGTTTTCTTTACGCGAACTTTCAGGCAAAATGCCCGACCGCTGTTGCTGCACAGACAGAATTTGTGGGCACAGCGTGTTAAGTGGATGTACTGCCTTACAGTTATCTTGTCATGAGAAGTGTCGTCCGAACGGCGATCAAAAAGGCTGGGCAATGGGTAATACAGCACGCAAGGCGTTTCTGTATAGCGCTATTTTTGTTAACAAAAGCGGTGCAATATGCAAGTTGTAATTATGCGTCACGGTGATGCGGTTCTTGAAGCAGCCAGCGATTCGGTTCGTCCGTTAAGCGAATGCGGATGTGACGAATCAGTACATATGGCGGCATGGCTGAATGGCCGGGGTATCACCATTGACCGCGTTCTGGTCAGTCCGTACCTGCGTGCGCAGCAGACACTCGAAAAAGTTCGTCAGTATCTGTCTCTGCCTGAAAACGTTGAGATTGATATTCTGAAAGAACTGACACCGGGCGGCGATCCTGCTCTGGTTGCCAGTGAATTGCAGCATCTGGCGCAGACGGGCGTCAATGCGGTGCTGGTGGTTTCCCACCTGCCGCTGGTCGGTTACCTGGTCGCAGAATTGTGTCCGGGAGTTTGCCCGCCGATGTTCGCCACCTCTGCCATGGCAAGCGTGGAGCTGAATGCGCAAACCGGGCAGGGCAGCTTTGACTGGCAATTCAGTCCGTGCCAGGTGATGGCTAAGGTTTAATTTTCCGGGACGGAATATTAAACAAAAGAAAGGCACAGTCGTGGAAACGCGCTGTGCCTTTCTGCTTTCTGGTATTCGCCAATGTAGTCAGCTGATTTTGTCATCCAGCTCGACAAGCACCAGCAACGCCGCAGTGCCGCCTAATTCTTTGGGGGCCTGATGGAAGGCTTCAACGTCAGGATGCTGAGCCAGCCACAACGGGGTTTGCTGCTTGAGGATATGCTTGCCGTGGCCGTGCATGACGCACGCACAGTGAACGTGTTCGCGGCGGCAGGCGGCGATCAGCGCCCCTAATTCCTGCTTGGCTTCTTTCTGCGTTAAACCGTGCAAATCAAGAAACAGCTCGGGGGAATAATCTCCGCGGCGCAATTTCTTCAATTCAAAATGGCTGACGTCTGGCCGGATGTGACGAACCGGGCCTTCTTCCTGCAACATCGGCTGGAATTCATCAGAAAAATAATAACTGGCGTCCACCTGCTCCTGAATCAGCTTTTTCGGCGACAGTTCTGACACTTTTTTCCGCAGCGGACGGTGAGTAATTGTGTCGTTTTTCAGGCGCTTGACGCCCGGTACGGCTTCACGAAACAGGGCCGCTTCCTCCGGGCTCAGCCGGTGTTTTTTCTTCATTTTTTTATCGTCATTTTCGCTCAATTCCGACAGTGTACCTTCCGTCACCCTGCGGTTTAAAGAAAACTCAGGGTTAAATTCTTCGAGGCGTCGCGCAAGTGCGTTGACTAGCTGCTGATTTGTGGCGGGCTTCGTGGCAAACTATGCGGAAAATTACGGGTTAAACGTCTGTTAAAAACCCTGTACTGCCTGGAGAACAAAATTGGACAAAATTTTCGTCGACGAAGCCGTCAGTGAACTGCATACCATTCAGGACATGCTGCGCTGGACCGTCAGCCGCCTCAACGCGGCCAATGTTTATTACGGTCATGGCACCGATAATCCGTGGGACGAAGCCGTGCAGCTGGTTTTGCCAAGCGTGTTTTTACCGCTCGACATTCCTGAAGACATGCACACGGCGCGTCTGACCTCCAGCGAGCGTCACCGTATCGTTGAGCGCGTTATCCGCCGCGTCAACGAGCGCATTCCGGTCGCCTATCTGACCAACAAAGCCTGGTTCTGCGACATGGAATTTTATGTCGATGAGCGCGTTCTGGTGCCGCGCTCGCCGATTGGTGAACTGATTAGCCACCGCTTCTCCGGCATTTTGCACGACAAACCTCAGCACATCCTCGACATGTGTACCGGCAGCGGCTGCATTGCGATTGCCTGTGCTTATGCTTTCCCGGAAACGGAAGTGGACGCCGTGGATATCTCCGCGGACGCGCTGGCCGTGGCTGAGCGCAATATCGACACGCACGGCATCGAGAACTGGGTTACACCAATCCGTTCTGACCTGTTCCGTGAATTGCCGCCGCTGCAATACGACCTGATCGTCACGAACCCGCCGTACGTTGACGAAGAAGACATGTCCGATTTGCCGCAGGAATACCGCCATGAACCGGTACTCGGTCTGGCCTCCGGCAGCGATGGCCTGAAACTGACGCGCCGCATTCTGGCCTGCGCACCGGATTACCTGACCGATGACGGCGTGCTGATTTGTGAAGTGGGCAACAGCATGGTACATCTGATGGATCAATATCCTGAGATCCCGTTCACCTGGCTGGAATTTGAAAACGGCGGTGACGGTGTCTTCATGCTGACTAAACAGCAACTGCTTGATTGCGCAGAAGAGTTCCGCGCTTACCGCGACTAAATACCCTGTTGACCGGCTGTGCGTCAGCCGGTCATTTTGCAAATAAACAACTTATAATTGGTTAAGGAGCCGTGATGGCAGGGAACAGTATTGGGCAGTTTTTCCGCGTCACCACCTTCGGCGAATCTCACGGTGTGGCACTCGGCTGCATCATTGACGGCGTACCGCCGGGCATCTCGCTGACAGAAGCAGACCTGCAACACGACCTCGACCGTCGTCGTCCGGGAACCTCGCGTTACACCACGCAGCGCCGTGAAGCGGATGAAGTCAAAATCCTGTCCGGCGTATTTGAAGGCGTAACGACGGGAACCAGCATCGGCCTGATTATCCAGAATACCGACCAGCGCTCGCAGGATTACAGCGCGATCAAAGACGTATTCCGTCCGGGCCATGCCGATTACACCTACGAACAAAAATACGGCGTACGCGACTATCGCGGTGGCGGCCGTTCTTCTGCCCGTGAAACCGCAATGCGCGTGGCCGCAGGCGCGGTCGCGAAGAAATACCTGCTCGAAAAATTCGGCGTTAAAGTGCGCGGCTATATGTCCCAGATGGGCGACATTACCTGCGAACTGAAAGACTGGGATCTGGTCGAAACCAACCCGTTCTTCTGCCCGGATGAAAGCAAACTCGAAGCGCTGGACGAACTGATGCGCAGCCTGAAAAAAGAAGGCGACTCGATTGGTGCCAAAATTACCGTGGTTGCCGAGCATGTGCCGGTTGGCCTTGGCGAGCCGGTATTCGACCGTCTCGATGCCGATCTGGCGCATGCGCTGATGAGCATCAATGCCGTAAAAGGCGTGGAAATCGGTGACGGTTTTGCCGTGGTCAGCAAACGTGGCAGCGAAAACCGTGACGAAATTACGCCAAACGGTTTTGAAAGCAATCACGCGGGCGGCATTCTTGGCGGGATCAGCAGCGGTCAGCCGGTGGTTGCGCATCTGGCGCTGAAACCAACGTCCAGCATCACCGTTCCGGGACGCACCATTAACCGTGAAGGCGAGCAGGTCGAGATGATCACCAAAGGCCGTCATGATCCGTGCGTGGGGATCCGCGCCGTGCCAATCGCCGAAGCCATGATGGCGATTGTGCTGATGGATCACCTGCTGCGTCAGCGTGCCCAGAACGGCGACGTTCATTCTACTGTGCCACGCTGGTAAGCCTTCGATGAAATTCTTACGCAACGTTCCTGCGTTTAAAACCGCCTGCGCCAGTCTTCTGGCGCTCGCGCTCTGCGCACCGGCTATGGCGGCAACGCCCTGGCAGAAAATTACTCAACCGATTTCCGGCGCGCCGCAGGCAGTAGGAAGTTACGCCAACGGATGTCAGATTGGTGCACAACCTTTGCCGCTGAATTCACCGGATTATCAGGTAATGCGTACCGATCAGCGTCGTTATTTCGGCCAGCCGGATTTACTGGCGTTCATCACGCGACTCGGTACTCAGGCGCAGCAAAAAGGGCTGGGAACCATGCTGGTCGGCGATATGGCGATGCCTGCGGGCGGGCGTTTCAGCAGCGGACATGCCAGCCATCAGTCCGGGCTGGATGTGGATATCTGGCTGCAACTGCCCCGTCAGCGCTGGAGCGAGCAGATGTTGCTGAAACCACAGCCTATCGATCTGGTCAGTGCTAACGGCAAGTCTATTGTGCCGAGTCAATGGCAACCGCGTATCGAAACGCTGATCAAAATGGCAGCGCAGGATAAAGACGTGGTGCGCATTTTTGTGAATGCGGCGATCAAACAACAGCTTTGTCAGGATGCGGGCGCTGACCGTGAATGGCTGCACAAAGTGCGTCCGTGGTTTGGCCATCGTGCGCATATGCATGTGCGTCTGCGTTGCCCGGCAGGCAGTACCGAATGTGAAAATCAGGCTCCGCCGCCTCCGGGTGACGGATGTGGTGCCGAGCTGCAAAGCTGGTTCCTGCCACCGAAACCTCCGACAGGTAAACCGGTGAAATCTGAGCCACCTCCGCTGCCGCCAACGTGTCAGGCGCTGCTGGATAAACACGTTCTTTAACAACGTTTCAATAACTCTTCGCCACGTAAAGCGGGACTGATAGAAAAATGGACTGGTTGATTGTTGCCCCCTGGGTCGTAGGTGTTCTGTTTTTAGTCGCGTTAGTGGCGGGATTTATTGATTCAATCGCAGGCGGTGGCGGCCTTATCAGCCTGCCTGCATTGCTGGCAGCCGGGGTTTCTCCGGCTCAGGCGATTGCAACCAACAAGCTTTCGGCGGTAGGCGGTTCTTTCTCCGCCAGCCTGTATTTCGTGCGCCGGAAAGTGGTGGATCTTAACGATCAGAAGCTCAACATTGCCTGCACGTTTGTGGGTTCTGTGCTGGGTGCGATCCTGATCCAGCGCTTACAGGCCGATATGCTGCGCCAGATCCTGCCGCTGCTGATCATCTGCATCGGGCTGTATTTCCTGCTAACCCCGAAACTGGGCGAAAGCGATCGCCAGCGGCGTCTGTCTGCGCTGCCTTATGCGCTGGTCGGTGGCGGCTGCGTCGGGTTTTATGATGGCTTTTTCGGCCCTGGCGCCGGTTCGTTTTACGCACTTGGCTTTGTGACGTTATGCGGATTTAATCTCGCGAAAGCCACGGCGCACGCCAAGGTTCTGAACTTCACCTCAAACTTTGGTGGCCTGCTGTTCTTCATTTTGGGCGGCAAAGTGGTCTGGGGATTAGGATTTGTGATGATGGCAGGGCAGTTTATCGGCGCACGTCTCGGCGCGCGGATGGTACTCAGCAAAGGCCAGAAGATGATCCGCCCGATGGTGGTGGTGGTTTCCGTGGTGATGAGCTGTAAACTTATTTATGACAACCACGGTGCTGAAATCCACCAGTGGCTTGCCCTCCATATTTGAAGCTGCAGAATGCTTGCCCGAAGTCATGAAATAGGTCATTCAATCAAGGGTATATTGTCGCCCCTGATCTTACTTACAGAGTTTCACAGCAAATATGTCTGATTCGACTGCAACACATAACTATCATCAATTGATGGACATTTTTGATTCCTGTTTCTTTGAGGAATTCAACGTGCGCCTGGTGAAAGGCGACGACGAACCGATCTACCTGCCCGCCGATGAGCAGGAACCGTTTAACCGCATTGTGTTTGCACACGGCTATTACGCCAGCGGGATGCACGAGATTTCCCACTGGTGCGTCGCAGGCGCTGAACGCCGCAAGCTGGTGGATTTCGGTTACTGGTATTGCCCGGATGGCCGCGATGCGCAAACCCAAAGCGAATTCGAAAAAGTCGAAATCAAACCTCAGTCTTATGAATGGCTGTTCTGCGTCGCTGCCGGCTTTAATTTCAACGTGAGCTGTGACAACCTGAGCGGCGATTGCGAGCCAGACCGCGTGGGCTTCCAGAACAAAGTGCGTGAGGAAGTGCTCCGCATGCTGGATCAGGGCATCCCTGAAAGACCGGCGCGCTTTATTAAAGCGTTACAATCGTTTTACAATACCGCCCCTTTAACGCCTGCAGATTTCCCTGCGTTGCAGCCGATTGAATAAAAAAACAGAGTCCGGATACGAGGAAGAGTAATGATCGCAGAATTTGAAACGCGGATTTTAACGCTGATCGACGACATGGTCGAAAGCGCCAGCGACGATGAATTATTTGCCAGCGGTTATCTGCGGGGCCATCTGACCGTCGCGGTTGCCGAGGCGGAAGAGAATGGCGAACATACCGCCGAAGCGCTGAAAATTCGTGTTCAGGATGGCCTGGATAAAGCCATCAAAGCCGGTGAATTATCACCGCGCGATCAGGCTCTGGTTCAGGGGATGTGGGAGACTTTGTATCAGGCTTCTTTACCAAACTAGCCGGGATTTCTGTAAAAAAAAGCGCAGCACGGTGTTACGGCTGCGCTTTTTTATTGCCTGAAAAGGGCAATCAGCGGGATTCGACCGGGCGGCCTTTGAGTAATTTTCTTACCCACATCCGGTTCGGATTCAGCGCGGCCAGCGTTTCACTGTCCAGCGGCATTGGCTCACCGGCAATCTGCGCGACCAGCACTTCGGCACCGAGCGGTGCAGAACTCAGACCACGCGAGCCGAGTGCGCCAAACAGGAAAAGATTCTCATGCACCGGCGCATTGGCGACCGGACGATGGCGCTGAACGTCGAGATCTAACTTCTGATAACTTTCTAATAGCGCCTCGTAATCGGAAACGGACCCGATCATTGGCAGGTGGTCGCGTGTGGCGCAACGCACGCCGTTCCGCGCCTGTGCGTCACTGACATCCACATCTTTCGGCCATTGTTGCTCCGGCAGACAGTTCAGCAAACGCTGACGGTTTTCCTGCTGATCATCTTCGCGGTAATCCGTACATTTATCGGCGCGATGATAGCTGGCACCGATGCAATGATGCTGGTTGAGTGGGTTCACCGGCGTCAGGTAGCCGTCGTAGCACAACACTTGTCTGAGCTTGCTCAGTTCCGGCGTGGTGGGAATATGTGAAACCTGACCGCTGACCGCGTAGACCGGCAGTTTTTCACTTTGCACGAAATCAGTGATATTTGCGCCATTTGCCAGCACCACAGCCTGATGGCGGGTTTCATGCCCGTCGGCAAATTTCAGCGTCCAGCTTTCGTTTGCGTCGCGGCTTAATTCCGTGACCCGCTGGCGATAATGCACCGCTAATCCCTGCGTTTGCGCCAGTGCGAGCAGCGAGGCGGTCAGCTCCGCAGGGCATAACCATGCGCCAAGCGGATAGGTAATACCGCCGCTGCCGCAAGGCAATCCGCATAAGGCTTCGACATCGGTTTCACTCAGCCCTTTCGCCAGCCCTTCCGGCCAGTCGCCGCCCAAAATTCCTTCAATTTTGCCCTGACTTTTTTCGTCATACCCAAGTTGGGTAACACCACTCCAGCCGTGATCAAAAGGCACGCCCAGCTTTTCCAGCTGGAAATACTGGCGACGGGCGAACGTAAAGGCATGTGCAAAGAACTGTTCCAGCGTGTCGCCCCGGCCATTGAGCAGCGGATAAACCGCGCCCTGACGGTTACCGGATGCGCCCAGCGCCGGTTTTTCATCGGCGCAGTACAGCGTTACGGCATAACCACGGCGCAACAGCGCCAGCGAAAGTACGGCACTGGCGACGCCGCCGCCAAGAATCGCAAATTCAGTGGCATTTTTAGCAGGCGGGCGGAAATACCACGGCGCAGGATGAGGAATATCAATTCCCGCGGGCAAAACGCCGGATAACATATGCCGCTTTTCACCGAATCCGGGCACTTTTGCGATGTCAAAACCTGCGTCCTGCAAGCCGCGACGCACAAAACCGGCGACCGTGAAAGTGGCGAACGTTCCCTGCGGGCGGGTCATTTTGGCCATCGAACGGAAGAGTTCTTCCGTCCACATGTCCGGATTCTTTGATGGCGCAAATCCGTCCAGGAACCAGGCATCGACCTGCTGATTCATACTGGTGTCACATGCAGGCAGCAGGGTAGTCACATCGCCAAACCACAGGTCGAGCGTGATGCGCCCGCCCGCGAGTAAAAGGCGGTGACAGCCGGCGAACGGCATCGGCCATTGTTCGCAAAGTTCGGCGGAATACGCGGCCAGTTCAGGCCATTGCGCATGGGCAGCAGCCAGATCGCTGGCGGATAAGGGGAATTTTTCGTAGCTGATGAAATGCAGGCGTTGCAGCGTAGCGTCGGGGCTTTCAGCACGGAAAGCATCGAACGCCTGCCACAGCGTCAGGAAGTTCAGCCCGGTGCCAAAACCGGTTTCGGCAATGATGCAAAGCGGGCGAGGGTGGGCGGAAAAACGCGCCGGAAAATGGTTGCCATTCAGAAAGACATGACGTGTTTCCAACAAGCCGTCCTGATTGGAAAAATAGACGTCATCAAAATGTCGGGAAACAGGTGTACCCTGTTCGTTCCAGCTTAATTCAGCCGGCGTGATCGGGTTATGGCTCACGTGAAACTCTCTCAGTTCAAGGCGATGCCGGAGTTTAACGCTGCGTTTGACCTCGCGCAAATTTACCGCGATTTACACAAGGAATTGCTGATCGGACTTGTTCGGCGTACAACTGTACGCTAGAGTGCGTGACGAAATCCCAAATGGTGAATAGTACAAGAGGTATTAAATGAAACGTGCAGTGATTACTGGCCTGGGTATCATCTCGAGCATCGGTAACAACAAGCAGGAAGTTCTTGCATCTCTGCAGGAAGGTCGCTCTGGGATCACCTTCTCGCAAGAGCTGAAAGATGCCGGGATGCGTAGTCACGTCTGGGGTGATGTCAAATTAGACACCGCAGGCCTTATCGATCGTAAGATTGTGCGTTTCATGAGTGATGCCTCGATCTACGCTTACCTTTCCATGCAACAGGCGATTGAAGACTCCGGTCTGACCCCTGAAATGGTTTCTAACGAACGTACCGGCCTGATTGCAGGTTCCGGTGGCGGTTCTCCACGCAACCAGGTTGCGGGTTCCGACGGCATGCGTGCCAAAGGCCTGCGCGGCGTTGGCCCTTACATGGTGACCAAAGCGATGGCTTCCGGCGTTTCTGCCTGCCTCGCAACCCCGTTCAAAATTCGTGGCGTTAACTATTCCATCAGCTCTGCTTGCGCAACCTCTGCTCACTGCATCGGTAACGCGGTAGAAATGATTCAGCTCGGCAAACAGGACGTTGTCTTTGCCGGTGGCGGTGAAGAACTGTGCTGGGAAATGGCGTGTGAGTTCGACGCGATGGGCGCATTGTCCACCAGCTACAACGAAACCCCTGAAAAAGCCTCCCGTACCTATGACAAAGCGCGTGACGGTTTCGTCATTGCAGGCGGCGGCGGTATGGTCGTGGTTGAAGAGCTGGAACACGCTCTGGCACGTGGCGCACATATCTACGCAGAAATCGTTGGCTACGGCGCAACGTCTGACGGCGCAGACATGGTAGCTCCATCTGGCGAAGGCGCAGTGCGTTGCATGAAAATGGCAATGAACGGCGTGGATACCCCAATCGATTACGTTAACGTTCACGGGACTTCTACCCCTGTCGGCGACGTGAAAGAACTGGGTGCAATCCGTGAAGTGTTCGGTTCCAAAACTCCGGCACTGTCTTCCACCAAAGCCATGACCGGTCACTCTCTGGGTGCCGCGGGCGTGCAGGAAGCTATCTACACCTTGCTGATGGCTGAACACGGTTTCATCGCGCCAAGCATCAACATCGAAAACCTCGATGAGCAGGCAGAAGGCATGGATATCATCACTAAACCGACTCAGCGCGAGCTGACGACTGTGATGTCCAACAGCTTCGGCTTCGGTGGCACCAACGCCACTCTGGTGATGCGTAAGCTGAAAAACGACAAATAATTCCTGTCGTTAAGCCATAAATTGAAGCCCGCTTAATGCGGGCTTTTTATATCCTTCATCCTTCAAGCCGCCTCTGCGTTGGCTTCGTTCGTTCACCCCGGTCACTTACTTCAGTAAGCTCCCAGGTTCATTCACTTGCCGCCTTGATGCAACTCGAATGATTTTGGATATCTAATCCAACATTTCAGGTACAATTTCGCCGCTTATTATTTTCACCTTGTTGACATAATGCTCTCATTCCAACGCCTCCATCACCGACATCGGCACTTCCCGGCCTGGCTGGGTATTGTGGCGATTTTGATGTTGTTTATCGCACCGGTGGTTTCTAAATCACGGGTGGCTGAGGGTGCGCAGCACATGATGATGCCCGGAATGGTGATGTCCGATATGGACATGCCGGACGGGGAAATGGCTGACATGGAGTTGTCAGACACCGAAACATCAGGTGAACATTGCCATCCGCAAGCCTGTAAAACGGCGCAACATGACACCGGGAAAGGGTTGCTTTCCGGCGATATGAGCGATGCTGCCTGCGGTTATTGTGTGCTGCTGGCGCATTTACCGCTGCTCGGTTTACAGGCCATGCCGATGCTCTGGTCGCTGGAGCTTTCCAGCCGTGCGCCTCCGCGTTCTCTCAAACAACGTTATGTACCTTCGCTGTTCTTTACTGATTCACAACCCCGCGCTCCGCCTGTTTTCTGATCTTCCCTTTTTAAGCCATTCCTTTTCAGGTTAACGACGATTTTTCGCCGTTAGCGATGTGCTATTTGAAATTCAGGAAATCAGATTTATGAATCAGCCTGCAAACCTGCGTGCAAACGCGGGGGAAAAACTGTCTGCGCAAACCGCGTTTCTCGCCCTGTTGCGGCGTCTGCATTTTTATATTGGTCTGTTTGTCGGGCCGTTTATTTTCGTCGCTGCGCTGACCGGTACACTGTATGTGCTGACGCCGCAGTTCGAAAATTACCTGTACTCGGACGCGCTATTTACCGATTCACAGGGCGCATCACAGCCGCTTTCACGCCAGACAGAGGCGGCGATAAACGTGGCGGGGGTAAATCCAAAAATTTATGCCGTCAGACCCGCGCCGGAACGCGGAGATACCACGCGGGTGATGTTTTCTGATCCGCAGTTGGGCGCGTCCAAAAGCCGGGCAATATTCATCGACCCGGTGACGCTGGCGGTAAAAGGCGACATGACAGTTTACGGAACCAGTGGGATTCTGCCGTTCCGCACCTGGCTGGATGATTTACATCGCGGGCTGTTACTGGGCGATATTGGTCGCGTGTACAGTGAACTGGCCGCCTCGTGGTTATGGGTAGCCGCGCTGGGCGGCGTCGTTCTCTGGTTCACCGGACGCAAAAAAAACCGTACGTCACGCAAGCTGAGCGAAAAAATTGCAAAGCAGCAGCGCAGCCGCCACTGGCACAGCACGCTGGGCGTGATTCTGCTGGCCGGACTGTTGTTCTTTTCCGCGACGGGGCTGACGTGGTCGCAGTGGGCAGGGGACAATATCGGCGTCTTGCGTGCCCACATGGGCTGGATGACACCGGCGGTCAAAACCAGTTTATCTCCTGAGTTAGTGGCTGCCCCGGCAGACGAACATGCAGAACATCATGCACATATGGCTGACATGCCCGATATGCCTGGTATGGACATGTCGGGTGATGTGATGCCCGCCGCACCGGCCACGGTGGCGGTTTCCGCGCTCACTTTCGATGCCGTTGTTCAGGCGGCAAGGGCGTCAGGTATTGAGGCGCACCGGATAGAAATCCGCCCGGCTTATACCGCCGGTAAAGCGTGGACGGTGACGGAAGTTGACCGCAGCTGGCCGACACGGGTTGATGCGGTTTCCGTGGATCCGGCTTCATTACAGATTACCGATCACGTGCGTTTTGCGGACTTCCCGCTGCTGGCGAAACTCACGCGCTGGGGCGTTGATGCTCACATGGGCATCCTGTTTGGTGTCTGGAATCAGGTCATTCTGGTTGTCTTTGGCACCGGGCTTTGCGCGATGATTGCCTGGGGATACCGGTTGTGGTGGCTGCGCCGTCAGGGCGATGCCGGCAGCAGCAGCCCGGCCATCACCTTGTTGCAAACCTGGAAACGGGTGCCTTTTGCCCTGCAATGCCCGATAGCGCTGGTCACTCTGGGGTTAGCCATTTCATTGCCGGTCATGGGCGGCAGCCTGCTGATATTCCTGCTCATTGATATTGTGCGCTGGCAGCGTCAGAAAAAGGCGCTGAAAACGGCCTCAGCCCTGAGCTGAATTCGGGCTTTTTTGAGGTGAATTTCCTTCCGGCACTGCAATATTTGCAGTGCCGGTTTTTTATTTGCGCGATGCCTCGGGGAAATCACTTTTGGAGTGGCAGCAATTAATTTCTTCGGGTAACGTCAGCGCATCGGATAACCGGCTTTTTTAATTAAGAAAAACCATGCTTACAACGGCTTTCAGCACAGTTTTTAAACCCTTTCTTCGCGACAGATTCTTGCATCTTCTGGTGTTGCTGGGCGTCGTTCTGACGCTCTTCCAGACTGAGAAAATCATGCAGTTTCCGCAGTTCGTCGACTGGGACACCATCATCACCTTGCTCGGCCTGCTGATGCTGACCAAAGGCGTTGAGGTCAGCGGCTACTTTGATTTTGTTGGCCGCAAGATGATTAACGCCATCGACAACGAACGCAGGCTGGCGCTGTTTCTGGTTACGGCTGCCGCCGTGCTTTCCACCTTTATGACCAATGATGTTGCGCTGTTTATCGTGATCCCGCTGACGATTACGTTGAAAAAACTAACGTCGCTGCCGGTTACGCGGCTGATCATTTTCGAAGCGCTGGCGGTGAATGCGGGCTCATTACTGACACCGATTGGCAATCCGCAAAATATCCTTTTATGGAATAAATCCGGCCAGTCATTCCTGCATTTTATCGGGCAAATGGCTCCGCTGGCGCTGGTAACGCTGGTTGCATTGCTGATTGTCACCGGCTTTTGTTTCCCGTCGCGCAGCCTTAAAAAAACGGCGAACAATCAGGGCTATCCGTTTCAGAAACGCCTTTTAGCCAGCTGCGGTGTGTTGTATGTCGTGTTTATAGCCTGCGTGGATCTAGGGCTGGCGCTGTACGGATTGCTCGCGGTGATTTTGTGTTTTCTGCTGCTGGCGCGAAAAGTCCTGTTGCGGATCGACTGGCCGCTGATTCTGGTGTTTATCGTGATGTTTATCGATGTACGCCTGATTGTCGGGTTAGACGTTTTACAGCCGGTCTTCGCGCGCATTCACGGGCTGCCGGATTACGGACATTATTTGCTGAGCATCGGTTTATCTCAGGTGATCAGCAACGTTCCGGCGACGATCCTGATGATCAACTATCTGCCTTCCGGCCCGTTACTCGCCTACGCCGTGAATGCCGGCGGCTTTGGTCTGGCGATGGGATCGCTGGCTAACCTGATTGCGCTGCGTATGGCGAATGACAGAAAAATCTGGCTGAAATTCCACTTTTACTCTTTCCCGTTTCTGCTGTTCAGCGGTCTTGCCGGCTGGTTCCTGCTTCCGTTTGTCAGCTGAGCGCGCCGGTATCGAGAGCGGCCAGCCGGTTAACGGCGAAGGTGATTTCAGCGGGCGTAAGGGCTGAAAAGCCCAGAAGCCAGCCATCACGATGCAGCGCATGCGGTTCGCTATGATTGAGAAACAGCGGTGAAAGGCGTGGTGTTTCAACACCCGCTTTTGCGGCCAGTGCGCTGAGCCGCTGCTCTTGTCCGGCGGGCAAATGCGCCGCAAGTTGTAAGCCTCCGGCGGCAACCTGCGGGGTCAGCCAGTCAATTTTTTGCCGGATTTGCTCCAGCAGATGATCGCGGCGGCTGTGATAAAGCTGGCGGGAAAGACGCAGGTGCGAGGCGAAATGACCGCTTTGCATAAATTCAGCCGTCACCGCCTGCATCAGCTGTGAAGAATGGCCGTCACTGACGGTGCGCAGCGTCACCATCGGTGCGACCAGTGACGGAGGCAGCACGATATAAGCCAGACGCAGCGACGGGAATAAAACCTTCGAGAAGGTGCCCAGATAAATAACCTGCTGATGCTTATCCAGCCCCTGCATGGCCGGAAGCGGGCGTCCGTCGTAATGCAGTTCGCTGTCGTAATCGTCCTCGATGATCCAGCTTTCGTGACGTCTGGCGTAATCCAGCAAATGCAGACGGCGGGGCAGACTCAGGCTTACGCCGGTCGGATAATGGTGAGAAGGCGTGAGATAGATCAGGCGCGGCCAAGGAGAGTCGGCAGCAGGATTGATGCCCTGTTCATCCACAGGAATCGCACAAAGGCGCGCACCGGCACTGGTAAACGCATTGCGCGCTCCCGGATAACCGGGTTCCTCAAGCCAGACTGTATCGTTGGGATCAATCAGCAACATCGACAGCAGTTGCAGCGCCTGCTGGGAACTGGTGGTGATCATGATGTGATCAGCGGAACACAGTACACCGCGTGACTGTTGCAGATAACTGGCAATCGCCTCGCGGAGGGGCAAATATCCCTGCGGATCGCCATATCCCAGCAAACGTTCGCCGTGTGTACGCAGCTGTTTACCGGTGATTTGCTTCCAGATTTTCAGGGGAAACGCGCGTAAATCCGGGGAGCCTGCTGCAAAAGCCCTGGGAAATTGCGGGTCGTTACAGCCGCCGGTTGCCACAATATTCCGGCCACGTGCTGAAAGCGTGGAAAGTTTCACCGGCGCGCTGCCATTCGCACGCGGTGCGGAAGGGCGGGGAAGCGACTGGCTGACAAACGTGCCTTTTCCGGTATGGCGCTGCAAATACCCTTCGGCCTCTATCTGCGCATAGGCCGCTTCTACGGTAATGCGTGAGAGTTTTAAATCGGCAGCCAGCATTCGTGAAGAAGGAAGCCGCTCCCCGACGACCAGCGCACCGGTATTAATGGCCTGCCGCAGAACTGAGCAAAGCCGGTCGCGCAGGCCGGACATTTCGCCCGCGTTTTCAAAAAGAGTAATCAGTGCTGACGGTTGGGGCAGGGTAGCCATAATGGGTCTTATTGATAGGTGATAATTGGTATTAATCATAAGGCCAAAAACAGAGATGATGAACCTGTTTTCAACACAGTAAATTGCAGAGGAAAATTTTATGTCGCAGACGTCTTATGTTCTGGCTTACGAACCGCCTTCTCCCGAAGTCAGTGCAGCCTATTTGCAGTCAAAGCTGAGCTTTTATACCGATGCCGCGGATGTGGCGGCCGATTTACAAAATGGCGTGACCGGCATTGTGGTTATTGATACCCGTTCTGCTGAACATTATGCGCGCGGTCATGTGCCCGGTGCGGTCAGTTTTCCGCATAAAAATATGACAGCAGAAAGCACCCGTGATCTCAATAAAGACGTGGTGTATGTGACGTATTGCGACGGGATTGGCTGTAACGGTTCTACGCAGGGCGCGTACAAACTGGCGAAGCTGGGGTTCCGCGTGAAAGAAATGATCGGCGGGCTGGATTTCTGGACTCGGGACCGGCATCCGGTCGTGAAAGGCGAAGCGCGCGGAGTTTATCCGGCGGACTCCGCCCCTGAAGATTGTGGCTGTGCGTGAGCAGCGGCTTAAAAGACCGCCCACAGCAAGAGTACGACGACCACAAAAGCGATAAACACTAACGGCTTGCCGCCGAGCGCCTGCATGGAAGGCGGCAACATGGCTACGAAAGGATTCATGATCGGCTGCGGATCGGTGCGCGACACGGTGGTAAAGCTGTCATCGATGTCTTCCGCGCGCGGGGAACGGTCAACGCGCTGGCTGAACAATACGCCAATCAGGTCGCTGACCTGAACCGGCGTCAGCGGCGTCGATAACGTCGCGCTGAAACGGTTTTCGACATACTCGGTGAGCTGCCGTATTTCATGCGTGCTGGCCGGTTGTTTCAGTACGCTCAGCAGCGTGGTCAGCGTCGGCGCAGTGGTTTGCTGGCTGAGTGACGCTTTCACCTGCATGAACTGGCTTAACAGCTGAAAATGCTTCGCCGGGATCGAATCGCCGACTTTTACGCCCACCAGATTGAACAGTTCCTGCCAGACTTTCACCGGCGCTTCACCGGTCGCCGCGCTGAGGCGAGTGACCAGTTGTTGCAGGCTGTTATGTTCCGCAGGCAGCAACGGACGATCGGTGACCGGCGTCTGCTGGGGTTGCGGAATATTCATCTGGCGTGTCTGGATCAAATCCAGCACTTGCTGAAGCTGAGGATGTGTCAGCTGACTCAGAACAGTATGACCAAAGTTCTGGCGAATAAAATCGCTGACGGCCTGACGGTTATTGCCCTGCGGCAACAGCTCGGTTAGCTGCAACATCAGCTGGCGGGTCGCGTGGCTGTCCTGCGCCTGGGTCAGTTTCCCCTGCAATAACGTCTGCGCCTGAGGAAATTGTGATGAGGTGATTTCTGCGCCATGAGGCAGCGAAAGATCGTGGCGCAGGTTGGCCCAGATCTCAGCAGATTTTATGGGAGTCAGCGCCATCAGCTTCACAATCAGCTTTTCCAGCGTGGTGCGCTGTGCCGGTGTCAGCGGTAATTCGCCTCCCGGTTTAACCGGAACGGTCTGACCCTGGGGCTGTGTTCTGTTGTCGCCAACCGGCATGCCCGGGCCGCTCAAAGGTTGCATATCACCGTCCTTCGCTGGAAATTTAAACGTCGCTTGATGTGTAAGCGCGGCGCAAAGCGCAGAAGCGCCTCATCATACCTGCAAAGTGTTTTAACCGACACCGTGAATAGCAGCCCGGTGAACATTCATGAGGATATTGTTTCTGAAAACGGCGGGTAAAAACATCTTACTGTACGCAAAAGCGTAAAAGGGGAAGGTGCCATCCACCTGAACGGGGGATGGCAGTGAGGTTTAACGCGTTTCTTTTTGCAGTTCGCCCGGTTTGCGGCCAAACAATGGCTTGCGCAGACGTTGTGCGAGGATAACGCCGACCAGCGTGATGCCGCCGCCGATCAGATGGTAGCTTTGCAGGTGTTCATGCAGGAACAACACCGCAATGATTGCTGTGAAAATGGGTGACAGGTTCATGAAAATAGAGGCTTTGTTCGCACCGAGGCGGATAACGCCCTGGATCCACAAAAAAGGCGCAATGATTGACGCCGGGATCCCTGCGAAAAGCACCAGCGGAATATTGTGTACGGTCAGGCTGACATCTTTCGCCATCAGGAAGTTAGGCAGCAGCAGTAAGACGCCGAAGATGATCTGCACGTACAACGATTGCCAGTTAGGCAGCGGGATCGCCCAGCGCTTGGTCAGCACGCCATACAGCGCGTAGGACGCCGACGCGGCAAACATCATCAGCTCCCCGGTGCCAATACCGTGTTGCAGCAACTGCGCCGGATCCCCTGAGCTCACCAGCCAGATGAGTCCGCCAAGAGAAACAATACTGCCGACTGCCACGCCAACCGTCGGTACCACGCTCAGCACAAACAGGCCGATAAGCACCGTCAGCAGTGGGATCAGGGAGTTGAGGATCCCCATAAACAGGGCGCTGACGCTGTGCGCGGCGTAATACGCCAGGCTCTGATAAAGCACCATTCCGAGCAGGCCGAGGATCAGCAGTTTCCACCAGTATTGTCTGACGGCTTGCAGGTTACGCAGAACGCCGGGCAGGATAAAAGGTGTCAGCGTCACCAGCGCCAGAAGCCAGCGGTAGAAAGAGATTGCGGCCGGATCTATCGCACTTGAAGCCGCCTTGCTGACGACCGCATTCAGTGACCAGATCAGCACGGCCAGCAGCGGAAAAAGTACATTCATTGGAAATTGTCCCTGAGTAAATCGTAACGCAAGTGTACGATTGTCTTATTTGTTAGATATAACGATAATCAGACAACTGTTCACGCAATTAAGACAATCGCAATATCGCTCACAGACAAAAGGATTTTATGCCAGCTCCACGTGCTTCATCTCAGCAACCCTCCTCTCCCCGATATTATCCGCCGTTGCCGGAAAAAATACCGGTGACACTGTTGTTTCGCGGCGAGATCGTTGAAGGGAATTCCGAGTATGTGCAGCATTCCCATCCGTGGAGCCAGATTATCTGCGTGAAGTCCGGCGTTCTGGCGATGCTGGTGGGAGGAAAGCGCTACCTGGCACCGCGCGAGTTTGCGATCTGGGTGCCTGCCGGTGTGGAGCATTCCAGCTATAACCGCAAAACGACGCGATTTTGTGCGATTGATATCGCTCCGGCGCTGGATAAAGATCTGCCTTCCACGCCGTGTTTGCTGACACCGACGGCCATTTTCAATGCGATTGCGGATGACTGCTTTTCGCGCAATATGTCGGAGCCGGTCACCGACACGGACCTGCGCATGTGCCGCGTGCTGCTGGACCAAATCAGTCTGGCACCGCGTCAGAATACCTATCTGCCCACTTCCGAAGATAAGTTGCTCTCGCCGGTGCTGAATGCGCTGGAGAAAAATCCGGCAGATAATACGCTGCTGGCGCAATGGGCGACGCAGGTTTATACCACCGAACGGACGCTTTCGCGCCGCTGCCAGCAGGAGTTAGGCATGGGATTTGCGGAATGGCGTCAGCGGTTGCGCTTTCTGCATGCCATCTCGTTGTTAGAGCAGGGTAAAACCGTAAACGAGATTGCGCTGGATGTGGGATACAGCTCGGCGTCGGCGTTTATCGCCATGTTCCAGCACATTTCCGGCACCACGCCACAACGTTTTCGTAACGACAGGTAAACCCGGTTGGGATCTCATTTCATATCGTGGCAAAATCAGTGTCCTCTTTATTTTCTATTCTTTCTTAGGCCTTGCTGCCGGAGACAAACGTGAAAATCCTGGTTGATGAAAATATGCCGTATGCCGTCGAGCTTTTTAGCCGGTTGGGAAACGTGCAGGCCGTGCCTGGCCGCCCAATTCCACAAGATGCGCTCAATGATGCTGATGCGCTGATGGTGCGGTCCGTGACGAAAGTGAACGAAAGTTTGCTGGAGGGAAAACCGGTGAAATTTGTGGGTACCGCAACAGCGGGTACCGATCACGTTGATGACGCATGGCTTGCCACGCAGGGTATTGGCTTCTCGGCGGCGCCGGGTTGCAATGCGATTGCGGTGGTGGAATATGTCTTTTCTTCACTCCTGATCCTTGCGCAGCGCGATGGTTTTCAGCTGCGCGACAAAACGGTCGGGATCATTGGCGTCGGTAATGTGGGTTCGCGCCTGAACGCCCGTCTGGAAGCGCTGGGTGTCCGTACGCTGCTTTGCGATCCGCCGCGCGCCGATCGTGGCGATGCCGGTGAATTCTGGCCGCTGGAAAAACTGGTCGCCGAAGCCGATATTCTGACATTCCATACTCCGCTGAACATGTCAGGCGCATATGCCACGCATCATCTGGTCGATGCGGATTTACTGGCGCGTCTGCCGGCTGACCGCATTCTGATTAACGCCTGTCGCGGCGAAGTTGTCGACAACGCCGCGCTGCTGGACGCGCTGAACGGCAGCAAAAAGCTGACCGCCGTGCTGGATGTTTGGGAACCTGAACCGGATCTTTCGCTGGCCTTGCTCGATAAAGTCGCCATCGGAACCGCGCATATCGCCGGTTACAGTCTGGAAGGGAAAGCACGTGGCACCACGCAGGTTTTCGAAGCGTTCAGCCAGTTCATCGGACAACCGCAAACTGTGCCGCTGGAATCCCTGCTGCCTGCGCCTGAATTTGCCGAAGTGACCTTACGTGGCGCGCTCAGCGAAGCCAAACTGCTGCGGCTTATTCACTTAGTGTATGATGTGCGCCGCGATGACCGGCCTTTGCGCCGTGTCGCCGGGAAACCGGGCGAATTCGATAAGCTGCGCAAGTTCTATGAAGAACGCCGCGAGTGGTCGTCTTTACGTGTTATTTGCGATGATGCAGCGACGGCAGACGTCCTGAAAAAGCTCGGATTTAACAGCCAGCCAGGCTGATTCAAATCCCGTCTTAACACGGCCTTAAGCTTTTTAGCCTACAGTGACGCGATAACTATTTGAAAGCAGGGCGGTGATTATTCATCGCCCCTTGTATTTGTACTTTTATTTTCTGGAGAAAACCAACATGTCTGATGGCTGGAATATTGCGCTGCTTGGCGCGACGGGCGCAGTCGGTGATGCGTTACTGGAATTATTGGCTGATCGTCAGTTCCCGGTTGGTGAACTCTTTCCGCTGGCCAGCGACCGCAGTGCGGGTCAGACCGTGCGCTTTAATGGCAAAAGCCTGCGCGTGCAGCTGGCATCCGAGTTTGACTGGTCACAGGTTCAGCTGGCGTTCTTTGTTGCCGGTACCGAAGCCTCGACGTTATATGCCGAAGAAGCCGCCAATCAGGGGTGTCTGGTGATTGACAGCAGCGGTCTGTTCTCCCTCGAAAACGATATTCCGCTGGTGGTGCCGGGCGTGAACCCTGACGCGCTGTCCCATTACCGTAACCGTAATATCGTGGCAGTTGCTGACAGCCTGACCAGCCAGCTTCTGACGGCGATCAAGCCGCTGACCGAACAGGCCGGGCTTGCCCGTCTGCATGTTACTTCTCTGCTGTCCGTTTCTGCGCTGGGTAAAGCCGCCGTGGACGATCTGGCCGGGCAAAGCGCCCGTCTGCTCAACGGCATCCCGGCAGAAGAAGGCATCTTCACTAAGCAGCTGGCATTTAACCTGTTGCCGCTGGTGAGCGACGAAGAGGGCAGCGTTCTTCAGGAACGTCGTCTGGTCGATCAGGTTCGCAAAGTTCTGCAAAATGACGGCCTGCCAATTTCCGTCAGCTGCGTGCAGTCACCGGTATTTTACGGTCATGCGCAGGTTGTGCATCTCGAAGGTTTGCGTCCGCTGTCTGCGGAAGAAGCACGTACTGAACTCGAACGTATCGATGATATCAGCCTCAGCGAAGAAGATGATTTCCCGACACAGGTCAGCGACGCTTCCGGTAACGCGAACCTGAGCATCGGTTGTATCCGCAATGACTACGGTGTGCCTGAATTACTGCAATTCTGGTCAGTGGCAGACAACGTGCGTTTCGGCGGTGCCCTGATGGCGGTTGAGACCGCAGAAAAACTGATTAACGAATACTGGTACTGATAATGTCCGATGATGTAATTGCTGACGTCGCGGCTCCGGTTATTGCGGGGCGCGTGGCGTTAGGCATTGAGTACAACGGCAGTGAATATTACGGCTGGCAAAGACAGCAGGGCGCGGCGAGCGTCCAGGAATGTCTGGAAAAAGCCCTGAGCCGCGTGGCAGATGCGCCGATTGTGGTGCTCTGCGCCGGACGTACCGACGCGGGTGTCAGTGCCACCGGGCAGGTGGTGCATTTCGATACGCCGGTTTTGCGCAAAGATGCCGCATGGACGATGGGTGTGAATACTCATCTGCCGAAAGATATTGCCGTGCGCTGGTGTGCCAGTGTTCCTGAAGATTTTCATGCACGCTTCAGCGCCACCGCACGCCGTTATCGTTACGTGATTTACAATAATCGCTACCGTTCGGCGATTTTGCATACCGGTGTGACGCACGTCCACATGCCGCTTGATGTCGAAAAGATGCAGCTCGCCGGGCAGGCATTGCTCGGGGAAAACGATTTTACGTCGTTCCGTGCGTCCCAGTGCCAGTCGCGCACGCCGTGGCGCTATGTGATGCACCTGAATGTCAGCCGCCACGGCAATTACGTGGTGGTGGATATCAAGGCGAATGCCTTTGTGCATCATATGGTGAGAAATATTGTCGGCAGTCTGGTCGAAATCGGTGCCGGAAATCAGCCGGTAGGCTGGATGGCAGAATTGCTGGCAGCGAAAGATCGCAATCTGGCGGCGGCGACAGGAAAACCTGAAGGGTTGTATCTGGTATCTGTTGATTACCCTGAGAAATTTGCCTTACCTCAGGTCAATATGGGCCCCTTGTTCCTGGAAGATTAGGGAACAGTACACGTGATTTTTACGCCACGTTTTAAAGAACACATGGGACGGTAAATCAAATGAGTTTTATCCACTTTATTATTGATTTTATTCTTCATATTGATGTGCATTTAGCGGAGCTGGTTGCGCAGTACGGCATCTGGGTTTACGGGATTTTGTTCCTGATCCTGTTTTGTGAAACGGGTCTGGTGGTGACACCGTTTTTACCGGGCGATTCGCTGCTGTTTGTGGCGGGTGCGCTGGCGGCATTGCCGAGTAATGACATTAACGTACACGTGATGGTGTTGCTGATGGCAATTGCGGCGATCCTCGGCGATGCGGTGAACTACACTATCGGACGGGTGTTTGGTGAACGGCTGTTCAGCAATCCGGATTCGAAAATTTTCCGTCGCAGTTATTTAGATAAAACGCACAAGTTTTACGAGAAACATGGCGGCAAAACGATTATTCTTGCGCGCTTCGTGCCAATCGTCCGGACTTTTGCGCCGTTTGTAGCGGGTATGGGGCATATGTCCTACCGCCACTTTGCGGCCTATAACGTGATTGGTGCGCTGATTTGGGTGCTGCTGTTTACCTACGCGGGCTATCTGTTTGGCGATCTGCCCATTGTTCAGGAAAATCTGAAATTGCTGATTGTTGCCATCATCGTGGTTTCGATTCTGCCGGGCGTGGTAGAAATCTGGCGGCACAAACGCGCAGCGGCGAAAGAAAAGCGTCAGCAGGATTAATCTGCGGCGATTTTTTGCGCAAGCGCTTTAAAATTTAAGACATTAAACCAGAGGGTGGACCAGTTTTTTATCCACAGTGTCTGGCCGTTATGGTTTAATGAGCGACAATTTATGGTCTGTTCCTGCGAACAACCCTTCTGCGATGCGGTGTGTAAGGTTTTTTGACACTCCGTGCGCAGGCGTATTTGGGTAGGTTTCAGGGGACTTGTTACAGCATGAACAGCGGACTGGCTTCGGCCGGGTTCAAACAGAAAGGTTATCGATGAGCTGGATTGAACGAATTCTTAGTAAGAGCACTGACTCGCAAACCCGTAAGGCAAGTATTCCTGAGGGCGTCTGGACTAAATGTGACAGCTGCGGGCAGGTCCTTTACCGCGCCGAGCTTGAGCGCAACCTCATGGTTTGCCCTAAGTGCGACCACCATATGCGTCTTACCGCGCGTATGCGTCTGTCCACTTTCATGGACGAGGGTAGTGAGGTTGAATTAGGCAGCGAGCTTGAGCCTAAAGATGTTCTGAAGTTTAAAGATTCCAAAAAATACAAAGATCGTCTGGTTGCTGCACAGAAAGAAACCAACGAAAAAGACGCCCTGATCGTCATGAAAGGCACGCTGTTCGGCATGCCAATCGTGGTGGCTTCTTTTGAATTTGCCTTCATGGGCGGTTCAATGGCGTCGGTGGTGGGTGCCCGCTTTGTGCGTGCCGTTGAACAGGCGATGGAAGATAACTGCCCGCTGGTATGCTTCTCTGCCAGTGGCGGTGCGCGTATGCAGGAAGCGCTGATGTCGCTGATGCAGATGGCGAAAACCAGCGCCGCATTGGCGAGATTGCAGGAACGCGGTCTGCCGTACATTTCCGTGCTGACTGACCCGACCATGGGTGGCGTTTCTGCCAGCCTGGCAATGCTGGGTGACATCAACGTCGCTGAGCCGAAAGCGCTGATCGGCTTCGCCGGTCCACGTGTTATCGAGCAAACAGTTCGTGAAAAGCTGCCGCCGGGCTTCCAGCGCAGTGAATTCCTGATTGAGAAAGGCGCGATTGATATGATCGTGCGTCGTCCGGACATGCGCGCCAAACTCGGCAGCGTTCTGGCGAAACTGACCGGTCAACCGGAGCCGAATGTGTCTGACGTCCATTCTGCTGTCGACGGCTCTGCCGCTGACCATCATCAGGATGCCTGATCGGACGAGGTAAAAGCCGGTCAGCTTTTCGGGCGGTAACCTGTTTTATGCCGCCCGGCACCTCCTGGCTGTGCTTTTACTCTTCGTCAGTTCTGACAAAGAGGGCATTGCCTGCTATCACAGTCTGGTGATGTAGTGTCGAAGTGAACCTAACTCAGGTTGAACGGGGCTCATGCAAAATCAACTTATCCCTCAAGCCACGTCGCCTTTGGCCACGTGGCTTTATTATCTTGAAAACCTCCATTCTCAGGCTATCGAGCTTGGCCTTGACCGGGTCAAAGCGGTGGCGACAAAACTTAATTTGCTGACACCTGCGCCATGCGTCTTTACCGTCGCAGGAACCAACGGCAAAGGCACCACCTGTGCGACACTGGAAGCCATTCTGATGGCAGCGGGTTACCGTGTGGGCGTTTACAGTTCCCCGCACCTTGTCCGCTATACCGAGCGCGTCCGTATTCAGGGCGAAGAGTTGCCTGAGTCTGCGCACTGTGCCTCTTTTGCGCTGCTGGAAGCCGGACGTGGCGATATCTCCCTGACCTATTTCGAGTACGGCACGCTGTCCGCGTTACAGCTGTTCAAACAGGCGAAGCTGGATATTGTTATCCTCGAAGTCGGGCTGGGCGGGCGTCTGGATGCGACGAATATTGTTGATGCGGACGTATCAGTCGTCACCAGCATCGCGCTGGATCATACTGACTGGCTGGGTTCCGATCGCGAGAGCATTGGCCGCGAGAAAGCCGGTATTTTCCGTTCAAACACGCCAGCCGTCGTTGGTGAGCCGGATATGCCGCAATCTATTGCCGATGTGGCAAAAGAGAAACACGCAGATTTATACCGCCGGGGTGAGAGCTGGAATTTCGCGGCAAACGCCGGAAACTGGCGCTGGGCGGCTTTGCAGGATGGCGAAGAAGTCACCATACTGGACGAATTGCCGCTGCCGAATGTTCCGTTGCCAAATGCCGCGACGGCGCTGGCCGCGTTGCATTATTCGACGCTGAATATTCCTGAAGATGCGTTACGCAATGGCTTACAGCGTGCTGCACTGCCGGGGCGTTTCCAGACGGTCAGTGAATCGCCACGCCTGATCCTTGACGTTGCGCACAACCCGCACGCCGCGGCTTATCTGGCCGGACGGCTGGCTGAACAGCCGCGCCAGGGCGGGAAAGTGCGTGCGGTGGTGGGAATGTTGAAAGACAAAGATATTGCCGGTACGCTGGCTTGTCTTTCGCCTCAGGTGGATGAATGGTATTGCGCACCGCTGGAAGGGCCACGTGGCGCCAGCGTTGAAGAACTGGCCTCGCACCTGCCTCAGGCGCGCCGGTTTGATGATGTGGAGTCTGCCTGGAGACAGGCTATGCAGGAGGCGGCTCCTCAGGATATTGTGATTGTCTGCGGTTCGTTCCACACCGTAGCTCACGTAATGGATGCTATCGACACGGGGAAAACCAGTGGCAAGTAAGTTTCAAAATCGTCTGGTCGGGACGGTCATTCTGGTGGCGCTGGGCGTTATCATTTTGCCCGGTTTACTCGACGGCAAGAAAAAGCATTACGAAGACGAATTTGCGTCTATTCCATTGGTGCCAAAACCGGGTGATGTTGAGGAACAGGATTCTGTACCGCCTGTCACGCAGTCATTACCCGCTCAGCCGCCGGAAGGCGCAAATCAGGCCATGAACGGTGCGCAGGACATCGACAGTGCGGCGACCAATACCAATGCCGCCAATCATGGCAACGTAGCGCCGGGGAACACGACGGTCGAAGCACCGCCGGTTACGACGCTGCCTGAGCAGAAGAAACCGGTGCAAACGGCGCCAGCGAAACCGGCCCAGGTCAAACCTGCGCCTCAGAAACCGAAAGTGATTGAACCTAAACCGCTGGCGGAAGCCAAACCGGTGGTGAAACCAAAACCGGTCGAACAGCCGAAGCCGGCAGAACAACCGAAGGTCGTCGCTGAACAGCCGAAACCGGTTGAACAACCGAAAGCCGTGGAACAGCCTAAGCCTGCGCCGGAAGAAAAAGCACCAGCGGGTCAGTCTTATGTTGTACAGCTCGGTGCATTGAAAAATGCGGCGAAAGCGACCGAGATTGTTGCGACTCTGCGACTTTCCGGGTTCCGTGCTTATTCTGTTCCGGCGACGCCGGTGCAGGGACAAATCACGCGGCTTTATGTGGGTCCGGATGCGTCAAAACAAAAACTGGAAGCTTCACTCCCTCAGCTGCAACAGCTCAGCGGGTTAGGCGGACAGGTGCGTGCTTATTCGGCGCACTAATCTTGCGGTTCCCCGTGAGAGCGGGGAAGCCGGAAGGCACTAAAAACACAAAAAATACCAGGGAGGGCACAAGCGATTTGTGCCCTTTTTCTATAAGATCGCCGGGTTGGGATTTTATAGGTTTATGCTGCGGTTGAGGTTTTTTTAATCGCTATTATTAATTTGTCTGACCGGCTGATTTCCGCTACGCAAACGTTTTCTTTTTCTGTTAGAATTCGCAGCGATTTGGATGCCGGGGTAGACGCGACTAGATTAGACACTGGAATTGTTAATGGTCTGGATTGATTACGTCATCATTGCGGTTATCGGATTTTCTGCTTTAGTCAGTTTAATCCGTGGCTTTGTTCGCGAGGCTTTATCACTGGTTACCTGGGCTTGCGCCTTCTTTGTAGCCAGTCATTATTACCCGTATCTCGCCATCTACTTCACGCGTTTCGAAGATGAGTTAGTTCGAAACGGGATCGCAATTGCCATCTTGTTCATCGCGACGTTGATCGTAGGTGCAATTGTCAACTATGTGATCAGTTCACTGGTTGAAAAAACCGGGTTGTCCGGCACTGACAGGGTGTTAGGTGTGTGCTTCGGCGCACTGCGCGGTGTACTTATCGTCTCCGCGATGCTGTTCTTCCTGGATACCTTCACCAGTTTTTCGCAAAGTGACGACTGGAAACAATCCCAGTTGATCCCACAGTTCAGTTATATCATCAGGTGGTTCTTTGACTACCTGCAGAGCACGTCGAGTTTCTTGCCAAAACATATTTAGTTCTGGCAGCGCTGAAGAGGAAAAGACAACATGTGCGGTATTGTCGGTATCGCCGGTTTCATGCCGGTAAACCAGTCGATTTATGACGCGTTAACGGTGTTACAACACCGTGGGCAGGATGCTGCTGGCATCACCACCATCGATGCCAATAACAATTTCCGTTTACGGAAAGCCAATGGCCTGGTGAAAGATGTGTTTGAAGCCCGCCATATGCAACGCTTACAAGGCAACATGGGTATCGGCCATGTTCGCTATCCAACGGCTGGCAGTTCCAGTGCCTCAGAAGCTCAACCTTTCTACGTCAACTCTCCGTTCGGCATCACACTCGCCCACAACGGTAACCTGACCAATGCTCACGAATTGAGAAGCAACCTGTTCGAAGGCCAGCGCCGTCATGTGAACACGACTTCCGATTCTGAAATTCTGCTCAATATCCTGGCGAGCGAACTGGACCGTTTCCAGCATTACCCGCTGGAAGCCGACAACATTTTTGCCGCTGTGGCTGCCGTGAACCTGAAAATTCGTGGTGCTTATGCCTGCGTGGCGATGATCATCGGCCATGGCATGCTGGCGTTCCGTGACCCGCACGGTATCCGTCCGCTGGTGATCGGTAAACGTACGCTGGAAGATGGCCGCAACGAGTACATGGTCGCGTCTGAAAGCGTGGCGCTTGATACGCTGGGCTTTGAGTTCCTGCGTGATGTCGCACCGGGCGAAGCGGTGTATATCACCGAGAAAGGCCAGCTGTTTACCCGCATGTGTGCTGAGAATCCACAGTACAACCCATGCCTGTTCGAGTACGTGTATTTCGCACGTCCTGACTCGTTCATCGACAAAATTTCCGTCTACAGTGCCCGTGTCCGTATGGGTGAAAAGCTGGGCGCGAAAATTGCCCGTGAATGGGAAGATCTGGATATCGATGTGGTCATTCCGATCCCGGAAACCTCCTGCGATATCGCGCTGGAAATCGCGCGTATTCTGGATAAACCGTACCGTCAGGGTTTTGTGAAAAACCGCTATGTAGGCCGTACCTTTATCATGCCGGGCCAGCAGGAACGCCGTAAATCTGTACGTCGTAAACTGAACGCTAACCGCGCTGAGTTCCGTGATAAAAACGTTCTGCTGGTCGATGACTCCATCGTGCGCGGCACCACCTCTCAGCAGATTGTTGAGATGGCACGTGAAGCCGGTGCGCGACGTGTTTATCTGGCCTCTGCGGCGCCGGAAATTCGTTTTCCGAACGTTTACGGCATCGATATGCCAAGCGCAAATGAACTGATTGCCCACGGTCGTGAAGTCAGCGAAATCAATCAGATCATTGGCGCCGATGCGTTAATCTTCCAGGACCTGAGCGACCTTATCGCCGCAGTGAAAGAAGACAATACCGACATAGAGAAATTCGAATGTTCCGTATTCGACGGTGTTTACGTCACCAAAGACGTTGACCAGAACTATCTGGAATACCTCGAAGCGCTGCGCAACGATGATGCTCAGGCATTGCGTGGCCAGCAGGAAGCTGAAAACCTCGAAATGCATAACGAAGGCTAATCCCTTTGAAATGCGCCCGCTCAGGCTGAAAGGCCGGGCGGGCGCGTTATTATTGTTTACTCCGCCCGTTTCCCCGCCCCAATTCCCGTGCCTTTAGGTTGCCAATTCCCCGGCATTCCGGCAAAGTCAGACCCATTCTCCGGCGTGTATACTGATTCATATTGATGGTTCATTCATATTGATTGTTTCGCGCGAAATTTCAGAGGCAGTGTTTATGAAACGACTTATTGTCGGTATTTCCGGCGCCAGCGGTGCGATTTATGGCGTCCGGTTATTGCAGGTTCTACAAAGCGTGCCGGATATCGAAACCCATCTGGTGATGAGCAACGCCGCCCGCCAGACGTTGACGCTGGAAACGGACCTGACACTGCGCGATGTTCAGGCGCTGGCTGATGTGGTGCATGATTCCCGCGATATCGCCGCCAGTATTTCCTCCGGCTCATTTAAAACCACGGGCATGGTGATTTTGCCTTGTTCGGTCAAAACCCTATCCGGCATTGTGAACAGTTATACCGACGGTTTACTGACGCGTGCGGCGGATGTTGTTCTCAAGGAAAGGCGTCGTCTGGTACTTTGCGTGCGTGAAACCCCGCTGCATCTGGGGCATTTACGGCTGATGACGCAGGCCGCCGAGCTGGGCGCGGTTATTATGCCGCCGGTTCCGGCGTTTTATCACCGGCCGGCAACCGTGGAAGATATCATCGATCAGACCGTCAACCGGGTGATCGACCAGTTTGATATCGAACTTCCGGAAGACTTATTTGTTCGATGGCAGGGCAGCCACTAAACTTTCTCACCGCGTTACGCACCTCTTTTGCGCAATACCGTTACATTGCACCAACAATGATCACAATTTGATTCATTAAGGTGCAGTGTTCGCGGGCGCTTCAGCTATTCTTCCTTCAGACCTTTGAAAACTTTCATTATCCCGATGCTTTTTTGAACGGTTTTCGTTCTTCATGAGATGAAAATCACCTTACGGAGAAACGGCACGGAACGTGCATGAGAAAACCTGGCAAAAAGCCATTTGCGCCGTTCAGCAAACTATAAAAAGACGTTCATTCACGCACACACAACCACAACAGATGAATAATCACTGAGGCTAATGTATGAAAAAGTTGTTCAAGGTTCTTCCGCTGGTTCTGGTCTTAGCCAGTGCAGGTAGTGCATTTGCTGCCGCGCCTAAAGCAATTAATATCGGTACTGATCCGACTTACGCCCCATTTGAATCAAAAGACTCCAGCGGCAAGCTGGTAGGTTTTGATATCGACCTGGCTAACGAGATGTGTAAACGTGCAGCCATCAAATGTACTTACGTTGAAAGTGACTTTGATGCGCTGATCCCTTCTCTGAAAGCGAAGAAAATTGATGCGATTATCTCTTCCCTGTCGATCACTGAAAAACGTCAGCAGGAAATTGATTTCACAGAAAAACTGTACGCAGCTAACGCCCGTCTGATCGCGCCAAAAGGCTCTAAAATTCTGCCAACGCTGGACGCGCTGAAAGGCAAAAACGTCGGTGTTCTGCAAGGTTCTACTCAGGAAGCCTATGCAAACGCAATGTGGCAGCCAAAAGGCATCAACGTGGTGGCTTACCAGAACCAGGATCTGATCTACGCCGATCTGGCTTCAGGTCGTCTGGATGTGGCTTTCCAGGATGAAGTGGCAGGTAGCGAAGGTTTCCTGAAACAGGCTGCCGGTAAAGATTACGCGTTCGCGGGTCCTTCCGTGAAAGACGATAAATTCTTCGGTGTGGGCACAGGTATGGGTCTGCGTAAGAACGAAACCGATTTGCAGGCTGCGCTGAACAAAGCGTTCGACAGCATGCGTAAAGACGGCACTTACGACAAACTGGCCAAAAAATACTTCGATTTTGACGTTTACGGCGGCTGATTTGCGCTGTGAGATGTGCCAAAGGGAGCGGTTCGCCGCTCCTTGCGGTTCTGACGCAGGGTTAGCGTAACCTGCGCCGGGATCCACTGAAGACAGGACAAATACATGCTGTATGGGTATTCCCAGGTAATTATCCAGGGCACATTGGTGACACTGGAGCTGGCGATTTCGTCAGTGATTTTAGCGTTGGTGATCGGGCTTATCGGGGCTGGCGGGAAACTGTCAAAAAGCCGGGTTATTTCGGGTATTTTTGGCTGTTACACCACGCTTATTCGCGGCGTCCCTGACCTGGTTTTAATGTTACTTATTTTCTACGGATTGCAGATTGCGCTTAACAGCCTGACTGAATCATTAGGTTTTTCTCAGATTGATATCGATCCTATGAGCGCGGGTATTATTACCCTGGGCTTTATTTACGGCGCCTATTTTACCGAGACGTTCCGCGGTGCTTTTATGGCGGTTCCCCGCGGTCAGATTGAAGCAGCGACGGCGTTTGGTTTCAGCGGCTCGCAGATTTTTCGTCGTATTTTATTCCCTGCCATGATGCGTTTCGCGCTGCCCGGAATTGCCAACAACTGGCAGGTTATTTTGAAAGCCACCGCGCTGGTATCCCTGCTCGGCCTCAATGACGTGGTGAAAGCGACGCAGCTTGCAGGCAAAGGCACGTATCAGCCTTTTTACTTCGCGATTGTTGCGGGTGTGGTTTATCTGATTTTCACCACGCTGTCGAACGGCGTGCTGGTCTGGCTTGATCGCCGTTATTCGCTGGGTGTGAAGAGGGCGGACCTATGATCGAAATTTTACAACAATACGGCATGTCCTTGCTGTACAGCGACGGCTACCGTTTTACCGGCCTGGCGATAACGCTGTGGCTGTTAATCAGCTCCGTCGTGATGGGCGGATTACTGGCGGTTCCGATGGCGGTTGGCCGCGTTTCCTCCAACAAATTCTTTCGCTATCCGATCTGGCTTTATACCTATGTCTTCCGCGGAACGCCGCTGTACGTTCAGTTGCTGGTGTTTTACTCCGGCATGTACAGCCTGGAAATCGTGCGCGGTACGGATTTCCTGAATGCGTTTTTCCGCAGCGGCCTGAACTGTACGATCCTCGCGCTGACGCTCAACACCTGTGCTTATACCACGGAGATTTTTGCCGGGGCGATCCGTTCTGTTCCGCACGGTGAAATTGAGGCAGCCAATGCCTACGGTTTCTCACGCTTTAAACTGTATACCTGCATTATTTTGCCGTCGGCTCTGCGCACCGCGCTGCCTGCGTACAGCAACGAAGTGATTCTGATGCTGCATTCCACTGCGCTGGCCTTTACCGCCACGGTGCCGGATGTGCTGAAAATCGCCCGTGATATTAACTCCGCGACCTATCAGCCTTTCTACGCGTTCGGGATTGCGGCGGTGATTTATCTTTGTGTTTCTTTTGTCCTGATTGGTCTGTTCCGCAAGGCGGAAAAACGCTGGCTGGCGCACGTGAAACCTCAGTCAAGCCACTGATAAAAATAACTATTGCGGATATAAAATTATGCCAGAAAATAAATTAGCGGTTCTCGACTTACACAAACGCTACGGTGATCATGAAGTGCTGAAAGGCGTATCTTTGTCTGCGAATGCGGGCGATGTCATCAGCATTATCGGCTCGTCCGGTTCCGGGAAAAGTACCTTTTTGCGCTGCATTAACTTCCTGGAGAAACCGAGCGAAGGTTCGATCAGCGTCAATAATCAGGATATCCGTATGGTGCGCGACACCGACGGGCAACTGAAAGTCTTCGACAAAAAACAGCTGCAACTGCTGCGCACTAAACTGACGATGGTCTTCCAGCATTTCAACTTGTGGAGCCACATGACGGTGCTGGAAAACGTTATGGAAGCGCCGGTTCAGGTGCTGGGATTAAGCAAAGCCGAAGCGCGTGAACGTGCGGTGAAATACCTCGATAAAGTGGGTATCGACGCCCGGGCTCAGGGGAAATATCCGGTAAATCTGTCAGGTGGTCAGCAACAGCGCGTGTCTATCGCGCGTGCGCTGGCGATGGAACCGGAAGTGCTGCTGTTCGATGAACCGACGTCAGCGCTTGACCCGGAACTGGTGGGTGAAGTCTTGCGCATCATGCAAAAACTGGCGGAAGAGGGGAAAACCATGGTGGTGGTCACACACGAAATGGAATTTGCCCGTCACGTTTCCAGCCATGTGATTTTCCTGCATCAGGGCGTTATCGAAGAGCAGGGTGATCCCGATGAAGTATTCGGTAACCCGAAGAGCGCCCGTTTACAGCAGTTCCTGTCCGGTGCGTTGAAGTAATATCCGTACGCTCCTTCCCCTCTCACGAGGGGAAGGCTGGGATGGGGTGTGGGTTTTACCTGAGGAAAATCAGCCTTTCGCAGCCAGCAGGCAAAGCTGCACGGTCAGTTCATAGGATTTCACAAACGAATTCACCGGCAGGAACTCATATTTCGAGTGGAAATTATGCGCGCCGGTGAAGTAGTTTGGCGTCAGCAAACCTTTCGCTGACAGCGCTGCGCCATCGGTACCGCCGCGCATCGGGATCACTTTTGGCTCAACGCTAATCTCTTTCAGACCCGCAAAAATCAAATCAATCGCACGACGGTCTTCTCCGATGGCGCTGCTGATATTGCTGTAGGTGTCGCTGATTTCAACTGACACTTTTGCCGCCGGATATTGCGCGGCAATGTCTTTCGCGACGTCCTGAATCTTCTGCTTACGTGCGGCAAAACTGGCGCTGTCAAAGTCGCGGATGGACGCGTTCAGCTTAGCCCCTTGCTGCGAGGCGCTCATGCCGTTGAACCACACATAACCTTCGCGGCCTTCGGTGTTTTCCGGCGTCTCAGCGCGGTCGAAATGGCTGATGAAATCCTGTGCCATCAGCAGCGGGTTTACCAGCACGCCTTTGGCGGACATCGGGTGCGCGGTGACGCCGGTGAAGGTAATTTCAGCGGCGGCGGCGTTGAAGTTTTCGTATACCACTTCGCCAAGCTCGCAGCAGTCGATGGTGTAAGCGAAATCCACGTCAAAACGGGCGAGATCTAGCGCTTTTGCGCCGCGCAGGCCGATCTCTTCATCAGGGACAAATGCCACCACGATATCGCCGTATTCCTGGTCTGCGCCGAGGTTTTCCAGCAGCGTCATCACCACGGTCACGGCCGCTTTATTGTCCGCGCCGAGTACGCTGGTGCCGTCACTGAAAATAATCTCTTCGCCCAGATACGGTAAAATCTCAGGCCTTTCCGCAGGACGCAGCCAGATATCCTGTTCTTTATTGAGACACAAATCATCGCCGGTAAAACGCAGTGTTTGCGGGTGAATGTCCGGGCGCAGGCCCACATCCACGGTATCAATATGCGTAATGAAACCGATGCGCGGGCCACCTTTTTTCGTGCCCGGTTTGACGGCAGTAACGGTCGCGTGTTCGTCAATCTGAATGTTTTCCAGACCGAGCTGGTGCAGCTCATCGGCCAGTAAACGCGCCATATCATGTTGACCCGACGTACTCGGCAGCGTGGTCGCGCTGGCGTCACTTTGTGACGTCACGGAGAGATAGCGGTAGAAACGTTCGGTAAGCTGTTTTGCGATTTGTGTCGACATCTTGACCTCTGAATGATCGCCAATAAGGTGTGTTGTTATAAGATTTTCATATATAACAAAGCATTACTAGGTGTTATCCAGATGTTAATCTGTTTTTGCTTTATGTTCCACGATGAAGAAGATCTAAACACTCTCCGGACAGGGAAAATAGGGAAAAGAATGAAACACAACATCTTAAAAATAAGCACAGGTTTACTGGCATTAGCCATCACCGGCGGCGCTTCGGCGAAAACGCTGGTTTACTGCTCTGAGGGTTCGCCGGAGCAATTCAACCCGCAACTTTACACCTCGGGCACCTCGGTGGATGCCAGCGCCGTGCCGATTTACAACCGTCTGGTGGATTTCAAAACCGGCACGACGGAGCTGGTGCCGAGCCTGGCGGAAAGCTGGGATGTCAGCCCGGACGGCAAAACCTACACGTTCCATCTGCGCAAAGGCGTGAAATTCCAGAGCAGCAAGCTGTTCACGCCGACCCGCGACTTTAATGCTGACGACGTAATCTTCTCGTTCATGCGCCAGAAAGACGAAAATAATCCTTACCATAAAATTTCCGGCGGCACGTATCTGAACTTCGACAGCCTGAAACTGGGTGATCTGATTGGCAGCATCGACAGGGTGGATGATTACACCGTGCGCTTCAATCTGACCCGCCCGGAAGCGCCATTTGTCGCCGATCTGGCCTGGTATTTCGCGTCTATCCTCTCGGCAGAATATGCCGATCAAATGCTGAAAGCCGGTACGCCGGAGAAGTTGGATCAGAACCCGATCGGCACCGGTCCGTTTGAACTGGTGCAGTATCAGAAAGATACGCGTCTGCTGTACAAAGCGTTCCCGGATTACTGGCAGGGCAAATCTAAAATCGATCGTCTGGTGTATACCATCACGCCGGACGCCTCGATGCGCATGGCCAAGCTTGAGAAAAATGAATGTCAGGTGATGCCGTTCCCGAATCCGGCCGATCTCGATCGTCTGCGTGCTAACAAAGACATCAACCTGATGAGTAAATCCGGCCTGAACACTGGTTTCCTGTCGTTTAACACCCAGAAGCCGCCGCTGGATAATGTGAAGGTGCGTCAGGCGCTGAGTATGGCGATCAATAAGCCGCAAATCATCGACGCTGTTTTCCACGGCACCGGAACCGTCGCCAAAACGCTGCTGCCAACGGGTGTCTGGAGTTATAACGATAAGCTGGTGGATTACGATTATTCGCCGGAGAAAGCCAAAGCACTGCTGGCAGAAGCCGGAATGCCAAACGGTTTTGATATCGATCTGTGGGCGATGCCGGTTCAGCGTCCGTACAACCCGAATGCGCGTCGCATGGCGGAGATGATTCAGGCCGACTGGGCGAAGATTGGCGTGAAAGCGCACATCATCAGCTATGAGTGGGGCGAATATCAGACCCGTATCCGAAACGGCGAACATATGGCTGCACTGATGGGCTGGACAACGGCTAACGGTGACCCGGATAACTTCTTCGGCCCGCTGTTTACCTGTAATGCGGCAAAAGGCGGTTCAAACTCCGCGAAATGGTGTTACCCGCCATTCGACCAGCTGATTACCGAAGCCAAGGAAACCACCGACCATGCGAAGCGTGTCGCGCTCTATGAGCAGGCTCAGCAGATGATGCATGATCAGGCACCAGCGGTGATGATCGCGCACTCGACGATTTTCGAACCTGTGCGGAAAGAAGTGAGTGGGTATGAGATTGATCCGTTTGGGAAACATGTCTTTTATCAGACGGATATAAAGGAGTAATCCTTGCAAGGCTTAACCGAGCCTTGGGCGGTTGAGTTCTTGATCGAGAATATTTCGGTTTTTCAATCGCGGTGTTTGTTTAACTCAGGTCAAAACCTTGGGTTGCCACCCAAACCGGCCTCAAGGGTGGTCTATCGCCACCACCCTTGAGAATCCCGGGCTCTTAAACTGCGCGCTATCGCTGGGTCGACGGACATGTTCTGTTGCTCCGACGTGTGGCGCGAAATCTTGCCGCTTCGCGGTGCCTTCCCAACGGGCTTCGAGCCTTGCGGTCTCGAACCCTCGGGCAGCAAAATTTCTGAGCGCGCCATCTCACCTATTTAAAAGATAAAAACAGTCAGCCTTTGAATTTATAAAGCCATTGGCCGCTTTCAAAACGACGTCGAATGAGCGGTGAGAAACGGCGAGAGTCTTTTTTCGCGTAGGTTCGAACCCGAAGTGAGAGCACCGCGCAGCGGCGGCGTTTGCGGCACTAGCCGGAGTTCCTGAAACATAGCCAGCAAGCGGCAGCGCGCAGTGAAAAGACGCGAGAGATCCAAGAGAGGCCCGTCCTGGCCTCTTTTGGGCGGTTTCGGCGAGAATGTCCGGGCGATCACCGCAATTGAGAAACCGAAACTTTCTCGGTCTAGCCTTTAGCGTGCCTCCCTGCAAGTGAAAAATCCTCCGGGCGGGTCGAAGGGCAGCAAGCCCTTCACTTAAGCAAATCCTCAAGTGCTTCCTTCAGCTCCTTATGCCGGTAGGCAAACCCCGCGGCTTCCAGCTGTTTCGGCACGGCCCGTTGCCCGCCGAGAACTAACACCGCCGACTCTCCCATCAGCAAACGCACTACCGGCGCAGGCGCGCGCATAAATGCCGGGCGGTGCAGGACTTCACCGAGCAGGGCGCTGAACTGTTCATTGCGTGCAGGATAAGGCGAAACCATATTGAACGGGCCGGAGAGCGTTTCGTGCGTCAGCAGGAAAATGATGCCATCAATCATGTCATCGATATGGATCCACGGCATATATTGCTGGCCATCGCCCAGCGGACCGCCCAGACCGGCGCGGAAAGGCAGTACCATTTTTGCCAGCGCGCCGCCTTTTTCAGCCAGAACGATACCGGTACGCAACAGACAAACGCGGGTGCGCGGGCTTTCGGCAGTCAGCGCCAGCGCTTCCCAGCGGGCGCACAGTTGCCAGGTAAATTGCTTATTCGGCGGTTCATCCTCCGGCACCAGCGCCTGACCCTGATCGCCGTAATAACCCACGGCGGAGCCGGAAATGAAGACCGAAGGCGGTGTCTGGCTGGCGTTAATCAGCGTCGCCAGCTTTTCAGTTAACTGCCAGCGGCTTTCGCACAGCAAGGCTTTATGCTCTTTCGTCCAGCGTTTGTCGGCGATCGGCTCGCCCGCCAGATTAATTACCGCGTCAAAACCTTCCAGCGATGTTTTGCCGTCGAGGGTTTCCCAGATCTGAACCTGTGGCCCCAGCAGTTTTGCCGCACGTTCAGGCGCACGGCTTAGCGCAGTAATCTGATGAGATTGCCCGAGAAGCCGTTCCGTGAGTTTACGGCCAATGAGCCCGGTAGCGCCGGTAATCAAGATCTTCATATCGTGATCCTTAACTGTCTGAATACGCGGATGAACTGTCTCTAATCATAGATGAGTCATCACCATTAACGCGCGATATGGAGCACAATTAGGAATTATTTATTCAGCGGAAATCAGAAAGCCTCCGGCAGATACCGGAGGCGGGAGGGCTTATTGCACAGAGGCCAGCGCGTAGGCTTTTTGGGTGGCCGGGCGCGCTTTAACACGTTCGAACCAGTTGCGGACGGCCGGGTATTCAGCCAAATCAATGCGCTGACGCTCGTGCGCCACTACCCACGGATACGTGGCGATATCCGCAATGCTGTAATGGTCACCGGCGATATAGGCGTTTTTTTCCAGCTGGCGGTTCAGAACGCCGTACAGACGCCGGGTTTCCTGAAGGAAACGTTCGATGGCGTAAGGCACCGGCTGCGGGGCGTAATGCGTGAAGTGATGGTTCTGACCAAGCATCGGACCAAATCCGGCCACTTGCCAGTAGAGCCATTCCAGCGTGGATGTGCGCTCGCGCAGCTCTTTGCTCAGGAATTTCCCGGTTTTTTCTGCCAGATACTGCAAAATGGCGCCGGATTCAAAAACGCTGACGGGCGCGCCGCCGTCAACAGGCTGGCTGTCGACAATGGCCGGGATTTTGTTGTTCGGGGATATGGCGAGGAATTCAGGTTTGAACTGGTCTCCGGCGCTGATATCAATGCGGTGGAGCCGGTATTGCAGGCCACTCTCTTCAAGAAAAAGAGAAATTTTATGGCCATTTGGTGTTGGTGCGTAATAAAGATCAATCATATTGCCTCCTGCGTTGTTTTAATCACTCTTGGCGATTTGCGGGGCGAAATGCGCCTATGTGTTACTGCTAATCACAAGCTTATTATCAGAATTAATAGGGTAACATAACGTGGGTAAATAGGAGTCTATGTCAGAGTTGTCTGATGGCGAACTTTGCGCGATAACTTAGCTTTTAGCTTGCACCAATGCATCCATAGCTATTGAAGCAACCCCGCAGACCCAGATAGAATCTCCGAACATTATCGACGTGTTGCAAAATCACTGCGCACAGACTTATTGCGCACAGACCAGCGCTTAAAAGAGAAGGTTCATCGGATGTCAGAACAAGAGCAAAACATCAGTACGGATGAATGGGTAGATATCGTCAACGAAGAAAACGAGGTCATTGCCCAGGCCAGCCGACAACAAATGCGCGCTCAGGTCCTGCGTCACCGTGCCAGCTATATTGTGGTTCATGACGGCATGGGCAATATTTTGGTTCAGCGCCGGACTGAAACCAAAGACTTCTACCCGGGCTGGCTGGATGCCACTGCCGGTGGCGTGGTGCAAAGCGGTGAAAATATCCTTGATTCTGCACGCCGTGAAGCGGAAGAAGAGCTGGGCATCGCCGGTGTTCCGTTTGCTGAGCACGGGCAGTTCTACTTCGAAGAAGAGAATAAGTGCCGCGTCTGGGGCGCGCTGTTCAGCTGCGTCTCACACGGGCCGTTTGCTTTGCAGGAAGAAGAGATTGATGCCGTTCGCTGGATGACGCCGGAAGAAATCACGGCACGTTGCGATGAATTCACGCCGGACTCCCTGAAGGCATTGTCCCTGTGGATGACGCGTAACAACGAAAAAGAACACGGTAAACCGCTGACGCGCGAACCGTCTGCGTTAGCCCCGGAAAGCGTGCAGGATGAAGACAGCGCGCACTCTGAAGGTGACGGAGAGTAAGGCCGCCGGCGGGCGATGTTGAGTCGTCCGCCGCTTTTTCAGCAACTGTCCCGCTTACACAATGACGATGCGATCGTCACTTCTTCCCACTCTTCGTCATTAATCCTCGCCAGCAGTGCCTGCGCGGCGCGTATCCCAATTTCTTTGTGCGGAATGGCAATCGTGGTCAGCGGCGGCTGGCAGACTTTGCTCACATCTGCGTTACCAAATCCGACAACGGCCAGATCGTCCGGCACTTTGATGCGACGGCGCTGACATTCGTACAGTGCGCCGCAGGCCAGATCGTCGGAAACACACACCAGTGCGTCAATTTCCGGCCAGGCGAGCAGGAATTCCGGCAACTGTTGTGCGCCGGTTGAGAAGCAGGCCGGTTCGGCGGCGTTAATCACGCGGTGCGGCGACATGTGCGCCTTGAGCATAGCCTTACGCCAGCCTTGCAGGTGTTGCTGGAAAATCCATTGTTCCTGATTGGCACACAGCATGCCGATGTTCTGATACCCCTTTGCCACCACGGTTTGCGTGAGCTGGAACATGGCTTCGACGTAATCAATCCCAATGTTCATGTCTATCGGGGAGTCGGTCAGCGCACCAATTTCAAGAACCGGAATGGTCAGATTATCCAGCCACTGGCGCACGTTGGCGGAGTGTTCGACCGACAGCAAAATGGCGGCCGCCAGATTATAAGAGAGCAGGGTTTCCAGCAGCTTTTCCTCACGCTCGATCCGGTGCTGAGACTCGGCGAGCATGATCTGATATCCGGCGGGTTGAAGTACTTTTTGCAGACCGGCGAACATCTCGGCGCAACCGGATTCAGAAAGGCTTGGCACAATCATCGCAATAGTATTGGAGGACGCGGAGGCCAGCGAACTGGCGGCCTGATTGGGCAGATATCCCAGCTGACTGACCGCTTCTTCAATCTTTTCCCGCAGCTTATCGGAGACCTGTTCCGGCGTTCGCAGCGCGCGGGAAACGGTCATGCTTCCCACGCCCGCAAGCTGCGCGACATCGGCCAGCGTCACTCTTCCGGTACTGCGTCTTTTTTTGTTAATGGACATTCACGATCCTGACTGCGCATCTTGCGCACAAATTATACCCGCAGGCATAGCGAAAAAAACAGGCCGCAGCAGGACCGGTATCGAACAGGAACCACGGCAGAATTCGGTAAATTATCGGCAATTTCCAGACAAAGTATACCGTTATTTGTGCGGCCAGCGGGCTGATGGTTCCGCGACGGGACTATTTTTGATAGCGCTATCACAGATCTCAATGATAGAAGTTTGGTAGCGCTATCTTTGTGAGTTGTATCACAGATGTTAACGCTACCGCTGAAGTAGAGTCTGGATCGCTGGTGGTGTCTGGGGGAAATTCGATCCGCCATCTTAAAAATATAAACCGGAGCCATAACTATGCTGAATGATTGGCTGACTTCTGAGAGGATTCAGATCAGAACAGATATCACTGACTGGCGTGAGGCCGTGGAAGTGAGCGCTGAACCGTTGTTGAAAGAGGGGACGATTACCCCCGACTATCTGACGGCAATTTTTGCACAGCGTGAAAAACTGGGACCGTATTTTGTTCTGGCACCCGGCATTGCGATGCCACATGCCAGGCCGGAAGAGGGCGCTAACGGATTAGGATTGTCTTTACTGACATTACCGCACGGAGTGAAGTTTAATTCGGAAGATAACGACCCGGTGTATACAGTCGTGATGTTATCTGCACCCGATAAGCACAGTCATATTGAGCTTATTTCCGAACTGGCGGAATTGTTCTCCAGCGAAGAAGATATGCAGAAAATATTCCGGGCCAAAGCCATAGATGAAATACAGGAAGTCATCGCTCGTTATTAATTTAGGTTAAGTGTTGTTTCACTTATTATCAGGCTGACGATTTCATTCTCAGAAAAATAGTGTTTTTCATATGCATTATCCTGCGTAGCGGATACGTGTACCCTACGCCTTTCAAAACAGATAAAAATCAGGTGAATTTATGAAGATTATGGCGATTTGCGGTTCCGGCTTAGGCAGCAGCTTTATGGTTGAAATGAATATCAAGAAAGTCCTGAAGAAATTAAACATCCAGGCCGATGTTCAGCACTCCGATCTGTCATCCGCTATCCCGGGTGAAGCGGATCTGTTTGTCATGGCGAAGGACATTGCCGCCAGCGCCAGTATTCCGGAAAACCAGCTCGTGGTCATTACGAATATTATTGATATTAATGAACTTGAAACCAAACTGATTGCGCATTTTGAAAAACACCCAGTGTCCTGACCGGCACTGAATAACCCTACAAATAAAACGAATAGACAAACGAGGTGGATATGTTTATCCAGGAAACGCTCAAGTTTGTGGTTGATATATTAAAAGTGCCTTCTGTGCTGGTCGGGCTTATTGCATTAATTGGCCTGGTTGCGCAAAAGAAAAACTTTTCAGATGTCGTCAAGGGAACCGTTAAAACAATACTGGGCTTTTTAGTATTGGCCGGCGGTGCCACCGTATTAGTGGGCGCATTAAATCCACTCGGCGGCATGTTTGAACACGCTTTTAATATCCAGGGTATTATTCCAAACAACGAAGCCATTGTTTCCATCGCACTTGAGAAGTTTGGTGCGCCGACGGCCTTAATTATGGCGTTCGGTATGGTGGCAAACCTGGTTGTGGCGCGCTTTACCCGTCTGAAATATGTGTTTCTGACCGGACATCACACGTTTTACATGGCCTGTATGATCAGCGTTATCCTGACCGTTGCCGGTTTTGAAGGGGTTGCACTGGTCTTCACCGGTTCCCTGACGCTGGGTCTGATCATGGCGTTCTTCCCGGCACTGGCGCAGCGTTATATGCGCAAAATCACCGGCAGCGACGATGTGGCATTCGGCCATTTCGGCACCATCGGTTATGTGTTATCGGGCTGGATCGGCAGCAAAGTCGGGAAGGGTTCACGCTCAACCGAAGAAATGAACCTGCCTAAAAATCTCAGTTTCCTGCGCGACAGCTCAATTTCCATCTCGCTGACCATGATCATCATTTACTTGATTATGGCGGTATTTGCCGGGCAGATTTTCGTCGAGCAAACCTACAGCGCAGGCCAGAACTATCTGGTGTACTCCATCATCATGGCGATTACCTTTGCGGCTGGTGTGTTCATCATCCTGCAAGGTGTGCGTCTGATTCTGGCGGAAATCGTTCCTGCGTTCGTCGGCTTCTCCGAAAAACTGGTCCCGAATGCCCGCCCGGCGCTGGATTGCCCGGTTGTGTATCCGTACGCCCCGAACGCCGTGCTGATTGGTTTTCTGTTCAGCTTCCTCGGCGGTCTGGTCGGTCTGTTCCTGTTAGGCCAGATGCATCTGGTGCTGATCCTGCCGGGCGTCGTACCGCACTTCTTCACCGGTGCAACGGCGGGCGTGTTCGGTAACGCAACCGGTGGTCGCCGCGGCGCGATGGTCGGTGCATTTGCCAACGGCGTGCTGATTACTTTCCTGCCTGTTCTGCTGTTACCGGTGCTTGGCGCGCTGGGCTTTGCCAACGCGACCTTCTCTGATGCGGACTTCGGTGTTATCGGCATTCTGCTGGGTAATCTGGCCCGCTTCATGTCGAAGGAAGGCATCATGGCGCTGATTGTCGGCATCTTCGCGGTACTGGTTGCCTGGAACTATCTCGGCAAAAAACCGGTGGCTGATAAAGAAGTCACTGAGAAGTAATTCCCTGCATCAATACGTTTCTTAAATCCATCCGGGAAACACTGTCCTGCCTGTTAGCAATAACAGGCCAGGATAAGTGCTCACTAAAATAAGGACCCATCAAGATGAAAGATGTCCAGGAGGTTCGTGAACTGGCCCGCCATATCCGCATCGAGACGCTGAAAATGCTGACCGGTCTGGGGTTCGGGCACTACGGCGGCAGTATGTCAGTGGTGGAAACGCTGGCTGTTTTGTACGGTGATGTGATGCGTATCGACCCGAACAAACCGGACTGGCAGGAGCGCGATTATTTCGTGCTTTCCAAAGGCCACGCGGGCCCGGCTTTGTACGCCACGCTGGCGCTGAAAGGTTATTTCCCGGTCAGTGAGTTGCAAACGCTGAACCAAAACGGCACCCGTTTGCCGAGCCATCCGGATCGTCTGCGCACCACGGGTGTGGATGCCACAACCGGATCACTCGGGCAGGGCGTTTCCATCGCGGCGGGCATGGCGCTGTCCCATAAACTGGCAGGCCGTTCCAACCGCGTTTTCTGCATCCTTGGCGATGGCGAACTCAATGAAGGGCAGTGCTGGGAAGCCTTCCAGTTTATTGCTCACCACAATCTGCACAACCTGACGCTGTTCATCGATTACAACAAACAGCAACTCGACGGCACGCTGGACGAAGTGATTAAGCCGTTTGATCTGGCAGGAAAATTCAGTGCATTTGGATTTGATGTTCAGACCATTAAAGGTGATGACGTGGAGGCTATCAGTGAAGCCGTTACGCCGGTTCGCCATGCAGAACAGCGTCCGCTGGTGGTGATCCTCGACAGCATAAAAGGGCAGGGCGTGAAGTATCTCGAACAACTGGCGAACTCCCATCACCTGCGCTTAACGCCTGATGTAAAACTGGAAATTGAAAACGCTATTGCTAAGCTGGAGGCCGCCCATGTTTGAAGTCACGCTGGAATTGCAGAAAGATGCGGTTGAGATGCGCAAAGTCTATGCCAATACCGTGCGCGAGAAGATTGTCGAGAACACGCCGATTATCGCGCTGGAAGCGGATCTGATGAGCTCGATGGCAATGGACGGCGTGCATAAAGACCACCCGGAACACGTGATTAACTGCGGCATCATGGAAGCCAACGTGATTGGCGTGGCGGCCGGTTTATCGCTGACCGGACGCGTGCCGTTTGTGCATACGTTTACCGCTTTTGCCAGCCGCCGCTGTTTCGACCAGCTGTTTATGTCGCTGGATTACCAGAAGAATAACGTCAAAATCATCGCCTCGGATGCGGGCGTCAGCGCCTGTCACAACGGCGGCACGCATATGTCTTTTGAAGATATGGGCATTGTGCGCGGGCTGGCAAGCTCGGTGGTGATGGAAGTGACCGACGCGGTGATGTTCCGCAATATCCTGTTGCAGCTGATGGATCTGAAAGGTTTTTACTGGGTGCGGACTATCCGCAAACAGGCCACGCAGGTTTACAAGGAAGGTTCCACATTCACCATTGGTAAGGCGAATCTGCTGCGCGACGGCAGCGATGTAACGCTGATTGCCAACGGTATTATGGTGGCGGAAGCGCTGAAGGCGGCAGAAATGCTGGAGCGCGAAGGTGTCAGCGCCGCGGTGATCGACATGTTTACACTCAAACCTATCGATAAAGACATCATCATTAAGTACGCCGCGAAAACGGGCAAAATCGTGACCTGTGAGAACCACAGTATTCATAACGGTCTGGGATCGGCGGTAGCTGAAGTGCTGGTAGAGAATCACCCTGTACCGATGCGCCGTGTCGGCGTGAAAGAGCGTTACGGTCAGGTGGGAACACAGGAATTTTTACAGCAGGAATATGGCCTGACGGCGGAGCATATTCTGGAAGCCGCAAAAGCGTTGCTGTAATTTCCTTTGCGCCAAAAAAAACGCCGGTCATCAAGACCGGCGTTTTGCGTTCAGAGGGGCTGGCTTATTTAGCCGGAACCGCCGCTTCTGCCTGAGCAGACTGAATCGCCGTCAGGGCAACGGTGTAGACGATATCGTCAACCAGTGCGCCACGGGACAGGTCGTTAACCGGTTTGCGCATACCCTGCAACATCGGCCCGATAGAGACCAGGTCCGCAGAACGCTGAACCGCTTTATACGTGGTGTTACCGGTGTTCAGGTCAGGGAAGATGAACACGGTAGCTTTACCTGCAACCGGTGAGTTTGGTGCTTTGGATTTCGCTACGTCAGCCATGATAGCGGCGTCGTATTGCAGCGGGCCATCGATGATCAGGTCAGGACGTTTTTCCTGCGCCAGACGGGTCGCTTCACGCACTTTCTCAACGTCGCTGCCTGCACCGGAGTTGCCGGTGGAGTAGGAGATCATCGCAACGCGCGGCTCGATACCGAATGCAGCCGCGGAATCCGCAGACTGGATTGCGATTTCTGACAGCTGTTCAGCGGTTGGATCCGGGTTGATCGCGCAGTCACCGTAAACCAGAACCTGGTCAGGCAACAGCATGAAGAACACGGAAGAAACCAGTGAGCTGCCCGGTGCAGTTTTGATCAGCTGTAGCGGTGGACGGATGGTGTTTGCGGTGGTGTGGACAGCACCGGAAACCAGGCCGTCAACGTTACCCTGTTCGAGCATCAGTGTGCCCAGAACCACATTGTCTTCCAGCTGTTCGCGGGCAACCACTTCGGTCATGCCTTTGCTTTTACGCAGCTCAACCAGACGGGCAACGTATTCTTCACGTACAGCAACTGGATCAACGATTTCGATGCCTTTACCCAGCGTTACGCCCTGAGCGGCTGCAACGCGTTTGATCTCGTCAGGGTTACCCAACAGAACGCATTCCGCGATACCACGTTCAGCACACAGCGCTGCGGCTTTCACGGTACGTGGCTCGTCGCCTTCTGGCAGAACGATACGTTTGCCGGCTTTGCGGGCCAGTTCGGTCAGCTGATAACGGAAGGCCGGAGGAGACAGACGACGTGAACGCTCGGAGTGCGCGCTCAGGGAGTTAATCCAGTCAGCGTTGATGTGAGAAGCCACGTATTGTTGCAGTTTCTCAACGCGCTGATGGTCGTCCGCAGGCACTTCCAGATTGAAGCTTTGCAGGCTCAGGGACGTCTGCCAGGTGTTGGTGTCTACCATGAAGACCGGCAGGCCAGTCTGGAAAGCACGTTCGCACAGCTTGTTGATGCGGTCATCAATTTCATAACCGCCGGTCAGCAGGATTGCGCCAATCTCAACGCCGTTCATCGCGGCCAGACAGGCTGAAACCAGCACATCAGGACGGTCTGCGGAAGTCACCAGCAGTGAACCCGGACGGAAATGCTCCAGCATATGAGGAATGCTGCGTGCGCAGAAAGTCACGGATTTTACGCGGCGGGTTTTGACATCACCTTCGTTGATGATGCGGGCATTCAGGTGTTTCGCCATGTCGATTGCGCGGGTGGCAATCAGCTCGAAGCTCCACGGAATGCAACCCAGAACCGGCAGCGGGCTGTTGGCGAACAGCTGAGTCGGGTCAACGTTGGCAACGCTGGCTTTGGTGGAATCATCAAAGATTTCAGACAGGTCTGGACGTGTACGGCCCTGATCGTCAACCGGTGCGTTCAGTTTGTTGATGATAACGCCGGTGATGTTTTTGTTTTTGCTGCCGCCGAAGCTGCTGCGCGCCAGTTCGATGCGCTCTTTCAGCTGTGCCGGAGAATCGTTACCCAGCGCCAGAACGAAGACGATTTCTGCGTTCAGGGTTTTGGCGATTTCATAGTTCAGGGCATTCGCGAACTGGTGCTTACGCGTAGGCACCAGGCCTTCAACCAGAACGACTTCAGCGTCTTTGGTGTTTTCGTGGTAACGCGCGATGATTTCTTCCATCAGCACGTCTTGCTGGTTTGAACTCAGCAAGGTTTCAACGTGGCTCATTTTCAGCGGTTCCGCTGCGGTCACGGTGGAGTTAGCACGAATGATGGTGGTGGTCTGATCTGGTGCATCACCGCCGGTGCGCGGTTGCGCGATAGGCTTGAAGATGCTCAGGCTGACGCCTTTTTGTTCCATTGCACGGATCACACCCAGGCTGACGCTGGTCAGACCTACGCTGGTGCCTGTTGGGATCAACATAATTGTACGGGACACGGCTAAACCTCTTTGACGGTTGCCAGGCAAGAACATTCGCAGGTCTGTGCAGAGGGGATAATGATCAGCATAAGCGCGATGATTATCCTGCGCGGTGCGTCCAAACGGGCGGCGTTTGCCTTTGATGATAGTAGAAAAATGACTGCCAGCTTTCGCTGGCAGTTTAGGGTCGTTTTATGCGGTCAGGCGCGCGGCGTCTTGTGCAATGACCAGCTCTTCATTGGTTGGGATAACCAGAGCGGTACGGGTGCCTTCTTTGTTGATAGCACCGGATTTGCCAAAGCGTGCAGCCAGGTTGCGCTCGTGGTCAACTTCAAAGCCCAGCAGAGCCAGTTTGTCCAGAGACAGTTCGCGAACCATTGCCGCGTTTTCGCCGATACCACCGGTGAACACGATAGCGTCCAGACGGCCTTCCATCAGTGAAGTATATGCACCGATGTATTTCGCCAGACGGTGGCAGAACACGTCCATTGCACGTTTAGCGTCAGCTTTGGTGGCGTAGTTATCTTCAACATAACGGCAGTCGCTGGTGACTTCAGTCAGGCCCAGCAGGCCGGATTCTTTGGTCAGCATTTTGTTGATTTGATCAACGCTCATACCCAGAGAATCATGCAGGTGGAAGATGATTGCCGGGTCGATGTCACCGCTGCGGGTCCCCATGACCAGACCTTCCAGCGGGGTCAGACCCATAGAAGTATCAACACATTTACCGTTACGGATTGCGCTGACAGAGCCGCCGTTACCCAGGTGGCAAGTGATTAGGTTCACTTCTTCCACTGGTTTGTTCAGCATTTTCGCGGCTTCCTGAGTCACATAGAAGTGGCTGGTGCCGTGTGCGCCGTAACGACGGATGTGGTGATCTTTATACAGGCTGTACGGCAGCGCGTAGAGGTAAGATTCTTCAGGCATGGTCTGATGGAACGCGGTGTCGAAGACAGCAACGTTTTTGTCAGCCAGTTTAGGGAAAGATTTCAGTGCTTCATCGATACCAATCAGGTGAGCCGGGTTATGCAGCGGTGCAAACGGGATAGATTCTTTGATACCTTCGATCACCGCGTCGTTGATCAGCATGGATTTAGTCAGCTTCTCGCCGCCATGAACGATGCGGTGGCCGATTGCTACCAGCTCAGCAGACAGTTCAGGTTTTTTGCTCAGAATATTGTTAACGATGAATTTCAGCGCTTCGCTGTGTGCGGCACCCGCACCTAAAGCGGCTTCTTCTTTGCCACCGTCCATTTTCCATTTAATGCGTGCTTCTGGCAGATGGAAACATTCGGCTAAACCTGAAATGTGTTCTTCACCGTTTGCTGCATCAATGATGGCAAACTTAAGGGAAGAACTACCACAGTTAAGAACCAGTACAAGCTTACTCGACATGGAAGTACCTATTTATTGTTGGTGCTGTTTAAAAAAAACAATACACGTGGTTAATAAATCGTCAGTCTGACATCAAGCGTAGCGCATAATGGCGGCGACAATTATGATTAACATCATGCCAGAGAGCCATAACAGGCATGACGATGAAAAAGCTGAAGAATCGCGGGGAACAGATTTTTTAATCTCCCGGATAACGGTGAAACGTCCGTCTTGCAGACGAAAACGTTCCTGTTATGCTTCTTCAGAATGTTGCTAATAAGTAAAAACACTAACAAAAAATACAATAACTAATTACAAAACCACCCGACGCAAGGCACTATGCTTAATGTAGGGAGAAAACATTGCAATTTCGCGTTTCCGCCCCAACTTTATATTAACCTTGTCGGCTGAGAGGTATGCAAGGCTGCGATAGAATACCGACAGGTGCCAGCAAAAACAAAATATATTTTATCGTGGTAAACTCCAGTTTGTGTTTTACAAATATTTTTTAAATTTTATACGTGAAGTTGAGGTGCATCTATGACGAGTAAGCCAACAGGCTCCGTAGGCTGGTTCCAGGTTTTCCAGCGCGGGCAGCACTACATGAAGACATGGCCGTCAGATAAGCGTCTGGCTCCGGTATTTCCTGAGAACCGGATTTCCAGTGCCACCCGATTTGCCGTACGCGTTATGCCCGCCGTGGCCGTTTTCACGCTGAGCTGGCAAATTGCCATGGGCGGACAACTGGGCCCGGCCGTGGCGACCGCTATTTTTGCCTGTAGCCTGCCGATGCAAGGGTTGTGGTGGCTTGGCCGTCGTTCCCTGACGCCGTTGCCGCCGACGCTGATGAGCTGGTTCCACGATGTGCGCAATAAACTCGTTGAAGCCGGGCAGGCATTAGCCCCGATTGAAGGCACGCCGACGTATCAGTCGCTGGCGGATGTTCTCAAGCGGGCTTTCAAGCAGCTTGATAAAACCTTTTTAGACGATCTGTAATTCTGCCCGTCCCGTCATTAACATCGTTTTACACCGCATTTTGACCGGAGGAACGTCTCCTCCGGTGATTATTTCAGATGAGATCCAGACCCAAATCAAAGAATGGTGTGCTTGCGATTTCGCAGAACTTTGCGCTATGCCATGCTTTGCTCATTATGCAGACATGAGGATTTTCACGATGGAAATGACGAACGCTCAACGCCTGATTTTGTCGAATCAATATAAAATGATGACCATGCTGGACCCCGATAACGCGGAGCGTTATCGCCGGTTACAAACGGTGATCGAACGTGGTTTTGGTTTGCAAATGCGCGAGCTGGACAGGGACTTTGGCGAATTGCCGGAAGAAACCTGCCGCACCGTAATTAACATTATGGAAATGCATCATGCGATGCAGGTTTCATGGACTAACCTGAAAGACACTCAGGATTTGGATCGCCGCCGTATTGATTTCCTCGGTTTTGATGCTGCAACAGAATCTCGCTATTTAAGCTATGTCCGCTTTATGGTGAACACCGAAGGACGTTACACTGATTTTGATGCGGGGACGCACGGCTTTAACGCACAGACCAAAATGTGGGATAAATACCAGCGCATGCTGGCCGTCTGGCAATCTTGTCCTCGTCAGTACCATTTGAGCGCCGTCGAGATAGCGCAAATCATAAATGCCTAAATTGAGATAACTAAAGAGGAATTGCCTGTGGAGTGCAAAGGTTTCTTGTTCGACCTTGATGGAACGTTAGTGGATTCACTGCCCGCCGTAGAACGCTCCTGGATTAACTGGGCACTCAGCTGGGGGGCTAACCCGCAGGATGTTCTGGCCTTTATTCATGGCAAACAGGCAATCACTTCTTTACGTCATTTCATGGAAGGCGCAAGCGAAGAAAAGATTCAGGAAGAGTTCGATAAACTGGAAAAGATCGAAGCCACTGATACTGAAGGGGTTACGGCACTGCCGGGCGCTCATCTTATTCTGAGTGAACTCAACCGCATGAACATTCCGTGGGCGATTGTGACCTCGGGTTCCATGCCGGTGGCCAGCGCGCGTCATAAAGCTGCGAATTTGCCTGAGCCGGAGGTGTTCATCACCGCAGAACAGGTTAAACACGGCAAGCCTAAGCCGGATGCTTATCTGCTGGGTGCAGAACGTCTGGGCCTGGCGCCGGAAGATTGTGTCGTGGTGGAAGATGCCGCGGCGGGCGTAATGGCCGGTCTTGCGGCCGGTTGCAAAGTGATTGCGGTTAACGCGCCGTCTGACACACCGGGAATCGAAGATGTAGATTTCGATCTTTCCTCGCTGAAAGATTTACTGCTTAATCCTTCCGATAACGGCGTGACCATCAGCCTGCGCTAAGCGCATAAAAAGTACAATTAACGCCTTTTAATTGATATAAACCCCGCAGCAGCGGGGTTTTTTTATGCCATCCTAATACCCGTCATACTTCAAACTGCCTCTGTGTTGGCCGCCTTCACAGATCCCGGTCACTTACTCTTGTAAGCTCCCGAGATTTATTCCGTTGCCGCCTTGATGCAATTTGAATTATTTGGGGTATTCACTGAGTTTATGCCTGCCATCTCAACGCAAAAGGAGTTTGTTTTGACCGGTGAATTAATCTGGGTAGTGATACTGCTTGTGATCGCCATGGTGTTGTTCGCGCGCAATACGCTGCGGATGGATATCGTGGCGTTACTTGTCATCATTGCTTTCGTGCTGAGCGGAACGCTGACCATCAATGAAGCGCTGGCCGGATTCAGCGACCCGAACGTGATTCTGATTGCCGCACTGTTTGTTGTCGGGCACGGGCTGGTCAGAACCGGCGTGGCTTATCAGGTGGGCGACTGGCTGATGAAAGTCGCGGGTAACAGCGAAACCCGTATGCTGGTTTTACTGATGCTGACCGTCGCCGGGCTGGGCGCGTTTATGAGTTCGACCGGCGTAGTGGCGATTTTCATCCCCGTTGTTATCAGCGTTTCTGCCCGCATGAAAACGTCTCCCGCCCGCCTGATGATGCCACTGAGTTTTGCCGGGCTTATCAGCGGGATGATGACGCTGGTCGCCACGCCACCCAATATGGTGGTTAACAGCGAATTACTCCGTGAAGGGTTTGACGGTTTTGGTTTCTTCGGCGTGACGCCGGTGGGGCTGGTCGTGCTGGTAATGGGCGTAGGATATATGCTGCTTGCCCGCCGCTGGCTGTCTTCCGATGATGCCTTACAGGATAAACAGCGCTGGAAGCGTCGTACTTTTCGTGATCTTATCCGCGATTATCACCTGACCGGTCGTGCGCGGCGGATGACGGTACGTCCCGGATCTCCGCTGGTCGGCCGCACGCTGGACGATTTGCATCTGCGTTCCCGCTATGGCGCAAACGTGGTGGGTATTGAACGCTGGCGCAAATTTCGTCGTGTGATGGTCAGTGCAACCGGGAACACCGAGCTGTGTGCCCGCGATGTGCTGCTGCTGGATATGGCTGATCCTGACGTTTCTGTCCGCCAGTTTTGTACCGATGAAATGCTTGAGCCGATGGTTTTACGCGGTGAGTATTTTTCCGAGCAGTCACGGGATGTCGGAATGGCGGAAGTGTCGCTGATCCCAGACTCCGAGCTGCTGGGTAAAACGCTGCGCGACGTGGCGTTCCGCTCAACTTACGGCCTGAACGTGGTCGGCATTCGCCGGCAGGGCGAAGCGCTCGACGGCAAGCTGGTTGATGAAGTTTTACAGCTGGGCGATATGTTGCTGGTGATTGGCGACTGGAAACTCATCCGCCAGCTACAACAGCAGATGCATGATTTCATTGTGCTGAATCTGCCCGCAGAAGTGGATGAAGTCGCGCCCGCACTCAGCCAGGCTCCCCATGCGCTGTTTTGCCTGGCGCTGATGGTCGCGTTAATGCTTACCGACGACGTGCCGAATGCCATCGCGGCCATTATTGCCTGCATGCTGATGGGCAAGTTCCGCTGCATCACGATGGAAGGCGCGTATAAGGCCATTCACTGGCCGAGTCTGCTACTGATCGTCGGGATGATGCCTTTCGCGCTGGCACTGCAAAAAACCGGCGGCGTGGCGCTGATTGTGAAAGGCCTGATGGAAGTGAGCGGAGGATACGGCCCGTACATGATGCTGCTGAGTTTGTTTGTGCTCTGCGCCGGTATCGGGTTATTTATTTCCAATACTGCAACGGCCGTACTGATGGCGCCGATCGCCATTGCGGCGGCGCATCAGATGGGCGTTTCGCCTTACCCGTTTACCATGATTATCGCAATTGCGGCCTCGGCGGCGTTCATGACGCCGGTTTCATCACCGGTGAATACGCTTGTGATGGTGCCCGGCAACTACAAGTTTGGCGATTTCATCCGTATTGGCGTGCCTTTTACGCTGCTGGTGATGGTCGTCAGCATTTTTCTGGTGCCGGTACTTTTCCCGTTCTGACGCACAGCAGGCGATCAGAGCGGAGAATCGAGGCTGATTTCATCCAGTGACAGACTGAAGCTTGGGATAAAGACTTCCATGAAGTAGTCCATTTCCGGGCTTTTTCTGTCGGCCAGCGTCTTTTCCAGACGCGCTTTTGCCAGCGTAAATTCGTTATTCCCCGCGGACAATTCTTCCAGACATTTCAGGTACGCGCATAAGGCATCGGCCTGTTTTACCGTCAGTTTTTCATCTTCCGTATAATAGTGTTCGTCAATCAGCGGACGGAAATCCTCCTGCAATTCTTTCGGCAGCATTTCGATCAGTTTTTGCTGAGCAATTTTCTCGATTTTTTTGTATTCATGGGCAATCTGCGGATTGTAATACTTGATGGGCGTCGGCATATCGCCGGTCAGCACTTCGCTGGCGTCGTGATACATCGCCAGAAGGGCGACGCGTTCGGCGCTAAGATTGCCGTTAAATTTGCGGTTTTTGATCACGGCCAGGGCATGAGCCACGAAGGCGACCTGGAGGCTGTGTTCGGACACATTCTCGGTGCGGACGTTGCGCATCAGCGGCCAGCGGCTGATCAGTTTAAGACGGGAAAGGTGGGCGAAAAAATGGCTCTGAATCATAGCACTCTCAATAACAACGGTGAATGAGAGTCCATTGTGAGCAGTGCGAAACCGTTATGCAAATGCGGAATGCGCAGAAAGAAAAAAGGGCGCAGATGTCTGCGCCCTGATCATTACTGACGGTAGGTTTCGAGGAAACGACCGAACTTGTTCACTGCCATTTCCAGTTCGTCTACGCGCGGGAGCGTCACGATACGGACGTGGTCAGGATAAGGCCAGTTAAAGGCGGAGCCCTGAACCAGCAGGACTTTTTGCTGTAACAGCAAATCGAGCACCATTTTCTGGTCATCCTGAATATTGAAACGCTTGGCATCGATTCGCGGGAACATATACAGCGCACCTTTCGGCTTCACGCAGGACACGCCCGGGATCTGATTAATCAGTTCCCACGCGCGGTCACGCTGTTCGACCAGGCGCCCGCCCGGCTGAATGAATTCGCTGATACTCTGGTAACCGCCCAGCGCTGTCTGAATGGCGTGCTGCATCGGAACGTTGGCGCACAAACGCATAGAGGCCAGCATTTCCAGACCTTCTATATAACCTTTGGCGTGCTTTTTCGGGCCGTTCAGGACCATCCAGCCCTGACGGAAACCGGCAACGCGGTAGGTTTTTGACAGACCATTGAAGGTTACGGTCAGAAGATCTGGCGCCAGCGACGCAATGGAAATGTGCTGAGCTTCGTCGTACAGGATCTTGTCGTAGATTTCGTCGGCAAAGATGATCAGATTGTGTTCACGCGCAATCTCGACGATCTGCATCAGCAATTCCTTGCTGTACACCGCGCCGGTTGGATTGTTCGGGTTGATGATCACAATGCCACGGGTGCGCGGCGTGATTTTGTCACGAATATCGGCGATATCCGGGAACCAGTCAGCACCTTCATCACACAGGTAATGCACCGCGTTACCGCCAGACAGGGAAACTGCGGCGGTCCACAACGGATAATCGGGCGCAGGCACCAGCATTTCATCGCCCGTGTTCAGCAATGCCTGCATTGACTGAACGATCAGCTCAGAAACACCGTTACCGATGTAAATGTCTTCAACCGTGATGTCGCGCATATCGCGCGCCTGATAATGCTGCATGATCGCTTTACGTGCAGAAAACAGGCCTTTTGAATCACAGTAGCCCTGTGAAGTCGGCAAATTGCGGATTACGTCGATCAGGATTTCATCCGGCGCGTCGAAACCGAACGGGGCAGGGTTGCCGATGTTCAGTTTGAGGACTTTGTTGCCTTCTTCTTCAAGACGTTTTGCTTCTTTAAGCACCGGGCCGCGAATGTCATAACAGACGTTGTCCAGTTTGTGGGATTTTTCAATCGGGGACATGTAAATAGGAGCCTTTTGCAGTAAAGCCTGTTCTTCCCTGGCGCCAGGCGACCGTAGAACAGTGCGAAGGGGTCAATTTACTCCCCCGGAGCGGGTGTGAGAAGGGCTGTGCACCGTTTTGGTGAAAAACAGCGGTAATGCGGCCGGAGGTGGTTCTTTCCCATGGCTTGCAGGACACTAAATGGTTTTTAATTCTTATGATTGGATTTTATGTGATTTTTTATTTTGTAAATGGTGGTTTTATAACCGGTAATTTCACTGTTTTTGCTGCACTACGATCGCCGCTCCGGTTTTGCGGCTGTGTTCTTTTTGGGCAGAACATCATGAAAACTTACCAAAGCTCGACAAATTCTGAAAAAAAATCGTGTGCGGATGATAAACAAGGAAAAATGTCTGATGAGAATTAGTTTTATTTATCTAATGATTAATAGTGAGTGCTGGATAAATGATCATGTCGGGGCAATATCTGAAACCTATTCTTTTTTGAATAAGTGAATGCTTTACTGGCATATATATAATAAAAATCACTATAAACAAAATTTGATGAAACAAGAAAAATCTTAATGATCCATTAACTAATGACCAGTGGCATTAAATGGTTATTCATTTGAGCCAATGAATTTAATGGGTTATATTTCCATGCGTTACTTTTATTAGTTAATTTAACTTATGTTTTTTCTCCGGCAGATTGGCGATTGTCAGGGTTTTGTCAGCAGCAGGCCGGTATGTAAGGCATGTGGAAGGGTTTCACGGGACGGACTATATTAATTAAGACGCTCTAATCATTCCTGCTTTGTGCGGAATTACTGTGCGTGCTTTTAATGGTTCAATGCTCACAAAGTGGAAAACTTTCGTGCACAAATATTTCTCAATTTCACTTATCAAATGAGTGAGTATCTGCCATATCTGGTATTCTGCTTTTTGCGGGTACTTTGACGCACCATCAGGGTAGCTTGTTATTAGATTCTATAAAGTGAAGAAAAACTATGACAATAGCAAATCGTCCAATCCTCAATCTCGACCTTGACCTGTTGAGGACATTTGTCGCTGTTGCCGATTTAAATACGTTCGCTGCGGCTGCTGCTGCCGTGTGTCGTACTCAGTCGGCGGTCAGCCAACAAATGCAACGTCTAGAACAACTCGTTGGAAAAGAACTGTTTGCCAGACATGGACGCAATAAATTATTAACTGAACACGGTATTCAGTTATTGGGGTACGCACGAAAAATTCTTCGTTTTAACGACGAAGCGTGCACCTCTTTGATGTACAGCAACGTCCAGGGCGGGATAACGATTGGTGCGTCAGACGATACGGCTGACACCATCTTACCTTTCCTGCTCAGCCGCGTGACTTCGGTATATCCAAAGTTGTCTATTGATGTTCGCGTGAAACGCAGCCCGTTTATGTTGTCGATGCTGGAAAGTGAGGAAGTCGATTTGGCCATCACGACGATGACCAACACCGATCATCCGCATATCGTCCTGCGAACTTCGCCAACATTATGGTATTGCTCGGCTGATTTCGCCTATCCGTCAGGGGACAGTGTGCCGCTGGTGGTGCTGGATGAACCCAGCCCGTATCGCATGATGGCGATAGAGCATCTCAACCAGGCGGGGATCCCGTGGCGTATTGCGTATGTGGCATCAACATTGTCTGCTATTCGTGCTGCGGTTCGTGCCGGTTTGGGCGTAACTGCGCGGCCGATTGAAATGATGAGCCCTGAACTGCGTGTTTTGGGTGAGCAGGATGGTCTGCCACGCTTGCCGGATACTCAGTACGTGCTGTACAAAAACGCCCGTTGCGAAAATGAACTGGCGATGGCGATTTTCAACGCTGTTGAGCAAGGGAATGATCCTTATTCTCTCAGTGCCTATGGTCCGCGTCCGGTTGTGGATGACGATCATGAGTTCCTGACAGACTCTCAAAGTTAGAAATAACCCCGGCTTTACCTTCCGCCTCCGATCATCGGGGCGGGGGTAAAGGTTTCTACCTCTTTAGAGGTGCAAAAGTTGTTTTTTTACCGGTTTACTTTAATAACTCCATCCAAACCTGATTTTTTCTGCATTAACCCCTTTCCTTTCCCGCTACGACTGTCATTCCCGTTGACTATCACGTCACTAAATAACGCAAAATCCTGAATTTTTTTAGGTTAAAAAAATGCATCAAATTTTTCCGCAAATCGCTTGTCGTTTTTTGAAAATCAACAAAACTTGTTAAATGTGTGGCCATTTCTGTCTCAAAATTGACAGAACTCTGACATGGATCAAAAAAATACCCCTATTAAGAGAGTGGAAGAGCCGACTATTCCTGCGACAATAGGAAAGCCCGAAAGATGTAATAACTCCCATCCCAGGCCCATGCTTTATCACGGTATTTAACTGACACGATTTAGCTTAAGTACCGTCGCATGATATGTTAATTAAATGCTAAGCATGTAAACTAATGTGGAGATACTTTTGTCAAAGTTGACAAAAGGTTATAGAAAAGGGTAAAAAGCCCACAACAAATCACTGGCTTAATGCCTTGTTGAGCCGTGAACTGTGTGGTTATTAATCCTTCCCTTGAATCGATGTGGTACGCAAACTGCCGACCCTAAGAGCAGATGCCAAAGTGCCACTTTTGATGAGTAAGCAATGAGTATGTCAACAGCCACTGAAGTCATCGCTCAACATTGGGCGTTCGCCGTTTTTCTTATCGTTGCCGTTGGGCTGTGCTGCCTGATGTTACTGGGCGCCGCGTTCCTTGGCGGGAGAGCCAGAGCACGCTATAAAAACACGCCTTTTGAATCAGGTATCGCCTCGGTGGGCACTGCCCGTCTGCGCCTTTCCGCAAAGTTCTATCTGGTCGCAATGTTTTTCGTCATTTTCGACGTTGAAGCCCTGTATCTCTATGCATGGTCAACGTCAATCCGCGAAAGCGGTTGGACGGGATTCGTTGAAGCCACCATTTTCATTTTGGTACTGCTGGCAGGTTTGTTCTATCTGGTGCGAATTGGCGCACTCGACTGGACCCCAACACGTTCGAAAGGACCTGTTAAACCGAGCCCGGCAATTAATACCAACAATCACCCTCAGTAAGCAGTCATAGCGAGGCATTAAGATGGACTATACGCTCACCCGCATAGACCCGGACGGTGAGAACGACCGTTACCCCCTGCAAAACCAGGAGGTCGTCGGCGATCCTCTTCAGGAGCAGGTTAAGCGCAGCGTTTTCATGGGAAATCTCCAGGAATCATTGCACGGCATGGTGAACTGGGGACGCAAAAACTCCCTCTGGCCCTACAACTTCGGCCTTTCCTGCTGCTACGTCGAAATGGTGACGTCATTCACTGCGGTGCATGACGTTGCGCGTTTTGGGGCAGAAGTTCTGCGTGCATCACCCCGTCAGGCTGACTTCATGGTGGTCGCAGGTACCTGCTTCACCAAAATGGCCCCGGTTATTCAGCGCCTGTACGACCAGATGCTGGAACCGAAATGGGTGATTTCGATGGGCGCCTGTGCGAATTCCGGCGGCATGTACGATATTTATTCTGTTGTGCAGGGCGTGGATAAATTCCTGCCTGTCGACGTGTATATCCCGGGTTGCCCGCCGCGTCCGGAAGCGTATATGCAGGCATTACTGCTGCTGCAGGAATCTATCGGTAAAGAACGTCGCCCATTGTCATGGGTTGTTGGCGATCAGGGTGTTTACCGCGCGAATATGCAGTCTGAAAAAGAGCGTAAACGTGCTGAGCGTATTGCCGTGACAAATCTGCGTTCGCCGGACGAGATTTAACACTGCGGTCTGAGAGTCAACCCTGAGGGGTGAGGTGTCCCCCTTACGGCATAAATGACCATTTAGTGTGGTGAAAAAAATATGACAGATTTGACGACGCAAGATTCAGCCCTGCCAGCATGGCATACCCGTGATCATCTTGATGATCCGGTTATCGGCGAATTGCGTAACCGTTTTGGGCCAGAGGCCTTTACTGTTCAGGCAACCCGTACCGGAATTCCCGTGGTATGGTTCAAGCGCGAACAGGTACTGGAAGCTATTACCTTTTTACGAAAACAGCCAAAACCTTATGTCATGCTTTTCGATTTGCATGGCTTTGATGAGCGTTTACGTACCCACCGCGACGGTTTACCGGCTGCGGATTTTTCCGTTTTCTACCACCTGATCTCTGTCGAGCGTAACCGCGACATCATGATCAAGGTGGCATTGTCAGAAAACGATCTCCATGTTCCGACCGCTACCAAGGTGTTCCCGAACGCCAACTGGTACGAGCGCGAAACCTGGGAAATGTTCGGTATTACCTTCGATGGCCACCCGCACCTGACGCGCATCATGATGCCGCAGACCTGGGAAGGTCACCCGCTGCGTAAAGATTATCCGGCGCGCGCCACTGAGTTCGACCCTTATGAGCTGACTAAGCAAAAAGAAGAACTCGAGATGGAATCGCTGACCTTCAAGCCGGAAGACTGGGGCATGAAGCGTGGCACCGACAACGAGGACTTCATGTTCCTCAACCTCGGGCCAAACCACCCGTCTGCGCACGGTGCGTTCCGTATCGTATTGCAGCTTGATGGCGAAGAAATTGTCGACTGCGTTCCGGACGTCGGTTACCACCACCGTGGTGCTGAAAAAATGGGCGAACGTCAGTCCTGGCACAGCTACATCCCGTATACCGACCGTATCGAATATCTTGGCGGTTGTGTTAACGAAATGCCTTACGTTCTGGCGGTTGAAAAACTGGCCGGTATCGTAACGCCTGATCGCGTTAACACCATCCGCGTGATGCTGTCTGAACTGTTCCGAATCAACAGCCACCTGCTGTACATCTCTACGTTTATTCAGGACGTGGGCGCGATGACGCCAGTGTTCTTCGCCTTTACTGATCGTCAGAAAATTTACGATCTGGTGGAAGCGATCACCGGTTTCCGTATGCATCCGGCCTGGTTCCGTATTGGTGGCGTTGCACATGACCTGCCGAAAGGCTGGGATCGTCTGCTGCGTGAGTTCCTTGACTGGATGCCAGCGCGTCTGGATTCCTACGTCAAAGCGGCTCTGAAAAACACCATTCTGATTGGCCGTTCCAAAGGCGTGGCGGCGTATAACGCTGACGACGCTCTGGCCTGGGGCACCACCGGTGCTGGCCTGCGCGCAACGGGTATTCCGTTCGACGTGCGTAAATGGCGTCCATACTCTGGCTACGAAAACTTCGATTTTGAAATCCCGACCGGCGATGGCGTCAGTGACTGCTATTCCCGCGTGATGCTGAAAGTGGAAGAGCTTCGTCAGAGCCTGCGCATTCTGGAACAGTGCTACAAAAACATGCCGGAAGGCCCGTTCAAGGCGGATCACCCGCTGACCACGCCGCCACCGAAAGAGCGCACGCTGCAACACATCGAAACCCTGATCACGCACTTCCTGCAAGTGTCGTGGGGTCCGGTCATGCCTGCGCAAGAATCTTTCCAGATGGTTGAAGCAACCAAAGGGATCAACAGCTACTACCTGACCAGTGACGGCAGCACCATGAGCTACCGCACGCGCGTACGTACGCCGAGCTTCCCGCATTTGCAGCAGATCCCGTCCGTAATCCGTGGCAGCCTGGTATCCGACCTGATCGTGTATCTGGGCAGTATCGATTTTGTAATGTCAGATGTGGACCGCTAACGATGACAGATATCAACAAAGACTCAGAAGTTCAGTACATCAACGTCAGCGAGCCTTTTGCGCCGCCGGTGTTCGTGCTGAGCGATGCTGAACGTGAAGCGATTGAACACGAGAAACATCACTACGAAGATGCCCGCGCGGCCTCTATCGAAGCGTTGAAAATCGTGCAGAAAGCGCGTGGTTGGGTGCCAGACGGCGCTATCTACGCGATCTCCGATGTTCTGGGCATTCCCGCCAGCGACGTTGAAGGTGTGGCGACATTCTACAGCCAGATCTTCCGCCAGCCGGTTGGCCGCCATGTGATCCGTTACTGTGACAGCGTGGTGTGCCACATCACTGGTTATCAGGGGATCCAGGCTGCTCTTGAACAACAGTTGCACATCAAGCCGGGCGAAACGACCGAAGACGGGCGCTTCACCCTGCTGCCGACCTGCTGTTTGGGGAACTGTGACAAAGGTCCATCAATGATGATTGATGAGGACACGCACAGCCACCTGACGCCAGAAGCGATCGGCCAGCTACTGGAGCGCTACGCATGACCTATACACCCCGACATATCGAACGCACGCCGGAGATGCATCCGCTGACCTGGCGTATGCGCGATGACAAACAGCCTGTCTGGATTGACGAATACCGCAGCAAAAACGGTTACGTCGGTGCAGAAAAAGCGCTGAAAGGCATGGCGCAGGAAGAAATCGTCAATCTGGTGAAAGACGCAGGCCTGAAAGGGCGCGGTGGTGCAGGTTTCTCCACGGGTCTGAAGTGGAGCCTGATGCCGAAAGACGAAAGCATGAACATCCGCTATCTGCTGTGTAACGCCGATGAGATGGAACCGGGTACTTACAAAGACCGCATGCTGATGGAGCAAATGCCGCACCTTCTGGTGGAAGGCATGTTGATCTCCGCGTTCGCGCTGAAATCTTACCGTGGCTACATCTTCCTGCGTGGCGAATACATCGAAGCCGCCGTGAACCTGCGTCGCGCGATCGAAGAAGCCACAGCGGCAGGTCTGCTGGGTAAAAATATCCTCGGCACCGGTTTTGATTTCGAACTGATTGTTCACACCGGTGCAGGTCGCTACATCTGTGGTGAAGAAACCGCGCTGATTAACTCGCTGGAAGGCCGCCGCGCCAACCCGCGTTCCAAGCCACCGTTCCCGGCTTCTGCTGGTGCATGGGGTAAACCGACGTGTGTAAACAACGTCGAAACCCTGTGTAACGTGCCTGCAATCCTTGAGCACGGCGTGGACTGGTACAAAGGTATTTCTGCGGGCAAAAGTGAAGATGCTGGTACCAAACTGATGGGCTTCTCTGGCCGGGTAAAAAATCCGGGCGTATGGGAACTGCCATTTGGTACGACTGCACGTGAAATCCTTGAAGAGTATGCCGGTGGCATGCGCGATGGTCTGACCTTCAAAGCCTGGCAGCCGGGCGGGGCAGGGACTGACTTCCTGACCGCTGACCATCTCGACCTGCCGATGGATTTTGCCAGCATTGGTAAAGCCGGAAGCCGTCTGGGTACGGCGCTGGCGATGGCGGTAGATAACGAAATCGGCATGGTTCCGCTGGTGCGTAACCTCGAAGAGTTCTTCGCCCGCGAATCCTGTGGCTGGTGTACCCCGTGCCGTGACGGTTTGCCGTGGAGTGTGAAAATTCTGCGCGCGCTGGAACGTGGCGAAGGCCAGCCAGGGGATATCGAAACCCTTGAGCAGCTTTGCCGCCAGCTGGGTCCGGGCAAAACCTTCTGCGCACACGCGCCGGGTGCCGTGGAGCCATTGCAGAGTGCGATTAAATATTTCCGGGAAGAGTTCGAGGCGGGTATCGCCAAACAGCATTACAACAATGCGCGGGCGATTGGCGGTATTCAGCCAAACAACCTGCTCAAACAACGCTGGTAGTGAAGGCAACAGACGGCGGACGTGAGCCCGCTGTGCGCGAATTCCCGGAACAAGGGACGCGCTGCTAACAGGACAGACGCCAACCCGGCAAGAATTTTTGATTAACGCCCGCCGTCAGGTGGGCCACGTGGAAGCATGCTGACTATGGCTACGATTCATGTAGACGGCAAAGAATACGATGTAGACGGAGCGGACAACCTGTTACAGGCTTGCCTCTCTCTCGGCCTCGATATTCCTTATTTTTGCTGGCATCCGGCGCTGGGAAGCGTCGGCGCTTGCCGCCAATGTGCGGTTAAGCAATACCAAAATGCGGAAGACACGCGCGGTCGTCTGGTGATGTCATGTATGACACCAGCGTCTGATGGCACCTTCATTTCCATCGACGACGGAGAAGCGAAAGAATTCCGTGAAAGCGTCGTGGAATGGCTGATGACCAACCACCCGCACGACTGTCCGGTGTGTGAGGAAGGCGGTAACTGTCACCTTCAGGATATGACGGTGATGACCGGCCACAGTATGCGCCGCTACCGCTTTACCAAACGTACTCATAACAACCAGGATCTCGGTCCGTTCATCTCGCATGAAATGAACCGCTGTATCGCCTGCTACCGTTGCGTCCGTTACTACAAGGATTACGCGGACGGCACCGATCTGGGTGTCTATGGCGCGCACGACAACGTCTATTTCGGTCGCCCGGAAGATGGCCCGCTGGAAAGCGAGTTCTCCGGTAACCTGGTAGAAGTCTGTCCGACAGGCGTGTTCACCGATAAAACGCACTCCGAACGCTACAACCGTAAATGGGACATGCAGTTTGCGCCAAGCATCTGCCAGCAATGTTCTGTTGGCTGTAACACCAGCCCGGGCGAGCGTTATGGCGAACTGCGTCGTATTGAAAACCGCTATAACGGGACCGTAAACCACTATTTCCTCTGCGACCGTGGTCGTTTCGGTTACGGCTACGTGAACCTGAAAGATCGTCCGAAGAAACCACTGCAATTGCGTGGCAACGACTGGATCGAACTCAACGCCGAACAGGCGATGCAGGGCGCGGCGGATATCATCCGTCAGGCGAAGAAAACCATCGGTATCGGTTCTCCGCGAGCCAGCCTGGAAAGCAACTTCGCGCTGCGTGAACTGGTTGGGGCAGAAAACTTCTACACCGGCATCAACGCGGCAGAGCAAGGGCGTCTGCAACTGATGCTCAACGTTCTGCGCAACAGCGGCGTTCACACGCCAGCGCTGCGTGAAATCGAAGAATATGATGCGGTTCTGGTGCTGGGCGAAGATTTAACCCAGACCGGCGCACGTATCGCACTGTCTGTCCGTCAGGCGGTGAAAGGTAAAGCGCGCGCGATGGCGGCGGCACAACGTGTTGCCGACTGGCAAATCGCGGCGGTGCAAAACATTGGTCAGCACGCCAAGCACCCGTTGTTCATCACGAACGTAGACAACACCAAGCTTGATGATATCGCGGCTTACAATTACCGCGCGCCGGTAGATGAACAAGCGCGTTTCGGCTTTGCTATCGCCCATGCGCTGGATAATTCAGCACCGGCGGTCACTGATCTGGCTGAAGGCCTGAACAAGAAAATTGACGTGATCGTGCAGGCGCTGACCGGTGCCCGCAAGCCACTGATCATCACCGGTTCTAACGCCGGTTCTGACGCGATTATCGAAGCGGCAGCCAACATCGCGAAAGCACTGAAAGTGGCGGGCAGCAATGTCGGCATCACCTTCGTGGCTTCTGCGGCCAACAGCATCGGTTTATCGATGATTGGCGGCGGCACGCTGGATGACGCGCTTGAGCTTCTGACCCGTGGCGACGCTGACAGCGCCATCGTGATGGAGAATGACCTTTACCGTCAGGCTCCGGCAGCGAAGGTGGACGCAGCGTTAGCGAAAGTGCAGAACCTGCTGGTCGTTGACCATCAGCGCACCCGCATCATGGATAAAGCCAGCCTGATCCTGCCTGCGGCAAGTTTTGCTGAAAGCGACGGTACGCTGGTGAATCAGGAAGGCCGCGCACAGCGTTTCTTCCAGGTTTATGACCCGGCTTACTACGACACCACCGTTTCCATGCTGGAAAGCTGGCGCTGGATGCACTCGCTGCATTCCACCATCAACAGCCGTCATGTGGACTGGACTCAGCTTGATCACGTTATCGACGCCTGCGTTGAAGCACTGCCACAGCTGAAAGGCATGGTGGAAGCCGCGCCAAACGCCAGCTTCCGTATTCGTGGTCAGAAACTGGCACGTTCTCCGCACCGCTCAAGTGGCCGTACCGCAATGCGCGCCAACATCAGCGTGCACGAACCGCGTCAGCCGCAAGATAAAGACACCATGTTTGCCTTCTCGATGGAAGGGAACAACAGCCCGACAGCCAACCGCAATCAGGTACCATTCGCCTGGGCGCCGGGCTGGAACTCACCGCAAGCCTGGAACAAATTCCAGAGCGAAGTGGGCGGCAGTCTGCGCCACGGTGATCCGGGTGTGCGTCTGATTGAAGCAGGGGAGGGTAACCTCGACTACTTCACCGGTATTCCGGCGGCCTTTACTGCACAGAGCGATAACTGGCGTGTTGCGCCTTACTATCACCTGTTCGGCAGTGAAGAAATGACTCAGCGTTCTGCGGTTATTCAGCAACGTATGCCACAACCTTATGTGATGGTTAACCCGGCCGATGCGGCTCAGTTAGGCGTAAATGCCGGTTCTCAGGTGGAATTCACCTGCGCCGGTCAGCAGCTTAAACTGCCGGTTCGTCTGAGTGAAACCCTCAGTCAGGGCCAGCTTGGCCTGCCGCTGGGCTTACCGGGTATTCCACCGGTGCTGGTTGGCGCAACGATTGAAAATCTGCGGGAGGCAGCACAATGAGCTGGTTTACACCTGTTGTGATCGATTCGTTGATCGCTATCCTGAAAGCCGTTGTGATCCTGCTGGTCGTTGTGACCTGCGGGGCCTTCATGAGTTTCGGCGAGCGTCGCTTGCTGGGCCTGTTCCAGAACCGATACGGGCCAAACCGTGTCGGCTGGGGCGGTTCCCTGCAACTCGTTGCCGACATGATCAAGATGTTCTTCAAGGAAGACTGGGTTCCTAAATTCACCGACAAAGCCATCTTTACGCTGGCGCCGATGATTGCGTTTACGTCCCTGTTGATCTCCTTTGCGATTGTGCCGGTCAGCCCGACCTGGTTCGCCGCAGACCTGAACATCGGTATCTTGTTCTTCCTTATGATGGCCGGTCTGACTGTCTATGCGGTGTTGTTTGCTGGCTGGTCCAGTAACAACAAATACTCGCTGCTGGGTGCGATGCGTGCATCGGCCCAGACCCTGAGCTACGAAGTATTCCTCGGCTTGTCGCTGATGGGCGTTGTGGCGCAGGCGGGTTCATTCAACCTGCAAGACATCGTGAATTCGCAGGCGCATGTCTGGAACATCATTCCGCAGTTCTTTGGCTTTGTGACCTTTGCGATTGCCGGTGTAGCTGTGTGTCACCGTCACCCGTTTGACCAGCCGGAAGCCGAGCAGGAACTGGCCGATGGTTACCACATTGAATATTCCGGTATGAAATTCGGTCTGTTCTTCGTGGGGGAATACATCGGTATCGTGACTGTCTCTGCGCTGATCGTCACCTTGTTCTTCGGTGGCTGGCAGGGGCCGTTCCTGCCGCCGTTTATCTGGTTTGCGCTGAAAACCGCTTTCTTCATGGTGATGTTCATTTTGATCCGTGCTGCTTTGCCGCGTCCCCGCTACGACCAGGTAATGTCATTTGGCTGGAAAGTTTGCCTGCCGCTGACGTTACTTAATCTGCTGGCGACCGCTGCGGTCATCTTGTACAACGCGCAATAAGGGGTGATGAAACCATGACATTGAAAGACATAGTGGTCGGGTTCGGTACCCAGGTTCGCAGCTTGTGGATGATAGGCCTGCACGCCTTCGCCAAGCGCGAAACCCAGATGTACCCTGAAGTTCCGGTCAATCCACCTCCGCGCTACCGTGGCCGTATCGTGCTGACGCGCGATCCGGACGGCGAAGAGCGCTGCGTTGCCTGTAACCTGTGTGCGGTAGCGTGTCCGGTCGGCTGTATTTCTCTGCAAAAAGCAGAGCATAAAGATGGCCGCTGGTACCCGGAATTCTTCCGCATCAACTTCTCACGCTGCATCTTCTGCGGCCTGTGTGAAGAAGCGTGCCCGACAACCGCGATTCAGCTGACGCCGGACTTTGAACTGGGTGAATTCAAACGCCAGGATCTGGTGTATGAAAAAGAAGATTTGTTGATTTCAGGGCCGGGTAAATATCCGGAATATAACTTCTACCGGATGTCCGGTATGGCCGTTGACGGTAAGCCGAAAGGCGAAGCGGAAAACGAAGCCAAACCGATCAACGTCAAAGGTCTGTTGCCTTAAGGAGCCGCAAGCATGGAATTTGCATTTTATATTGCAGCCCTGGTGGCCGTGTTGGCGACATTGCGTGTTATCACGCACACCAATCCGGTGCATGCATTGCTGTATCTGATCGTCTCTTTACTGGCGATCGCTGCGGTCTTCTTCTCGCTCGGCGCCTACTTTGCCGGTGCTCTGGAGATCATCGTTTACGCCGGGGCCATCATGGTTCTGTTCGTGTTCGTCGTGATGATGCTGAACCTTGGCAACGTCCAGGAGCAGGAACGCGCGTGGCTGAAACCCGCAACCTGGATCGGGCCTTCAATTCTGTCGGTCATCCTTCTGGTGGTCATGATCATGTCGATTCTCGGATTGCATGAACACGGCATCAAAGGCGACATGATTGACGCGAAAGCCGTCGGTATCGCGCTGTTCGGGCCTTACGTTCTGGCGGTTGAACTGGCGTCCATGTTGCTGCTGGCCGGTCTGGTGGTGGCGTTCCATATTGGTCGTGAACATAAACCGGGCGAAGTTTTTGGTGACGCACCGGTCACGACAGAAATGGCAAAAAGAAAAACGGAGGAGAGAGCATGATCCCTCTACAACATGGCCTGATTCTGGCTGCAATTCTCTTTGTTCTCGGGCTGACCGGCCTGCTGGTTCGCCGTAATCTGCTGTTTATGCTGATCAGTCTGGAAGTGATGATCAACGCGGCAGCGCTGGCGTTTATCGTGGCGGGAAGCTACTGGGGTCAGGCAGACGGGCAGGTGATGTACATTCTGGCCATCAGTCTGGCTGCGGCGGAGGCCAGTATTGGCCTGGCGTTGCTGCTGCAACTGTATCGCCGTCGCCATACCCTGAATATTGATACTGTCAGTGAGATGCGCGGATGAACTTACTCTATTTAACAATTCTGTTCCCGCTGATTGGCTTCATTTTGCTGGCCTTCTCACGCGGTCGCTGGTCAGAAAATACGTCAGCCACGGTGGGCGTAGGCTCCATTGGTCTGGCTGCACTGACCACTATTTATGTGGGCATCAACTTCCTCAGCCAGAAAGCGGCGGGCGTTGAAATCTTCAACCAGACACTGTGGAACTGGATGCAGGTCGGAAACTTCAACATTTCCGCGACGCTGACCCTCGACGGTTTGTCGATGACCATGTTATCCGTGGTCACCGGTGTCGGTTTCTTCATCCACATGTTCGCGTCCTGGTACATGCGCGGTGAAGAAGGCTACTCACGCTTCTTCGCGTACACCAACCTGTTTATCGCCAGCATGGTGATTCTGGTACTGGCAGACAACCTGTTGCTGATGTACCTCGGTTGGGAAGGCGTGGGCCTGTGCAGTTACCTGCTGATCGGTTTCTACTACTCCAACCCGGCTAACGGCGCAGCGGCGATGAAAGCGTTCATTGTGACCCGCGTCGGTGACGTGTTCCTGGCTTTCGCACTGTTCATCCTTTACCGCGAACTGGGTACGCTGAACTTCCGTGAGCTGATGGTGCTGGCACCGCAGAAACTGGCGGTTGGCGACACGGCAATTACCTGGGCAACCCTGATGTTACTGGGTGGCGCTGTGGGTAAATCTGCACAGCTTCCGTTGCAGACCTGGCTGGCAGACGCCATGGCCGGTCCGACACCGGTTTCCGCGCTGATCCACGCCGCGACGATGGTAACCGCAGGTGTTTACCTGATTGCACGTACTCACGGCCTGTTCCTGATGGCGCCGGAGATTCTGCATCTGGTCGGTATTATTGGTGCGGTGACGCTGGTGCTCGCAGGCTTTGCGGCGCTGGTACAAACCGATATCAAACGCGTTCTTGCTTACTCGACCATGAGCCAGATTGGTTACATGTTCCTGGCGCTGGGCGTCCAGGCGTGGGATGCCGCCATCTTCCACCTGATGACGCACGCATTCTTCAAAGCCTTACTGTTCCTTTCTTCCGGTTCGGTCATTCTGGCCTGCCACCACGAACAGAACATCTTCAAGATGGGGGGATTACGTAAATCCATTCCGCTTGTTTATATCTGCTTCCTGGTCGGTGGCGCGGCACTTTCCGCCTTACCTGTCATCACTGCGGGCTTCTTCAGTAAAGACGAAATCCTCGCGGGTGCGCTGGCTAACGGCCATCTGAACCTGATGGTTGCCGGTCTGGTAGGGGCGTTTATGACCTCGCTGTACACCTTCCGCATGATCTTCATCGTGTTCCACGGCGAAGAGAAAATCAAAGCGCATGCGGGTAAAGGCATCACTCACCACCTGCCGCTGCTGGTGTTACTGGTTCTGTCCACCTTTATTGGCGCGATGATTGTTCCGCCGCTGAAAGGTGTTCTGCCAGATACCACTGAGCTGGCGCATGGCAGCGTGCTGACCCTGGAAATCACCTCTGGCGTGATTGCGATTGCCGGTATCCTGCTGGCGGCTGCCCTGTATCTGGGTAAACGCTCACTGGTTAACAGCATCGCGAAAAGCGCACCGGGCCGTTTCTTCACGACCTGGTGGTTCCATGCCTGGGGCTTCGACTGGCTGTACGACATGATTTTCGTCAAACCGTATCTGCTGGTGGCGAAACTCCTGCAACGTGACCCGCTGAACTCAATGATGAATCTGCCTGCGATCTTTGCCCGCCTGGGTAACCGTGGTCTGACATTGAGTGAAAATGGTCAGGTGCGTTGGTATGTCGCGTCAATGGGGCTCGGTGCAGTGGTTGTTCTGGCGCTGCTGCTGGTGATTTAAGCCTGCATTACGGGTGTAACTGTCAATGCCGGCCCGTTGGTGTAACGGGCCGGCAAGTGAAATAGCCTTCGGGCATAAAAGAAGGGAACGACACGCCATGCTATTACCTTGGCTAATATTTATCCCCTTTATCGGCGGGCTGCTGTGCTGGCAGACTGAGCGCTTTGGGAGCAAAGTACCGCGCTGGATCGCGTTAATTGCGATGGGGCTGACGCTGGCTCTTTCCGTGCAATTGTGGTTGCAGGGAGGATATTCATTAACGACGCCTGCGGGTATTCCACAGTGGCAGTCCGAGTTTTCGGTGCCGTGGATCCCACGTTTTGGCATCAGCTTCCATCTGGCGCTGGACGGTTTGTCCCTGCTGATGGTCGTGCTGACCGGCCTGCTGGGCGTGCTGGCGATCCTCTGTTCGTGGCGTGAAATCCAGAAATATCAGGGCTTCTTCCACCTGAACTTGCTGTGGATCCTCGGCGGCGTTATCGGCGTGTTCCTTGCCATCGACATGTTCCTGTTCTTCTTCTTCTGGGAAATGATGCTGGTGCCGATGTACTTCCTGATTGCCTTGTGGGGGCACAAAGCGTCAGACGGTAAAACGCGTATCAGCGCAGCAACCAAATTCTTCATCTATACGCAGTCCAGTGGTCTGGTGATGTTGATTGCCATCCTCGGACTGGTGTTCGTGCACTACAACGCCACCGGCGTGTGGACATTCAACTATGCTGACCTGCTGAAAACGCCGATGTCGCATAACGTTGAATATCTGCTGATGCTGGGCTTCTTCATCGCCTTTGCGGTGAAAATGCCGGTTGTGCCATTGCACGGCTGGTTGCCGGATGCTCACAGCCAGGCACCTACCGCCGGTTCCGTTGACTTAGCGGGTATCTTGCTGAAAACCGCGGCCTACGGGATGTTACGTTTCTGTCTGCCACTGTTCCCGGAAGCCTCTCATCAGTTCGCGCCGATTGCCATGTGGCTGGGTGTGATTGGTATCTTCTACGGTGCATGGATGGCGTTCTGCCAGACCGACATCAAACGTCTGATTGCTTACACCTCGGTTTCGCACATGGGCTTCGTGCTGATTGCGATTTACACCGGCAGCCAGCTGGCGTACCAGGGCGCAGTGATTCAGATGATTGCACACGGTCTGTCCGCAGCCGGTATGTTCATCATCTGTGGTCAGCTGTACGAACGTCTGCATACCCGCGATATGCGCCAGATGGGCGGATTGTGGGGACGCATTAAATACCTGCCAGCGTTGTCGCTGTTCTTTGCCGTGGCGACCTTAGGGATGCCGGGTACCGGTAACTTTGTGGGTGAATTCATGATCCTGTTTGGCAGCTTCCCGGTTGTTCCGGTGATCACTGTCATCTCGACCTTCGGCCTGGTGTTCGCTTCGGTGTACTCCCTGGTGATGATGCAGCGCGCTTATTACGGCAAAGCAAAATCCGACGAGCCGCTGCAAGGCATGACCTCACGTGAATTGTCGATCATCCTGTTGCTGGTGGTATTGCTGGTGGCGCTGGGCGTGTTCCCGCAGCCAATTCTGGATACCTCAGGTGCAGCGATGAGCAACATTCAGCACTGGTTCGGGTCTTCAGTTTCCACTATTTCAACGACAAGGCCGTAACTCGCCATGACATTTACACTTCAAAATCTGATCGCACTATTACCGCTGATGATCGTCGGATTGACGGTGGTGGTGGTGATGCTGTCCATTGCGTGGCGACGCGACCATTTTCTCAATGCCACACTGACAGTCATCGGGCTGAACGTTGCCTTACTTTCCCTTTACTACGTCGGGCAGGTCGGGCCGCAGGACGTCACACCGCTGCTGCGTGTTGACGGTTATTCGATGTTCTACATCGGGCTGGTCTTGCTGGCGAGTCTGGCAACCAGTACGTTTGCTTATCCGTGGCTGGCCGGTTATCCGGACAACCGTGAAGAGTTCTACCTGTTAGTTCTCATCGCGGCCATGGGCGGCATTCTGCTGGCCTGTTCTAACCATCTGGCGTCAATGTTCCTGGGGATCGAACTGATTTCCCTGCCATTGTTTGGCCTGATCGGTTACGCCTATCGCCAGAAACGTTCGCTCGAAGCCGCTATCAAATACATGCTGCTGTCTGCGGCGGCCTCCTCATTCCTGCTGTTCGGTATGGCGCTGCTGTACGCACAATCTGGTGATTTGTCCTTTGCGTCATTGGGCAAAAACCTGGGCGACGGACAGATGCTGCATCAGCCACTGCTGATGGCCGGTCTGGGCATGATGATTGTCGGTCTGGGCTTCAAACTGTCACTGGTTCCGTTCCATCTGTGGACTCCGGACGTGTATCAGGGCGCTCCGGCACCGGTTTCGACTTTCCTGGCGACCGCCAGCAAAATCGCTATCTTTGCCGTGGTCATGCGTTTGTTCCTGTATGCACCGGTTGCTGACAGCGAAGCCATCCGTATCGTTCTGGGCATTATCGCCTTCTGTTCGATTCTGGTCGGTAACCTGATGGCCATCAGCCAGAGCAACATCAAGCGTCTGCTGGGTTACTCGTCAATCGCTCACTTGGGTTATCTTCTGGTGGCGCTGATTGCCGTGCAAACGCATCAGCTGTCGATGGAAACCGTCGGTGTGTATCTGGCCGGTTACCTGTTCAGCAGCCTCGGCGCGTTCGGTGTGGTCAGCCTGATGTCCAGCCCGTACAAAGGCCCGGACGCAGAATCGCTGTTCTCCTACCGTGGTCTGTTCTGGCATAAACCGATCCTGTCCGCGGTGATGACTGTGATGATGTTGTCACTGGCCGGTATTCCGATGACGCTCGGCTTTATCGGTAAGTTCTACGTGATTGCGACCGGTGTCACCGCGCATCTGTGGTGGCTGACCGGCGCTGTGGTTGTCGGTTCTGCGATTGGTCTTTACTACTACCTGCGCGTGACCGTGAGCCTGTATCTCAGCGCGCCGGAAACGCTGGTCCGTGACACCCCGAACAACTGGGCGTTAACGGCAGGCGGCGTGGTGGTTCTGATTTCCGCGATTCTGGTGCTGTTGCTGGGTATCTTCCCGCAACCGCTGATTTCGCTGGTTCAGATGGCCCAACCGCTGCTCTGATTTTTACCGTCACGAATGCAGTAACAAACAAAGAAGCCGCTCAGATGAGCGGCTTCTTTAATTAATAGGTCTTGATGTGTGATGTAAATCACATTTATATGTACGTTCAACGAATCATTACATTAAATTTGTGATCTTCCCCATTCCATTCTTCCCATCAATGCGTAAACTGCGCGCTTGTTCAAATTTGTGCAGGTTTTAAACATGAATGTTTTAGTGATGATCGCGATCACCACCGGGATCCTCTCCGGTCTCTGGGGCTGGGTGGCTGTCAGTCTGGGTCTGATCGGCTGGGCAGGTTTCCTGGGCTGCACCGCTTATTTCGCCTGCCCGCAGGGCGGGTTGCGCGGACTCGTGATCAGCACGCTGACCTGCATGAGCGGCGTTTTCTGGGCGGTCGTCATTATCGCGGGCAGCGCGATGCGCCCGGAACTGAGTATTCTCGGCTACATGCTGACCGGCGTTGTCGCTTTCCTCATGTGTATTCAGGCCTGGCAACAATGGCTGGCTTTTGTGCCGGGCACCTTCATCGGCGCGTGTGCGACCTTTGCCGCGCAGGGCGACTGGCGCCAGGTCGTCGTGTCGCTGCTGGTCGGGCTGGTGTTCGGTTATGCGATGAAAAACAGCGGATTATGGCTGGCGAAACAGCGTGAAAAATCGCGTGCGCAGCCGGAAAAATCTGCCGTTTTTGTGAAAACCGAAGGGTCAGAAGGTTCTTAAAACTCCCGAATTTACGGCAGTTTATGCGGATCCAGCGGGCATTTACTCCCGTTCTGCGCTAGGGTTATAGGCAGTGTGAATTTTCACATCATAAGGAGATAAACATGGCTGACCAATTTGAGACACAGCAGAACTCGTTAGATGACGATTTGCGTATGCTGACTGAAACTCTGGAAGAAGTGCTGAAATCTTCCGGTGATAAAGCCGATGAGAAATATGTCCAAATCAAAGCGCGTGCAGAAAATGCACTGAAAGACATCAAATCGCGCATTGATCCTCAGGCTCGCTCTTACTGTAAAAAAGCCCGCAAAGTTGCAGAACAAACTGACAGCTATGTGCGCGATAACCCATGGCACGGCGTCGGTGTTGGCGCGGCCGTAGGTCTGGTGGTTGGCCTCCTTCTTCGACGCTAATCCCGCTGAGCAGGAGCGGTTTTCGCTGCTCCTGCTGCCTAACGTTTGATTACTCCTTTCTCTCCTCCTATACTCCTTCTTAGCTAACGTCACTCACTTCAGCTTGATCTGTCGCATATTTTCATTTTTCGTATCGCCGCATAATTCATCCGTAATTGATCCAACCCGTTTTTTGATCCAGAAGGGTATTTCTGCCCGTCACAAAACATCCGGTATGGCCCGAGGTAGCGGTGAAACAAATATCAGCAATCATTGAACAGCTTGATACAGCGCTTGCAGGCGAATGGCCTGATACCGCGGGCATCCGGCAGTTCAGTTATTCCCTGCAAAAACAGCCTGACACCGGCCTGCTTGAATGGTTATCCGCACAACCGTGCTATCCGAAATTCTACTGGCAGCAGCGCGATGGTGATGAAGAAGCCGCCGTGTGTGGCGATGCCTATGCGTTTGGTAACCTGTCGCAGGCGCAGGATTTTATCCGCGAGTACCAGGACATTCCCGATCTGCATATCTGGGGGCTGAACGCCTTCAATGCGGACAACGATGACGCCGCATTTGCCGCCAACGCACTCTTCCTGCCACGCATTGAACTCTGCCGTAAAGGCACCACTTACTGGCTGCGCTGTACCGTTTTCAGCACCCGCTCATTGTGCGATGAAGCACGACGCACCCGGTTGTTCCTGCGTTCGCTGGTCGCCAGCCGGGATTTGCCGCCGATCACTTCCCGCGTTATCCAGCACCAGCATCTGCCCGCACAACCGCAGTGGAACGAACTGATTTCACAGGCGCTGACCTGCATTGAGCAGCAGCAATTCGACAAAGTCGTTCTCGCCCGTAAAACGACCTTAACGCTCAGCCAGCCGCTGAACGCCTGCGCTTTTCTCGCCGCCAGCCGCGAAGTCAATCATCGCTGTTATCACTTCATGCTGGCGTTTACGCCGCAACAGGCTTTTCTGGGCTCCAGCCCGGAACGTCTTTTCCTGCGCGACCATACTGAATTGTTCACCGAAGCGCTGGCAGGCACTGTCGCCAATCATCCTGATGATGATGAAGCACAAACGCTCGGCGAATGGCTGCTGAATGATGGCAAAAACCAGCGCGAAAACCTGCTGGTGGTTGATGATATTTGCCAGCGTTTGCAGGGCGGGGCGCATTCTCTGGACGTGATGCCTGCTGAGATTTTGCGGTTACGCAAAGTACAGCATCTGCGCCGCAGCATCCACGGCGAGCTCGCCGAGGCCGATGACGCCGGATGTCTGCAACGTCTGCAACCGACGGCGGCGGTGGCCGGGTTACCGCGTCAGGCCGCGCGTGAATTTATCGCCAGTTATGAGCCGTTTGACCGCCAGTGGTACGCCGGTTCTGCCGGGTATCTCAGTACTGAACAAAGTGAATTTACCGTGGCATTGCGCTCTGCGGCGGTAAAAGGACATCAGCTGGAACTTTACGCCGGGGCGGGGATTGTCGCCGGTTCAGACGCTGCACAGGAATGGCAGGAAATCGAAAACAAGGCCGCAGGATTGCGGACATTGTTGGAAGAGCATTACACGCCTGCCGTTCAGGCCGGATAATCCTTTGCCGGAGTGAGTTCATCATGTCTGTTGCCGTCTTTAACCGTCGCTGGGCGACGCTGATCCTTGAAGCACTGACCCGCCATAATGTGCAGCATGTCTGTATTGCTCCCGGCTCCCGTTCCACGCCGCTGACCCTTGCGGCCGCGGTGCATCCGCACCTAATCTGTCACACCCATTTTGACGAACGTGGTCTCGGCCATCTGGCGCTCGGTCTGGCAAAAGCCAGCGGGCAACGTGTGGCGGTGATTGTGACATCCGGCACCGCCGTCGCGAATCTCTATCCTGCGCTGATTGAAGCCGGGCTGACCGGTGAAAAACTGGTGTTGCTCACCGCCGATCGTCCGGCAGAGCTCATCGACTGCGGCGCGAATCAGGCCATCCGCCAGACCGGCATGTTTGCCAGCCATCCCGTCGGAACGCTGGATTTGCCGCGCCCGACGCCGGAAATCAGTGCCCGCTGGCTGGTATCGGCTCTCGATAACGCGCTGGCGCAGCAGACGCACGGCGCGGTACATGTCAATTGTCCGTTTGCTGAGCCGCTTTATGGCGAAGATAACGGTGAACATCAGGACTGGCTGCAAACGCTGGGCGACTGGTGGCAGGGAAATCAGCCGTGGCTGTCTTATTCGCCGGTGCAGCATCCGGCGGCGCAGTCTGACTGGTTTTCATGGCGGCAAAAACGCGGCGTGATTATCGCCGGACGCATTTCTGCCTCTGAAAGTGAGCTGCTGGCGCAATGGGCTGAGCAACTCGGCTGGCCGCTGGTCAGCGACGTGCAGGCTTCAACCGGCAATCCGTTGCCGTGCGCAGACTTGTGGCTGGCGTCACCGCAGGCACAGTCTGTCCTGGCGAGGGCGCAGCTGGTGATTCAGTTTGGCGGCGGGCTGACGGGTAAACGGCTGCTGCAATGGCAGGCCGCGTGCCAGCCGGAGGAATACTGGCTGATCGACACCTTGCCGGGCAGGCAGGATCCGGCGCAGCACCGCGGCCGCCGTATTCAGGCCGATGTCGCGGAGTGGCTCTTTGCGCACCCTGCGCAGTCTCAGCCGGACTGGGCAGAAGAGCTGGAACACTGTTCCCTGCGTGCATTGAACGCCGTGGAAAATCGCCTTGAAGGCACTTTTGGTGAGGCCGCTGCGGCGTGGTTGCTGCCTGCTTTATTGCCAGAGCACGGCCAGCTTTTTCTCGGCAACAGCCTGATCGTCCGCCTTGTCGATGCTTTAGCGCAGTTGCCCGCCGGTTATCCGGTTTTCGCTAACCGCGGCGCCAGCGGAATTGACGGCCTGCTTTCAACCGCCGCCGGTGTTCAGCGCGCAACCTGCAAACCCACGCTGGTGCTTCTCGGCGATATCTCCGCACTTTACGATTTAAACGCGCTGGCGCTGATGCGTCAGTGTTCCGCCCCGACGGTCATCATTGTGGTGAATAACAACGGCGGGCAGATTTTCTCTTTGTTGCCGACGCCTGAGGCCGAGCGCCAGCGTTTTTACTGCATGCCGCAAAACGTCGAATTCAGCCATGCGGCAGCGATGTTTGGTCTGGAATACGCCTGCCCCGATTCCATGAGTGCGTTACGCGATGCCGTCGGCCAGTGCTGGCAGCACGGCGGCGTAAAACTTATCGAGCTGAAAGTCAGTGAAACGGAAGGCTCTGAGTGTCTGCGTGATTTAGTCAGAGAGGTCAGCGCATCATGACGCTGGCCTGCACGCGACTCAGTAGCGAAGCCGAAGGGCGTCCGTGGCTGGTCTTTCTCCACGGCCTGTTAGGCAGTGCTGAAGACTGGCGGCCGCTGTTGCCTTCGCTGACCGGATGGCCGTGCTTACTGTTGGATTTACCGGGGCACGGGCGTTCCGCCGCGATTACCGCCGCCGGTTTTGCCGACGTCAGCCAGTTGCTGACCGATACGCTGAACGGGCAGGGCATAACGTCTTACTGGCTGATCGGTTACTCACTGGGCGGGCGCATCAGCCTGTATCACGCCTGTTACGGTGACACATCCGGCTTGCAGGGCGTGCTGGTAGAAGGCGCACATCCCGGGCTGACCTGTCAGGCTGAGCGCGCGCAGCGCCGTCATCACGATCAGCAATGGGCCGCCCGTTTTACGCAAGCGTCCTGGCCGCAGACACTCGCCAGCTGGTATCAGCAGCCGGTGTTTTCCAGCCTGACGGACGAACAGCGCGCGGAGCTGGTTTTATTGCGTGAGGGCAATAATCCCCGCGCCGTTGCCGCGATGCTGGCCTCCACGTCGCTGTCGGTGCAGCCCGATTTACGCCCCGAACTGCGCCTGCTTTCCCGCCCGCTGGCATGGCTGTGTGGCAGCGCTGACACCAAGTTTATCGATCTTGCACAGCAGTCCGGTTTCGAACTGCGTACCGTCGCCAATGCCGGGCATAACGCCCATCGTGACAATCCGGCGGAATTTGCCCGTCAGGCGCTGGCGTTCATTAATTCACCTGTCTTAAAGGAAGTTGAGCATGATTTATCCTGATGAAAAAGAACTGTATGCGCCGGTCGAATGGCGTGACTGCACCGGCGAATTTGAAGATATCCGTTATCACAAATCTGTTGATGGCATCGCTAAAATCACCATCAACCGTCCGCAGGTGCGTAATGCGTTTCGCCCGCTGACCGTCAAAGAAATGATCCGTGCGCTCGACGATGCCCGTAATGACGAAGGTATTGGCGTGATTGTGCTGACCGGCGAAGGCGAAAAAGCCTTCTGCGCAGGCGGTGATCAGAAAGTCCGTGGCGATTACGGCGGCTATCAGGACGCCAGCGGCGTGCACCACCTGAATGTGCTGGATTTTCAGCGTCAGATCCGTACCTGCCCGAAACCTGTTGTGGCGATGGTGGCCGGTTTCTCCATCGGCGGCGGACACGTTCTGCATATGATGTGCGACCTGACGATTGCCGCGGATAACGCCATCTTTGGCCAGACCGGCCCGAAAGTCGGTTCCTTCGACGGCGGCTGGGGCGCTTCTTATATGGCGCGCATCGTCGGCCAGAAAAAGGCCCGCGAAATCTGGTTCCTGTGCCGTCAGTACGACGCGAAAGCCGCGCTGGAAATGGGCCTGGTCAACACCGTGGTTCCGCTGGCCGATCTGGAAAAAGAAACCGTGCGCTGGTGCCGTGAAATGCTGGAGAACAGCCCGATGGCGCTGCGTTGCCTGAAAGCTGCACTCAATGCAGACTGCGACGGTCAGGCTGGGTTGCAGGAACTGGCGGGTAACGCCACCATGCTCTTCTACATGACCGACGAAGGTCAGGAAGGCCGCAACGCGTTTAACGAAAAACGCCAGCCGGACTTCAGCAAATTTAAGCGTAATCCGTAATGCGCCGCGCCACGGTGTACCGGTATAGCCTGCCGATGGAGGCGGGCGTGGTGCTGCGCAATCAGCGTCTGAAAACGCGTGACGGTTTGCTGGTATCACTGTGGCAGGACGATAAAACCGGCTGGGGCGAAATTGCGCCGCTGCCCGGTTTTAGTCAGGAAGGATTGCCGCAGGCGCAGGATGCCGTTCAGCACGGGCTGAGCCAGTGGGTGCAGGGCGCATCGCTGACGGCGGTCGCCTCGGCGTTCAGCAGTTTGCCTTCTGTGGCGTTCGGTCTGAGCTGCGCCGATGCGGAACTGCGCGGCGAATTGCCGGAAGTCATGAGTTTGCGCTGTGCGCCGCTGTGTCATGGCGATCCGAATGAACTGTATGCGCGTCTGGGCGAACTGCCGGGTGATTTATTTGGCAAGAAAGTCGCCAAAGTGAAAGTCGGTTTGTACGAATCGGTAGGCGACGGGCTGAATGTCAGCATGTTGCTGGAAGCGTTGCCGGAGCTGCGTTTACGCCTCGACGCTAACCGCAGCTGGACGCCGGTCAAAGCCGAAGGATTTGCCCGTCACGTCGCCCCTGAGCTGCGTTCCCGCATCGCGTTTATAGAAGAACCCTGCCTGACGCGTGAACAATCCCGCGACTTTGCCCGTACCACCGGCATTAAGATTGCCTGGGACGAAAGCGTGCGCGAGCCCGGCTTTACCGTTCAGGCCGAGCCGGGGCTGGCGGCGATCATCATCAAACCTACGCTGACGGGAAGCCTGTTGCGCTGCCGCCAGCTTATTGCGCAGGCCCATGCGGCGGGGCTGGAAGCCGTCATCAGTTCATCGATTGAATCCAGCCTCGGGCTGACGCAGCTGGCGCGTATCGCGCAATGGCTGACGCCCGACGCCGTGCCGGGGCTCGATACGCTGGATCTGATGCAGGCACAGCTGGTCCGGCAATGGCCGGGTTCCGCACTGCCGCTGACGGATGTTTCTCAACTGGAAAAGGTATGGCAGAGCAAATGATCAATGACTGGCCGTGGCGTGAACGGGCTAACCGTTCGCCGTTTGCCGTGGCGCTGAAAGCCGGGGATATCACCTGGTGCTGGCGTGATTTGCAGCATCGCATCGATTCACTGGCCGCCGGATTTATTCAGCAGGGCATCAGTGAAGGCGCGGGTGTTGTGCTGCGCAGTAAAAACAGTCTGGATGCGCTGCTCAGTTATCTGGCGCTGTTGCAGGCTGGCGCGCGTTTACTGCCGCTGAATCCGCAGTTGCCGCAGAGCCTTTGCGAAGAATTATTGCCCCAGCTGGACATCAGTTTTGTGCTGGATCTGACCGGACAGCCGCTGTCCCTGAGCCAGACGCCGCTGCATTTGCGTAACGCGTTTTCCGTCAGCTGCGTTTCATGGCAGCCGGAGCGTATTGCAACAATGACGCTCACTTCCGGCTCCAGCGGGTTGCCGAAAGCCGCTGCGCATACCCTTTCCGCGCATCTTGCCAGCGCGCGCGGCGTTCTGAGTTTGATTCCGTTCACACAAAACGACAGCTGGCTGCTTTCGCTGCCGCAGTTTCATGTTTCAGGGCAGGGGATTATCTGGCGATGGCTTACCGCCGGTGCCACGCTGGTGCTGGCCGCGGATAAAAATATCGCCGCCGCGCTGGCGGAATGCAGCCACGCGTCGCTGGTACCGACGCAGCTCTGGCGTTTGTTGCAACAGCCGGCATTCCCGGCGTCCCTGCGACACGTACTGCTCGGCGGTGCGCAGATCCCGCTGGAACTGACCACGGAGGCCGAAAAGGCTGGCGTTCAGTGCTGGTGCGGTTACGGGATGACGGAAACGGCGTCCACGGTGACGGCCAAACGCGCTGATGCGTCGGCGGGTGTGGGCATGCCGCTGGCCGGAAAAGACGTCCGTATTTCTGACGAAGAAATCCTCATCCGTGCCGACAGCCTGGCGGCCGGTTACTGGAAAAACGGTGGTCTGACGCCGCTGACGGATGCCGGCGGCTGGCTGCATACCCGCGATCGCGGCGGGTGGCATGCCGGAGAACTGTTTATCGCCGGGCGTCTGGATAATCTGTTTTTCAGCGGCGGCGAAGGCATTCAGCCGGAAGATATCGAAAAAGTGCTGGTCAGCCATCCTCAGGTTTCGCAGGCTTTTGTGGTTCCCGTTGCTGATGAACAGTTCGGACATCGTCCGGTGGCGGTGCTCGACGCACAGGCCGGGCTGGTTTATGCGGAACTGAATCTCTGGCTGAGCCGGAAATTGCCGCATTTCCAGTTGCCGGTGGCGTATCACGCTCTGCCCGAAACGCTGGCGCAGGGCGGTATCAAAATCTCCCGGCTGCGCATCCGGCAGTGGATTGAAACGCTGACCGCGTAGACGAAAAAAGGGCCGCATCGCGCGGCCCTTATCACTGCTTACGGTGTTAACCGGATCAGGCTTTCAGTGCTTCTTCAACGCCCACGCCATACGCCGGATCGACTTTATAAAACAGGTCGAGCTGGCGTTGTTGCGTTTCTGGCGACGCATGTTTGAGTTCACCCGCGATGCGCGCAAACATACGCTGATGTTCTTCGGCGCAAAGCAGGTTGAACAGCAGGCGCGGCTGCGTGTAGTAATCGTCATCTTCGCGGTGATTCCAGTGGTCTGCCGCGCCTTCAATCGTCAGCGGTGGTTCGCTGTAATCTGGCTGTTCCTGGAATAAACCTGCGCTGTTCGGCTCATAGGTCACGCCGTTACCGCTGTTGCCGTCAACGCGCATCGCGCCGTCGCGGTGATAATTATGGAACGGGCATTTTGGTGCGTTCACCGGGATCTGATGATGGTTCACGCCCAGACGATAACGGTGCGCGTCGCCGTAAGAGAACAGGCGGCCCTGTAACATTCTGTCCGGTGAGAAGCCGATGCCCGGCACCACGTTCGCCGGGCTCATCGCCACCTGCTCAACTTCGGCAAAGTAGTTTTCCGGATTACGGTTCAGCTCGAATTCACCGACCTCAATCAGCGGATAATCGCTGTGCAACCAGACTTTGGTCAGGTCAAACGGGTTGTACGGCAGTTGGGAGGCTTCCGCTTCCGGCATGATTTGCACGAACAGTTTCCAGCGCGGGAAATCGCCGCGTTCGATGGCGTCATACAGGTCGCGCTGTGAACTTTCGCGGTCGGTGCCGACCAGTTTTTCGGCTTCGTCATCCATCAGGTTTTCAATACCCTGCTGGCAGCGGAAATGGAATTTCACCCAGAAACGCTCATTTTCTGCATTGATAAAGCTAAAGGTGTGGCTGCCGAAACCGTGAATGTGACGGTAAGACGTTGGCAGGCCACGGTCACTGACGTCGATGGTCAGCTGATGCAACGCTTCAGGCAGATGCGAGAAGAAGTCCCATTTATACGCCGGGTTACGCAGGTTAGTGCGCGGGTCGCGTTTCACGACGTGGTTCAGATCCGGGAACTTCAGCGGGTCACGCAGATAAAATACCGGCGTGTTATTACCGACCAAATCCCAGTTGCCTTCTTCGGTGTAAAACTTCATGGAGAAGCCGCGGATATCACGTTCTGCATCCGCCGCGCCGCGTTCACCGGCCACGGTGGAGAAACGGATAAACATGTCGGTTTGCTTGCCGATTTCAGAGAAGATCTTCGCGCGGGTGTACTGCGTAATATCGTGCGTCACGGTGAAGGTACCGTGCGCGCCGGAACCTTTCGCGTGCATTCGACGCTCAGGGATCACTTCGCGGTCGAAGTGCGCTAATTTCTCAAGAAACCAGACATCCTGCAGAAGCAGCGGGCCACGGCGGCCTGCGGTGATGACATTGTTATTATCGACGACGGGTGCGCCAGAGGCTGTTGTTAATCCTTTCTTCGTCATGACAATTCCTTCCAGTTTGAAACGGGTGTGGGGTAAAAGGGGCTGTGGAAGCCTTTTTTACATTCCTTGTCTGAGGGTTGCTTTCCTAAGCAAAATTCACTCTACCCACAAGTAATAAACCCTATATTGATCAGGGGCAAATAGGCTGGAGTTATCATTCCGATTAGAAATCGTCGTTTCATCAATGAAATCGATGTTTCTTACAATTTACCGCCTTTTCGCGAATGTTTTAAAGTTCCAAAAAGTTGTTACAACAGAGTGAATTGCTTTAGACTTCACGCGGAAGAATCATTGTCGTTTAGCAATTATTTAGGATAAATAATGAAAAAGTTTCTTGTCGCTGGTGTTGCTGCCAGCCTGATGTTCGCGGCTGCTTCTGCAAATGCAATCAGCGTGAATGGTGAAGTTGGCGAGCATTACACTCACTTAGGCGTGGGCTTCGGCACCACTTCTCCGGGTCTGGCGTTAAGCGGTGACTGGACACATAACGATGACGACGGCGATGTTGCCGGTCTGGGTCTGGGCTACAACATCCCGCTGGGTCCGTTCATGGCCACCGTTGGCGGTAAAGGGCTTTACACCAACCCGAAAGACGGTGACGAAGGTTACGCAGCAGCAGTCGGTGGCGGCCTGCAATTGCCAATCGCTAAACTGTTCACCCTGTACGGTGATTACTATTATTCCCCGGATTCACTGTCCAGCGGCATTGGCAACTATAAAGAAGCGAATGCAGGCGTGCGTCTGACCGCGATTCCGTTAGTGACCGTGAGCGTGGGTTACCGCTACATGGCGCTGGACGGCAAAGGCGGCAACCGCGACAACATCGTGGCCGATGGCGCCTACCTCGGCGGCGCAATCAATTTCTGATTCCCCGTCATCTTTCGGGCCGCAGATGCGTTGGCTGCTTTCGCTCACCCCGGTCACATACTTGTGTATGCTCCCGGGGATTCGCTCTTTTGCCGCCTTTCTGCAACCCGAAATCTTTAGGGAAATCTTCTGATAAAGCCTGCTCAGCGGGCTTTTTTTTCGTCTGAAAGTTCATTTTCGCACTCTCACTTTGTGCTTTTGCAATTGTGTTTCGGCCTGAGCCTTTCTACAGTGGAGTGACAAAAAACAGAAGGAGAACGGGATGCTTAGGGTTGAGATGCTGAGTACGGGTGATGAAGTGCTGCACGGCCAGATTGTGGATACCAATTCCGCGTGGCTGGCGAATTATCTGTTCGAACAGGGTTTACCGATGACCAGCCGCGAAACTGTCGGCGACAGTCTGGAAGCGCTGGTAGCCGTTCTCAAAGAACGCAGCCATATCGCCGATGTGCTGATTGTAAACGGCGGGCTAGGGCCGACAACGGATGACCTGAGCGCGCTGGCTGCCGCCAAAGCCTGCGGCGTTGAGCTGGTGGAAGATGCCGGTTGGATCAAAACCATGCAGGCATTTTTCAACGAACGTGGCCGCCCGATGGCTGAATCCAACCGTAAACAGGCGCAGATCCCGGCCAACGCCGAACTGCTGGATAACCCGGTCGGCACGGCCTGCGGGTTTAGCGTCAGGCTCAACCGCTGCCAGATTTTCTTCACGCCGGGCGTACCTTCCGAATTCAAAGTAATGGTTGAACAGCAAATTGTTCCGCGCCTTCACAAGCAATTTCCCGCACTCGAAGCGCCGTTGTGTCTGCGTCTGACCACCTTCGGACGCGGCGAAAGCGATCTCGCCACCGAGCTGGATAAACTTGAGCTTCCGGAAGGCGTGGTGATGGGCTATCGCTCATCGTCACCGATAATCGAATTGAAAGTCACCGGCCCGCGTTCGCAGGAAGCGGCGATGCATAAAGCTTTCGAACGCGTCCGCGAAGTGGCGGGTGAGAGCACAATTTTTGAAGGTCTGGGGAGTTTGCCGGATCGTCTGGCTGAGCGTCTGCTGGCACAAGATCTGCGTCTTGCGGTGAGTGAAAGTTTCACCGGCGGCCTGCTGAACTGGCGGCTGCAAAGCGCAGGCGTTCCGCTGGCCGGAGGAGAACTGCTGGCGCACAGCGAAGAAGCGTCACCGGAAAAATCCCTCGAATGCCTGCTGGCGCGGGCACAGGGGCTGGCGGAAACCACCGGCGCACAACTCGCGCTGGCCGTCGGGGCATTATCAGGCGATCAGCTTAGCCTTGCCTTGCATACGCCGTCCGGTACCAGCGGATTGACGATCCGTTATACCGCCACGCGGCACGGACTGACGTTACGGCAGGAGACGATGGCGATGGTCGCGATGGATATGCTGAGGCGTTATCTTAACGGGTGGGAGGTGGTGGCGGATTATCCGTGGTTGGATCGGGTGGCGAAGGTTTAGCTTTGCAAAGCCAGGGAAACTTTAAGGTCAAGACCTTGGGTTGCCACCCAAACTGGCAAAACCTTGGGCTCGCCGCCCAAACTGGCCCAAAGGGCGCGTTAACGCGCGCGCCCTCTGGACACCCGCGCTTTTTAACTCCGCGCTGCCGCTCGCTGACTATGTTTCAGCAATTTCTGCTAGTGCCGCAAACGCCGCCGCTGCGCGGTCCTTTCGCTTCGGGTTCGAACCTGCTCGAAAAAAGACTCTCGCCGTTTCTCACCGCTCACTCAACGCCGTTTTGAAAGCGGCCAATGGCTTTTTAGTTCGCAACCTTGCCATGCCATTCATTATTCTTAAAAACGAAGAAGCACCAAAATCGATTCTCTTAAATAGTGAGATGGCGCACTCAAAAATCCTGCTGAACGAAGCGGGCTGGAGACCCAAGGCTCCAGCACCGAGAGAAGGCACCGCGCAGCGGCAGGGTTTTGCGCCACGCGCCCAAGCCTCAGAACATGTCCATCGGCCCAGCGACAGCGCGCAGTGATAAAACGCGGGAGTCCAGAGGGAGAAGGTTTATTCTCCCTCTGGTCGGTGTGGGCCGATGCCCACGACCTTGATTTTGATTTAGAATTTAAACCGGAAGCCAATCTCAACAGCGGGTACGGGCAGCAGCCTGCTAAAATTCAACTTCAATATCCCCCACCGGCAGGCAGCAGCAGGGAAGGACATCGCCTTCCGCCACAAACGCCAGGGGTTTTTCACTGTACTCAACCGTCCCGCGAACAAGCTTCATGCGGCATGATCCGCAATAACCTTCCCGGCACTGGTATTCCACTTCAACCTGATGATGCTCAAACACTTCCAGCAAATTCCGGTGGCCGGATTTGCAGGCCAGTTGCTGGCCGGTTGCTGAAAGTGTGATCGTCCTGTCCGTCATTTAAAGCTCGAAATCACTCAAATCGTCGGCGTGAACTTCAGAGTCAATCTGGCCGACCAGATAGGAGCTGACTTCCACTTCCTGCGGCGCAACCTGCACGTTGTCAGAAACCAGCCACGCGTTGATCCATGGGATCGGGTTAGAGCGGGTTTTGAACGGTGCGGTCAGGCCCACGGCCTGCATGCGGATGTTGGTGATGTATTCCACGTACTGGCACAGAATGTCTTTGTTCAGGCCAATCATGGAACCGTCTTTGAACAGGTATTCCGCCCAGTCTTTTTCCTGTTGCGCAGCCAGCACGAACAGGTCGTGGCATTCCTGCTCACACTCTTTGGCAATCTCAACCATTTCCGGGTCGTCCTGACCTGAACGCAGCAGGTTCAGCGCGTGCTGAGTACCGGTCAGATGTAGTGCTTCGTCGCGGGCGATCATCTTGATGATTTTCGCATTCCCTTCCATCAGTTCGCGCTCAGCAAAGGCAAACGAACAGGCGAAGCTGACGTAGAAACGCACGGCTTCCAGCGCATTAACGCTCATCAGGCAGATGTAGAGTTTCTTCTTCAGTTCACGCAGGTTTACCACGACGGTTTTGCCATTCACCTGATGCGTGCCTTCGCCCAGCAGGTGATAGTAACTGGTCATTTCGATCAGCGTGTCGTAGTAACCGGAGATGTCTTTCGCGCGCTTGAGGATTTCTTCGTTAGTGACGATATCGTCAAACACAATCGCCGGATCGTTCACGATGTTACGGATGATGTGCGTGTAAGAACGAGAGTGAATCGTTTCTGAAAACGCCCAGGTTTCGACCCAGGTTTCCAGCTCTGGAATGGAAATCAGCGGTAAAAGCGCAACGTTCGGGCTGCGTCCCTGAATGGAATCGAGCAGAGTCTGGTATTTCAGGTTGCTCAGGAAGATGTGTTTTTCGTGATCCGGCAGGGCCTGAAAATCGATACGGTCGCGGGAAACATCAATCTCTTCAGGGCGCCAGAAGAAGGACAGCTGCTTTTCGATCAGCTTCTCAAAGATCTCATGTTTCTGCTGGTCGAAACGGGCAACGTTGACTGACTGGCCAAAGAACATTGGCTCAAGAAGCTGATCGTTTTTGTTCTGCGAAAAAGTACTGTAAGCCATAACTCTCTTCCTCGAATTACTCGGCAAAAACCCCCTGACGGGGGTTTTATAAAATATAATTTATTTAAAACAGACGATTAGATTTTGCAGGCACCGCTTTCGCAGTCGTCAGCTACTTCAGCTTTCATGTCTTCCTGCACATCGTCAGCACCGTCGCGGGTGTTCTGATAGTACAGCGTTTTTACGCCGAATTTGTAGGCCGTGAGCAGGTCTTTCAACAACTGTTTCATCGGCACTTTGCTGTTCGGGAAGCGTGACGGGTCGTAGTTGGTGTTAGACGAAATCGCCTGGTCGATGAATTTCTGCATCACGCCAACCAGTTGCAGATAACCGTCGTTGTTTGGCATGTCCCACAGTAATTCGTACTGATCTTTCAGACGCTCATACTCAGGCACAACCTGGCGCAGGATGCCGTCTTTCGACGCTTTAATGCTGATGTGGCCGCGCGGTGGTTCGATGCCGTTGGTGGCATTGGAGATCTGCGAAGACGTCTCGGAAGGCATCAGCGCGGACAGCGTGGAGTTACGCAGGCCGTGGGTTTTGATGCTTTCACGCAGGGAATCCCAGTCCAGATGCAGTGGCTCGTCGCAAATTGCATCCAGATCTTTCTTGTACGTATCGACCGGCATGATGCCTTGCGAGTAAGTGGTTTCGTTGAACCACTGGCAGGCACCTTGTTCTTTCGCCAGTTCGTTGGAGGCTTTCAGCAGGTAATACTGAATGGCTTCGAACGTTTTGTGCGTCAGATTATTGGCGCTGCCGTCAGAATAACGCACACCGTTTTTCGCCAGATAGTACGCGTAGTTGATCACGCCGATACCCAGAGTACGGCGGCCCATCGCACCGCGTTTTGCGGCCTTGATCGGGTAATCCTGATAATCGAGCAGGGCGTCGAGTGCGCGAACGGCCAGAACCGCCAGCTCTTCCAGATCGTCGAGGCTATCAATCGCGCCGAGGTTAAAGGCAGACAGCGTACACAGCGCAATCTCGCCGTTTTCGTCGTTCACGTCGTCCAGCGGTTTGGTTGGCAGCGCGATTTCCAGACACAGGTTGGACTGGCGAACGGGCGCGATAGCCGGATCAAACGGGCTGTGAGTATTGCAATGGTCAACGTGCTGAATGTAGATACGGCCGGTAGAAGCACGTTCCTGCATCATCAGTGAGAAGAGCTCAACCGCTTTCACTTTCTGCTTACGGATGCTGCTGTCTTGCTCGTATTTCTCATACAGACGCTCGAATTCGTCCTGATCGGCAAAGAACGCATCGTACAGGCCAGGCACGTCGGACGGGCTGAACAGCGTGATATCGCCGCCTTTCACCAGACGCTGATACATCAGTTTGTTGATCTGCACGCCGTAGTCCATATGACGGACGCGGTTGCCTTCAACACCACGGTTGTTTTTCAGCACCAGCAGGCTTTCTACTTCCAGATGCCACATCGGGTAGAACAATGTCGCTGCGCCGCCGCGAACGCCGCCCTGAGAGCAGGATTTCACCGCAGTCTGGAAGTGTTTATAGAACGGGATACAACCGGTGTGGAACGCTTCGCCGCCACGGATCGGGCTGCCCAGCGCACGGATGCGACCGGCGTTGATGCCGATACCGGCACGTTGGGAAACGTATTTCACGATGGCGCTGGACGTTGCGTTGATGGAATCCAGGCTGTCGCCACATTCAATCAGAACGCAGGAGCTGAACTGACGGGTCGGGGTGCGCACGCCAGACATAATCGGCGTAGGCAGGGAAATTTTGAACGTTGAAATTGCGTCGTAGAAACGTTTGATGTAGTCCAGACGGGTTTCACGCGGGTAGCCGGAGAACAGGCACGCGGCAACCAGAATATAGAGGAACTGTGCGCTCTCGTAGATATCGCCGGTCACACGGTTCTGGGCCAGGTATTTCCCTTCGAGCTGTTTGACCGCAGCGTAGGAGAAATTCATGTCGCGCCAGTGGTCAATAAAACTGTCCATCTGCTCGAACTCTTCAGCCGTGTAGTCTTCCAGCAGATGTTTGTCGTATTTACCCATTTCAACCATGCGGGTGACCTGAGCCAGCAGTTTTGGCGGTTCAAACTGGCCGTAGGCTTTTTTGCGCAGATGGAAGATCGCCAGACGGGCAGCCAGATATTGGTAATCCGGGGCATCTTTGGAGATCAGATCGGCAGCCGCTTTGATAATCGTTTCATGAATATCAGCGGTTTTAATCCCGTCATAGAACTGGATGTGTGAACGAAGTTCTACTTGAGAAACTGATACGTTTTGAAGACCTTCCGCTGCCCAGTCAATGACACGGTGGATTTTATCAAGGTTGATGCGTTCTGTGCGGCCATCACGTTTAGTAACAAGCAGACTTTGGTTCATTCGGGGCGATACCTCAAAGGTTTATACAGTGCCTGACCTTGCCGTGAAAACACGCGCGACAGCACAAAGAGTCCCTTGTGTGCTGGTCAGGATATAAACACAATATATTGTGGGTTTGTTATTTTCTGATGACAAGATAGTGACTGAATGGCCCTTTTGCAAGTGAACAAAATGGCCTGTTTTGTGGATAAGTTGGGGAGAAATTTTTGCCTCAAGCCTGAGGAGTCCGTCATTGCTGGCGCGACAAACCTGTCAATATCTGAGATACGATTTTCTTATATTTTTGCGAAAGGTGATCGACTGCCGGTTTATTAAACGTTAGAAAAAAACGCTATATTGATCTGGATAACTATTCTAAAAAAACATGTTGCGGCTGCCGGATGAACCAACGCCCTAAAAACTAAGGTTTAAGTGAAATTATGAGCAGGGATGTTCGCGAAAAGTCTGAAGATTTCAGCCCGGAACGCATCTTCCGGGCTTGACGTGGGGGTGATTTCGCGCACTCAGCTCGCGCTGTTATTTTCAGCCTGGGTATGAATCATGTAATTCACATCGACGTTTGGCCCGAGCTTGAAATGGTCCGTCAGCGGGTTGTAATGCAGCCCCATAATGTGGCGTTCAAACAGCGGCGTGCGGTCAATCATGTTCAGCAACTCTGAAGGCTTGATGAACTTTTTGATGTCATGCGTGCCCTTAGGCACCATCTTCAGCACATATTCTGCGCCGAAAATCGCCATCAGCCAGGCTTTGTTATTGCGGTTGATGGTGGAGAAGAAGACGTGGCCGCCGGGCTTCACCAGACGGGCGCAGGCCGCAACCACGGACGCCGGATCCGGCACGTGCTCCAGCATTTCCATACAGGTGACAACATCGTATTGCTGAGGATGGGCTTCGGCGTGCGCTTCAACCGTTTCCTGCACGTAAGTGACTTTCACACCGCTTTCCAGCGCATGCAGACGCGCGACCTGCAACGGCTCGCCGCCCATGTCCAGACCGGTCACTTCTGCGCCGGCCACCGCCATGCTTTCACTTAAAATTCCGCCGCCGCAGCCGACGTCGAGAACCTTCTTCCCGAACAGGCCGTCGGCGCGCTCAAGAATGTAGTTCAGGCGAAGTGGATTAATGCGGTGAAGGGGTTTGAATTCGCCTTCCAGATCCCACCAGCGCGAGGCGACGGCCTCAAACTTGGCGATTTCTTCATGGTCAATATTCTGTGGCTTAGAGGCCGGTGTGGTTGTCATGAGCGTGATGAACTCCTTATATCCAGATGAGCGGATTATACATATTCCGTCCGGTTTGGTTCAGTTTTGTCGCCACTGGCTAATCTTTGTACGAATTCACGCGCTTTGCGCAAAGGTTTGAATCATGTTGGACAATACTGCGCAAAAGGGGGAGGTTGTTTTCCACGTTTGGCTGGTTTGTGGTATAGTTTTACACCTTTGCGCTATATATGCCTACGTGGGCAGCGGCCATGAATAATCAGTAGAGGGATAGCAGCTCCATGAGCGACCTTGCCAGAGAAATCACACCGATTAACATCGAAGAAGAGCTGAAAAACTCTTACCTGGATTATGCGATGTCCGTCATTGTCGGACGTGCGCTCCCAGATGTGCGAGATGGTTTGAAACCGGTGCACCGCCGCGTACTTTTCGCAATGAATGTCCTCGGTAACGACTGGAATAAAGCCTACAAAAAATCGGCCCGTGTGGTCGGTGACGTTATCGGTAAATATCACCCGCACGGTGATACTGCTGTTTATGACACCATCGTTCGTATGGCTCAGCCTTTCTCACTTCGCTATATGCTGGTGGACGGGCAGGGTAACTTCGGTTCGGTGGATGGCGACTCCGCCGCCGCCATGCGTTATACCGAAATCCGCATGTCAAAAATTGCACACGAATTGCTGGCAGACTTAGAAAAAGAAACTGTCGATTTCGTGCCAAACTATGACGGCACCGAACAAATTCCTGCGGTAATGCCAACGCGTATTCCTAACCTGCTGGTTAACGGCTCGTCAGGTATCGCGGTCGGTATGGCGACCAACATTCCGCCGCATAACCTCACTGAGGTGATCAACGGCTGTCTGGCGTACATCGAAGATGAAAACATCAGCATTGAAGGGCTGATGGAACACATCCCGGGGCCTGACTTCCCGACGGCGGCGATCATCAATGGTCGTCGTGGTATCGAAGAAGCTTACCGTACCGGCCGTGGCAAAATCTCCATCCGTGCCCGCGCTGAAGTGGAAGCGGACGCCAAAACCGGTCGCGAAACCATCATTGTTCACGAGATCCCGTATCAGGTGAACAAAGCCCGTCTGATCGAAAAGATCGCCGAGCTGGTGAAAGAAAAACGTGTCGAAGGCATCAGCGCTCTGCGTGATGAGTCCGACAAAGACGGTATGCGTATCGTCATTGAAATCAAACGCGATGCCGTCGGTGAAGTGGTTCTGAACAACCTCTATTCACTAACTCAGCTACAGACCTCTTTCGGCATCAACATGGTGGCATTGCACCAGGGTCAGCCGAAAATTCTCGGTCTGAAAGAAATCCTGTCTGCGTTTGTTCGTCACCGCCGCGAAGTCGTAACGCGCCGTACTATTTTCGAACTGCGTAAAGCCCGTGACCGTGCGCATATCCTTGAAGCACTGGCGATCGCGCTGGCAAACATCGACCCAATCATTGAACTGATCCGTGCTGCACAATCTCCGGCTGAAGCGAAAGCGGGCCTGATTGCGCGTTCATGGGATCTGGGTAACGTTGCTGCGATGCTGGCAAGCGCCGGTGATGATGCGGCCCGTCCTGAATGGCTGGAACCTGAGTTTGGTATTCACGACGGAAAATACTTCCTGACTGAACAGCAGGCACAGGCGATTCTGGATCTGCGTTTGCAGAAACTGACCGGCCTTGAGCACGAGAAACTGCTGGATGAATACAAAGAGCTGCTGGTTCAAATCGCCGAGCTTTTGTACATCCTTAACAACCCTGACCGTCTGATGGAAGTCATTCGTGAAGAGCTGGAAGCGATCCGCGATCAGTATAACGATCCGCGTCGCACCGAAATTACGGCGAACTCTTCTGACATCAACATCGAAGACCTGATCAATCAGGAAGACGTTGTGGTGACATTGTCGCATCAGGGTTATGTGAAATATCAGCCTCTGACCGACTATGAAGCGCAGCGTCGTGGTGGTAAAGGCAAGTCAGCCGCACGTATTAAAGAAGAAGACTTTATCGACCGTCTGCTGGTGGCTAACACCCATGACACCATTCTGATGTTCTCAAGTCGCGGACGTCTGTACTGGATGAAAGTCTATCAGTTGCCGGAAGCCAGCCGCGGTGCCCGTGGCCGTCCGATCGTCAACTTACTGCCGCTTGAGCCAAACGAACGTATTACCGCCATTCTGCCAGTACGCGAGTACGAAGAAGGCCGCCATGTGTTCATGGCCACCGCCAGCGGTACCGTGAAGAAAACTGCTCTGACCGATTTCAGCCGTCCACGCAGCGCCGGCATCATCGCCATCAACCTGAACGAGGGTGATGAGCTGATTGGTGTTGACCTGACTGACGGTAAAGATGAAGTCATGCTGTTCTCTGCGGCCGGTAAAGTGGTGCGCTTCTCTGAAGAAGCCGTCCGCTCGATGGGCCGTACGGCGACCGGTGTTCGCGGTATCCGTCTGGGTGAAGGCGACAGCGTTGTGTCCCTGATTATCCCACGCGGCGACGGTTGTATTCTGACTGTGACGCAAAACGGCTTCGGTAAACGTACTGAGTCCACCGAATATCCAACCAAATCCCGCGCAACGCAGGGCGTTATCTCAATCAAAGTGAGCGAGCGTAACGGACCGGTTGTTGGCGCGATTCAGGTAGATGAAGCGGATCAGATCATGATGATCACCGACGCCGGTACGCTGGTGCGTACCCGTGTTTCTGAAGTGAGTACCGTAGGCCGTAACACTCAGGGTGTGACGCTTATCCGTACCGCAGAAGAAGAACACGTCGTCGGTCTGCAACGTGTTGCAGAGCCGGTAGAAGACGAAGAACTGGATGGCGTAGCCACTGAAGCGGGCGAACTGGAAGCGGCACAAGCAGCCGATTTGCCGGACGACGCAGAAGGTGAAGACGATCAGCCAGCAGACGACGAAGAAGAATAAGTTTTCTTAGTCGGATAAATGAAGGGCATAACATGGCAACGTGTTATGCCTTTTTTATTAACATCGTATTTTTTAGAAACCACGACAATAGTGTATTCTGAATCTCAATCGTATCCTGCTCACTGAGCCGCTACACCAATGGTTAATCCTTGAAATATCTTGCTTCGTTTCGCACAACGTTGAGAATCTCCCGTTACCTTTTCCGGGTGCTGGCGCTTATGTTGTGGACACTGGGTGTGTTGCTGACCACCTTTTATGTGCTGAATATCTTCCACAACAAAGAATCTGAGATCCGCGATGAGGATAACCTCAACTACGATCTGGCGCAGAGCTACGTCAAAAACTCCAATGACGTCATGCACAGCATAAAGTTTATGGCCGAAAAGCGTCTCAGCGATTCTATGAACGGGCTGGATATCATCAATGGCATGATCAGCACCAAAAACACGCCACCGACCTATCTTTCGCTGTTTCCTGAATCCGACTGTTCCCAGATCAACAGCAGCTACCGCAACTCGCTGGCCTCGCTGGGTAACATGATCCATTACTGGAAAGACAATTTCTCCGATGCCTACGATCTGAACCGCGTGTTCTATATCAGCGGCGAGAATTTGTGTCTGGTGGATTTTGGGGTCAGCAGCGAACCGCTGGAGCGTGAAAGTCAGGAGCAGCTGAAATCGTTGCACGAGAAAATCCTGCAATACCGCAACGGTAAGAATCAGGACAAAGCCAACAGCCTGTACTGGGTGTCGCAATCCGGCAATAAAGATTCCGGCTATCTGTATGTGTTAACGCCAATTTATGTCGGTAATAAACTCGAAGCGCTGATGGGTATTCAGCAAAATTTGCGTCTGGAAGATTTGCTGAATCCTAACGCCCAGCACACCGGCGTGACGCTGCTGGATGAAGACGATCAGCCGTTGCTGAGCATTTCTGAAGATGACGGCAACACGGCGACGCTGGGAAATTACCCGGAAGAAAGCTCCTATTTCGGCTACATGAACGGCTATAAAGATCTCATTTATAAAAAGCCGCTGACGCCATCCACGCTGAGCGTGGTTTATTCAATGCCGTTCAACACGCTGCTTGAACGGTTCAAGATACTGATTTTCAACGCCGTATTGCTGAATATTTTCTCCGGCCTGCTGCTGTTTATTCTGGCCTGGGTATTTGAACGCAAGATGTTTTTACCGGCGGAAGAAAACGCCTTCCGTCTGGAAGAGCATGAGCAGTTTAACCATAAAATTGTTGCCTCGGCGCCGGTGGGGATTTCGATTCTGCGCATCAGCGATGGCGTGAATATCCTGAGTAACGAGCTGGCGCATAATTATATCAATATGCTGACGCAGGAAGACCGCCAGCGTATTACGCGGATCATCTGCGATCAGCAGGTCAATTTTGTTGATGTGATTACCAAGAATAACAACAATATCCAGCTGAGTTTCGTTCACTCGCGCTACCGGAATGAGGACGTGGCGATCTGCGTTCTGATTGATGTCAGCTCGCGGGTGAAAATGGAGGAATCGCTCCAGGAAATGGCCAATGCGGCGGAACAGGCCAGCCAGTCGAAATCCATGTTCCTGGCGACGGTCAGCCATGAATTGCGTACGCCGCTGTACGGGATTATCGGTAACCTGGATTTACTGCAAACGCAGGGTCTGCCGCAGGGCGTTGACCGCCTGGTGACGGCGATGAACAACTCCTCGGCGCTTTTGCTGAAAATCATCAGCGATATTCTCGACTTCTCGAAAATTGAATCCGAGCAGCTGAAAATCGAGCCGCAGGAATTCTCGTGCCGTGAAGTGATTACCCATATTGCCGGCAACTACCTGCCGCTGGTGGTGAAAAAGCACCTCGGCCTTTACTGCTTTATCGAGCACAACGTGCCGCTGTCGTTTAACGGCGATCCGGTGCGTTTGCAACAGGTGATTTCCAATATCCTGAATAACGCGATCAAATTTACCGATACCGGCTGTATCGTTCTGAACGTCAGAACCTGCGGTAATTATCTGGAATTCCAGGTGCGCGATACCGGCGTGGGCATCCCGGAGCGGGAAATCACGCGCCTGTTTGACCCGTTCTTCCAGGTCGGAACCGGCGTGCAGCGCCACTTCCAGGGCACCGGGCTCGGGCTGGCGATTTGTGAAAAGCTGATCAACCTGATGGATGGCGATATTGACGTCGAATCCGAACCGGGGCTGGGCAGTTCGTTTACCGTGCGTATTCCGCTTTACAACGCCACGTTCCCGTCCGCAGAACCGCTCGATAACTGGCAGGACAAAACGGTCTGGTTGGATGTGCGTAACGCGTATCTGGAAAGCTATCTGATGCAGCTGTTGCGTTACCACGGCGCAAATATTCAGCGCTTTGAGGCGGGAATGCAAAGCCAGCGCGAAGATGTGCTGATCACCGATACGCCGCTCATCCACAAAGGTGAACTGGCGGCGCAGATTGAGTTTTCTATCGCGCACATCGGGCCGCCGGTCGAGACGCGTCCGGGGTACTGGGTTCACAGCACTTCGACACCGCTGGAAATCACCGCGCTGCTAAACCGTATTTACCGGCTGGAAACGTCAGCAGAAGAGGGCGGTTTACCGGCACCGGAAATCACTGTGGTTCACGATTACAGCGATATCACGTTGCTGGTGGTAGATGACCATCCGATCAACCGGCGTCTGCTGGCAGATCAGCTGGGCACGATGGGATACGTCGTGGTGACGGCGAATGACGGTATGGATGCGCTGGACGCCATGCGTTCTCACGATATCGACATCGTGCTCAGTGACGTCAACATGCCACGGCTGGACGGTTACGGCCTGACGCAAAAACTGCGTGAGCTGGGCCATACGCTGCCGGTGATTGGTGTGACGGCCAACGCACTGGCCGAGCAACGTCAGCGTTGTCTGGAAGCGGGGATGGATAACTGTCTGTCGAAACCGGTCACGCTGGAAACGTTGCGCGATACGCTGAGTTACTACAGCGCGCTGGTCCGCAAAAAGCGGGAAAGTGAGCAGGAATAGAAAAGCAAAAGGCACCCGGAGGTGCCTTTTTTATATCTTAACGTTCAGCAATCAGAGTAACGTCCTGAAACGTTAGTCTTTATCGACCGGCTGAGAGCTGACGGAAGACAGATAGTTAAGCAGGGCGATATCGTTTTCCACGCCCAGTTTCAGCATCGCAGATTTCTTCTGGCTGCTGATAGTTTTGATGCTGCGGTTCAGCTTTTTAGCAATCTCAGTCACCAGGAAGCCTTCTGCAAACAGACGCAGAACTTCGCTTTCTTTCGGAGACAGACGCTTGTCGCCGTAACCGTTGGCGCTGATTTTTTCCAGCAGTTTGGCAACGCTGTCAGGGGTAAACTTCTTGCCTTTCTGCAACGCGGCCAGCGCTTTGGGTAAATCGGTTGGCGCGCCCTGTTTCAGCACAATCCCTTCAATATCCAGATCCAGTACTGAGCTCAGGATCGCCGGGTTATTGTTCATGGTCAGAACAATAATGGACAGCTGCGGATAGTGACGTTTGATGTACTTGATCAGCGTAATGCCGTCGCCGAATTTGTCGCCCGGCATTGAAAGGTCAGTAATCAGAACATGGGCGTCAAGTTTGCTTAAGCTGTTAACCAGTGCTGTCGAGTCTTCGAATTCGCCGACAACGTTCACCCATTCAATTTGTTCAAGGGACTTACGAATACCAAACAGGACGATAGGATGGTCATCAGCAATAATTACGTTCATATTATTCATGTGATTAGCTACCTTGCTGGAGCAGTCTGGAGACAAAAGAATCAATGTGATTGATGGTTTCAGTAATCTGTAATGCATCGCCGTCTGCGATGTATTGTTCTAACGCTTCGCACATTTGCTTGCCGGGAGTCAGATTCAGCATGGCGAATACCCCCTTAAGGCGATGTGCTGTTTGTGACAGTGACGTAAAATCACGACGTTGGTTTTCATTATACAGTTTCTCAAGATCTTCCGGTACTGTCTCGACAAAAAGCTGATAGTAATCGCTTGATTTTAACTGCTTTTCGTACTGGTCGAGAGAGTCTTCGCCGGGTTCTTCGGGTGAAACACTGTCATCGGAAACAGAAAATTGCTGTTCGATTAACAGTAAGGTTGCGTCGATCAGCGCACTGCTGATGTTGTAATTGACGCGAATATAATGCTTTTCAAGCGGCTGGAAACCGGCTTCATCGTCGGTCAGCAGCAGCGTATATTTATCGCTGTTTTGCGCGTTATCCGTCAGCAGCACGTCGTACTCGCGCGTCACCTGGCGCTCATCTGCCACAATACACACCGCGCCGTACGCATTCATGGTACGGGTGACAATGCCGCGAACTTCCTCCGACGTGATGTCGAGTAAAACCGTGACATCATTGAGCAGTTTCTCATGTTCGGCTTCGACTTCCTGCGCCTGCGGACGCTGTTTCACGCGCACGGTGTAGCGGGTTCCGATGTTCAGCTTACTGCGGATTTCGAGCTGGCCGCCGAGCTTTTTGCACAGCTGATTACACAGGAAGAACGTCAGTCCTGACCCGTGATTAAAGCGATCGACTAACGTCTGGCTCAGGAAAGGATAATTCAGATTGCTCAATTCTTCCTTCGAAATTCCGCTGCCGGTGTCGGTAATGTGGAAAATCAGCTGATCCGGGCGATCTTCGTCCTGTTCGCTGGTCAGCGTGATTTTGCCCAGCGACGTGGTCACGATGGCGTAATCAATCAGCAGTGACAGAATTTTCTTCACCGCCTGCATATCGCCCACGAAGGACGCTTCCGGCGCAATCTGGAAATGGTTCAGCAACCCGAGCCCTTTCTGGCTGAGGCGGGGAAGGGCGTCGAGCAACAGTTCATCAACCATCGCCGATAACACATAACCGTCGCTGGAAGGCTGCCAGTCCTGCGTTTCCAGACGCGTCAGCAGGGTAATATTGTCCACCAGCGTCAGCGCGTTACGCGATTCGTTGAGCAGCTTGGCTTCCAGCGTCAGGCGCTCTTCCGGTTGCTGTTCTTCGGTCAGCGCCTGCGCCAGTCCATTGAGTTCCTGAAGCGGCTGGTTAAGCTCAATGCCCAGGTTATGCAGCATCAGTTTGCGCGCCTGCAGATTCTTTTCGAACTCGCGTTTGGCCTGTTGCAGCGTCCGGTTCACCATCACTTCTTTGTCCTGGTCGTGCAGCATGAACAGGTAGGTTTCCGGTGAAATCTGGCTGCGGATCATGCGGATCTCGTACACCTCATTATTGACGGTGGCCTGGATCGTGCCGTGATGCTGCTCGGCCATATTGGCAATTTTATTCAGGCTCAGGTGCGGCAGCAGCTGATCGGCAATCTTGTTGCTCAGGATCACGCTGTGGTTGCTGAAGTTGTACACCAGCAAACCGAGCGGCAGACCGGAGATAATTTCCTGATTAAGCGCCTGCTGCATCTGTAACTGCGCCGCCATATTCTCGCTCGGGCGGATGTACTGATGGCGGATGAAATAGATGCTCGCCATCGCCAGCCCCATCAGGAACAGATTGATGAGGATCAGCCAGAAGTTGTTGCGCGACAGATCCACAACCAGGCTAAACAGCGGCACATGATAAGTCAGCGACAGCGGAGAATTGTTCAGCGGAACATTAAAGACCAGCGACCAGCCTTGCAGCGTAATAGTGCTCGCAGCGCCATCGTCGGTCGGATCTCCTTCATTGACGTCCGCGGTATTGCCGTTGAGCTGGAAATTATCCCGCGCCATGCTTGACGGGATCAGGTCGCTCATCGGTAAATCGAAGGCAATTACCGTCGCCAGATGGCCCGGATTATTGAAGGTCGTGCGCAGGGAGAATGAATATTCGTTGCTCTGACGGGATTTGCGCAGCGGAGAATAACTTTCCCGCTCGTCCAGCGTGTTGGCCTGCTGGAGCATTTCCGCACGGCGCGATTGCAGCGTGCTGGTGAAATAGTTTTCTTTCAGCCGGGAATCCTGCTGCTGCAACGGCACGGTGGTAATCAGCATCATGCTGTTGTCCTGGCCGTTGAGGTAATACAGGGAATAAGGCAGGGTGGCTGAGCCCCACTGATCGTCAAGAAACGCCGAGATTTTCAGCGTGAGATCCAGCGTCGAGCTGTCGTGCGTGCCGAAAATCAGCGCATCCGTTTTCTTGTGCGGCTTGGAAACGAAGAACATATCCTGACGCAGACGAATTTCCTGCGCATTCACCGCATCGGGCGTCATCGGCTGGCCGGAAAAATCATCGTAAATCTGGTAGGTCATGTAGCGATATTTATCGATGCGCTTCTGCAACTGATCGGCAAGGGTTTGCGTCGTGTGCAGTTTGTCGTTCATGTACGCGTTGGTGTAGTTGTAACCGTAAAGGCCCAGCCCCACGACCAGCAACAGGATGAACAACCAGAAGAAACGCGTAATATTGGTTGATGTCAGTGATAAATATTTACCAGCCATGATGATGAATTTTTTCCTTCATTCTTGTTATCACTCTTTTATCGGAGCACGGCTTTCGCGCAGACCGTGACACATAACATCATTGCCGCCACGCAGCCCAGTGCGACAGACAAACTGCTCAGTTGCGCGATAAAGCCAATCAGCGCGGGACCTGCCAAAATACCTGCATAACCCAGGGTTGTCACGGAAGCGATAGCCATGCTGGCGGGCATCGCCGTCTGATTCCCCGCGGCGCTGAACATGATCGGCACCAGATTCGACGCACCAAAACCGGTCATGATAAAGCCCAGACCGGCAAACCAGAGATTGTCCACCGTGGTCAGTAAAATCATGCCGAGGCTGGCGCACAGGCTGCCAAACATCAGCACTTTATAACGTCCCATTGCCGCAATAATACGGTCGCCGGTCAGGCGGCCAATGGTCATCGCAATGGAAAATACCGCATAACCCAGACCGGCCTGATGGGCGGAAACACCGCGTTCCGTGGTCAGGAACAGCGCGCCCCAGTCCAGCATTGAGCCTTCGGTCAGGAACATCACAAAACATAACAAACCGAGCAAAATCACCCAGCCGCGCGGCAGAACAAACATCGGCCCGTCGCCGTCGTGGCGGGTGTCTTTCCAAAAATGAGGGCTGGTCAGCACCACTAAAACGGCCAGCGCGGCCACCACGATCATCACTGAAATAAACGGTGTTAGGCCCAGAAAAAGCAGGCCGGTGATCGCCAGTGCGCCAAAAATACTGCCCATGCTGAAAAAGCCGTGGAACCCGGACATCATCGCGCGTCCGCTGGCTTTTTCGACCACCACGGCGTGAACGTTCATCGCCACATCGACCATGCCAATTGCTGCGCCGAACACCAGCAAAATCAGCGCCATACCTTCCACGCTGTTCATCAGCGTCAGTAACGGCAGCGCTAGCAAAAGCAATGTGCTGGCGATTAAAATCACGGTTTTACACCCGAGTTTACCGGTGAGAAAACCGGTCAGCGGCATCGAAAACGTCGAGCCTGCGCCGATACACAGCAGCAATAATCCCAGCGTGCCGTCGCTGATATCCAGCCGCAATTTCACAAACGGCACCAGCGGTGCCCAGGCTGCCATGGCAAAGCCGGAAAGCAGAAAAATAAGCCGTGTCGCGTGTTGCTGTGCGACGCCGGGCTGAGGCATTGCGGCGCTCCGTTCTTCTGAAGCATTCTGTGAATCAACGTCTGAAACATTTTCTGTAGCAGGCTGTGTGAGCAGCGGGTCATGAGGCATGGTGCAAAATCCCTTTGTCCTGATTGGCGAAATTATAAAAAAAATTAATCAATCCTGCCTGCCGGTTTTTATCTCTCTTAAACGGGCCGGAAGGGGTTGCACGACAACCCGGTTTTTCGCTTAATCCGTCGCCTTTTAACGGCTGTCAGGCGCTGAAAAACAGCACACAAACTTACTAACCGGGCATTTTATCAGAAAGCATAAGTCACTGTGATTGCGCATAGTCTTAATTATTTACCGGCGGAATACATTAGTGCCAGAAAATCTAAGAGGCGATCACACAATTGGTAAGTCAATTTGATGAGTTATCAGTGTGGCTAATGCTTGATTTTATTAATAATGATCCCGCTTAGTCTTTAAGGGAAAGTTGCAAACTTGTTATTTATCATCATGTTGTTTTTTAACGCTTTGGGCTAGAACAGGAATTACCCCCCGTCAAACTTATATTTCCACTCAGAACGATAAATAATTTTTATCTTAAAGATTATCTTTTTTTTATGCATTTAACTTAAATCATGCATATAACTTATGGAGTTTCGGACAAAAAGTTACCGTAACGATTACATAAAAAGAACATTTTAGTCTTAAATGACGTGTCAATTGCTCGATTTGTAGTCTATGGCATTCCTAAACACCAGTTGGAAGTTAACCCATTTTCGTAATGGTCTTCATACCTGCTGAACCTCCCTTTTCCGTTACCGGAAAGCGTGGGCCATGCGCGTGTGAGTCTCAACTGGATGTTATAGGGGTACAACATGGCTCAGAACGGTAGCGTTGTTATTGATGTTCTCTCTCGTAAAAATGGTGCAGTAATCTCTCAGGTTTCCAGTGCCAGTCAGGATGTTACCCTCAATCAGGCCAGCATAATTCGCATTCACGGCACCCGTGAAGCGGTGTCCAGCTATGAGCGCGTGGGCAATGATCTCGTCATCCACATGAAAGACGGCAGCACCGTCCGCTACCACAGCTTCTTCAACACCGAAGGTACCGAAGACAGCGTTCTGGTATTCGATGATGGTGTTCATCCGATTGAACACGCCGCGTTTGTGGATACCGGTGCCACAGCCGGTGCCGTACCGATTGTTCCCGCTTATCAGACCATCCCGGATATCGGTGTTTTGCTTGAAGACTCCTCCAGTTTTAGCCCGGGCGTATTAGCCGCGGTGCTGGGCGTTGTGGCGCTCGGCGCGGGTATCGCGATTGCCGCAGGTGGCGGCGGTGGTGGCGGGGGCAGCAGCAGTAATAACGGCGGAAGCGATGGCGGCAACAACGGGGGCAATAACGGCGGTAACAATGGCGGAAACAACGGCGGGAATAGCGGTGGTAATAACGGCGGCGGGACTGTTGGCAGTGGCCAGCCAGCCACGTTATCCCTCGGAGCGTTTGCCGGTGACAACATCCTCAATGCGGCTGAATCGCGCATTGCGCAAATTTTCTCGGGTACTGCAGGTAACGTGACTGCGGGTCAGACCATCACCCTGAGCATCAACGGAAAATCCTACACCAGCACAGTGGGCGCGGACGGCAAATGGAATATCAATCTGCCGTCGCTTGATTTACAAAATCTGGCAGATGGTACCTATGTCGTTTCCGTCACCGTGACCGGCACTGACGGGCAGTCTGTGACCAAAAGCGTCACCGTGGTGGTGGATACCACACCGCCGGTACTGACCGTCAATCCGGTGGATGGCGACAACGTCATCGATGCGATTGAACATCAGCAACCGCTGGTCGTGAGCGGAACCGCCTCGGTTTCTGAAGCCGGACGCACCGTCGATGTGGTACTTAACGGCGTGCACTACAGCGCCACCGTGACCTCAGAAGGCACCTGGTCCGTGACGATTCCGGCCAACGTCGTTTCTGCGCTGGCCGAGGGGAATTACACCCTCACCACCTCGCTGACGGATGCCGCCGGTAACTCGACCACGACGCCGGAAAGCTTTGTCATCAATGACAGCGCGGGCATTCTGACCGTCAATCCGGTTTCCGGCGACGGCCAGCTCAACGCGACCGAAGCACAGTCCGCGCTGGTGATCACAGGGACGACGTCAAATGTCGCGGCCGGAACGCAAATTACCGTGGTTCTCGGCGGCGTGACGTATCACACCACCACCAACGCCGGTGGTGGCTGGAGCCTGAGCGTGCCTTCCACGGCGCTACAGGCGCTGACCGATGGCGAAACGACCCTGACCGTCAGTCTGGTCGATGCTCAGGGCAATACCATCAGCCAGACTGCCGATCTGAATGTGGCCATTCACGGCGTACCGCCAACGCTGGATCCGGTATTTGGCGGCGATAACACGCTCGATGGCAGCGAATCCGCCGCAACGCAGATTCTGACGGGTAACACCGGCCTGAAAGGCGACGGCCAGACCGTCACCGTGACTATTGGCGGGCAGCAACTGACCGGCACGGTCGACAGCGACGGCAGCTTTACCGTCAGCGTACCGCCGTCTGTGCTCGGCACTCTGCCACAAGGCACCAACAATATTACGGTGACCGTAACGGACACCGCGGGCAACCATAACACCCTCACCACGCCGGTGAGCGTTGACACCGTTGCGCCAACGCTCACTGTTAATCCGCTGGAAGGCGACGGTTATATCAGCGTGGCCGAAGCGGCGGGCGCGATGACCCTGACCGGGACGGCGTCGGTGACTGAGGCCGGGCGTCCGGTGGTTGTTACGATCAATGGCGTGGATTATCCCGGTGCAATCGTTCAGCCGAACGGCACCTGGAGTGTGAATATTCCGGCCGGTTCCCTGAGCAATCTCGATCAAAATGTCACGGTCACGGCGACCCTGACCGATGCTGCCGGTAACTCCACCACAAATACCAGCACGATCCACGTGGCTTCCGATCCGCTTCTGCCGCCGCTGATTAGCATCAATCCGTTTACCGGCGATGATTTCATCAACGGCGCTGAACGCCAGACCGCGCAACAATTAAGCGGAACGACCAGCCGTGTAGAGGCGGGGCAGATTGTCACCATCACATTAAACGGCCACACCTACACGGCAACCGTTCAGGCCGGTGGAAACTGGAATGTGATTATTCCTGCCGCGGATATGATTGTGCTGGGGGATAATCAGCAGACTATTACCGCCAATGTCTCTGACAAAGCAGGCAACGTCGCCGCGCCTGCAACTGACACCTTTAATGTGGATTCGTCTCAGGAAGGGATCTCGATTGCGCCGATTGCGGGTGACAATATCATCAACGCACAGGAAACCGCTGACGGCTTCCTGATTACCGGTACGACGCTGGGGGTATCAACTTTTGAGTTAGTCCAGCTTTCTTTTGGATTGCTGACCCGCCTGGCGCTGGTGCAACCAGATGGCACATGGGCGGTACAAATATCGATAGCGGATTTGCAAGTCGCGGCCCAGGGGTTGACGGGCAACCTGCAGTTCGTTGCGGTTGTTCAGGCAATGGATGGTACGACGGTAAGTAACAGTATTTCAGTGGTTTATGATGCGGTTAACCCGACTCCAAGCCTGAATCTCCCATTTGGCGACGGGATCCTGAGCATTGCCGAAGCGGCAACGGCTGAAATACTTTCGGGTTCGACGGGTAAAACCGGCGATGGTCAGACCGTCACTGTCACGCTGGGAGGGCACACCTATAACGCCACTGTCGCAACTGACGGTACCTGGAACGTCAGCCTGCCTTCCGCTGATTTGCAGGCATTGCCGTCGGGCAATAATGCCATTGTGGTACAGGCTACCGACAGTGCAGGCAATTCGGGAACGTTCAATGGATCGGTTGTGGTGGATTTCACACCGCCGGCGCTGACCGTCAATCCGATCAGTGGCGACGGATATATCAGCAGCGCTGAGGTGGCCGCCGATATTGTGGTGACCGGCACGACGGGGATCGCTGAGGCAGGGCAATACGTTATTCTCACGCTGAGCGGCCAGACTTACGTCGGCCTCGTGGGGGCCAATGGTCAATGGAGTATCACTGTCCCCGCAGGGGCGCTGGCGGGCGTTGCGGATGGTCAGTATCCGGTCACCGTGCAGCTCTCCGATGCTGCAGGCAACAGCACGACTGTGACATCGAATGTTCAGCTGGTGGCCGATCCGGCCTCCGCGCCGACCCTTACCCTCAATGCGTTTACCGGTGACAATATTGTCGATGGCGCCGAGCAGAGAGCGGCACAGACCCTGAGCGGTACGACCACGCATGTGGAAGCCGGTCAGATCGTTTCCATCCTGCTCAACGGTATTACTTACACGGCGACCGTGCAGGCCAATGGCAGCTGGAGCACCAGCATCCCTTCTTCTGCGCTGACTGCGCTGGCTAACGGAACGCTGCAAATCACCGCCACCGTGCTCGATAAAGCCGGGAATCCGGCCAGCGGTTCGGAAGAGATTACCGTTAACAATCTGCAAAGCGGTCTGTCCGTTGATCCGGTGACCGGCGATAACCAGCTGAATGCCCTTGAGGCGGCGGCGGGTGTCACCATCAGCGGAACCTCGGTCAACGTGCCGGTGAACGGCGTCGTGACCATTACGCTGAACGGTAAAACCTACACCGCCACCGTCGGCGTGGGTGGTGCCTGGAGTGCGCTGGTTTCTGCCAGCGATCTGGCGACACTCAGCGATGGCCCGAACACCATTCGTGTCAGCGCGACCGATGCCACCGGAAACCCGGTCAGCAGCACCGACGTTCTGAACGTCATTATTCATAACCTGCCAGCCGTGACCCTCAACCCGCCATTTGGCGATGGCATTCTGAATGCCGCTGAAACGAGCGTCAGCCAGACGCTGACCGGGAATACCGGCGTTTCAGGTGGTGGCCAGACGGTGACTGTCACACTGGGCGGGGAAACGTATACCGCAACGGTGGGCGGCGATGGTTCATTCACCGTCACCGTTCCGTCAACGTCGCTTTCCTCGCTGGGTCAGGGGGCGACAACGGTTCAGGTCGCGGCTTCCGATGCCGCGGGAAATACCAGCAACATCACGGTTCCGGTCACCGTTGATACCGTCGCACCGACCGTCTCAATTAACCCGGTTGCCGGTGATGGCACCATTAATGCCGCAGAAGCGGACGCGGTTATTGCGGTAACCGGCACGACGGGCGTGACAGAAGTCGGCCAGACCGTGACGGTTTCCATCGGCGGGCACACGTATACCGGTGTGGTCGCGGCAGGCGGTGCGTGGACGGTGAATATTCCGGCTGACGCGCTGGCCAGCGTTGCCAACGGTCAGTACACCCTGACGGCGAGCATTACCGATGCGGCAGGCAATACCGGCAGCTCCAGCACACCGGTGACTATCGTGGCGGATCCGGCCCTTCTGCCAACGATTACTGTGAATGCCTTCGCCGGTGACAATACGCTCGATGGCGCAGAACGCCTGACCGCGCAGCTCATCAGCGGAACGACCTCCCATGTGGAAGCCGGTCAGACGGTGACCATCACGCTGGGCACGCACACTTACAGCGCCACCGTGCTGGCCAGCGGCGCGTGGAGCGTTTCCGTTCCGGCGGCTGATTTGCAGGAACTGGGCAACGGTCCGGCGTCCATCAATGTTTCCGTCAGCGATAAAGCAGGTAACCCGGCGGCCGGCAGCGATGCGATCACCGTGAACTCAACACTTGGCGGCATTTCCATCGACACCATTGCCGGTGACAATAACGTCAACGCAACGGAGGCGGCGGCGGGGATCACCGTCAGCGGCACCACCAGCAACGTCCCGATTGGCACCGTCGTCACCGTCTCGCTGGGCGGGCAGAATTACCCGACAACGGTCATTGATGCCGCCGGTCACTGGTCAGTGAATATTCCGTCATCCGCCTTTGCGGGGCTGGCGGATGGCACCAGCCATGTGATCGCCACCACGGTGAGCACCGATCTGGGGCCGGTCACCAGTACGGTCGATATCGGCATTTACACGCAGGAACCTGTCCCGACAATCAATACTCCGTTTGGTGACGGCCAGCTGGGCACCACCGAAGCGGCCGCCGCGCAGACTCTGACCGGGACTACCGGCCTGACCGGCGACGGCCAGACGGTTGAGGTGATCATCGACGGTCATACCCTGACCGGCACCGTAGCCAGCAACGGCACCTGGACGGTCACCGTGCCAGCGGGCACTCTGACGAACGCCACCGAAGGCCCGACGCCGATCAACGTCACCATCACGGACGCCGCAGGAAATACGGGCACCACGACCGGTTCAGTCAATATCGACTTCACACCGCCGACGCTGACGCTTGCCAACGTTGCAGGCGATAACGTCATCAACGCGCAGGAACTGGCCGGTATTATCACGCTTTCCGGGCAGGCGGATGCCGCCGATGCCGGGCAGACAGTGACATTGCAATTTGGCGGCCAGACTTATCAGGCCCTCGTGCAACCTGGCGGTACGTGGAGCTTCGATGTTCCGGCGGGGACGCTGACCGGCACGGCAGACGGCAGCTATACGCTGACCGCCACGCTGAAAGATCTGGCGGGCAATACCACGACGACGACGGAAACGTACACCGTGGTTGCCGCGCATCCGCCGGTGCCATCACTCAACACGCCGTTTGGCGATACCTTCCTCAACCGCAACGAAGCCGATGTTGCCCAAACCCTGACCGGGACGACAGGTCTTCTGGGCGCAGGCCAGACGGTTGTGGTGAATATTGAGGGCGTCAATCACCCGGCGACTGTCGATGCGAACGGTGTCTGGACTGTTACCCTCAGCGCAACGGATTTGCAGGCCATATCTGAAGGCCCGCAAACGGTTCTGGTCACGGCAACCGACAGCGTCGGCAACGTGGGCACCGTCAGCAGTGCAATCACAGTTGATTACACGTTGCCAACACTGAGCTTTAACCCGGTGGCGACGGATAACATCATCAATGCCGCCGAAGCGCTGCAACCGGTGGTGATCAGCGGAACGTCCGATCTGCCGGATGCCGGCCAGACGGTTTCTGTCGTGCTGAGCTTCAACGGCGTGACTTACAACGCCGTTGTCCAGCCGGATGGCAACTGGAGCTTCACGCTGCCAAGTGGTGTGGTGCAGGCACTGACGGATACGACCTACACGCTGACGGCAACCATCACCGATGCGGCCGGTAACGTCACAACCGGAACCCATACCTTCAGCGTTGATGCGTCTGCGGCTAATTTGCCAACGCTGACCATTACCGCAGTTTCCACCGATGATTACATCAACGCTATCGAGAAAGGGAATGATGTCCCGATCACCGGGACCACCACGCACGTTGAAGCAGGTCAGATTGTCTCGGTCGTGTTTAATGGAACCACATACACCGCTATCGTACAGCCAAACGGAAGCTGGGAGGCGAGTGTACCTGCGGAAGATCTGGTCGGATTGTCCGACGGGCCGCTGACGGTGACGGCGTCCGTGACTGACACGGCGCAGAACCCGGCGACGGCGTCGCACAATGCCACCGTGATTGCCCAGCCGGGTGATTTGCCAACGGTGACCATTAACGCGGTGTCCGGCGACGGCGACGGCAACTTCAACATCATCGAACACAACCAGGCGACGACCATTACCGGGACGTCTACCCATGTTCCTGTGGGCGGAATTATCACGCTGGTCATCACCGGTGAAGGTTATACCCACACCTATACCGCGACCGTGCAGGCCAATGGCAGCTGGAGCATTCCGCTGACGGCGGCGCAGGTGCAGGAATTGCCAGCGGGCAATAACACCTTCACCGTAACGGCGGATGACGTGGCGCAAAACGTGGCGACCGCGACGCAAAACGTCACGGTAGACCTGATTGCTCCGACGCTGAGTGTCACGGTGAATACCGGCGGTGACGGTTACATCAATCTGGCTGAGGCCGTGGCAGGCCTTCCGCTGACCGGTCTGACGGACCCGAATCTGGTCGTCAAAATCACGCTTAACGGTAAGGATTACTTCAGCACGGCCAACGACTCCGGCGTGTGGACGCTGAATATTCCGGGCGTGGATCTTCAGGCCATCACCACGGACGGCAACAAAACGGTCAGCGTCAGCGTCAGCGATGCAGCCGGAAACACCGCCAGTAACTCGGCTAATTTCACGCTGGCAATCCATGCGCTGCCAGCGCTGACGCTGGGCGTTGTGGCCGGTGATGGCGTGCTCAATATCAGTGAAGCGGCTGCCGGGATCACGCTCACCGGCACCAGCAGCGGGCTGGCACCGGGGTCGATCGTTCTGGTGACCATTCCGGGGCTGGCGACGCCGGTATCGGGGACGGTCAATCCGGACGGGCTTGGCTGGACTGCAACCGTTGCGCCGGGCGCGCTCAGCGACCTGACAAGCGGCGTGGTGCAGGTCACCGTGACGGCGCAGGACGTGGCCGGTAACCCGGCGTCTTCCAGCGCCAGTCTGGATATCGAGCTGGGCGCACCGCCGGTTCCGACGATTAATACGCCGTTCACCGACGGCATTCTGAACGTCGCTGAAGCGGCAGCCACTCAGCTGATTACCGGTACTACGGGTATTACCGGCCCGGGCCAGACCGTACTGGTGACCATTGACGGCACACCGGTGCTGGCAACGGTCGGCAATAACGGCGTCTGGACGGCCACCGTGCCTTCCGGCCTGTTGCAGGGGCTGGCGGATGCGACGCACACCATCAGCGTGACCACCACCGACAGCGCGGGCAATGTCAGCACTGCCGGAACCCTTGATTTCACCGCACTGACGCATACCTTGCCGGTAGCTGGCATCAACACGCCATTTACCGACGGCATCCTGAACTTCGATGAAGCGTCTAATCCGCTGGGGCAGGTCATCACCGGCACCACCGGGATCACCAGCCCGGGCCAGACCGTTACCGTGGTCATCAACGGTAATGCTGTGCCGGTTGTGGTTGATGCAACGAACGGAACCTGGAGCGTTTCACTCACATCCGCCCAGCTGTTGTCCTTGCAGGATGGCACCTGGCCGGTGGTGGTGACCGTGACCGACAGCGCCGGAAATTCCTCGGTGCTGCCCGTTTCCGTCGGAGTGCAGATTCATTCCCTGCCAGCGCCTACCATCGATTTGCCATTTGGTGACGGCACACTGAACATTACGGAAGCCTCGGTGGCGACCGGCGGACAAACCATTACCGGGACGACCGGCGTGATTGGCGCGGGGCAAACTGTCAGCGTCGCCATTGCGGGCATCGCGGGCAGTCCGTTTACGGCAACGGTGGATGCGGCAACCGGCGTCTGGAGTCTTAACCTGACGCCAACCCAGCTGGCATCCCTCGGGCTGGCGACGGCAACGCATGCCATCACGGTCACCGCGACGGATTCTGTCGGTAACCATACGGATGCCACGCTGAGCTTTACCTCACACCTTTCGCCACCGGTTCCGGGAATTGATCCGGCATTCGGCGATGATATTTTAAATATCACCGAAGCGGCGGGTGCCAATACCATTACCGGCACAACTGGGATCCTCGGCAATAACCAGAACGTCAAACTGACCATTGATGTCGGCGGCACGACCTACACCGCGACGGTTGATCCGGCGACCGGTGGCTGGTCAGTGACGTTACCGGCGGGCGTACTCAGCTCGCTGGGCAACGGCACGCATGACATTAACGTTACCGTCACCGATGCGGCGGGGAACAGCGTGTCCGTGACCCAGCCGTTCACCAGCTACCTGACACCACCGGATGTCACCATCAACACACCGTTTGGCGATGGTTATCTGAACGCCAGTGAAGCACTGACACCGCAACAGCTGACCGGCACCACCGGTTTGTCTGGCGCGGCTGAACTCGGGCAGGTGGTGACCGTCACCATCGGCGGCCGGCCGGTGGCGAATGTGACGGTCGATATCAACGGCAACTGGACAGCAACGTTAACCGTTGCCGAAATGGCAGCGCTGGCGCAGGGGGAACAGCCGGTTGTGGTTACCGTGACTGACGGTGGCGGTAACAGCGGCACGGCGACCACGGAAGCCGGGATTGCGGTGAGCCAGTTGCCAACGGTTGCTGTGACGTCGTTCGCCGGTGCGGGCTTCGACCTGACCTACGCCGAAAGCCAGAACCCGCAAACCATTACCGGGACCACCCTGAATGTGCAGACCGGGCAACAGGTGACCGTGACGATTGGCAGTATTACGCATCAGGCCACCGTGCAGGCGAATGGTTCCTGGACCGTAACGCTGACGCCAACCGAACTGGCTACGCTGTCTGACGGTCAAATTATCACCGCACAGGTCTCCGATCTGGCCGGTAACCTGGCGAACGGTGCTTCCCTGCCGGTCACCGTGGATCTGACGCCGCCGGTCACGCCAACGCTGAGCATTGATCCGGTTACCGGCGACAACGTGATCAACGTGGCGGATAACAATCCAACCAACATTACCGTTTCCGGTAAATCCATCAACGTGCCGGACGGTACGCTGGTGAGTGTGACTGTGGGGGGCAATGGGCATGTGGCGACGGTGACCGGAGGGATCTGGTCAGTTTCTGTGGCGGCTTCTGAATTCGTGAACGGCACCAATACAACGGTCACGGCAACCACCATTCTTCCACCGACTAACGCCACGCAAAACGTGCTGGTGGATACCAGCGCGCCAGTGGTCACCATCAACGCCTTTACCGCCGACAACACCATCAACAACCTTGAATCGAAATCGGCGCAAACCATTTCGGGTACGGTGGTTGATAACAACAATAACGATGTGGGCAGTGTGGTGACCGTTTCGCTCAACGGCAAAACCTACACCACGACCGTGCTGGCAGGCGGTCTCTGGTCGGTCAGCGTACCGGCCGCCGATTTGCAGGCGCTGCCACAGGGCACCGGTAACACCATCACCGCCACGGTGACGGATGCCGCCGGTAACCTCGGAACTGCAACGCCACATCCGATTACTGTCGATACTTCCGCGCCGCTGCTCGCCCTTAATGCGGTTGCCGGAAACAACATCATTAATCTGGCGGAATCACTGGTCAACGTCGTGCTTGGCGGGACGTCTTCCGGTGCGGATGGTCAGACGGTAACGGTGACACTCGGTGGCGCGACCATCGGGACGGCGCTCATTCAGCCGGGCGGCGCCTGGTCGCTGAACCTCACCCCGGCGCAGATGTTGTTGCTCAACGACGGTTCCCTGACTCTGGCGGCGACGGTCACCGATGCGGCGGGTAACACCACCAGCGTTTCGACCGGTCTGGATATCTTCTTCAACAAACTGCTCGACGTGAGCGTGGCCAGCGGACTGGGGCTGACCGACGGTTACCTTAATCTGGCGGAATCTCAGGTCGCGCAAATCCTCAGTGGTACGGCAATTGGCGCAGGCGTGGGTTCAGTGGTGTCTACCGTGATTAACGGCACGCCGCTGTCTGCCATCGTCGGGGCCAACGGAGCATGGGCCTTCACCATTCCGGCAACGCTGCTGGGTGCATTGGGTGATGGCGCGCAGGTTCTGAACCTGACCATCACCGATGCAGCCGGTAACGTTAAAGTTGAACCGCTGAACATCAACGTCCTGAAAACGCTGCCGGTACTCGGCGCGCTTGACCCGATCTTTGGCGGCAATGGCCTGCTGAATGCGGTCGAAGCGCTGACCGCGCAGACGATCGGCGGGGTGGCAACGGCCGTGAATGGCACGCAGGTGACCGTCACGCTGGGGGGTAAAACCTACAATACGACGGTGACGGCGGGAACCTGGAACATCAGCATCCAGCCGGGTGATCTGGCGACGCTGCTCGACGGCAATCTGAACATTGGCATTACGCTGACAGACCCGGCGGGCAACTCCACCAGCACCAATATTCCGGTGGGCATTGCCATCCACAACCTGCCAACCGTCGTGCTTAACACCGTGTTTGGCGACGGCGTGCTCAATATCGCCGACTTGCTGGTCAGTCAGACGATCAGCGGGACCGTGTCGAACGTGGCAGCAGGAACGGCGATTGCGGTGCAGGTCGGTACTCAGACGATTAATGGCGTGGTCGATGCGACGGGGCATTTCCTGGTCACCGTCACACCGGACATTCTCAGCACGCTGGCTGGTACGACAGCGGCGGTGAGCGTCAGCGTCGTGGATGCGGCAGGTAACGTCGGCACTGCGGCGGCCAACGCCGTACTCGACCTCGTCAGACCGGTCATTAACCTGACTTCCGTGCTGGGTGACGGGCTGCTCAGCGCCGCTGACGCCCTGACCACGCAGGTGATTGGCGGGACGATCGGTGGTGTGGCGACCGGCACGCAGGTTCAGGTGACGCTCGGCGGAAAAACCTTCCTCGGCGTGACCGACAACACCGGTGCCTTCAGCATCACCCTGCAACCGGGTGACCTGAAAGCGCTGGGCGACGGCACCTTTGTGGTCGGCGTTTCGGTCACGGACAGCGGTGGCAACACCACCACGGTCAATGGTTCGCTGACGTCCATTGTCAACGCGATACCGAAAATCGTGCTGGATCCGATCTTTGGCGGTGACGGAATTCTCAACGCCGCCGAAGCACTGCTCACGCAGACCATCAGCGGGACGGTCACAAACGGGCGCGTCGGTGAAACGGTCAATATCAACGTCGGCGGCGGTCTGTTCAATCTGACCGCAACAGTGGGCAGCGACGGCAAGTTCTCCGCGTCACTCTCGCCGCTGCAACTGGCCGGATTGCTTGACGGTAATCTGACGATCGTCACCTCGGTGACCGATCCGGTGGGCAACACCGCATCGAATACTGTCGGCATCAACGTCGGTATCCACAATCTGCCATCGATTGTTCTTAACCCAATCTTTGGTGATGGCGTGCTTAACGTCGTTGACCTGCTGACGGGTCAGACCATCAGCGGTGTCGCCAGCAACGTGGCGGTGGGAACTCAGGTACAGATTAGCCTCAACGGTAAAAACTACGTGGCAACAACCGGTACCGGCGGCGTATTCAGCGTCACCGTTCCGGTGGTGGATCTGAAGACCATTCTCAATGGCTCGCCAAACGTGGTCGCCAGCCTGACGGATGCCACCGGCAACCCGGCGTCGGTGACCAGTGTACTGAGCGTGGTCGCGCAGTCTCTGCCAACCATTACCCTCAATCCGCTGTTTGGCGATGGCCTGCTCAACGCCGCCGATGCGCTGCTCACCCAGACCATCAGCGGGACGACCACTAACGCGCAGGGTTCGACCGTCAGCATCAACGTCGGCGGTAATATCCTGACCGCGCTGGTGAAAGCCGACGGCACCTTTAGTGTCGCGATCCCGCAACTGACGCTTTCGAGCCTGCTCGACGGTACGCTGAACGTGGGCGCATCTGTCACTAACGCCGCCGGTAATGCGGTAAGCGGCAACGCAACGGCGACGGTGGGGATTCATACGCTGCCATCGCTGGTGGTCAACACGCTGTTTGGTGGCGACCATTATCTGAATGCGGCGGAAGCGGGCGCGAACACCAACATTACCGGGACGTCCAACCTGGCGAACGGCACGGTGAGCGTGACCGTCGGGACGGTGACGCATACCGGCACCATCACTAACGGCGTCTGGAGCGTGCCGTTTACCTCCGCAGAACTCAAAGGGCTGGCCGACGGTTCGACGCAGGTTTCCGTGGTGGTCACGGACGCGGTGGGCAACATTGCGACCTCCTCGAATCTGCTGACCGTGCTGACCCATGAACTGCCACTGGTGGCGCTCAATCCGTTACTCGGCCTGACCCTTGGCGTGGTGGGCGGTATTCTGGGCGGACAGGGGCTGACGCTGAGCGGGACCAGCCGCAACATCGCACAAGGCGGTCTGGTGAGCGTGACCTTGCTGGGGAATACGCTGGCGGGAACCGTTCAGTCCGATGGTTCATGGACCGTTAAGTTCAGCAGCGCATTGCTGAGCAGTTACGGACTGACCGGGTTGCTGGCGGCATTACTTGGCGCGGTTGTTGAGCTTAAAGCCGTCGATGTGGCAGGTAATGGTTTTGATGCGCATGTCGGGCTGACCGTGGGTTCAACGTTGCCTGCTGACACCCAGACGCTCGCTGTGCAGTCTCTGGCAGTCGAGGACACCCATACGCTGGCGGCGGTTCACACCACCGATACCAGCTCAACCACAGACACCACCACCCACACCACCAGTACGCTGACCGATCCGCTGGTCACGGCGGACACCAGTTCGTCTGCCGCCAGCACTTCGACCAGTACAACGTCGGAAACCACATCTCATGCGGACACGGCGTTCTCAATTGGTGGCGTCACCATCGACCTGACGGCAACGGACGGCGTGGCGATCGGCGGCTCCGGTAACGACACCATTTCGGTTCATACCCTTGATTTCTCGCAAATCGACGGTGGAACCGGTGTCGATACCTTGCTGCTGGCGGGCACTAACCAGCATCTGGATCTGACCCTGCTCGGGCTGAAAGTTGAACATATCGACATCTTCGATTTGGGCACTTCCGGCACCAACAGCATCTCGCTGAATCTGCACGAGGCGCTGAACGTGAAGGACAACCCGACGGATGAAGTGATCATCAAAGGGGGCGAAGGCAGCCTGGTGAACCTGCAAATGGGCACCGACGGCGCGTGGGCTGAAACCGGGCAACGCACGGTGGATGGCCTGACCTTCGACGTTTACCACAATGCTTCACTGGATGCATCCAACACGTTGGGAGACGTACTGGTGCAACACGGTTTACACGTTCAGCAAAACTAAGCCAGACCTGCGCCTCCCTTCTTAGCGGGGGGAGGCGCAACACCAAAACAATCGGCGTAATTAAGTGGTGTCGGTAATGAAAAATAAGAAAGCGATACGGCCCGTGGCCGTCATCTTGGGCACCTTGTGCCTGACCGGGTTAACAGGGAATTTCAATGTGGTTGTGGCGGCGGTTAAACAGCCGGAATTTAACTGGCAGGCGGCACCGACGGAAGAGATGCGCGCCAGTCTGACATTACGTGATGCCATCTTGCGGGCGTTTGCGCGAAATCCGCAAATTGCGGAAGCGGCGGCGCAAATCCGCGTGGGCGGCGGGAATCTGGATGCGGCGAAAAGTGCGTGGTATCCGCAGGTTTCCTTACAGGGGGCGGGCGGGAAATCCCGTCAGACGTATGCCTCGGGAGACCAGAGCAGCAACGGGTCAGCGGGCATTCAGCTCAGCCAGCTGCTGTGGGATTTCGGCAAAACCAACGGCAGTATCAGTGAGCAGGAGTATCTTTCGGACTCTTACCGGTTTTCACTTTACAGCACGATGACTGACGTGGCGCTCAGCACCATGCAGGCCTATCTGTCGGTCAAACGCTATCAGGCGCTGGTTCTGGCGTCTCAGGACAATATCGAATCGCTGACCCGCGTCAGGGATACCGCCAAACTGCGCGCCGACGCCGGACTGAGTTCTCAGTCTGACGTCTTGCAGGCGGAAACCCGCATTGCCGGAATGCGGGCCACCGTCGAACAATACCGTGCGCAGGCGCGTTCCTCACAGGCGCAGCTGACCGTACTGACCGGTGTGGTATCTGACGACCTGCCGGACCTGCCTGAAAGTCTGCTCAATCAGAAAGTCACTCTCGACAAAATCCCTTATGAAAACAGCACGCTGGTGCGCGCGGCGCAGGCCAAGCAGCAGGCCGCGATTGAGCAGGTCAATCAGGCTGAGGCGCAGCACTGGCCGACGGTGAAAGTCCAGGCCGGGCGCACGCGTTATGACAACAACGGCGGCAGCGGTGCGTACTGGGACGATCAGCTCCAGCTGGCGGTGGATGCGCCGGTCTATCAGGGCGGCGCGGTCAGCGCCAAAGTCCGTGCGGCGGAAGGCCAGCGTCAGGCGGCGCAGGCGGATGTGGAAAAAGCCAAGCTGGATATCAACCAGAAAGCCTCCACCGCCTATGCCGACATGATCGGCGGCCAGCAGCGGCAGGTGGCTGGCGAGGAACAGTATTCCAGCGCCACGCACACCCGCAGCGTGTATCAGGACGAGTACAAACTCAGCAAGCGCAGCCTGAACGATTTGCTCAGCGTCGAGCAGGACGTTTTTCAGGCCGACACCATGCGTATCGGCGCGCTGTATGACGGCTGGGACGCCACAGTGCGTTACGCCGCGGCGGTCGATAATCTGGTCGATATGCTGGGTATTGACCGCCAGAAACAATCCGGTGACACCCTCCCGGCACTGTAAAAACAGAGCCGCCGGGAGAAGCCAGAAGCATTCGATAACGAGGTTGAAATGAGCAATGAAGCAGCAACACCTTTGTCGATCGACGTCTGGATAAGCGCCATGGGGCGCGTGGCCGAAACATTCGGTAAGCCAGCAGATCCCCTTTTTCTGCGCCAGCAAATGCGCTGGTTCGAACATCAGCCGTTACGCCGTCAGCTTGATCGCCTGAGCGGCCTGATGGGTTTGCAAATCGGCATGGTCAGCTGGAATCAGGTGCGCTGGCGGCAGGAAGTTTTGCCTGCCGTTATTACGCTGGAGCAGGGCGGTATCGCAGTACTTGAACAGCTGCACGATGACGGTAACGTCGATTACTGGCTGAGCGACGGCGGCGATTTACTGCGTTCGGCGGAACTGGTGACCTTGCTTGAACAAAGTACCGGCCCGGTCTTTCTGGTCGGTGTGGCGCCTCGCGGGCGCGATCAGCGTATCGACCAGTTTGTTCAGCCGCATAAAAAACACTGGTTCTGGGAAAACTTCCGCGGTTCCGGGCGCAAAATTGCAGAAATCTCGCTGGCTTCCATTTTGGGTAACGTGCTGGCACTGGCGGGCATCCTGTTCTCCATGCAGGTTTACGACCGGGTGATCCCGGCGCAATCTTTCCCAACGCTGTGGGTACTGTTCTTCGGCGTGGTGCTGGCGGCGGGGATGGAATATGTCATCCGCCTGATGCGCACGCTGGTGTCGGATCTCATGGGCAAAAAGATTGACCTCAAGGTGTCATCGCTGTTTTTCGTGCGGGCGATGAGCATCAAAAATGACGACCGGCCAAAATCCACCGGCTCCTTTATTTCCCAGCTGCGCGAAATCGATCAGGTGCGCGAACTGCTGACATCCACCACCGTCAGCGCCGCCGCCGATATGCCGTTTGTCCTGCTGTTTCTTGGCATCATGTTCTTCATTGGCGGCCCGCTGGTGATCATCCCGCTGCTGGCTATTCCGCTGATTGTCATCCCCGGCATTCTGATCCAGTGGCCGATGGCAAAACTGGCGAAAGAAGGCATGCGTGAAAGTGCGCTGCGCAACGCCGTGCTGGTGGAAACCATCGAAGGGATTGAAGACATCAAAGCCTTGCAGGCGGAGGCGTATTTCCAGCGTCAGTGGGAGCAGACTCATGAAGTCAGCGCTGCCGTGGGCATGAAGCAACGTTTGTGGGGCGCGCGCCTGACCGGCTGGGCATCGACGGTTCAGCAACTGACCTACGGCGGCATGCTGGTGTTCGGGGTGTATCTGGTGCTGAGCGGCGATATCACTACCGGTACGCTGGTCGCCAGCAGCATGCTTTCCTCGCGCACCATCGCGCCCTTAATGCAGCTGACGATGGTGTTTTCCCGCTGGCAGCATGCGAAAAGCGCCATGCGCGGGCTGGATGAACTGCTGAAAAAACCGGTCGACCGTCCGGCTGATGCGGAACTGTCGCATTGCCCGACGCTGAGCGGCCATTTCAACGTGCGCAATCTGCAATATACCTACGACAAAGAGAATTCGCCGAACGTGCTCGGCATTGGTCAGCTGGAAATCAAACCCGGCGAACGCGTGGCGATTTTGGGCAAAGTCGGGGCGGGTAAATCCACGCTGCTGAAATTGCTTTCCGGCCAGGCCAGCCCGTCGCAGGGCAAAATTCTGATTGATGGCGTCGACATGACCAAAGTCGAACCGGCGGATATCCGCCGCCAGATGGGTTATCTGTCCCAGGATTCGCGGCTGTTCTTCGGCACATTGCGCCAGAACCTGATGCTCGGGTATCCGCATGCGACCGATCAGGAAATGCTACAGGCGCTGCGCATCAGCGGCGCGTTGTCGATGGTGCAGGCCGATGCCTCCAGCCTCGATAAAATCATCAACGAAGGCGGACGCGGATTGTCCGGCGGACAGCGCCAGATGGTGATGCTCAGCCGCATGATTTTACGAAATCCGCAGGTGGTGTTGCTCGATGAACCGACCGCGTCGATGGATGAACAGCTTGAGGATTACGTGATCCGCCAGCTTCACGCCTGGCTGGTCGGACGCACGCTGATTGTGGTCACACACCGTCCGGCGCTGCTCAAACTGGTCGACAGAATTGTGGTGATGGATAACGGACGGGTGGTCGCCGACGGGCCACGGGATCAAATTCTGGCAACTGCCGCCACCAACACACCGGCTCCGGCCGCGGCGGTGGTGGCTGAAACCAAACAGGGCGCAGCCTGAGCTGCTAAGGGTTCCGCATGGCACATGTAACATTGAATGATGAGTTCGAAGCCGAAAGCCGGAAAGTGTCGTGGATTATCTGGGTGACGCTCGGCAGCCTGCTGGTCTTTTTCGTCTGGGCGCGTTTTGCCGTGCTGGATGAAGTGACGGTCGGTACCGGTAAAGTGACGCCGTCGAGCAAAGCGCAGCAGATTGATTCTCTCGACGGCGGCGTGATTTTAAAACTGATGGTGCAGGAAGGCTCGGTCGTCAGCCGCGGCCAGCTTCTGGCGCAGCTCGACCCGACCCGTTCGCAATCAAACTATGGCGAAGCGGCGTCACGCGTCAGAACCCTTCGCGCGTCTTCTGAGCGTCTGAGCGCGGAACTGACCGGTGCACCGCTGAAATTCAGCCCGGAAACCATGAAATCCCCGGAACTGGTGGCACGCGAACGTCAGCTTTATTTATCGCGTAAGCAGAACCGTGATGAGACAGTGACCAACCTGAATCAGTCTCTCAAACTGGTGAATGACGAAATCAATATGACCCAGCCGCTGGTCGCCAAAGGTGCGGCGGGGCAGGTGGAAGTTATCCGCCTGAAACGTCAGGCCAGCGAACTGCGCGGCAAAATCGACGATGCGACTAACCAGTACGCGGTGCGTGCGCGTGAAGAGCAGGTGAAAAACAACGCCGATCTGGATGCAGAGTTGCAGGTCATGGCGGGTAAAGAGGATCAGGTCACGCGTTCCGAGCTGTATTCACCGGTTCACGGCATCGTAAAAGACATTCAGGTCTCCACCGTCGGCGGCGTGCTCCAGCCGGGCGGCAAACTGATGGAAATCGTCCCGATTGAAGACCAGCTGCTGATCGAAACGCGCATCAACCCGCGTGACATTGCCTACATCCGGCCAGGATTACCGGCCACGGTAAAAATCTCAGCCTATGACTCGTCGATTTATGGTGATCTCGAAGGAAAAGTCGAAGGCGTTTCGCCGGACACCTTGCAGGATGAAGTGAAGCGCGACCAGTATTACTACCGGGTTTACGTCCGGACGGACAAAGCGTTCCTGACCAACAAAGCCGGGCGCCAGTTCCCGATTGTGCCGGGCATGGTGGCGAACGTGGATATCAAGACCGGGCAGAAAAGTGTTCTGGATTACCTGATTAAGCCATTGAATAAAGTGAAGGAGTCGTTGAGGGAGCGGTAAGTTAACAGGTAAGCCGCCTGTTTATTCGGCTTTTAAAAGCCTGAAATTTCAGGTTAAAGCCTTGGGGTGCCATCCAGACTGGCTTCAAGTTCAACACCTTGGGCTCGCCGCCCAAACTGGCCCAAAGGGTTTTAAACGAAACCCTTTGGAATCCTGCGTTTTTTTAACTGCGCGCTGCCGCTCGCTGGCTATGTTTCAGCCGCCACAGCTATTGCCGCGAAAACTTGCCGCTGCGCGGTTCCCTTACTCGGTTTTACTCGGCCTGCGGCCTTGCCCTTCGGGTCGTCACTTCGTGACGCTGTCTCGCTTCGCTTCGCTCGGCTCGAGCCACAGGTCTCGAAACGCTTCGCTCGGCAAGCTTTCTGAAAGCGGCCACTGGCTATGTAATTCAGCATGCTTTTTGAAAGCGGCTGGAGGCTTATCTAAATTCAACGGCATTTTTAAGTAGCAATCAGCGGTGAGGTTGCGAATTAGAAAGTTTGTGGCCGCTTTCAAAACGACGTTGAGTGAGAGGTGAGAAACGGCGAGAGTCTTTTCCGAGCCGGTTCGAACCCGAAGCGAAAGTACCGCGCAGCGGCGGCGTTTGCGGCACTAGCCGGAGTTGCTGAAACATAGCCAGCGAGCGGCAGCGCGCAGTTGAAAAGCGCGGGTGTCCAGAGGGCGCGCGCGTTAACGCGCCCTTTGGGCCAGTTTGGGCGGCGAGCCCAAGGTGTTGAACTTGAAGCCAGTCTGGATGGCAATCCAAGGTGTTGAACTGAGCGATCACCCCACATGAAAAAACCTAAATTTGCACCTTTCCAAAAGGTACAAAACTCCAGTATTAGCTTATTCCAGCGGCTCTTGGCGCAGAAACTCCGCGATCGGATCTTCCACTTCGGCTTTCCGTTTATCCTGCCATAAATTCATGCGTGCCCGCAGTGAGCCGTTGAGATCCTGATGCACCTGTCTGGCGGCTTCGGATTCGGGATTCAGTTCGAGAGCAAACTCAATAAACTTGCTGGCGGTGTAACGGTTTTTCTTCGTACCGGTGCCGGTCAGCCATGCCATGCCCAGCGTGTAGGCGGCTTCGGCGCGATCGGGATGCGCGGCGTTATGCAGAATCTCGGGCAGCCACTGGCCGGTAGCGAGACGTTTTTCCGCTTCTGTACCGTTATCCAGCGCACAGCTGGCGCGGAAGTAGGCGGCGGAGAGATGTCCGGAGTCGGCGGCGCGCTGATACCAGTGCATGGCTTGCTCGTAATCCGGCTCAGCGCCGAGGCCTTCACGCAGGGCGTTGGCGCAGGTAAACATCGCCGGAACCAGCCCGGAGCGTGCGGCGCTGAGCACGCAATCCATCGCGTTGCTGTCATTGTGATATTGCTCCGGCACATCCTGATGCCAGCCGTTGCGGTAGAGAAAGTACAGTTCATAGCAGTGAATGGCGCTGCCGTGACGGGCCATTTCGGTCATCAGGAAATGCGCAGCGTCCAGATCGTCGTTGATCGCCATGTCGTGCGCCAGCGTGACCAGATCTTTCACCGGCTGTTCGTCACCGGATTGCTGCATCAAAGACCAGGCGTGTTCCATTAATCCGCTGCTCAGCTCCGGTCTGGCGGGCAATCCGTACAAACCATATTGCAACGCGGCGGCGGCGAAGCTGACCAGCACCGGATCTATGGCCTGACTCAGCGCACGGGTCAGCAACTGCGTCAGAACTGGCAACCCTTCCTGATGGCCGTTCGCCAGCACCGCACGGGAAATAAAGAGCGCGGCAAAATGACCGGGCATCGCCTGCGGGGAAACCGCAAAGAGATCCTGATATACCGCCAGCCCCGCCTGGTCGTCATCCTGCCAGTACGCCATGCAGATCCCGGCCAGATCCAGCAAACGGACGCGGGTGGCGGGCTCCAGCGGTTGTGCAAGTAAACCGGCCAGCTGTTGCTGTAATTGCGCGGCGCGCGGGGATTCCCGATCCGCGATTTCACCGGATAAGGCATCGCACAGCGCATTTGCGCGGAACTGGTTGCGTTCATCGTCGCTGAATTCCGCGCACAGCGGGCTGTCGATAATCAGCATCTGCTGCTCATCGCTGCCGCCCCAGAATGCGGAATGGAATAAAAGGTAGGATTCCATCGTGCCGACGTCCGTGTGGCGTACCGACATCGCCATACGCAGCCAGTAACTGAGCGCTTCTTCATCCGCTTTACGGGTTTGTTGCAGGGCGGCAGGCAAAGCCTGCGGCCAGTGCGTCGCGGGTTCAAAACCCAGTGCATGGATATGCGCGATGCCCGCCTGCCAGATTTCGCTGCCCTGAATCGAGAATTTCTCATGCAGCGGTTTGGGGATTTCACCGGCGAATAAAGATTTAAGCCAGTACGGTTCACCAAAGCCACCGCTGAGATTCATCATATGGCGGAAAGCGTGGGTCGGGCGGGGATGCAGTTCAATGGCTTTCAGGAAAGCCAGCACGGCGTAATCACAGCACAACTGGGCACCGAGCCACTGGTGATCTTCAATGTCTTCTTCATTGGGTGCCTGGCGGATCATCCAGGCATTTTCGTGCCAGACCATCCCCAGCAAAACATGTGCATGATAGCTCTGCGGACATTGCTGCGCCCAGTCGCTGAGGATCTCCAGCGGATTCAGCGCCTGGAACTCCGTGCCGCCAAACAGCGTGGACGGATGCATTAATAATCCGTAATCGCTGTGGCTTTCGCCCTGATTCTGCCAGCTACGCATATGTGACAACAGCCACTCGTCGAGTTTGAGAAAACGGCGGGTTGCCAGAAGCATTCTGGCTTTGGAAATGTTATCTGGCTGGTCCTGTTGTGGCATGGGGTTCCCTGAACAGTTGAAAAATAAGGTCTTGCGTGGCACCGGCAGTGTACCGGTCTCCCCTGAAGCGATCAGCGGGATTGGTCTGACTTTGCGTATAGTAGCGGATCTGAACCGTCGCTGACCAATAAACCCTCTCCACAATATTAATTAATAATATTCCGGAAATTCCTTAATAATTCCTAGGATTAGATATCAACTATTAAGAAAATCGGGTTGTGAATAATGGAGAAACTGTGAGGTAATTATGGAGAAAAGTACTTGTTGTGCGCGATATAATTAAGTGATGAATATCACATTAAGTTATTATTTCTTATAAAAATCAAAAAAAACCGACCACTAAGGGTCGGCTGTTGTTTCCACAAGACGGGGAATGAGGGTAATAGAATAACAAATAATGATGATAGCGAGATGAAGTATATATTATTGCGTGAAAGTTGCTTTATCACTTAGTGCGGTAAGCATCTGAGATATCTTATTGTTTTTATTGAGTTACTTATTAAATTAGCTTTGCGTGCTTTATTTTAACAATTATTTGCAGCTCTAAAAGCGCTCAATTTTAATAAATTGTTACACCTTCTCATAAATAGGAAATGTCTTAACTAATTTCGTATCATTTTCTTTCTGGATTAATAGTAATTATATCCAGAGAATGGATTTGCCATGTCGGGCCAAAATTCATACAAGCGTTATGCAATATCTAAAGCAGTAAAAAAACGTGTACTTTACATTCAGTGGCACGGTCCGACACCTATCGAGGACAGAAAAATGAAACTCCGTGTTCTTTCACTCATGATCCCTGCGTTAGTGGTTGCAGGCTCAGCAAGTGCGGCAGAAGTTTATAATAAAGATGGTAATAAACTGGACCTTTACGGTTTAGTTGATGGTTTGCATTACTTTTCAAACAACGCAGGCAATGACGGCGATCAGAGCTACATCCGTCTGGGCTTCAAAGGTGAAACACAGATCACCGACCAGCTGACCGGCTACGGCCAGTGGGAATATCAGGTTCAGGCCAATCAGGCTGAAAGCTCCGACAATACCGCATTCACGCGTTATGGCTTCGCGGGTCTGAAATTCGGTGACATGGGTTCTTTCGACTATGGTCGTAACAACGGCGTAATGTACGACGTTGCCGCATGGACCGACATGCAGCCTGAGTTCGATGGTTCCACCTACGGCGCTGACCAGTTCCTCTATCAGCGTACCAACGGCGTGGCGACTTACCGTAACGACAACTTCTTCGGCCTGGTCGACGGCCTGCATTTCGCTCTGCAATATCAGGGTAAAAATGACAGCGGCGGTTCTGAACCTGGCACACGTAATGTGCTGACGCAGAACGGCGACGGTTACGGTATGTCCCTGAGCTACGATATTGGCGCGGGCGTCAGCGTGGCGGGTGCATTCTTCAACTCTGACCGTACCGACGAGCAAAACTCAGCTGCCGGCATCATGGGCGACGGTAAAAAAGCCGAAGGTTATACCGGTGGTCTGAAATATGACGCCAACAATGTCTATCTGGCCGCCATGTTTACTCAGGCTTATAACGCTTCACGCTTCGGTTCTACCGACTCAGAAGCTTACGGCTATGCTAACCAGTCTCAGGCATTCGAGGCCTACGCAAGCTACCAGTTCGACTTCGGTCTGCGTCCGTTCGTGGCATATAACCAAACCCGCGGTAAAGATTTGGGTAGCGACCGTCTGGGCAACAATTACCAGGATCAGGATCTGGTTAAATTCGTCGACCTGGGTGCGACTTACTACTTCAACAAAAACATGTCGGCCTATGTTGACTATAAAATCAACCTGATCGACAGCAGCACCTTCACAGACAACGCCGGTATCAACACCGATGACGTGACTGCGGTAGGTCTGGTGTATCAGTTCTAAGAGTGCCTTTCTCAGACACAGAATAGCGCTTAGTTTTTGCAAGACTTTGAGTACAAGCAGTCAAAAAAGCAGTAAAAGAACGCGGCCTCTGATGGCCGCGTTTTTTATTTTTGAAAGACTGCGATTCTCAGGCTGATTTCTGATGGATCAGATGAAGTGGGGGAGAAACGTCGAGTTCGATGTCCGGGTTTTGGCGGAATTCATGAGGCGTGATGTTAAAACGCTTACGGAACATGTAGGTGAAATGCGACTGCGAGCCAAATCCGAAATCCATCGCGATATCGAAAATTGGGGTTTCACTTCTGCTCAGTTGATAAACAGCGCTCGCCAGACGGCGCTCCCTGATGTACTTCCCCAGAGAAATGCCTGTCGATTCTTTGAATAATTTTTGCATGTGCCAAAGCGAATAGCCTGAATACTCAGCCAGTTCTTCAAGATGGATGACGCGACCAAGATGGCCTTCAATCCATTTGCTGAGTGCGCAGACGATAGCGATATGAATGTCCTGAGCCATAACCAGTCTGTATTAAGGTTGAATATCCCTATTATACACGACTTCGGCATGATGGCGTGGCAGGTGTTGCTCAGTTGATGGCGTAGCAGACAACTGGCAGAAATGGCCCGGTGGACAGAACGACGAGCGTCGTCTGGCGGGCCATCATGTTAACGTAGCAGGATCCAGTGAATTAACCGCGCTATGCCATCGTCAACCACAACAATCCCGACGAGAATAAGAACGATCAAAATGACGAAGTTCTTACCGGTTGGCACAGTGATTTCTCCCTCATGAACGCTGTTTACCAGGGGCCGCTACCCTGCATATTGAGGGCAATAACGCCCAGACAAACTGCGACAAAAACGATAAAAACGATAAGAAGCCGTTTCATTTTTTTTCTGACAGAGCGCGCCGCTCTTCCTCCGCGTGGACTTCAACTGACAAAACATCCGCACGTTAACCGCTTCTTTCGGTGAGATCCAGCGGGTCAGCGTTTTTTTGCGATTTTTCTGCGCTTCGTTTAACCATCAGTCGCCGGGCGACGCACCAGATCCGTTTTCTGACCGCCATTGATAACGGTGGTTGGCGGTGTTTCCGGCACCAGTGCATCCGGCGCGATGTTCATGTGGTTGAGAATTTCGCCCATGATATGCCCGAAAATCGGTCCCGCGACCGAGCCACCGAAGTGTTTACCGGCCTGCGGGTTGTTGACCATCACCACCAGCGCCACGCGCGGATTACTGGCCGGTGCAACACCGGCGGTGTAGTTGATGTAACCGCCATCGTATTTGCCACTGGCACCCATTTTTTCGGCAGTACCGGTTTTAATCGCTAAGCGGTAACCGGGCACCGCGGCGCTGAGGCCGGAGCCGCCGGGCAGGGCGTCACTTTCCATCATATGAATAACCGTTCTGACCACGTCGGCGGACATCACGCGGGTGCCGAGCACCGGAGGCGTGACTTTGGTGATCGACAGCGGACGGTAAATGCCTTCCGCGCCGATGGTGGCGTATTCACGGGCGATTTGCAGCGGCGTGACGCGCAGGCCGTAGCCGAAGGAGAACGTGGCGCGTTCGATGTCCGCCCAGCGGTCACGGTGCGCCGGGAAGTAACCGCTGCTTTCGCCGCCAATCCCTAAATCCGTGGCTTTACCCAGCCCGAACGACTGATATAGCTGAACCAGCACGTTGGCAGGCATCGCCAGTGCAATGTGTGAGACCGCGATGTCGCTGGATTTTTGCAAGATGCCGGTAATGGTCAGCGCTGGCCAGTGGCCAACGTCTTTAATCAGGTGACCATTAACGGTGTACGGATGGGTATCGAGTACGGAATCTGGCCGAATCATACGACGCGCCAGACCGGCCATGACCACCAGCGGTTTGACTGTCGAACCGGGTTCAAAACTGTCGCTGATGGCAACGTTACGCATATCTTTAGGCTGAACGCCCGCGTAGTTATTCGGGTTGTAAGACGGGAAGGAAGCCATTCCCAGAATTTCACCCGTGTTCACGTCGACCAGCACGGCGGCGCCGGATTCTGCCTGGTTGAGCAATACGCCTTCACGCAGCCGCGAATACAACACGTACTGCATAAAGCTGTCGATACTGAGGTTTATCGTCGGCGGCTGTTGCGGCGCGACTTCTTTCAAAATCCCGATAACGTTGCCGTGGCGATCCTGACGGTATTCGCGCATGCCGGGTTTGCCCTGCAACAAGGCATTAAAACCTTTTTCGATGCCGTTAAGGCCTTCGTTATCAGTACCGACCACGCCGACGAGGTTCGCTGCGGCTTCACTCATCGGATAATAGCGGCTGTCATCGTTCTGGCTGGAGACGCCGCCGAGATGCAGCTGGCCGATATCACCGGCAATGCCTTCTTCGATTTTTCGGCCGAGATAAACGAAACGGCGCTGCGGATCGCTGTTGATGGTTTGCTGTAATTGCGAAAGCGGGACATTCAGCGCAGAAGCCAGATATTGCCATTTCGGGCTGTTGAGGTCACTGTGCAGTTCCAGAATACGGAACGGGTCAGCAATAATATCTTTTGACGCCACACTGAGCGCAAGAGGATGCCCGTTGCGGTCGGCAATCGTGCCACGCCCGGCGGGGATAATGCTGGAACGCAGTGAACGCGAATCCGCTTCTTTTTCCAGCATAGGCTGGTTGAGCAGCTGTAAATAGCCGACGCGGCCCAGCAGAAGCGCCAGACAGCAGACAATGCCGAGACAAATCAGCGCAAAGCGCTTGGTGTAAAAATGAGGTTGGGCGCTGGATTTTCTTGGGCTCGGTGGCATGGCTGTTTCGCAAAGTCATTGACGCGTTTGAAGCGAAAAGCGATGGCGCGAAGGCAGTAAGCCGGATGAAAATAATCCAGGTTGTGCCCGATAAAACGGCGGCTCATCGCTCTGATAGATAATGAATTTATATAACGTTCACATCTTATATTAAGCGATAGCTATGGGTTGTTTATTTCAATTGCTCTTTGTAACCAAGTGCAACGGGGACGCGCCTTTTTACTCCACCGAAAGCCATTCGTCGGCTTCTTCAAACATTTCTTCCAGCATTTGGTTTAATTGCGAACGTTCCTGCTTGCTGGCACCGTGCGTATTCAGCCCGTTGGCCTGCATCGGTTTCACTTTTACTTCAGCGTCAGGGAACATGCGGTGCACCCGCTTAACCAGTTCTGCCTCAATTTTTTCACTGGCATTTGGGATCCTTGAGACATTCCGTTTGTCAAAAATCAGTTCGACCCGCATAGCTTTCCTCGTTTTCTGGCTGGGGGAGAAAAATAACTGTTGAAATATACAGTGTTATCTTTGCGGGTCCAAGCAATTTTTAGCGTAGTTTCTGGATGATGCCCAGACTGTCCAGCCGTTCACGGTTATGGGCGCGTCGTAAATCCAGTTCCGGGCCCGCCGGGACAATTCCGGTTGGATTCAGCCACAGAATTCCGTAATAGCCTTGTTTGATGTGCGCCAGATTGACGGTGTCGCTGATCCCCGGCCACTGATAGAGTTCACGCAAATAATTTGAAAGATTAGGGTAGTCCTCAATACGGCGGATATTGCATTTGAAAGCGCCGTGATACGCGCTGTCGAACCGCACCAGCGTGACGAACAAACGCCAGTCGGCTTCGGTGAGATACTCCCCGGCGATATAACGGTGGCTGTCTAAATGGCTTTCCAGCGTATCAAGCGTGCTGAAAAGCCGGGTGACTGCCACGTTGTAGCTTTCCTGCGTTTTCGCAAAACCGGTTTTGTACACGCCGTTGTTGACGTCGTGATAAATAATTTCGTTCCAGCGGTCGATTTCCTCGCGAAGCGGGGCAGGGTAGAAGTCATCCTGATTGCCGCTGAGCGCGTCGAAAGCGTGGTTAAGGATGCGGATGATATCGGCTGATTCGTTGTTCACGATGCGGCCTTCCTGGCGATCCCACAAAACGGGCACGGAGACTTTGCCGGTGTAATGTGCATTGCTGGCGGTGTACAGCTCATGAACGTGGCGGATGGCCGGGATTTTATCTCCTGCGTCCTGCGGCTCGTCGAACGTCCAGCCATTTTCGCCAATGACCGGTTGTGCGATGGAAACGGAAATAAACGTTTCCAGCCCTTTCAGATGGCGGAATATCAGCGTGCGCGAGGCCCACGGGCACAGATAAGAAACGAAAAGCTGATAACGGCCTGCCTGCGGCTCGATGTGTGTTTCACGAAACGCGGTTTCCTCGCGATGAAAGGCACCGTTTTTGATTTCTTCTTTAGCGACGTCGCCGCTTACCCATTTTCCGTTGACCAGTCCCGACACGATGGCTGCACTCCGATAACGTTTTTATTGTTGATGAACCTACCGTAGCGGTTTTGTATCAGCCCATAAACGACATAATTTTCATAAAGAAGGTCAAATAAACTGAAGGGGATTTTGACGGGAAGCGGAGGGGCTGATTTCATAAAAAAACCAACCGGTTAAGGTTGGTTTTTCAGGTGTCCTGCAAAACGATTAATTGGCCAGGAAGCGTTTTTCGTCGGTCAGTACCTGCAACAGCAGGCCAAGTTCCGGCTTCTGATCTTTAATCCGTTTGCCGTTAATGTCGAAGGCGCGGTAATCCCCGTCGCTTTCCAGCTCAAGCGTCTGGTCTGGCGTGGTGATCACCAGCGTTCCGTCGTCGCTGGTCGTGACCCAGTTGTGACGGCGTTTCGCGGCAAACAAATCCTCACCCTGCGAATAATCTGCCGGTGACGTGGTGACGTGAAGCAGACGCTGCATCAGCGTGGTCATCACATCCGCGTGATCGGTAAGCTTGCTGATACTCTGAGCCGGTGTGCCCGGCCAGTGGATAATCAGCGGAACCTGCAACTGGCGGCGGTTCATCGCGTTACCCGAACCCCAGGTGCCGTTCTCGTTAAACTCCATACCGTGCGAAGCGGTAATCACCACCACGGTTTTATCCAGATCGCCGCGATCTTTCAGCGATTGCAGCATGACCGCAATTTGCTGATCAACGCTTTGCGCGCCGCGCTGATAGCGATGAATAAACGTATTTCCGACCGGTACGCTGTCGCCGTCCTGACGCAATGTGCTGCTGATGCCATTCAGGTTGACGTAGGAGAACCACGGACCGTTGCCGCGCACATTCAGCCATTGCTGCCACTGAGAAACGGTCTGTGCATCCGACTGTTTTACCGGCGCAGGCAAGGTGAAATCAGTCAGCAGCGCCTGACGATACAGCGGGCTGTCAAAGCCGTCCGAAGCAAACAGACCAAACTCATAACCCTGTTGCTCCAGCGATGTCACCAGCGCAGAAGGTTTACGAGCGGCCAGAATGCCCTGCATATAGGTCGGTGAAATTCCATAGAACAGGCCAAACTGGCCGGTGTCGTTACGGTTGCCGGAGCTGAAATGCTGGTCAAAACGAATATTGTGCTTGGCGAAATCGGCCAGCGCAGGCATGTCCTGATCGAGCGTCGCTTCATGCACGCCGTCCAGCACGACCATCAGCAGGTTATATTTCGAGCCGGTTTTGGCAAAACTGATGCTGTTAAGCGGATATTCCACCGCCAGCGCTTCCGGATTCCCTTGCTCAATCAGCCGCTTCTGGTATTCCTCGGCATTCAGCAGACCGTGTTTTTCGAGGAACTTACGCGCCGTCATCGGATACGACAGCGGAAGATTCGCGCGCTGCATGGTAATCGGACGATAGAAATTTGCATCCGCCCAGATGTACATCAGGTGCGACGCAAAGAAGCTCACGATAAACAGCACAACGATGGGCTTGGCGAAATTACGGCGGTTCAGGCTGCGCAGCTTTTGCCACGCCCAGGTGCCGAATAACATTTCGAGCAGGAAAATGACCGGCACGGCAATAAACATCAGCTGCCAGTCACGTGCCATTTCGCCCTGACCCGGGTTGACGACCAGTTCCCAGACCACCGGATTAATATGCAGGTGGAAGCGGGTGAACACTTCGGTGTCGACCAGAATCAGCGTCAGCCCGGCGGTTGCCAGTATCGCGGATAAGAATCGCAACAGCCGTTGCGACATCACCACAAACGTCAGCGGGAAGATAATCAGTAAGTAGGCGGCAAAACCGATAAAGCTGAAATGCCCAAGCCAGCTGACCAGCGCGTAAATACGCCCTTCCAGAGAGGAAGGCCAGTCAGAAACAAACAGGTAGCGGCTGCCGAGCCCGAGAATCAACAGGATATTGAAGAGGGCGAACCAGTGGCCCCAGCTGATCATCTGGGAAACTTTTTCGCGATAGCGCTGACTATTTGTCACCATGAGAGGGTCTGGGCAATGAGTGAATTAATGGGCTTTATCTTCTCTTATCGACGCTTGCAAAGCTTTAGCAAAAGATTGGGACAATGCTTTGCGTTGTGCAGGAGCGACGCTGGTGTTAATAAGGTTTGTCACCATATTGCCCAGGACCATCAAAGAAAGGTCGGTCGGGGCGCGGTGTTTTTCCAGAACAGTTGCCAGCTCGGAAAGGATCTGTTCAACGTGTTCGTCACTGTAACGGGATGATTGTGCCATAGAGTAATGTGCTTCTTGATCTGACAAAGTCCAATATCTTAGCCGATCACGCCACCACTTTCCGCATTTTTATAACGGGGGTCGTGTCGGGGTCGTGATCGTATCTGTGAATCAGTATTTCAGGGGCTGGAACCAGTTGCGGCTTTGGCGCTTCGGTGTTTGAATACGCCCCGCAGGCAGACCCTTCTTATACGGCTGCAATTCTTACAGGAGAAAGTCCCCATGAGTCTGGATATTGAGCAGATCGCTCTGCACCAGTTGAATAAACGTGATGAGCAAACGCTGGATGTTGTGCTGCGCGATACGCTTTTGACGCCGAATGCCGCCGTTGATGAAATGATGGCTGAACTGCACCGTGTTTACAGCGTGAAAAGCAAAGCCTATGGCCTGTTCAACGAAGACAGCGAGCTGTCAGCGGCGCTGCGCAGTTGCCGTAAAGGGGACGACGATTTCCTGTCATTCAGCCGTGCCGCGACCGGGCGTCTTCGTGATGAGCTGGCAAAATATCCGTTCGCAGAAGGCGGCGTGGTGCTGTTTTGTCATTACCGTTTCCTGGCCGTGGAATATTTGCTGGTTGCCGTGCTTAACAGCCGCAGCAGCATGCGCGTCAACGAACAGCTGGACGTCAGCAGCATCCATTATCTGGATATCAATCACGCCGATATCGTGGCGCGTATTGATCTGACCGAATGGGAAACCAATCCTGAATCTTCCCGCTACCTGACGTTCCTGAAAGGCCGCGTCGGGCGCAAAGTTTCTGACTTCTTCATGGATTTCCTGGGCGCTTCTGAAGGCCTGGATACCAAAGCGCAAAACCGCGGTTTGTTGCAGGCGGTAGATGATTTCTGTACTGAAGCGCAGCTCGATAAAAATGAGCGTCAGAACTATCGTCAGCAGGTGTACACCTACTGTAACGAGCAGTTGCAGGCGGGCGAAGAAATTGCGCTGGATGATTTATCCGAAGAGCTGCCGCCGTGGAATGACAAGAAATTCAAAGAATTCACGCAGGAACAAGGTTATCAGCTGGAAGAAACGTTCCCGGCCGATCGCAGCACGCTTCGCCAGCTGACCAAATTTGCCGGCAGCGGCGGTGGCCTGAGTATTAACTTCGATGCGATGTTAATGGGCGAACGTATTTTCTGGGATCCGGCGACCGATACGCTGACCATTAAAGGCACGCCGCCGAACCTGCGGGATCAGTTACAGCGTAAAGCGGGCAAATAAATCCCCGTCATACTTCAGGCCGCAGGCGCGTTGGCTGCGCTCGTTCACCCCGGTCACTTAGTTATCTAAGCTCCCGGGGATTCGCGAACTTGCCGCCTTCCTGCAACCTGAATTATCAAGGGTATTCCGGCATCGCCGGTAAACCGCAGACAATAAAAAACGCCGCCTATATTGCTATGGCGGCGTTTTTTATTTGTTCTCGCACGGCGTCCCGATGCGCAACAACTCAGTCAGCGATTAAACGCGAACGAAGTCGATGTGAGCCAGTTTTGGCTTGAACGGGTGACGCTGTACAGCCTGAACTTTAACTTTGGTTTCTTTACCGTCGATAACCAGAGTAATAGCTTCAGAGTAGAACTCCGCTTTAACTTCCATGTTCTTAACAGAATCATGGTCCAGTTTGATAGAAACTGGAGCAGCTGAGCCACCGTAAACGATAGCTGGGAATTTGTTTTCTGTACGCAGGCGGCGGCTCGCACCTTTGCCCTGCTCGTCCTGTGGACGTACTTCTACATTGATAGTGAACATGTCTGTTTCTCTATATAAGAAAGTTTGCCCCGCCACCTGCGACCGAGTGACGAGTTGAGTACTACAAGCTTCCACACAAGGCGAAAGCGGGCGGTATGATACCGGAGCAGGGCGGTTGCAGCAATATAAATAGCCGGTTTCAGGTTATTTACTCACCCGCGCAGCTCATTGGCGCGTCGGTAACGCCCTTCATAATCGAACATCTTCTCGCGCACTTGCCAGAACTGGCCCTTCATCCGCGCGACAACAAAATCCGGATGACGCAGTAAAACCTGCTGCGCCACGATATCTGCGGCAGACTTCCATTCCAGCGGCACGCCCGGTGCGCGCTGATGCGGGCGCAGGAAATTATGCAAAAACGCCATCCGCTGCGCGGGCGTTTGCAGGCGGAAACGCTCGGAAACGTCCGCGCCGTCCTCATCGTAATAAGTGATTTTCAGCCATTCGCCTTTGTCGTCGCGCCCGTGTTCAAGGTTCATGCCGCCGCAGCGCAACACCAGCGCATCTTTCAGGCGCAGCGCGGCTTTCAGCATATCGTCCGGGTCGACCAGAATTTCCTGGCACTGATGACAGCGCCGCGCCGCAATATCGTTTTCCGCGCCGCAGTGCGGGCAGCTTTTGAAGCGGAAACGGAAATCACACTGCTCGCGGTTGCCGTCGTCATCTTCCAGCACGCCCTGACATCGTCGGCCAAAATGTTCGATGACGGTGCCGTCTTCGGTGGTTTTTCCCCAGAAGATATTGGCGAAACCGCAGGCCGGGCAGAAAACCTGCACCGGTTTGTTGTCGCCCGCCGGTTTGTGACTGCCCACTTCCGGCGTAAACAGGTCATGCGGATTGCCGGCGTAATCGAGGATCAGGCAATCCGTTTTGCCCGGCGACAGACGCAGCCCGCGCCCGACAATCTGCTGATACAGGCTGACGGATTCGGTCGGGCGCAGGATCGCAATCAGATCGACATGCGGCGCGTCAAAGCCGGTGGTCAGCACCGAGACGTTCACCAGATAGCGCAGTTCCTGCTGCTTAAAGGCGGTGATCAGCCGGTCGCGTTCGACGGCGTGGGTTTGTGCGCTGATCAGCGCCGCTTCGCCTTTGGGCAACAAACCAAAAATTTCACCGGCGTGTTCCACCGTTGAGGCAAAAATCATCACGCCTTTGCGGTCGTGCGCGAACTCAACAATCTGGCTGATGATGTGCGGCGTGATGCGTTTTTGCTGACGCAACTCATCGTTAAGATCTGCCTCGCTGAACAGCCCGTTGCTGTTGGCCTGCAACCGGCTGAAATCGTAGCTGACGACCGGCATATCGAGCCGTTCCGGCGGCACCAGAAAGCCGTTTTTAATCATGTAACGCAGCGGCAGTTCGTAAATACAATCGCGGAACAGGCTGTTGGAATCGCCGCGCACAATGCCCTGATGGTGATACTGATAAATCCAGCCCTTACCCAGACGATAGGGCGTTGCCGTCAGCCCGAGCAGCCGCAGACGCGGGTTTTGCGCTTTAAGATGGCCGATAATTTGCTGGTACTGGCTGTTATCGTCGTCGGAAATTCGGTGGCACTCATCGACAATCAGCAGGGAAAACTCACCGCTGAATTCTGCCAGATTGGGTGCAACGGACTGCACGCTGCCGAACACCACTTTGCCGCTGCTTTGTTTGAGATTCAGGCCCGCCGCGAAGATATCCGCTTCCAGCCCGTAAGAAAGGTATTTGCTGTGATTCTGCGCGACCAGTTCTTTGACGTGCGCCAGAACCAGCACGCGCCCGCGCGCCACCCTGGCCAGCTCGGCAATCACCAGGCTTTTTCCGGCACCGGTAGGCAATACGATCACCGCCGGTTCATCGTGCTGGCGGAAATGACGCAGCGTAGCGTCAACGGCATCCTGCTGATAGGGACGAAGGGTAAAAGCGGTCACGGGGAGAATCACCTCAGACTGACTTATTAAAAAAGCCTGTTATTTACGATCATTGTTAATAACGATCACTGTTAATAACTACAGTGGTGAAGTATGCCAAGAAATCTGCCCAATGGCGATCTGCAATCAAATCACCTGCCGTGAATGTTTAGCCTGCTTATTTTTCCTCTTCCTCCTAGGATGCGCCGCCAAGCACGGCTATACTCTTCCGCTCAATGCGGCAGTGAATCTGCCCCCTCGAAGTAATAATCACTCGTTGCAGCTATACGAACTGAAAGTATTACGAATCGAACAACCCTGAACCCTGTCAGTTGCCCTGTTGCAGCGGCGGGGTCTTGTGTTTTATCAGTAACGCGATCACTCAGATCGCCACGAAGGCAAGACTATCCAATGCGTCTGGACAAGTTTCTATCTCAGCAATTAGGTGTAAGCCGCGCGCTCGTTTTACGTGAGCTGCGCAACAAACGTGTCACCGTTGACGGCGAAATCGTCAAAACCGGCTCGATGAAAATCAGCCCTGAACAGCGCGTCGAGTTCGACGGCAATGTGCTGGATCTCATCACCGGCCCGCGTTATTTCATGCTTAACAAACCGCAGGGTTACGTGTGTTCCACCGATGACCCGGATCATCCGACCGTGCTGTACTTCCTCGAAGAGCCGGTGGCGTACAAGCTGCATGCCGCAGGGCGTCTGGACATCGACACCACCGGTCTGGTGTTAATGACCGACGACGGCCAGTGGTCGCACCGAGTCACTTCGCCGCGCCATCATTGCGAGAAAACCTATCTGGTTACGCTCGAAAATCCGCTGGCTGACGACACCGCCGCGCAGTTTGAAGCGGGCGTACAGCTGCACAATGAAGATTCCCTGACCAAACCGGCGAAACTCGAGCAAATCGAAGAGAACCTGGTGCGTCTGACCATCAGCGAAGGCCGTTACCATCAGGTGAAACGTATGTTTGCGGCAGTCGGTAACCGCGTGGTCGCGCTGCACCGTGAGCGGATCGGCGAAATCGTGATGGATGAAGATTTAGAACCGGGCCAGTACCGGCCTTTAACTGAGCAGGAAATTGCCAGCGTTGGCGTTCCCTCGCGATAGTTTTTTCTGTTAACTGGAGCAGCTGAAAGTGCAAGAAAAACCGGTATCCCACATCGGACTGATTTTCATCCTGGGATTGATATCGATGCTGATGCCTTTGGCTATCGATATGTATCTGCCAAGCATGCCCGTTATCGCCGAGGAATATGGTGTGGCGGCGGGCAGCGTGCAAATGACCCTCAGCGCGTATGTGCTGGGTTTTGCTATCGGGCAGCTGTTTTACGGACCGATGGCCGACAGCCTCGGGCGTAAGCCGGTTATCTTCTGGGGCGTACTGATCTTTGCTGTGGCGGCCGGTGCGTGTGCGCTTGCGCAGTCCGTCGAACAGCTGGTGTGGATGCGTTTCTTGCACGGTTTAGCGGCGGCAGCGGCCAGTGTGGTCATCAACGCGCTGATGCGTGACATGTTCACCAAAGACGAATTCTCGCGAATGATGTCTTTTGTGGTGCTGGTGATGACCGTTGCGCCGCTGCTCGCGCCAATGCTCGGCGGTCTGCTGATGGCGATTTTCAGCTGGCACGCGATTTTCTGGGCGATGGCGATTGCGGCGTTAATCGCCGCCACGCTGGTGGGCGTTTACATCAAGGAAACGCTGCCCAAAGAGCGGCGGCAAAAATTCCATCTGCGCACCACCGTTGGCAATTTCGTCTCCCTGTTCCGCCACAAGCGCGTGCTGAGCTACATGCTGGCGAGCGGTTTCTCGTTTGCCGGAATGTTCTCTTTCCTCAGCGCCGGACCGTTTGTTTACATCGAACTCAATCACGTTTCGCCGCAGCATTTCGGTTTCTACTTTGCGCTGAACATCGTAGCGCTGGTGATCCTGACGCTGATTAACAGCCGCAACGTGCGCCGTGCGGGCGCGGTGAAAATGTTCCGTTTCGGCCTGTTTGTTCAGCTGACGATGGGCATCTGGCTGCTGGTGGTCTGTGCGTTCGGGCTGCCGTTCTGGGCGATGGTGATTGGCGTGGCGGGCTATGTTGGCGTGATTGCGATGGTGACCTCCAACGCGATGGCGGTCATCATGGATGACTTCCCGCACATGGCGGGCACCGCGGCCTCTCTGGCCGGCACGATTCGTTTTGGCACCGGCGCGGCCATTGGTTCCGTGCTTTCGCTGTTTACCGCCAAAAGTGCCTGGCCGATGGTCGGTTCGATGGCGTTTTGCGTCATTGCTGCCACGTTGCTGTATCTCTACGCCAGCCGTCCGGCGAAAGTCACGGCGCAGGCGCTGGCCGACTAAGGTTTTTCGCTTTCCTGCTCTGCATCACTCAGGTCGGAAATGACCTGAGTGATATCGTCAAGATGCCCAATCTGCACTTCACTGGTCCGGTTCAGTTTACTTTTATCAAGTAATAAAAGGCTCTGCGCCGCGCGCCGGAGCAGGGCGATTTTGTATTCCGCATTGCTGTCGTTGGAATCCCAGATTGCGCCAGCGGCGTCCACCGCCTCGCAGGAAAACAGAAACAGATCAATTTCCAGCGTTTTCAGCTGTGAGAACAGCGCCGGATTAACGTAACAGTCGTATTTGCGCAGAAGCCGGCCGCCGGAGCTGATGAGCTGAATATTCTGGCGTCCGGACAGTTCCCGGCACACGCGGGCGCTGTTGGTAAACACAGTGATGCCGATATCCGGCAGCTGCCGCGCCAGCGACCAGCAGGTCGAGCTGGCATCCAGCGCAATCACCATTCCTTCATCAATCCACGACAGCGCCTGCCGGGCAATGTCCGCTTTCCGGCTCTGATGGCTTTTTTGCCGGGCGCGGAAAGAATCCCCGCTGTCCTGCGTTTCCCGCTTAACGATTTTCGCCCAGCCGTGGCGGCGGATCAGCTGGCCCTGGGTTTGTAATTCCTGCAAGTCGCGGCGGATGGTTTCCTTGCTGACCTGTAAATGGCTGGCCAGATTTTCCGTTCTCTGGCTGCCCGTTTCGCGGATCAGTTGCAGGATGGCCTGATGACGCACTGCTTTCATTTTTTATTTTTCTCCCGGCAACGACGGCAATCCCGAATGACCGTTTTTAACATTTTGCGCTGAAACGGACACGCCAATGCGTGGCGGTTTGCGCGAATCGTTCCCTGAATGCGGGATAATCAGAAGCCAGTCACATTTTTACCGCCCGTCCACCGGTCAGCGCTGCCTGCGTTACAAAATAAGGTGACAGAAACCAACAATACGCAGACCAAAACCGACGGGGCAAACATGAAAAGAGAACAGCTGGCCGAACAAATTATAGAAACCTGCCTGCAAATGACGCGCATGGGGCTGAATCAGGGAACGTCCGGCAATGTCAGCGTGCGTTATGGCGACGGAATGCTGATTACGCCAACCGGGATCCCGTATGAAGAGCTGACGGCGCGGCAGATCGTCGAGGTCAGCGAAGACGGCAGACACGATCCGGCCAAAACGCCGTCCAGCGAATGGCGTTTCCATCAGGCCATTTATCGCGCGCGACCGGACGCACAGGCCGTTGTTCACAACCACGCAGTGCATTGCACGGCGGTTTCCATTCTTAACCGGCCCATTCCGGCCATTCATTACATGATTGCGGCGACCGGCAGCACGGTGATCCCGTGCGCGCCGTACGCGATTTTCGGGTCGCAGGCATTGTCTGATCATACCGAAGCGGCGATCAGACAATCCAAAGCGATTCTTCTGCAACACCACGGAATGATTGCCTGCGGCAGTAATTTGCAGAAAGCGCTCTGGCTGGCGCAGGAAGTTGAAGTGCTGGCGAGGCTTTATCTGTTGCTGCTGCCGGTGACGCCGGAAGTGCCGGTTCTGTCCGATGAAGCGATGGAAGCGGTGCTGAACAAATTCCATCACTACGGGATTATTACGCGGGAAGAAGCCTGAAATAAAAATGCCCGTCACGACATGACGGGCATCAGCGTATGCAAAAGTACTCAGTTCACGCCCTGCGCTTCCATTTGCTGGAGTTTGCGGGCTTTTTTGGCGCGGGCATATTCATCCGCCATAGCCTTGGCTTTTGCGCCCGGGATCAGCGCCATATCGCACTCTTTCGGCAACAGCGTGGTCACCAGAGCGGCAATCAGCAGGGATGCGACCAGCGCATAAATCGCCGTGCTCTGGCCGTACAGGCTGACTAATACACCGACCAGATACGGGCCGCAGAAGCCACCGAGATTCCCCAGACCATTAATCACACCGCGTGCGCTGCCTGCCACTTCCGGCGTGGTGACTTTACCCGGTATAGTCCAGAAGGCGCTGGTCGCGGCTTGCAGGAAGAACCCGGCACCGACCAGAAAACCGTAGGCCGCCATAATATTGTGACCAAACGCCACGGACGCAGCCAGACAGGCGGCGAAACCGCACAACGGCAGGGCGATAAACATGCGGCGTTTGCCGGTTTTATCGGACAGTACGGACATCGCCAGGATCCCCAGCATGGTGCCGACGTAAGGGATAATCGCCAGCATGCCGACTGAACTCATGTCGCCGCCGGTGAGGTTTTTCAGGATAGTAGGCAGCCACAGCGTGTAGCCGTAAATCCCGGTCTGATAGAAGAAGTTAATAACAATCAGTTTGACGATAGATTTATTGCGAAAGACCTCTTTGAGCGGCGCGTTATTGACCGGTGCCAGCGCCCGCAGTGCTTCGCGTTCACGGTTTAATTCGGTGACCAGATAATCGCGTTCGCGCTCAGACAGCCATTTCGCTTCTTCCGGACGGTCGCTGATGGTGAACCACCAGAACAGCATCACCACGAAAGATAATGCCCCTTCGATGATGAACAACCAGCGCCAGTCGAGCGTATCCAGGATCAGGCCGGACAGCGGCGCGGTAATCATCCCGCCGAGCGGCGCGAACATCAGCACATACGCATTGGCGCGGCCACGTTCTTTATCCGGGAACCAGTTGCTGACCATCGTCAGCACCACCGGCAACATCCCGCCCTCTGCCACACCCAGCGCAAAACGCAGGAACAGCAGCTGATACTGGTTAGTAATAAAGCCGGTCAGAATGGAAATTACCGCCCACGCAATCAGCGAGCAGGCAATGAATTTACGGCCACTGCCGTGAACCGCCAGGCTTCCGCCGGGCACCTGTAAAAACAGATACCCGATGAAGAAGATACCGGCAGCCAGACCGGCCATTGATGCGGTGATGCCTAATTCGGCATCCATTCCGCCGGGCATGGCAAAACTAATATTGACCCTGTCCATGAAGGAAATAATACAGGCGATAAGTATTGGGGCTATTACACGTAACCAGCGGGCCTTAGGAATTTTATTATTCATCGTCTTTCCTCTGTGTGCTTGTATCCGGCGATGACCTAATAAAAGCATTTTGAGGAAAGTATTTCGTGACAGGAGTCACGTTGAATTATGTTAAGAAAAGGTGTTACCTGCAACGTGATCCTGCACCGCAGTTCGCGTGCAGGACGAAAGGAGGGGAATTGCAGAAAAGGGCACGTTAAATCGTGCCGCCGAGGGAAATCCGGTAGTGCAGATCGACACGCTCAATAGTTGGCAGGTTTTTGATTTTTTTAAGCAATATTTCGGCGACAACCTTGCCCATTTCAAAGCGCGGCGTAATAACGCTGGCCAGCAACGGCGTGGTCGCCAGCCCGATGTCCAGCCCGTGAAAACCTGAAATTGCCATGTCCTGCGGGACGCGGATGCCCAGTTTCAGACATTCCTGTAACACACCGACGGCAATATCGTCGTTGGTACACAAAATTGCATTGGTATGCGGATACAGCTGGCGCGCCATCGATAACATTCCGGCACCGATAGACACCGATGAAACCTTATTCGGCGTGATATGCACCGGCGTCAGCCCACGTTCACCCATTGCCCGGCTGTAGCCCTGATAGCGTTTCTGGTCACGCGCGTCCGACATCGAACCGAAATAAACCACATGCTCTTTACCGCTGGCGAGAAGCGTATTCGCCATGTCATATCCGGCCTGCTGATTATCAAAACCAACCGCAATACGGCCATTCTGATCGTCGAGATCCATCACCTGAGCGACCGGAATTTCAGCCGCATTCAGATACTTATCGGCTTTGAGGGTATGCACGGAATCCGTGAGGATCAGCCCTGCCAGCTGATAACCAAGCAGGTTGATAATGTGCTCTTCTTCGCGGTCCTTGCTGTAATCGTAATTCACCACCAGCGTCTGGTAGCCCTGCGCGGACGTCACGGACTCAATACCAGCCAGCAAATCGGAGAAAATCTGGTTGTTAAAAGAGGGCACCAGAATGCCGATGCGCGGCGCTTTGGCCGGTCCGCGGGCTTCTTCCAGCGGATAACCGACTTCTTCCATGACTTTGGTGATGCGCTCGCGGGTTTCAGGAGAGACTTTTTCCGGCGTGCGCAGAAAACGGCTGACCGTCATCTTGGTAACATCCGCCAGTTGGGCGATGTCCTGTAATGTCACGCGCTGGTTTCTCATGCGGGTTTCCCTGATTATTTCCCAAAATATATCCGATTATTGAAACAGAAAGCGCCGGAGATTGTTATCAAAATGATGATGATCACATCGGGAGTAACAGGGTTTTTTAACATTCTTCAAAGTGATCTGCATCACAGTTTGGCCGCCGGTAAACCGTTGTAGTGGGGCTAACTTTTCATAAGCAGCTTTTTAATAAGGCCAACGTCATGACAAATCTCTTCTCCCTGGATAATAAAAAGATTCTGGTCACCGGTTCCACGCGCGGTCTGGGTTTCCTGCTGGCGAAAGGGCTGGCGCAGCACGGGGCGGAAATTATCGTCAACGGCACGCAGCAGGAATCGACACAAAAGGCCGCTGAAGCGCTGCGTGCGGAAGGGTTTATCGCGCACGCCGTGTCATTTGATGTCACGAACAGCCAGGCGGTGAATCAGGCGATTGACCATATCGAAAAGGCCATTGGCCCGATTGATGTGCTGGTGAATAACGCGGGGATCCAGCGCCGCCACAAATTTACCGATTTCCCGGAAAAAGACTGGGACGACGTGATTGCGGTGAATCAGAAGTCTGTTTTCCTGGTGTCACAGGCGGTCGCGCGTTACATGATCCAGCGCGAGCGCGGCAAGATTATCAATATCGGTTCGATGCAAAGTGAGCTGGGCCGCGACACCATAACGCCGTACGCTGCCTCAAAAGGCGCGGTGAAAATGCTGACGCGCGGGATGTGTGTCGAACTGGCGCGCTATAATATTCAGGTGAACGGCATTGCGCCGGGCTATTTCAAAACCGACATGACGCAGGCGCTGGTCGATAACAAAGAGTTTTCCGAATGGCTGTGCAAACGCACGCCAGCCGCGCGCTGGGGCAACCCGGAAGAGCTGGTCGGCGGTGCGGTTTATCTGTCATCGAAAGCATCTGACTTTGTTAACGGGCATCTTTTGTTCATCGACGGCGGAATGCTGGCCGCAGTTTAGTAAAGGAAAATTATGAGCAAAATCGCACTGGTCACCGGCGGTGGCAGCGGTATCGGGCTGAGCGCCGCGAAGTCGCTGGCGGGTATTGGGTTTACGGTCATTCTGGCGGGGCGCAATACACAAAAACTGGCGCAGGCCGTGGCACAGTTTGCACCGGGACAAGCGGTGGCGCGTCAGCTGGATGTGACCAGCCCTCAGTCGGTCGCCGCGCTGTTTGCGGATATTCAGGAAACCTTCGGGCGGCTGGATTTACTGTTCAATAACGCCGGAAACAACGTGAAAGAGGTGCCCATTGATGAGCTTGCGGTAGAAGACTGGCTTTCGGTGATCAACACCAATCTGACCGGCGCATTTTTGTGTACGCAGGCGGCGGTAAAACTGATGAAACAGCAGTCTCCGCAGGGCGGCCGCATAATTAATAATGGCTCGGTTTCCGCGCAGTCGCCGCGTCCGAATTCCGCGCCTTACACTGCCAGCAAGCATGCGATTACCGGTCTGACCAAATCAACGGCACTTGATGGCCGCGCATTCAATATTGCGTGCGGACAGATTGACGTCGGAAATGCCGCCACGGATATGGGCAATAAAGCGCTGGCAGGCAGGATGCAGGCCGACGGACATATTGCCGAAGAGCCGGTCATTGCGGTGGAGCGCGTCGGTGAAGCCGTGGCTTTTATGGCCGGATTACCGCCGGGCACCAACGTTCTGACCATGACGGTGATGGCCAGCGCCATGCCGCTGGTCGGGCGGGGGTAACGCTTTTCGCTTACAAAAAAACGGCCCGAACCGGGCCGTTTTGCATTTCATCTTTCGTGATTATGCTTTTCTGACTTTACGCTTTCTGCCGAGCCAGAAAATCAGCACCAGCAGAATGATCACGCCGATGACCATCGCCGGCGCCATGAACGGTTGCAGTTTCGCCAGAAGTGTCACCGGGCCGCCTGCGCGTAATACCGCCACATCCTGCGCGCTGACCTGAACGCCCGCGTTGCCGTAGTTTTTCAGCACATAGTTGGAGATATCCGCAATCTGCTGATCGTCGAGCTGACCGACATACGAACCCACGCCAAATTTCGGCATAAGAACATGATGGTCGCCCACCTGGCGATCGACGCCGTAAAGAATGGCGGAGATCAGGTTCGACGCATTCCCGAGGCCGGTCGCGGTGTTATTAAACAGCGACGGATACGCCTGATTCTTGCTGCCTGAGCCATCCGGCTGGTGGCAGCTGGCGCAATATCCGCTGAACAGTGCTGCGCCGTTGTCGATAGTTTTGTTCGCGTTAAACGGATGCGCGCCGCGCAGGCCATCTTCCACATTCACCGGCTTACCGAAGGTATCTGCCGCCTGTGTATCGCGCGGATCGCGAACCGGCGTGCTGTTTTTCAGGTAGAAGGCAATCGCGTTCAGATCGGTGTCAGACATGTATTGCAGACTGTTTTGCACCGCTTCCGCCATACCGCCTGCGGCCTGATTTTTCCCGGCGGTCCGGCCTGTTTTCAGGTATTCCACCAGCTGAGTCTGCGACCAGTTGCCAATGCCGCTGACCGGATCAGAACTGATGTTCGGCGCGTACCACGGGCCAACCATGCCGCCCGCCAGCGGTTTATCCGTCACCGAACCCATCATCAGGTTACGCGGCGTATGGCACGTGTCGCAATGCCCGGCACCGTTCACCAGATACGCACCCCGGTTCCATTGCTCACTTTTGGTCGGATCCGGTTTAAACGGCGTGCTGTCGAGATACATCAGGTTCCACCCCGCCATCGCAATACGCATGTTGAACGGGAACGGCAGGGCAGTTTCGGTATTCGGCTGTTCGACCGGCTTCACACCCTGCTGGAAATAGACATACAACGCGTGCATATCGGCATCGCTCATATGGCTGTAAGAGGTGTAAGGCATGGCCGGATAGAGATTTGCACCGTCCGGACGCACCCCTTCGCGCACGGCGCGGGTGAACTGTTCTTCGGTGTAATTCCCGATACCAAACTGCTTCGACGGCGTGATGTTGGTGGTGTAAATCGTGCCCATCGGCGAATGGATTTCATATCCGCCCGCGAACGGTTTTCCACCCTCAGGTGCCGTATGGCAGGCCTGACAGTCTGCGGCGGTCGCCACTTCCTGGCCCTGATGGACGAGTTCAGCCTGATTGTCCTGTGCGACGGCAAAACCGCTCAGGGACGCACTTAACAGGCAGGCAGTGAGAAGTTTTTTCATGCTGCACCTGCCAGTTTTTTTGACATGTCGTCTGCGGCTTTCAGCGCCAGCGCGGCCATGGTCAGCGTACTGTTCACCACGCTGGAAGACGGGATCGCGCCGCCGCCCGGTAACCACAGGTTGGCATGATCGTGAGTCCGGCAATCGCCGTTCACCACGGAATCCTTCGGATCGTTGCCCATGATCGTTCCGCCCATAATGTGGTTGTTGGCGTTCAGGCTGGTGGTGATGTTGAATTCTTCCGCCATAAACAGCGAGCCGATATGCTCAAGTTGTTTATGCGCCGCTTCCGCGCCTTTACGCACGTAATCGCCGACGTCGTAATGAATATCCGGGCATGGCAAACCGTGCGGATCTTTACGGGTTTTGCTCAGCGTCAGCCGGTTATCCGGGTCCGGCAACGGCTCCAGGCTGATGGACAAGTCCACGCCGAAGATGGAGCGGCGGCGGATTTCTTCGTCCAGCTCCTGACCCACCAGCCCCATCTGCAACGCTTTGGAGGTTGCCGGGATCACGCGGCTGATGTTGTTGAGGATCATTTTGTTGGCGGAATAATCTTTGCGGAAATCACCGTCGCGCGGGCCGACCAGACAGCTGCTCTGCGCCGGGCCACGGCCAATCCACAGCGGCTCTTTGGCGATGAACGTACAGTGGAAACCGGAGTGGTCCATCATGTTACGGCCCACGTGATCAGAGGAGTTGGCGATGCCGTTCGGGTTTTTATCGTTGGCCGCCATCAGCAGCAGACGCGGAGTCTCAATGCCGTTACAGGCCAGCGCGAACACTTTGCCGGTCGCTTTGTGGGATTTTTTCTGGTTATCCAGCCAGTGAACCGCCGTCACATTGTTGTTTTCGTCGGTATCAATCTTGTAAACCACCGCCTCGGCCAGCACCACGGCACCTTTGTTTTCAGCGCGTTCGACGTGTGCGATACCGTTGTACATCGCGCCAATCGGGCAGATTGGCTGACAGTTGTTATTGCCGCAACAGGTCGGACGGCCGTTCCACGGACGGGTGCTGCGCCCTTGCGGGATGGGCACCGAGCGGTAACCGTGCGGGTTCACAATCTCTGCAAAACGCGTGTCGCCATAGCCGTAAGGAACCTGTTCCATCGGGTATGGCTTGCTGCGCTCGGAAGGGGATTGCAGCTCAGGATCGTTCGGGCCTGCAACGCCGATTTCTTCTTCTGCGCGGCAGTAATACGGTTCGAGTTCGTCATACGAAATCGGCCAGTCGCGGCCCACGCCGTACAGCGTTTTCATTTTGAAATCGTTCGGGACGTGACGCCAGCAGGACGCCGCCCAGTGCCAGGTCGTGCCGCCGACGGTGCGCAGATAACCTTGTTTAAAGCTGCCCGCACTGGGGCCGGTCAGATGAACGTAGTTATTTTCCGGGAAGTACAGCGGGGCCGGGGCGTTTTCTGACTGCGGATACAGCCCCTGGAAATCAGAACCTGCGCGGTTATCGAACGGCATGTTGCGCCAGTTTTCGACGGCCTGTGCACGTTCGATGCGTAAACCGGCTTCCAGCACCAGAACGGAATAACCTTCGCTGACCAGCTGATCGGCAATCATGCCGCCCACGACGCCGGAACCGACAACAATCACATCAGCAGACGCATCGCCGTCTGCGGTAAATACGGGTTTTTTCATCAGGCTTTGCTCACATCAGATTCAGAAGTACGGGTAAAACGATCGGCATTCATGGACTCAGGCATCGCGGCATCAGGTGGCGCGGCGGTGAAGTACAGCGGGCCGTTACCGCAGTAGGTCGGCACAATCAGGCCGTCGCTGACCGGGCGATACATCAGCGCATCTTTATAAGAGACCAGAATGGAATCGGTTCCATGTCCGACCGTGCCGGTATACCAGGCTGTGACGATGCTCGTCACCAGTTCGCCCAGACCGTTCTGCTGCGCGGCTTTCTGCAAATCTTTCGCAGCCTGCCCCGGTTTAACCAGTGCATGCAGTTTGCTGACCTGAGCCGGGAAGTCAGGCTGAGAGCGGAAGAAGGCATTGAAAATCTGGGCAGAAGTTCCTTCACTGATATTTTTATGCTCGGTGATGGCCTGTGATACCAGATAGAACTGACCGAAGATGACCGGTGACTGCGTGGCTGTTTCTTTCTCCGCCTGGCTCAGGAAAGGAAAGCCGAGAAGGGTCGTTGCGACCATCGCGGAAGTCAGTCCTTTCAGCAGTTCGCGACGACTGAAACCGGTTCCATTTTCGGTGTTATTGCTTGCCATGATTGAAGGATCGTTTTCCATCTCATTTCTCGCTGGGATTGGGTGTGAGCTAAATAACTCAGGATTTGCTTATCTGATTCTTATTATATGTCGCTAATGTCGAGACTTATCAGCAGGTTGATGATGCCCTGTGGTCTCTGCGATAGGGTATACCAGTAATAACGATGCGGATGATAAGCCAAAGAAGAATAAATTGTGCAAACAAATTGTGCGGATTTATTAACATTAGATCCAGATTTTAACGTATGATGCGACGCCGTGAATTTTGTAACCAACTGGTTCATTTCAAAATGAAATTAACACCATGAAGCGCGGTGCGAAAAGTCAGGATTGATTTTAACTGTCTGATTTTATGCTTTTTATTCACGTTTATGAGACATTTCATATCATCAATTTGTATATTAAATGTAAATAAAAATGCAATAAAAAGTAGCGTCATTTGATTAAAATGGTTGTGAATCAAGACTAAAAAGGTTACAAATAAGCCAAAATGAGATCTGTCTCTCAGATTCATCGGGAGCAGACATAAAAATAGCTGGGTCTGTGAGCTTGCGCTGGAATGACGTTAATTTAATGTTAATTATTTGAGCGAGAAGTGGGCAAAGCAAAGTCTGTCGGCTATAACTTAATCAGTGAAGTTGTAGCTATTTTGTAAAAATATCGTGTAGATAATTGGTTAACATCATTGTCTGGGGAACCACGTGAATAATATCCAACTTTCGGTAGTACATCGTTTGCCGCAAAGTTATCGCTGGTTGTCAGGTTTTGCCGGTATCAAAGTTGAACCGATTCCGCTGCCTGGTAACGATGAAGATAACAATCTGATCGGCCTGAAACTGCTGAGCCATGAGGGCGAATTCGCCTGGCAGGTGATGCACCAGTTAACTGATGCCTTAGAAGATATTCAGGTTAAAGCGGCGATTGTTGAAATCGACGGCGAACCGTGTTTATTCGTCCACCGTGAAGATGAAAGCGCGACCCTTTGCTGCCTGAAAAATATCGGCGCGGCAATCGCGGAATCTGTCACCGCACTTTATCCATTCTGAACCGCCTGATCACAACGTCAGGCGATTTGCTCCTGCGAATCGAACGCATCTGACGCACTCAGCAATTCACGGGTGTAAGGCTGCTGCGGCGCGGTAAAAATCTGCTCGCAATCTCCCTGTTCGACCACTTCCCCATTCCTGAGCACCAAAAGCTGGTGACACAAAGACCGGACGACATGCAAATCATGGCTGATAAACAGATAAGTCAGGCCGTGACGTTGTTGAAGTTCGCTCAGGATCGCCAGAATCTGCGCCTGCACCGATTTGTCCAGAGACGATGTCGGTTCATCCAGAATCAGCATTTCAGGCTGTAAAATCAGGGCGCGGGCGATAGCAATACGCTGGCGCTGACCGCCGGAGAATTCAGTCGGATAACGGTGACGGCTCTGCGGATCCAGCCCGACTTCCTGCATCGCCCGTATCACTTCCTGTTCGCGCTCCTGCGCACTCACTTTCCGGTGAACCAGCAAACCTTCCGCAATAATCTGCTCCACGGTAAATCGCGGGTTCAGCGCTGAGAAAGGGTCCTGAAACACGACCTGTATCCGGCTGCGGAAGGGCAGCATTTGCTTGCGCGAAAAAGTGTGCAGCGGCTGGCCGTCAAACCAGATTTCGCCCTGAGATTTCATCAGACGTAAAAGCGCAAGCCCGGTCGTGCTCTTCCCTGAACCTGATTCGCCCACCACGCCGAGGCTTTCGCCACGCCGCAGCTGAAAACTCACCTGATTTACGGCGTGTTTAACGCCGACGGTGCGGCGCAGCAGGCCTCGTTTGACGGGAAAGCCCACATCCAGGTTTTTCACGTCCAGCAAAACGGCAGGCTCCCCTTTCAGCGGCTGCGGGCGCCCCTGCGGTTCGGCCTGCAACAGGTGTTGCGTGTAAGGATGCTGAGGCTGGCTGAAAAGGGTGGCACGTGGCTGCTGCTCAACCAGACGCCCTTGTTGCATCACGGCAACGTTATCCGCCAGACGTCGCACGATGCGCAGGTTGTGGGTGATAAACAGCATCGCCATGCCCATTTCCTGCTTCAGTTCGTCGAGCAGGGATAAAATCTGCGCCTGAACGGACACGTCCAGCGCCGTTGTCGGTTCATCGGCAATCAGCAGTTTTGGCTTTGTCAGCACCGCCATGGCAATCATGACGCGCTGGCGTTCGCCGCCGGAAAGCTGATGCGGGAAATCCCGCAGACGGGAAGCCGCCTGGCGGATACCCACACGATCAAGACAGCTGAGGATTTCGCTCCGCGCCGCATCACCCCGCAGACCACGATGCAGCGTCAGCACTTCAGTCAGCTGCTTTTCAAGCGTATGCAGCGGATTCAGTGAAACCATCGGCTCCTGAAAAATCATCGAAATCTGGTTGCCGCGGATCTGGCGCAGGGCCGTGCCGTCGGCTTTAATCAGCGACCGGCCTTCAAAGAGAATATCTCCTTGCGGATAGACGGCGACGGAAGGCAGCAGGCGCAGCACGGACAGCGCGGTCACACTTTTGCCTGAGCCGGATTCGCCCACCAGCGCCAGCGTTTCACCCGCGTGAATATTCAGGGACACGTCGCTGACCACTTCACGCTGCTGATTTCCCTGACGGAAAGCCACGCTCAGGTTGCGGATTTGCAGTAAAGAGTCCGTCATCTCAGAGCGCCTCGCCGTGATGTGCCGAAGGGTTGAAGGCGTCGCGGACCGCTTCACCGATGAAAATCAGCAAGGACAACAGGGACGCCAGCACGACAAATGCACTGATGCCCAGCCACGGTGCCTGCAAATTATTTTTGCCTTCCATCAGTAATGTGCCCAGTGAAGGCGAACCCAGCGGCAATCCGAAACCGAGGAAATCCAGCGACGTCAGCGTGGTGATGGAGCCGCAAAGAATAAACGGCAAATACGTCAGTGTGGCAACCATCGCATTGGGCAGCATATGACGCCACATAATGGCCCGGTCGCTGACGCCCATCGCCTGCGCGGCGCGGATGTAATCAAAATTACGGGTGCGCAGGAATTCGGCGCGCACGACGCTCACCAGCGTCATCCAGCCCGAAAGCACGGTAATCAGCAACAACCACCAGAAGTTGGGCTGCACCACGCTGGCCAGAATAATGATCAGGAATAGCGTCGGAATGCTGGACCACACTTCGATAAAACGCTGCCCGAGCAGGTCGATAAGCCCGCCGTAATAACCCTGCGTGGCACCGGCAATAATGCCGATGACAGAGGTCAGGACGGTGAGGAAAATGCCGAAGAACAGCGAGATCCGTAAGCCATAGAGGATCTGCGCCAGCACGTCGTGCCCGTTGCTGTCGGTGCCCAGCCAGTTTTTCGCCGAGGGAGGGGAAGGGAAGGGCTGCGTGGTCGAGAAATTAATCGAGTTATAGCTGCTGCGTACCGGCGCCCAGATGGCCCAGCCGTGATCTTCCAGCTGTTTGAGCACAAACGGATCCTGATAATCCGCGGGCGTTTCCAGCTCACCGCCAAACGTGGTTTCGCTGTAATTCACCATAAAAGGCACATACCAGTGCCCCTGATAACGCGCCAGCAGCGGCTTGTCGTTGGCGAGAACGTTGGACAGCAGCACCAGAGCCAGCAGAACCATAAAGATCCACAGGGACCAGAATCCGCGACGGTTCTGGCAAAAACGTGCCCAGCGCGCCTGAGTGACAGTGCTGAGTTTGAAGAGTCTCACGGTCATCAGTGACGGCCCTCGAAGTCGATACGCGGGTCAACCAGCGTGTAAGTGATGTCGCTGACGATATTGAGCAGCAAGCCAATCAGCGTGAAAACGTAAAGCGTGCCAAAAATCACCGGGAAGTCGCGCTGGACGATGGCGTCATAGCCCAGCAATCCTAAGCCTTGCAGGGAAAACATCACTTCAATCAGCAGGGAGCCGGTGAAAAACATGCTGATGAACGTGGCCGGGAAACCGGCAATCACCAGCAGCATGGCGTTGCGAAAGACATGACGGTACAAGATCTGCTTTTCATTCAGCCCTTTCGCCCGCGCGGTCACGACGTACTGTTTGCTCACTTCATCCATAAAAGAGTTCTTGGTCAGCATGGTCAGCGTCGCGAACCCGCCAATGACCGTCGCCAGCACCGGTAATGTGACATGCCAGAGATAGTCGGTGATTTTCCCGTACCACGGCAGCGTGTCGAAGTTGGGTGATGTCAGCCCGCGCAGCGGGAACCAGTCGAGATAACTGCCGCCGGTAAACAGAACAATCAGCAGGATGGCAAACAAAAACGACGGCACGGCGTAGCCGATAATAATGAACGAGCTGCTCCAGGTATCAAACCGTGAACCGTTGCGCACCGCTTTGCGGATGCCCAGCGGGATCGACACCAGATAAATAATCAGCGTGCTCCACAAACCGATGCTGACAGACACCGGCAACGCGCTTTTCACCAGCCCCATGACGGTTGAACCGCGAAACAGGCTGTCGCCAAAATCAAAGCGCACATAGCTGGAGAGCATTTCGAAATAGCGGACGTGCAGCGGTTTATCAAAACCAAAGCGATGGGTAATTTCTGCGATAACTTCAGGATCCAGCCCGCGCGCGCCGCGGTACTGGCCTTCGCCAAACTGGGCCACGCCGGGTGACGCTTTTCCGTTACCGCTGTTACCGGCAGAATTCGGCAAGCCGCTGGATTGCCCCATTTCTATCGCCGCTATGGCCTGATCTACCGGGCCGCCGGGCGCAATCTGCACGATAAAAAAGTTGATGGTAATGATGGCCCAAAGCGTTGGGATCACCAGAAGCAGTCGTCTTAAGAGATAAGCGGCCACATTGTGCTCCTCAACGGCGTTGTGCAGGCAGACGCGCTGCACGGTTCATGTCATACCACCACGTATCCAGCTCCAGTCCGTTGGCCGGAGCGATCGCAGGCATCGAGAATTTATCCCAATAGGCATAGCGTTCGTGATGGGTGTACCACATCGGGATCATATACATATTCCAGGTCAGCACCCGATCCAAAGCATGGCCGAGCGACAGCAGCGCGTCCGGTTTGCCCTGGTTAGCGGCAATCTCATCGGTCAGTTTGTCGATGGCCGGATCGCTGACGCCCGGTTTGTTGTAAGTGGAATCCAGATATTTGGTGTTCCAGTAAATCTGTAAATCGCTGCTCGGGTAAGACATCGCCGGATAAACCGTCGGGATCATGTCGTAATCGCGCTGGCGCATGCGGCGGACAAACTGAGAATTGTCGACTTCACGAATCGACATTTTGATGCCCAGACGCTGCAAATTGTGCTGGAACGGCAGGACATACTGCGAGTTACCGCCGCCGGGCAGCAGGAGTTCAAAGGTAAACGGCTTGCCGGTTTTGCTGTTGACCAGCACCTGATTTCTGACTTCCCAGCCGGCTTCTTTCAGCAGCGCAGTCGCCTTCAGCAGATTTTCCCGGTCATTGCCGGAGCCGTCCGTGCGCGGTGGTTTATACAGCGTGCTGAACACTTCAGCCGGAACCTGTTTCTTGAGCGGCCCGAGCCACGCCAGTTCTGCTACGTTCGGGTAATCTTTCGCAGCGTACTCCGTATTCTGGAAATAACTGTCAACGCGCTGATAGGCATCGAAGTAAAGCGCCCGGTTCATCCAGTCGAAATCAAAAGCCAGCGTCAGGGCTTCGCGCACCTTGCGGTCGGCAAACTGAGGGCGGTGAATGTTGAACGCCAGCCAGCGCGTATCCTGCGCGGCCTGATTTTCCTCATCGGCCTTCACGATAAAGTTTTTGCTGAAATTCCCGCCCTGATATTGCGTTGACCAGTTCTTTGGCGAGGTTTCCATTCGGAAATCAAATGCGCCGGATTTGAAAGCTTCAAGGGCAACGTTATCGTCAAGATAGTAGTCGTAGCGGATCGTATCGAAATTATAACGACCCCGGTTCACCGGCAGATTGGCGGCCCAGTAATCCGGCACGCGCGAGTAAGTGATGTACTGGCCGAGCTTGTAATCGCTGATGCGATAAGGGCCGCTGCCCGGCGGTGGCGTGCTCAGCGGCTCATTGAATTTATGTTTTTCCCAGAATGCTTTGGGCAGGATCGGCAGGCCGAGCAGCCCCAGCATCATGTCCTTGTCGGCTTTCGGCAGCACCATGCGTACCGTCAGCCGTGAGATGGCTTTTACTTCCACACCTTTATAAACCACGCGGAACTGCGGAACGCCTTCCGTCATGAATTTCTTGAACGTGAATTCGACGTCGCTGGCGGTGATCGGCGTGTTGTCATTGAAACGGGCGCGGGGATTGATATCCACTTCCACCCAGCGGTACTGGCTGTCGTAACGGGCGGAATCGGCAATCAGCGGATAGTAGCTGCCGATTTCATCACTCGATGTCGTGAAAAGCGGGTCATACAACGAACCGCTGCGCACCGCCGGATTACCGCGGGAAGCGAAACGGTTGAAATTGTCATAAGTGCCGATGGCAGCCAGCGTGATCTGCCCGCCCTTCGGCGCGGCGGGATTGACGTAGTCAAAGCTGGTGAAGTTTGAGACATATTTCGGTTCGCCTAAAATAGCGAACGCGTAGCTGTCTTGTATGACCTCGGCCTGTGCGCTGAGACTCAGCAGGCACAGCGCAACGGCAAGCACGCGAGAAAACATCCTGGATCTGCACTCCTGTGATGACGACAACATGGCGCGGACATGATTGCCGCAGGCTATTGTTCAGTGGTAATCAATTGATCGCTAAGACCTTGTAACACATCAGCCTCAGGTTTCATCCCTGATTTCGGCCTTTTTATCACACTCAGGGGCAGACGGCGAAGAGAAAAATGGAACAAAAGATATAGCGCTGATAGAGATTAAATCTGGTACGTCGCTTCTTTCTCATTGAAATCGCGGATGAAATTCATCAGTTCACCGATGCCCAGCGGTTTGCTGTACAGATAACCCTGAAGATAGGTGACGCCGTGATTGCGCAGATATTGCGACTGCAACTCGGTTTCAACACCTTCTGCCACGGTCTTGAGTTTCAGCTCTTCGGTGAGCTTAAGGACGGTATCCAGCACCGGCGCAATCAGCGTTTTCTGGTCAATGGACATCACGAATCCGCGATCAATTTTCAGGTAATCAAGCGTGAACTTTTCCAGATAAATCAGCGCGCTGTGCCCGGTGCCGAAATCATCAATGGCAATCTCAATATTGTGGTGCCGCAGCCAGTTGAATTCCCGCAGCGCGCCTTCGGTATCGATCATTCCACGTTCGGTAATTTCGAAAATCACCTGAAACGCATTCTCCGGTAACGCCTCGATAAAATTCAGCACGTCGTCATGAAAGCTGACCCTGCTCATGTGGTGCGGGGAAATATTGATGCTGAGTTTAGATTTTTCAGGTAACGCGTGTTGCAGCTGGTGCGCGTCGGCGGCGACCATCGACATCATATGCTGGGTCAGTTCGACAATCAGACCCTGCGTTTCGGCGTAACCGATAAAGATATCCGGCGGAATGCGCCCTTCAATCGGATGTTGCCAGCGCAAGAGGGCTTCCAGGCCGGTGACTTTCAAACTTCTGGATTCAATGACCGGCTGGTATTCCACGAAAAATTCTTTGTTTTTAAGGCCACGAAGAATTTCACGTTCGACGTTGTGCCGGTTGAGCAGGCTGAAATAGATCAGCGCACACACCAGCAGGCTAAGCAGCAATCCGCCGAGCAGGGTGAAACGAATGTTGTCGCCGGTCAGGGAAGGGGAGTACAGGCGCAGCGTGAACGGGAGATCGCCGGGGTTCACTTCGGTGAAATGGCTGTGCGGTAGCTTGCTGACCGGAATCAGGCCTTCTTTGGAAGAGATCAGCGCGCTGTCACCGATAAGCAGCGCAAAACCGCGATAGCCGGTGCCGGGCAGTGCAAAAAGCATATAAGGCGAGAGAGTCAGTTCCAGCGTGGCAATCACGCCATCGTTCGATGCGCCGGGATTACGCTGCCAGACAATAATCACCGGGCGATTGGGCACTGCCGGGGTGCCCATTTGCAAATCAATGCTCATCATTTTATCGAAATCAATATCGTGAAGTGAGCTTGTGGCCGAAATGTTCTGGTTACCGGAAGCGGAAGAACAGAAAACCATGCCGTTGCGCACCAGCTGGAAATCGCGGACACCGATGCTGAACGCGGCATCGCGGTTAATTTCACTGGCAACGGAAGGGCAGGATTCCGACGTCAGCAGACCAATCCTGCGCATTGTGTCGGTGAGCTGATGAAAATAGCGGGAACTGAACTCTGAGGTTCTTTCGGCAATCTGCCCCTGCTCGCGGGCATTGTTGGCTTTGATCACGGTCAGCGTGACAATAATAAACAGAATGAAGAACAGCACTGAAAAAAGGAGGCTTCGTATCAAATAACGGCGCTTGGGCAATACGGTGTGTGTCAGCGCCGTTCGTAAACCCATGTGTTTTGCCCTTTTTCTCGCGAAAGAAATAAAAGTATAACGTAGATAAAAAACACCAGACCCTTAATACACTTTATTACAGGCACAAAAAAACGCCATCCGGAGATGACGTTTTTTTATTCGCTTGGTATAGGACAACAAGAATTAAATCATGGGGTAACGGAATCAGCCGTTAGCCAGAACTCGTCTTGCTTCGCGGTACCGTTTATTCCAGTAAGTCTCGTTCAGGTTCGAAATCATCACACCAGCGCTGGTGGAAGCATGAACGAACTGATCATTACCTAAATAAATTCCGACGTGGCGCCCTGTTGAGCCCGCACCGAACAATACCAGATCACCCGGGCGCAGTTTAGAGCGCTGGATTTTCTTACCTTTTTCTTCCTGTTCATACGTCGAACGCGGAAGGTCCATACCAAATTGTTCGCGGAATGTTACCTGGACGAACGCTGAGCAATCGATACCACGCTTGCTGTCACCGCCTAACCGATAACGAACGCCTTTCCAGCCAGCGTACTGATCCATAATTTTGGATTTAACGTTGACGTTACGAACCATTGCTTCGAATTCATCCTGAGAGGCTTGCAGTAGAAGACCGTCTTTGTCATTTACTGCACGCATATCAGTTTGTGCGTTTTCTGTGTTCGAAGAATGTGTACCACTACACGCAGAAAGAATAATTGCTGCGCCAATCGCGGGAATTAACCGCGTGATATATCTCAGAAACGGTTGAGACTTGACCATTATTGTTGTTATCCCTTGCTGTCCTTAACGATGAAATCGTTATTAAAATTACCAAACCAAGCGAGACTACCTGCCGCGATCAGATGGGACAAACACCTAACGGGCAAAATGTGCGTCAGAGCACGTTTTTTCCTTCAAACCGGGTGTTTTTGCCACATTTCTGTTCAAGCGTTTTGGAGATTACCGTAATGAATAAGGGATTGCGAGAGGTTTTACGGGATTTTTTATAAGAAATTGTGATGTAAGCTGATGTAAGTAAAGATGTTAAAAAGGATGGGCGATTTTTATACTAATTTGGGTTAAAACCGCATCGCAAGCGGGTTTCCAAGCAATAATTTAGCAAAGTATATCTGGGAATTGTCTGGAAAAAAGTTCAGGCAGAACAAAACGTTCTGCCTGATCATAATTAAATTATATGTATGGAAAAATCAGGCTGGCTTAATAGGATTTTTTTTACCGGGGAGTTTTCTCTCCAGCCAGTTAATCAGCAAATCACTGGCGGGCGTCATCAGCCACCAGCTTGCCCCGACCAGCACCACAGACAGTGAACCTACCGCGATATCCGTAAACCAGTGCGCCCCGATCATTACGCGCGGCAGCGAGAAGATGGCGGTGATCACCAGTGCAATCACAAATGCCGTCTTGCTCAGATAACGCAGCATGAAGCAGGAGAAAATAATCAGCATCATACCGTGGTCGCCCGGGAAGCTGTCTGCGGACGAATCTTTGGTCGGGATCCCGGTCAGCTGGCTGACGCGGTTAACGCCCTCAAAACTCAGCGACGGGCTCTTATGGCTTACCGGCAGCAAATGCCCGAGCTGATTGAGTACCACGGCGGTGAGCAGCATCACAAAGCCAATAATGATGTAACGACGGCGGCCGGCGTTATCTTGTTTCAGGAAGTAGCTCAGATAAAGCACTCCCATTGCCAGCAGGGAAATCACGTCGAAAGCACGGTTATTGGTCACCGCAACCAGATGCAGGAACCAGGCGTCCGTCGTCAGGTGACGGTTAAAGAAGAAGAAAATCGATTTATCAATCGGGAACCAGAAACCGTGGTTTGTAGGTAAATAGAAAGATAAGAAAAGAGCAACGCCTGATACGTTGAGTATCAGGATTGCTGGAATATTTCGGCGCCACATAGCAGGAAGCCCTATTGTTAGCAGGATAAGTATTAATTTAGTCAGCGTTAACTTAATCGGTTTAACTTAAACGAACCTTCAACAAAGTGGATTGTAATGTGTTCCATTGTGCTTTATCGCGAGTAATCAGCTCAATTCTGCTGTCTGAGGGCGCCATTGGTTTGGTTTCAATACTCAGGTCATTACCCTGACGATTTACCAGCAACGTCCCTTCTTTAATACGCAGAATGCCTTTCACGCGGTCGACCGGTGCCAGACGCGCCCAGTCGAGAATACCCGCGGTATCAAATACGGTTTCAGCATCAAAAATCCACCCGCAGCTGGTGTAGCCGTCGGCTTCGTTCAACGCACGACGCCAGCGCTGTGTTTCCGGCAGGCTAAGGGCGGCCAGCCCGCGCGCAGGGGCGTGCGCATGATGATGCTTACCCGCGGGCAATTCGGCCAGATTCAGACGGGGTAAATCGAGCAACACCGGGTCAATCTCACCCTGAGAGGCAATCACCAGCTGACGTCCGCCGCCGTTCAGGCTGAACCAGGCTTCCAGTGCCTGATTGTCCTGCGCCTGCACCACATCGGATTTATTGGCGACAATGACGTCTGCTGCAGCAAGCTGATCGCGGAAGTTTTCATTATCGATGACGCGCTGATCGCTCAACTGGCGGGGATCCATCAGGCATAACGTCGCGTTGAGCGTCAGCCAGTCTTTGTAAACTTCAGACGTTAACAAAGAAAGGATCTGCTTCGGATGGCCCAGCCCGGTCGGTTCAATCAGCAGACGGTCAGGTTTTGCCTGCTGCAATAACATATTGAGACCTACCTGCATCGGCAGGCCATTCACGCAACACATACATCCGCCGGGAATTTCTTTCAGCACTGCGCCGCTGTCGGCCAGCAATGCCCCGTCAATCCCGACTTCCCCAAATTCATTGACCAATACAGCCCATTTTTCTCCCTCTGGCTTCTGAGCCAGCAGATGGCGCAGCGTCGTCGTTTTGCCGCTGCCCAGAAAGCCGGTAATCAGGTTGGTTTTGGTCATTTTCATATGTCCTTTTCATAAATTTACACGTCAATGTGCAATGCCGACTTAAGAAAATCCAGCGCTGTGCCGATGGATAACATGGATTGCTTAGTTTTAACGTCGCGGCACCCAATTATTTTGAGCGGACAGGTGCTAATTGGTTTAGATGTATTAATGTTAAATGGATGTATCGTGAATTTTAAAAATGTAAATTCAAATGAGGTGTTGCCATGAACAGAATCAAATGGGTACTGTTTTTGGGAGTTTTGGCCTCAGGGATGATGCAGTACGCCAGCGCGGGATCAACCGGTACTATCCATTTTTATGGCGCAATTGTTGAAGGTGGATGTAACTTCAAAACCGGTGGAAGTCAGCTTGTCAGCAGCTGTGAGCGGGGCGCTGCGAAAGTTACGCAGGCGCGTCAGATCAGCGCGACGAATCCACTTTCTTTCAGCCTTCCACTGTCTTTAGGCCACGTCACGACGCAACAGGTGAACAACAATCCCCATCTGGCGCTGATGACGGTGTCCTACAATTAAAGCCGCATAAAAACGATGAGCATTTCTGATTAGTTCATCACCGGTCATTTTTGCCCGGACAGTGTCAGGGTAAAGTGGCCCGACAACTTTGAAAACTGGCTGACCCAATTTTGACCGGGTCGTCAGTTTTCCCCTCTGGTTCTTCCCCTTTGTGCCCACATGTTATAATTTCCCCTCCTGTATCAGGCATCCGGAACGCTGAAAAAGCCGTTTCAGGTGTAGGACCAATTTCATAGCATCACCAGCGGGGCGACATTATGCGACTTTATCAGGAGATTGGCGGCCATCTGCGCCGTGATATCCATGCCGGAAAATACGCCCCTGGCGACCGCCTTCCTCCGGAACGTGATATTGCGGAATCTTACTCGGTGAGCCGCAGCGTGGTGCGTGAGGCACTGATTATGCTCGAACTTGAGAAGGTCGTTGAAGTCCGCAAAGGTTCCGGCGTTTACGTGCTGCACCAGCCTGATGTGTTGCCGCAGGAAGACGCGGACAGAGGTTACGGCCCGTTTGAACTGTTGCAGGCGCGGCAGTTGCTGGAAAGCGAAGTGGCGGCATTTGCTGCCATGCAGGCCACCAAAACCGACATTCTGCAAATGCGTGATGCGATTGAAGCGCAGCGAAGCTGTATTGCGCGCGGTGTTTCGGATGACGTGGAAGATCAGCGTTTCCACGCCCTGCTGGCGCAGGCATCTCAAAACAGCGTACTGGTAAAACTGGTGGACGATTTATGGCAGATTCGCCAGCGCAGCTCAATGTGGGAAGGGATCCACCAGCACGTCGGGGATAAAAACTACAGCCAGATATGGCTGCTGGACCATCAGGCGATCCTTCAGGCGGTTTTACGCCGTGATGCCAAGGCCGCGAAACAGGCCATGTGGCAGCATCTGGAAAACGTAAAAGATATGCTGCTGAAAGTCTCGGATGCCGATGACCCGTCTTTTGACGGCTTCCTGTTTTCGTCGGTACCTTCGGAACTGAATGACTGATCCTGCTCCACAATAAGAAACGGCTGCCGGAGCAGCCGTTTCTTCATACGATGGATTTTCAGCCCACGTATTTCGCGACGGTTTTCTTCGCGCCAACCCTTTGCAGATCGGCATACGCATTCAGAATAGCTTGCACCACTTTTTCTTCCTGCGGCAATTGCTCACCGAATACGCCCGTCAGCGCAAGCAGCGCTTTCACACGCGGCTCGCCATCAGCGGTAGATGCCACGATTTCAGCCAGAGTTTCAGCCATCGGATCTTTAATCTCGATAGGCTGACCCGCATCATCCGTTCCGCCGATATAACGCATCCAGCCCGCAACGCCGAGCGCCAGTAACTCGTAAGAACCGCCGTTTTTTACATGCCAGCGGATGGAGTCGAGCATACGTTGCGGAAGCTTCATCGTTCCGTCCATGGCGATTTGCCAGGTGCGGTGTTTCAGCGCCGTGTTGCAGTAACGGGCAATCAGGCTGTCGGCATAAGCGGTGAGATCGACACCTTCTACGCTCAGCGTCGGTGCCTGTTCGGACAGCATCAGACGATGGGCTGCTGCTTTATAATTCGCATCTTCCATGCAATCGTTGATGTGCTGATAACCGGCCAGATAACCGAGATAGGCCAGGAACGAGTGGCTGCCGTTCAGCATCCGCAACTTCATCTTTTCAAACGGCAGAACGTCGGAAACCATCTGCGCACCGGCTTTTTCCCAGTCCGGGCGGCCTGCAACAAAGTGATCTTCCACCACCCACTGAATGAACGGTTCGCAGGCAATGCCGCACGGGTCAGTCACGCCGCCCAGCGCTTCGGTGATTTCTTCCAGCGTGGTGTCCGTGGCCGCCGGAACGATACGGTCAACCATAGTGCTTGGGAAAGAAACGTTCTCAGTGATCCACTTCGCCAGTTCGGCTGAGCGGGCTTTCGCCATACCCAGAACGGCGTTTTTGACCACCAGACCATTTTCAGGAATATTGTCGCAACACAGTACGGTAAAGCCTGGCAGGCCGCGTTCATGACGCAGACGCAGGGCTTCCACTAACACGCCGGGCGCTGTGCAGGGTGCCTGACCACCGGCCAGATCCTGCTGAATTTTTGGGTTTTGCAGATCCAGCTCGCCGGAGCCGGGTTCAATGCAATAGCCTTTTTCGGTGATGGTCAGTGAAACAATCGCTACCTGCGGCTCGGTCAGTTTTGCCAGCACGGCATCCAGCCCGTCGATCCCGCCGTGGACCGACTCATGCGCTGAGCCGACGATAATGGCCTGATTCCCTTCGGCACCTTTTTCCAGCACGGTAAAAAGATGATCCTGCCCGCGTAAACTTTTGATTAATGACTCATTGCCAAACAGGCTGACTTCACAGATCCCCCAGTCGCCACCTTGTTGATTTAACACCCGGTTGGTCAGCAATGCCTGATGGGCGCGATGGAAAGCACCAAATCCGAGATGAACAATGCGGCTTTTCAATGCGTCACGATCATAACCAGGTAATGACACTGCTGCTGGCAGGGACGCTGTGGCAATAGTTTTCATGCAATACTCCAGGCAAGTCAGAAATAATGAAATTGGTCAGGCCAAATTGGGGCTGTTTACCCGTAAGCTGAAAATTATGCTGGATAAAGCGACGATTTAAGCCGAAATCAGGCTTTAGAGTGTAAAGTCATATGATAGAAAGGGGAATTGGTAAGTCCACACAGCCGCTCGTTTTGTGATGCAGATCGAGTGTCTGAGATATTTGTGATGAGAAATCCAGGGCGAAAAAAAAGGAACGCCGTGGCGTTCCCTATAAAAAGCGGGGCAGCTGACCTTAGTCAGCGCGGCCCATATAACGACGTTCAGCAATATGAATGCGGATTTTGTCGCCGGAACTCAGATATTCTGGCACCTGAATATTCAGGCCGGTAGCCATCACAGCCGGTTTAGTACGTGAGCTTGCAGACGCACCTTTGATGCCCGGCGCGGTTTCAACGATTTCCAGATCTACCGTCTGTGGCATTTCCAGCGCCAGCAGCTGGCTGTCGAGCGTCAGAACCTGCATACCCTGTAAACCTTCTTCAGGAATGAACAGCAACTCTTCTTCAATCTGTGCTTTGTTGAAGGTGTAAGGTGTGAAGTCTTCGTCATCCATAAAGATGTACTCATCGCCGTCAACGTAGGAGAAATTCACCTTACGGCGGGTCAGGGTCACGGTGTCGAGAATGTCGTCACCCTTGAAGCGTTCTTCCACTTTGCCGCCGGTACGCACATCGGCGAAACGCATTTTGTATAAGGTGCTGGCACCACGGGCGCTCGGGCTCTGCACATCAATGTCTTTTACCAGCAGCAATTTGCCGTCGTAGTTCACAACCAAGCCGCGTTTAATTTCGTTAGCACGTGCCATATAAATAACCTGTCAGCAGAGAGAATAATAATTTGCGACACGTTACCCGCGCCGCTGATTTCAGGCAAGCAGATAGCGTAAAAAGAGTCTGGAAAACCCGCTTTCTGACGCAATTTTAGTGGTCTGCCTGCCGACATTAAAAATGTTCGATATACAGTGTTAAAGAGTAGTAAATATTTCGCTGGTGGCGGTGTTGCGCGCCTGCTATTGTCGCGTCTCAAAATGTGGCCTGAGGAGGCTGTTAATGGACTGTCGTACCGATTGCGGAGCCTGTTGCATAGCGCCTTCAATTTCCAGCCCGATCCCCGGAATGCCGGACGGCAAACCCGCCAACACCCGCTGCATTCATCTGGCCGATAACTTCCTGTGCCAGATTTTCACCTCGCCGCTGCGGCCAAAAGTTTGCGGCAGCCTGCAGGCCAGCCGCGAAATGTGTTTCACACACCGCGATCAGGCGCTGACTTATCTCATTAAACTCGAAGCCGATACCGCGCCTTAAGCCAGCATTAAGGGGACTAAAAAATATTCATAAATATTCATATATTTCAGGTGTTTATTTTATGGATGATATATTGTTTTTAATCAAAGTGGTAAAAATATTTGCAAACGCGTGAAACTGTTGGCCGCTAACAGAATGAGTTTATTTTCGTGTTCCCCTACAGCGGGGATAATGTGAACAGCCCCAGAATTTTCCATATTTACCGGAACGTAGCAACATTAAAGAGCCGCACATCGGACAGCTAGGTACGCTTAAGGTGGCGTTACCGCTACTGATATTTGCTGTTCCAGAGCTTCTCGAGGTTTGTATCACAGGTTGCTGAGGCAACGCTACTGACAGTGTTACTGAAGAAGGGGGAACAGGTATTCCGAGTTCTATCAGGTCATGTTGTGCTTGTGCTCGTGCTGCGAGAACATTGAATAGCGCACTGTCTTCGATGGCCTTTTTTGGCAAAGATGCCAGAAGGCTCTTGGCATTTTTAAGGGCACCAAGACCGTTCCGAATTGTGTTTTCTAGCTTGGCTTTCTTGGCGGTATATTGCCCTCGAAGCGCGATTTCATCAGCTGTATCTTGAGCATTTCTTGTAAGATTGTATTTAAATTTAGCTTCTTTTTCTCGTCGCCAGCTTGTCAACCTGCTTGTCATTACCTGGCCAAAACCAGGCACCTGCAATACTGCGATGCGGTTTATATCGGCAGCTGTTTCAATCCCGAAAGAAATTAACGTTGCGGTTTTTGCTGGACCTATTCCAGATATGTTGGCCTGACGGATAGGGAAACTGTCTAAAAAGGCCATAAGCTGCCTTGTTTCACGGTTAGAATTTAAAATCGCCAAATCATGAATGAGCAAAGCATCATGTCCGCTATAAGCAGAGATAGCGATATCAAGGTCTCTACGAATTTTCACAATTTCTATGAGACCATTGCGTTGTAAGAAAGCATCTAACTCTTGTTGTACCCTTATATCTGACTGTCGGTAAGCATCCAAGAAAATAGAGGGGTTAGCTTTACTATCAGAAAAGAAGGTATATCCCCAGACTGCAAAACCAATCCATACAAAAAAGAGTTGTGCAGCATAGAAGAAACCAATTGCTGCTCCCGCCATCATTAATATTCCTAATAAGGTATATTTTGATTTTCCACATCTAGTGTTTTGTAATGGATGATATTTTATATTTAGAGTCGAGATGGGTGGTAATAAATCTGCAGCGGTGGGGAAATTAAATGCAAGTATTTCTTTAATGGAATTTTCGGTGCCTCTTGTATCAGACGAGATGTTTGATAATACCGATTCTAAATCCGGGAACATATCAAAAGCATTATTTTGTGCAAGCTTACACCACACACAACCCCTTGCTTTGCTAGGGTAATAATGTGTTTTTATTTTGCTACAGTGATTTATTGAGTTTTCCAGTATTTTCAAAACATGAATCCAGGATTTGGCATTTGGCCGGGCACCTGGCTTCATACCAAATGCTTGTTCGAATGCTTGGACAACAGCATCTGGGAACATATCTAATGTTAAAGCACCCGGTGGTGGAGTTGTTTGCGTTTGTGTTTGGCGAGTCAGGGAAAATGCGAAACGGTTTTGAGCAATAGCCTCACTCATGGATATTTCTGGTCCAGTATAGCGCCCTGAATACGGATGGCGCCCCATGAATAAGAGATGAAAGATAGCAACAGCGAGACCGAAGCTATCGTGGTCAATTGTTCTTTCGACCGAGGCGAAACTTTTTCCATGTAGTTCGGGGGGAGTAAATTCAGGCACACCAACGTAGCATGGGTACGGAATACCCTTTAAACGAAACTGGAAACTATCTGCATCAATCAATGCAACAGTAGCATCCTGAGCAACCAAAACTCCTGAATGGTTTAAATCACCAATTACACTGCCAATCTGATGTACTTCACCAACAGCACGTGCCAGGTTTAGCGCGGCTCGTATCAAAAACCGATAGTCTGCTTTAGGGAAATGGCGTTGGCGTGATTTCGGGCTATACAATTCATGTAGAGGCCGATAGCCAGGAAAAAGATGCATGGTAAAACCTAAAAAGTTCCCTGCATTATCAGAGACAATTTCACTAGGGTAGGCTACAAGATTCGTTTGGGATGAAAATCTTGCGTCTACCATAGCGCGGACTTTTTTTTCGCGTTTCGAACGTAAATTGGTATTGTAAACTTTTACGGCTTCTCCCTTGCGTCCTTGGATCGTATAGACTTCGCCTTCACCGCCTTTACCAATCATTTCTGCAACTAAAACATGATCTTTTCCAATGACCACTCTCTGCATGTTTATCTTCCTGAAATAAGAATCAATGTCTTGTCATCATCTGTACGTTCACAAACTGATGCACTGTTAAGATATGTAGCCAACTGAATCGAAAGTGGAATTAATCGCCCTTCACCAATAGTATTATCTACCGGTCGTAACATAGGTTCGAAAAAACGAGAGTAGGCTTTTTGTTCATTCTGTGACAGGGCAAATTCGCCTACGCCATCAGAGAACAGTGCAAAAGCGTCATAAATACGGGGCTGCCGCTTTATATTTAGGCGAGGTTCCGGGCTATCAGTAATAAAATAAGTCGTGGAGGCATATTCACCATTTTCTGGCCAGCATAATACATCCCATTCATTCCCTTGCCTGCCAACTATAGCACTATCACCTACATGCAACGTCATAACTTCCTCAGAAGAAATAACAATTACTGCCAATGTTGCAGCAAACTGGCGAGGCATGCTTCTTCTTCGAGTAGCTATCGAAAATATCAGATCACGTAATTCATCAACCCAATCAATCAACTCTTCATCGGATGGTAAATTTAAATTCTGGTTGTTTTTCAGCCATTCGCGAAAACGATTTTTTAAATAACGACATGTAATCCATGCTCCATATTGACCAAATTGCGCACTACCTGCGCCATCTGATACTACTGCGAAGACAATCGAATCATTAATTTGTGTGACTGCATAAGCATCTTGAAGTTTCGTGCCAGATCGAATGTGAGACGTTCCAACTACAGATGCTGAAGCCCATTTCCAGATCATGCATTTACTCCGCTATAGCCCAACCATCAGGTGCTGCTGGATTTTTTAGCGGAACGGCATCGCCAGGATTTGATTGCGAAACTGCACTAAGTGAGCTTGATAACCACTGAAATAGTTCCTTAAACTCTAATCCCTTCAGCTTCAGAGGTTGCCGCACTGCAATCTGTCTAAGAACGTTCATATCGGCTTGTTCAACACCCACGGCATAGAACATGAATTCTTTTCTTTCTTCGCCTTCGTGAACTCGGCGTCTGGCTTCATCCCAGTTATCTGTAGGAGCACCATCTGTTATTAGGAAAATCCAAGGGCGATAATATTTCACACCATTGTCACGGTATTTCTGCTTGCGTATTTTTAGCATGTCTAAGCCGGTTAAAATGGCCTCGCCCATTGGAGTTGCGTTATTAGCTTCGAATGTTTCGGGATAAAAATTGTCGATTGTGACAAATTCAGATTTAACCTCAGCGGGGCCGAACGTTACAATTGCTAATTCGACTCTCTTAGATGCCATTGGATCATTTGAGAGTTCAGTTCTAAGCGAAGAAAGCCCATCATTCAACGCTGAAATAGGCCTGCCGCTCATTGAATATGAAGTATCTAAAAGAAGTACAACCGGGCATCTCTGCTCAGGATTTTCCGCAAACTCTGCATCACTGAAAGGCTGTTGTTCAAAATTGTTCATTAAGCTTCCTTAAAACACAATGTTGATATTGTTTAAGGGCATAGTACTAACAATTTTGGCTTGGGAGTGTGATCAAGTAGGGCAAATGCTAGTCTAATTATTGTCTGGTCGAAATACCAAGCTATAAAGTCGCGACCAGGCACTGACTTATCTCATTAAACTCGAAGCCGATACCGCGCCTTAAGCTGCGGCTTCCGGCGTTTCTTCCGCTGGCTTATCGACGTTTTTCACATTCCAGATGCACGCAACCGCGCCCACGACCATCACCAGTGCGGCGTAAAACACCGCGTGGTACGTCCAGAACTGCGCAATCACGCCCGCCAGTGAACCGGCGAGGATCCAGCCTGCACGGGTGGAATTGGTGAACAGCGTTGTTGCCGCTCCCGCCTGACCCGGCATTAAATCCTGAAAATACAGCATACCGATACCGGCCAGAATGCCGATGAAAATGGCGTTCAGCAGCTGTAAAGCAATCATCGCTGCGGCTCCGGTCGTAAACAAAATACAGGTGTAGAAAATCACTCCCGCCAGCACGGCAAAGCGCATCAGGAAACGCTTACCTAACTGTTTTGCCAGATATCCGGCAATCAGCATGGTCGGGATTTCCAGACAGGCGGCACTGCCCATCAGCACGCCGGCCAGTTTCTCAGGCAAGCCCAGTTCGCGCACCACGTACAGCGGCATATTGATCAGATAAATACTGTTGGCCGCCCACATCAGGGAGCAGGCGATAAACAACATCAGCGTATCGCGGCGGTTGCGGCGCGGGGCTTCCAGTGTGGCGGTCGTTTTGATGTGTGCTTTAGGCATGGAAGGCAGGAACATCCAGACCATTACGCCACACAGCAGAAACGCCAGCGTGGCGGCGCAATACATGAAGGTAAATCCGAATCCCATCGACAGGGCGAAAGCCAGCGGCGGCCCGACAACCCATGCCAGCGAAACCTGTGCGCGCAAAATAGAGCTAAACATCACGGCTTCGCGCCCGGTTTTCTCGGAATGCTCGCGCGCAAGGGCAAACATTTGCGGGTTGGCGGTGGAGCCGAAACTCGACAATAAAACGCCGATAAACAGCAAAATAAAGTAGTTACGGTTGAAGGCGAAAAGGACACACGCCAGCGCGCCCAGAATGCAGCAATACAGGATCAGCGTTTTGCGGTCACCGCGCTTGTCCGACCAGGTCGCCAGCAGCTGGCTGACGAAAATGCCAATCACGGCACTGCCGGTAAAGAAGATGCCGACCATAAACGGGCTGACGTGCACCTGAGAAGTCAGAAACAGGCTGAGCGTCGGGGTCTGAAGGGCACCGGCAATTCCTGTGAGAAAGGCGATGATCAAAAAAGCAGTCGACGTCATGTCGGGTAAGCGGCGGGCTGACGTTGTAGAAATTCGCATTAGATAGCTGAACCAGAGTGAAGAGAAGGAGGACGAAATTTGCGCGAATGTTACGACAGTTTAAAAAAAACAAAAACAGGTTTTGATCATCAAAAATGTAAACCGGAGTGTATTTGCCATACTGAATAATAAAACCGCACATTGTGTTAAAAATAACCCAAACCGGCAGCCGCCCGGTCACAGGAGGTCATCCACTCAAACCCGTCAGCTGACTTCAGCTAAACTGTTTTTGGCCGCTTCAGCCTGACTTCAGCATTTGCGTTAAGTCACAGGCTTCAGGGCGTCGCAAAAAAGGAAACTGTGCGTGGCATCAAAAAATTGTTACGCCAAATCAGGGAAAGCTTGATTTAAAAACAGGCCGGATTAAGACTCCTTGAAACGTTTCAGCGTTGTCAGTTTCTCTTCTGAAATTTGATGGCGCTCCTTTTTTCTCAGTAAAGCTGAAACGATTCAATTTCAGCAGGAGAGGAGAATTATGTTCCAACTGTCACAGCAAGATATTCATCTCGGTGCGGCTGCCAGCGATAAGCAGGAAGCAATTCGCCAGGTCGCAGCAGCACTGACTCAGGCTGGCCGCGTCAGCGAAGGCTATGTAGACGGCATGTTAGCGCGTGAGCTGCAAACTTCTACCTACCTTGGCAACGGCATTGCTATCCCGCACGGCACCACCGATACCCGTGATCTGGTGCTGGATACCGGCGTTCAGGTTTTCCAGTTCCCGCAGGGCATCGCATGGGGCGAAGGGCAGACTGCTTATGTCGTTATCGGCATCGCAGCGCGTTCTGATGAACACCTCGGTTTGCTGCGTCAGCTGACGCACGTCTTAAGTGACGACAGCGTGGCTGAGCGTCTGGCAAAAACAGATTCAGCTGAAGAACTGCGCAGCCTGCTGATGGGCGAGAAAAATGCCGCTGAATTCCTGTTTGATACCCAGCTGATTGCTGTTGATGTGGCGGCGGAAAGTCTGATCACATTACAGGCGCTGAACGCAGGCCGTCTGCAACAGGTGGGTGCCGTTGATACCGCTTTCGTCAGCGACGTAATCAGCCGTAAACCTCTGAATCTGGGTCACGGCATCTGGCTGAGCGACAGTACGGAAGGCAACCTGAAAAGTGCTGCCACCGTCAGCCGCGCGCAGCAGGCGTTTGATCTGGCCGGTGAAAAGGTTTCTATGCTGCTGACGATTTCAGTCGCTGACGACCAGCCGCTGGACGTGCTGAATTACCTGAGCGATCTGCTGATTGCCAATAAAGCTGAACGCTTGCTGACGGCAGATGCCGTTGGCGTGCTGGCATTGCTGACCAGCGAAGTCGAAGAACAAGCCAACGTGCTGACGGCTGAATTCGTTATCCGTAACGAACATGGCCTGCATGCGCGTCCGGGCACGGCATTAGTGAACGTGATCAAACAGTTCAGCAGTGAAATCACCGTAACCAATCTTGATGGCAGCGGTAAACCTGCCAACGGCCGCAGCCTGATGAAAGTCGTGGCGCTGGGCGTGAAAAAAGGTCACCACCTGCGCTTTACCGCCAGTGGTGAAGATGCAGAACTGGCATTAAAAACCATCGGCGAAGCGATTGCCGAAGGTCTAGGGGAGGGCGCATGAGCCGTCGGGTCGCCACAATTACCTTAAATCCTGCGTACGATTTAGTGGGCTATGTGCCTGAAATCGAACGCGGTGAAGTCAATCTGGTGCAGACTACCGGTCTGCACGCCGCCGGTAAAGGCATCAACGTTGCGAAAGTGCTGAAAGATCTCGGCATCGACGTCACCGTTGGCGGCTTCCTGGGCAAAGAAAATCAGGACGGCTTCCAGTTGCTGTTCAGCGATCTGGGCATCGCGAACCGCTTCCAGGTCGTCAATGGCCGTACACGTATTAACGTCAAACTGACCGAAAAAGATGGCGAAGTCAGCGACTTCAACTTCTCCGGCTTCAATGTGACGCCGGCAGACTGGGAACGTTTCGTGACGGACTCCCTGTCCTGGCTGGGTCAGTTCGACATGGTCGCCGTGAGCGGCAGCCTGCCAGCGGGCGTTGATCCTGACGCATTCACTGACTGGATGAAACGTCTGCGCGCGCAGTGTCCTTGCATCATTTTCGACAGCAGCCGTGAAGCCCTGGTGGCCGGTCTGAAAGCTGCACCGTGGCTGGTTAAACCAAACCGCCGTGAACTGGAAATCTGGGCTGGCCGTAAATTGCCGGAACTGAGTGACGTGGTAGAAGCTGCGCATGCCTTGCGTGATCAGGGAATTGCCCACGTGGTGATTTCTCTGGGTGCTGAAGGCGCATTGTGGGTTAACGCCTCCGGCGCGTGGATCGCCAAACCGCCAGCCTGTGAAGTTGTCAGCACCGTCGGTGCCGGTGATTCCATGGTCGGTGGCCTGATCTACGGCTTGCTGATGCGCGAATCCAGCGAACATACGTTACGCCTGGCAACGGCTGTTGCCGCACTGGCTGTCAGCCAGAGTAATGTCGGTGTCACCGATCGTCCGCAGCTCGCGGCGATGATGGCCCGTGTTGATCTGAAACCCTTTTAATCCGCAGGAGGCAGAATGAAAACGCTGCTGATGATAGACAGTTCGCTGGGACAGGCTCGCAGCCATCTGGCGAAAAATTTGCTCGCTGCTGCTGCGGCGAAAGCAGGGCATCAGGTGGTCGATCAGGCCGCTGACGCTGAAGTTGTGATCGTGGCCGGTGAAACCGTACCCAACGATGCGACGCTGACAGGTAAAAACATTTATACCGGCGATGTGGCGGATGCCGTTCGCGATCCTCAGGCATTTCTGGCTCGCGCACTGACAGAAGCCAAACCTTACGTGGCACCGGCTGTTGCCGTGTCAGCACCTGCCGCTGCGGCTGGTCCAAAACGTATCGTTGCTATCACCGCTTGCCCGACCGGCGTGGCGCACACTTTCATGGCGGCTGAAGCCATTGAAAGCGAAGCGAAAAAACGCGGCTGGTGGGTGAAAGTGGAAACCCGCGGTTCCGTCGGTGCCGGTAACGCCATCACGCCTGAAGAAGTGGCGGCGGCAGATCTGGTCATCGTTGCGGCTGACATCGAAGTGGATCTGGCGAAGTTCGCCGGTAAGCCGATGTACCGTACCTCTACCGGTCTGGCATTGAAAAAGACCAAACAGGAGCTGGATAAAGCACTGGTTGAAGCGGAAGTGTTTGCCCCTAACGCACAGGGCGCAACTTCCACGGCGAAGAAGAAAGAAGCGGGCGGTTCCGGGCCATATCGTCACCTGCTGACCGGCGTGTCTTACATGCTGCCGATGGTTGTGGCGGGTGGCTTGTGTATCGCGTTGTCCTTCGTTTTCGGTATTAAAGCCTTTGAAGTAAAAGGCACGCTGGCGGCTGCGCTGATGCAAATCGGTGGCGCTTCAGCCTTCGCGCTGATGGTTCCGGTTCTGGCGGGCTTTATTGCCTTCTCCATCGCTGACCGTCCTGGCCTGACGCCGGGTCTTATCGGCGGTATGTTAGCCGTGAGCACCGGTGCCGGTTTCCTTGGCGGTATCATCGCCGGTTTCCTCGCGGGTTACGTGGCGAAAGCTATCAGCGGCAAGCTGAAGTTACCGCAAAGTATGGAAGCCCTGAAACCTATCCTGATCATCCCGCTGGTCGCGAGCCTGATTACGGGTCTGGTGATGATTTATGTTGTCGGTACGCCGGTGGCAAAAATCATGGCAGGTCTGACCGCATGGCTGCAATCTCTGGGTACTGCGAACGCCGTACTGCTCGGCGCAATCCTCGGTGCGATGATGTGTACCGACATGGGGGGCCCGGTAAACAAAGCGGCTTACGCATTCGGCGTCGCGTTGCTGAGTTCTTCCGTGTACGCACCAATGGCCGCCATCATGGCTGCCGGTATGGTGCCACCACTGGCGATGGGTCTGGCGACCTTGCTCGCGCGTAACAAGTTCGAGCAAAGTGAACGCGAAGGTGGTAAAGCAGCGCTGGTTCTGGGCCTGTGCTTTATCTCCGAAGGTGCGATTCCGTTCGCTGCCCGTGACCCGATGCGTGTTCTGCCGTGCTGTATCGCCGGTGGTGCGTTGACCGGTGCGTTGTCCATGGCATTCCATGCGCAACTGATGGCACCACACGGTGGTCTGTTTGTTCTGCTGATCCCAGGCGCAATCACACCGGTGCTCGGTTACCTGGTGGCGATTATCGCCGGTACCGTTCTGGCGGGTGGCGCTTATGCGGTTCTGAAACGTTCAGATGCGCAGCTGGCGGCTAAAGTAGCCTGATAATTGCTGTTCAGCAGGTGAGAGAAGCGCGACTTAAAAATGAGTCGCGCTTTTTTTTTGCAGATGGCCGCTGCAAGTGACGGCCTTAAAGACTTGGATCGAGAAAGTTTTGGTTTTTCACTTGCAGTGAAGGCTGGATCGAGAGGTTTCGGTTTTTCATATGCGGTTATGCTTAAAACCCAAGTCAAGACCTTGGGTTGCCACCCAAACTGGCCTCAAGGAGCGCCTATCGCCGCGCCCCTTGAGAATCCCGGGCTCTTAAACTGCGCGCTATCGCTAGGTCGACGGACGTGTTCTGTTACTCCGGCGTGTGGCGCGAAATCTTGCCGCTGCGCGGTGCCTTCCACGATGGCTTCGAGCCTTGCGGTCTCGAACCCTCGGTCAGCAAAATTTCTGAGCGCGCCAGATTGCCTTTTCTAAAAGATTAGAACCAGCCTGATTTTGAATTTAGATAAGCTTCCGGCCGCTTTCAAAAAGCATGCTGAATTACATAGCCAGTGGCCGCTTTCAGAAAGCTTGCCGAGCGAAGTGTTTCGAGACCAATGGCTCGAAACCGAGTAAGGGAACCGCGCAGCGGCAAGTTTTCGCGGCAATAGCTGTGGCGGCTGAAACATAGCCAGCGAGCGGCAGCGCGCAGTTTAAAAAACGCAGGATTCCAAAGGGTTTCGTTTAAAACCCTTTGGGCCAGTTTGGGCGGCGAGCCCAAGGTGTTGAACTTGAGGCCAGTTTGGGCGGCTAGCCCAAGGTCTTGCCGGTTTGGGTGGCAACCCAAGGTTTTGACCTGAGTTTTAAGCATCACTGCAAGTGATAAACCGAAATCGTCTCGATCCAAGCCTTTAAGGCCGCCACTTGCAGCGGCTATCTGCAAATTTAAGCCGCGACTTCAGCCGCCGCTTCCCCTTTTAGCCACGCGATCTCATCTTTCCAGATCTCCGGATCAACCGTCTCGAGGATCATCGGGATACCGTCAAACCGCGCGTCACGCATCATCCAGCTGAACACCGTGTTGCCAATGTTCCCCTGACCGAGGCTGTGGTGGCGGTCGACGCGGCTGTTGAATTCGCTCTTCGCATCGTTGAGATGCATACCGCGCAGGTACTTAAATCCGACAACGTCTTCGAAATGTTTGAAGGTCTTCTCGCACTCTTCGACAGTTCGCAGATCGTAACCAGCGGCGAAAGCGTGGCAGGTATCAATGCAGACGCCGACGCGGCTTTTGTCTTCAACGCCATCAATGATTTTCGCCAGATGCTCAAAGCGGAAACCCAGATTGCTGCCCTGACCGGCGGTGTTTTCGATGACGGCGGTGACGCCCTGTGTCTGTGCCAGCGCGATGTTCAGGGATTCAGAAATGCGTTCGAGACATTTGTCTTCGTCGATTTGCATCAGGTGGCTGCCCGGATGGAAATTCAGCAGCGAAAGGCCGAGCTGTTCGCAACGTTGCAGTTCATCAAGAAAGGCTTCGCGGGATTTTTCCAGCGCTTCGGTGACCGGGTGACCGAGGTTAATCAGATAGCTGTCATGCGGCAAAATCTGGTTGCTCTGATAGCCATACTTTTCACAGGCTATTTTGAATTTTTCAATGACGTCTTCCGGCAACGGTGCCGCTTTCCACTGACGCTGGTTCTTGGTGAAAAGCGCAAAAGCTGTGGCTTCCAGCTCGTGTGCCCGCAGCACGGCCTGATCGACGCCGCCCGCAGCACTCACGTGTGCTCCTATAAACTTCATTTCCGCTCCTCATTTATTCTTCATCTAAGGGAGAATGATAGCGCCTGCACAAGGCAGGCGCAGCAGAGAAGTGTTAAAACCCGCAACATTAGCCAAAAAGATGCTGAACCAGTTCGTTGATCCCCGCGCCGCCAGCAATCAGCCAGACAAACAATATCGCCGCCAGCAACATCGGTTTCAGCCCCGCCTGACGCAGTGCGCTGATGTGTGTTGTCAGGCCAAGCGCTGCCATCGCCATCGCAAGCAGTACGGTGTCGAGCGTGATGAGCGGTGGGATCCAGCTGTGCGGCAGAATATCCAGCGAGTTGAACGCCGCCACCAGAATGAACATCAGCGCGAACCACGGGATGGTGATGTTACGCAAACCTGATTTCTCACCGGCTTCTTTCACAGTTTTGCCGCGGGCAATCCAGCCGGATAACAGCAGCAGGAACGGAGCCAGCATCATGACGCGGATCATCTTGGCAATCACCGCTGCGTTTTCAGCGTCCGGGCTGACACCCTGACCGGCGGCAACCACCTGCGCCACTTCATGCACCGTTGAGCCGGTATAAATCCCGAACTGTGCAGCCGTGAAGTTCACCCAGTGATAATGCGCGTTAAGCTGCCATAACCACGGATACAGGAAGATGGCGGCGGTGCCGAAAATAACGACCGTAGCCACCGCGACGGTGACTTTTTCGGCTTTGGCGTTGAGCACCGGTTCTGTCGCCATCACGGCGGCCGCGCCACAAATACTGCTGCCTGCGCCGATGAGCATCGAGGTATCGCGGTCTAATTTAAACACGCGTTGACCGAGCCAGCAGGCCAGCGCGAAGGTGGAACACAGCATCATGGCGTCAATCAGAATACCGGTTGCGCCGACGTCAGCGATTTGCGCGAACGTCAGCCGCAGGCCGTAAAGAATGATGCCGAGCCGTAACAGGCGCTGCTTTGCCAGCGTGACGCCTTCCTCGCACCATGGCCGGGCGGCAGGATAAAACGTGTTGCCGATAACCATGCCGATAACGATCGCCAGCGTCAGCGCACTCAGCCCTAGCTGGCTTAACGCCGGAAAATCACTCAGCCAGATAGCCAGAGCAGTAATGACGCCGGTCAGCGCCAGGCCGGGAATGACACGGCTAATCCGCAGCGGTTGCGGAACGGTATTTTTGAGTGTGTCGCGTTTATTGAGCGGCAATGTATTCATCGTCGTTTCCTCATCTAAGGAGTGATGCGATAAGGCTACGCCGCGCTTATATAAAAATGAAATTGATTATAACTTTATAACCTATCTGAAAAACTGGTATAGAATGCGCTGAAAACCGGGGGCAAAATGGTCGCCCCGATCTACGGGTCTATACTGAAGAAAGAGAAAGCGTGCGATACGCGGCGGTTTTTCTTCTGAACAGATTTCTGAGCAGACATTTTGAACAAGCCATCAACGGACCGGAGGGCTTGTAAGGATAGCGGGACATTTATGCACATAACATTGCGACAACTTGAAGTTTTCGCCGAGGTGCTGAAAAGCGGGTCGACCACGCAGGCGTCGGTTGTGCTTTCCTTATCGCAATCCGCGGTGAGTGCCGCACTGGCCGATATCGAAGGTCAGCTTGGCGTGCAGTTATTTGACCGTGTCGGTAAACGGCTGGTAATCAATGAGCATGGGCGTCTGTTATACCCGAAAGCGCTGGCGCTGCTTGAGCAGGCGGGCGAAATCGAGCGCCTGTTTAACCACGATAACGGTTCGCTGCGCATCGGTGCCAGCAGCACCATCGGCAATTACATGCTGCCGGCGATGATTGCGGAATACCGGCTGGATTTCCCGCATACGCCGATGGAACTCAACGTCGGCAACACCAATGACGTGATTAACGCCGTCTCTGATTTTCGGGTGGATCTGGGTCTTATCGAAGGGCCGTGCCAGTTGCCAGAGCTGATTACGCAACCGTGGCTGGATGACGAACTGGTGGTGTTTGTCGCGCCGGAAAATCCGCTGGCAGGGCAGACGGTTTCACTGGAAGCACTGGCGCGGGAACCGTGGATTTTGCGTGAACGCGGCTCGGGTACGCGTGAAGTGTTAGATCACATGTTGCTGCCACAGTTGCCGGATTTCAATCTGGTGATGGAACTGGGAAATTCCGAGGCCATCAAGCACGCGGTGCGTCACGGAATTGGCATCAGCTGTCTGTCGCGCCGGGTGATTGCCGAGCAGCTTAGCAGCGGCTCACTGGTGGAAATCCGCCTGCCGGTTGCCCCGCTGGTGCGTAAGCTTTATCTCATTCATCACCGTCAGAAACACATCTCAAACGCCTTATCGCGGTTTTTAACCTATTGTCGCGAATCCTGATTACGGTCTTTCACTAATGATCCACGGCCTGTTATGAAGGTGTCTTATAACAGGTCGTTCCTGCTATTCAGAGCGGCAGGTTTTGCTACAATCCGCGCTTAAATTTTATAATGACGAGCGGATATAGGGTAAAAATGGCTCAACAACCTACAAAAAATACGCAGGTGGCTCCCACACTGCGTCGCGAGCTCAAGGCACGTCACTTAACGATGATCGCCATCGGCGGTTCAATTGGTACGGGTTTATTCGTCGCCTCCGGCGCGACAGTTTCACAGGCGGGCCCGGGCGGCGCACTGCTGTCCTACGCACTGATCGGCATCATGGTTTACTTCCTGATGACCAGCCTCGGTGAACTCGCGGCATTCATGCCTGTTTCCGGTTCATTCTCCACGTATGGTTCCCGTTATGTCGAAGAAGGTTTCGGTTTCGCACTGGGCTGGAACTACTGGTACAACTGGGCGGTAACTATCGCCGTTGACCTCGTGGCCTCACAGCTGGTGATGAACTACTGGTTCCCGGACACGCCGGGCTGGATCTGGAGCGCCTTGTTCCTCGGCCTGATCTTCCTGCTTAACTACATTTCCGTACGCGGTTTCGGCGAAGCGGAATACTGGTTCTCGCTAATCAAAGTGGTCACCGTCATCATCTTCATCGCCGTGGGCGTGCTGATGATCACCGGCATTATGCGCGGTGCTGAAACCGCGGGCTGGCACAACTGGACTATCGGTGATGCGCCGTTCGCAGGCGGATTTGCCTCGATGATAGGCGTAGCGATGATCGTCGGTTTCTCCTTCCAGGGAACCGAACTGATTGGCGTGGCCGCCGGTGAATCTGAAAACCCGGGTAAAAATATCCCGCGCGCAGTGCGTCAGGTGTTCTGGCGTATCCTGCTGTTCTATATTCTGGCGATTCTGGTCATCAGCCTGATCATTCCTTACACCGATCCAAGCTTGCTGCGTAACGAAGTGGGCGATATCTCCGTCAGCCCGTTCACGCTGGTGTTCCGTAATGCCGGTCTGCTTTCCGCCGCTGCGGTGATGAACGCCGTGATCCTGACCGCCGTATTGTCTGCCGGTAACTCAGGCATGTACGCGTCAACCCGCATGCTGTTTACGCTGGCCAGCGAAGGCAAAGCGCCGCGCATGTTCGCCAAACTGTCCAAAGGCGGCGTGCCGCGCAATGCACTTTACGCCACCACCATTGTGGCCGCGCTGTGCTTCCTGAGCTCAATGTTTGGTAACCAGACCGTTTACCTGTGGCTGCTGAACACGTCCGGTATGACGGGCTTTATTGCCTGGCTGGGCATCGCGGTGAGCCATTACCGTTTCCGTCGCGGCTATGTTTCACAAGGTCTTGACCTGAAGAAACTGCCTTATCTGTCCGGCTTCTTCCCGTTCGGCCCGGTCTTTGCGTTTGTGCTGTGTCTGATCATCACGCTGGGCCAGAACTATCAGGCGTTCCTGAAAGATACCATTGACTGGGGGGGCGTTGCGGCGACGTACATTGGTCTGCCACTGTTCCTGATCATCTGGTTTGGCTACAAGCTGACCAAAGGCACCAAAGTGGTGAAATACAGCGAAATGGAATTCCCGGAACACGTTGATAAATAACTGACCGGAACGGCTATTTTGTTGCAAAGGCGGAGCTCAGGCTCCGCTTTTTTTTATACCTTTCTTTCCGTAATGCTTTGTTACTTCAGCCCTGTTTCCCCGCGCCCAATCTCTCTGTAACCTTGATAGGTTCTGTAAACTGCATTGATAATCGTTATCATTTCTTTTATTGTTAGCCCCACTTCAGGGAAACGTAAAGGAATCGGAAGAAGATGAATTATCAGCAGAATTTTATCAGTACGCTGTTCAGCAAACGAATTGCTGGCGGATTATTAGGATGCACCCTTGGCATGTTGAGCCTGAGCGCTCAGGCGGTGACGGTCACGGATATTGCCGGAAGAACGGTCACGGTGCCGGATGACGTCCAGCGTGTAGTGCTGGGAGAAGGGCGGTTGTTCTTTGCCGTTTCCCTGCTCGAAGGCCAGAAGCCGTTTGACCGCATTGCGGGCTGGCAGGGCGATTTCCGTAAGCTGGATCCGCAAACGTACGCGACGTATCAGGCTAAATTCCCGCAGATCGACAAAATCCCGCTGATTGGTAACACCAGCGCTGACAGCATCAGTCCCGAAAAAGTGCTGACGCTCAATCCGCAGTTAGCGATTTTTGGTTTGTCGGGCCACGGGCCGGGCAAAGAAAGTGCGCTGGTGACACAGTTGCAGAAAGCCGGTGTGCCGGTGGTCTTTGTGGATTTCCGCACGTCGCCGCTGAAAAATACGCTGCCGAGCATGGAATTGCTGGGCAAAGTGCTGAACCGCGAAAAACAGGCGCAGGACTATATCCGCTTTTATCAGGACAACATCAAACGCGTCACGGATGTGACGAAAGACATTCCTGAGCAGGATAAACCGAAAGTCTTTATCGAATTACGCGCTTCCACCGCGGATGAATGTTGCCGTTCTGCCGGTAAAGGCAACATGGGTGATTTCATCGATCAGGCGGGTGGGGTTAATATTGCCAAACCGTTGCTGCCGGGGCCGCTGGGTCTGGTCAATCTCGAAAAAGTGATTGCGGCGCAGCCGGATGTTTATCTGGTCAGCGGCGGCGGGAAACCGGCGAAAGCGGGTGATCCTGCGCCAGCCGGGTTAGTGCTCGGCGCACAAACCACGCCGGAAGAAGCACGTGCCAGCCTGACGCCGCTCTTGCAGCGTAAAGGCATCAGCACGTTGAAAGCCGTGGAAGATGGCCGCAGTTCTGGCATCTGGCACAATTATTACAATTCGCCGTATAACGTGCTGGCCGTGCAGGTCTTTGCCAAAGCATTTTATCCGGAGAAGTTTGCGGATTTGGATCCGCAGGAAACGCAGAAACAACTCTATAAGCAGTTCCTTGCCGTGGAACCGACAGGCACTTACTGGACGGATGCGGTTAAACCGGAAAGCGGCAAGTAATTCCGCCGTCAGTTTTTACGTTAAAGAGACAGAAGCGAATCATGAGTACAACGACCGAACCCGCGCTGGCGGTGAAAGCCATTACCGACAACAGCGTGATGGGGCGATACCAGAATATCGTCCGCCGCCGTCTGTTAATCATGCTGGTCCTGGTGCTGGCGATTATCGTCTCACTGGTGATTGATTTCATTATGGGGCCGTCGGGGTTGTCACTCGGTACGCTGTGGAAAACGCTGTTCGATGCGGCAGCGGCAGATCCGGGCACGCGGGTGATTGTGTGGGATATCCGCATGCCTTACGCGCTGATGGCAGTGGCGGTGGGGATGTCTCTGGGGCTGGCGGGTGCAGAAATGCAAACCATCCTGAACAACCCGCTGGCCAGCCCGTTTACGCTCGGAGTTTCTTCTGCGGCGGCGTTCGGCGCGGCACTGGCTATCGTGCTGGGTATCGGCATTCCGGGGATCCCGGATCAATGGTTTATCTCCGCGAACGCCTTTATCTTTGCGCTGCTCGCCGCGCTGATGCTTGACGGCATCACCCGCTGGACGCGCGTCGCCAGCTCCGGCGTGGTGCTGTTTGGTATCGCGCTGGTCTTTACCTTCAACGCACTGGTTTCCCTGATGCAGTTCATCGCCACCGAAGACACCTTACAGGGCTTAGTTTTCTGGACGATGGGCAGCCTGGCGCGTGCGTCGTGGGTGAAACTGGGCGTGATGCTGCTGGCGTTTCTGATTCTGCTGCCGTGGTCGATGATGAGCGCGTGGAAGCTGACCGCACTGCGTCTGGGTGAAGATCGCGCGGTGAGTTTTGGTATCGACGTGCGTCGTTTACGTCTGGGCACGTTGCTGCGTATCAGTATTCTTTCCGCGCTGGCGGTGGCGTTTGTCGGGCCGATTGGTTTTATCGGGCTGGTCGCGCCGCACATTGCGCGCCTGATGTTTGGTGAAGATCACCGTTTCTATCTGCCGGCGAGCGCGCTGATTGGTGCGCTGGTGCTGTCGATGGCGTCGGTCGCGTCTAAAAATCTGGTGCCGGGCGTCATTATTCCTGTCGGTATCGTGACCTCGCTGGTCGGCGTGCCGTTCTTCCTCAGCATTATTCTTCGCCACAGGGGGAACGTCTGATGTCAGCGATGCTCGAAACCGATCCGCAAACGTTGCTCAATGCCGCCACGCAGGGGCTGCAAATCCGCGATTTCAACGCCGGTTATCCGAAGCGCCCTGTGATCCGCAACCTGAACGTACCGATGTTGCCGCGCGGGAAAATCACCGTGCTGCTCGGGCCGAACGGCAGCGGGAAATCCACCTTACTGCGTTCGCTGGCCGGGCTTAACCGGGCGGAAGGACAGTTGCTGCTCGACGGTCACGACTTAATGCCGATGCCGTTTGCCCGCCGTGCGGAGCAGGTGGTGTATCTGCCGCAAACGCTGCCAGCCGGTGTACATCTGCATGTGCTGGAATCCATTATCGTGGCGCAGCGTGCGTCCGGCGGTAAAGGAAAAGCCTCTGAAGGCACGGACAGCGTGATGGCGCTGCTGCGTCAGCTTGGTATTGAACATCTGGCGCTGAGTTATCTGGATCAGCTTTCCGGCGGGCAGAAACAGCTGGTCGGGCTGGCGCAATCGCTGATCCGCCAGCCATCGCTGCTGCTGCTGGATGAACCGCTCAGCGCGCTCGATCTGAACTACCAGTTTCACGTGATGGATCTGGTGCGCAAGGAAACGCAAAAACGCAATATCGTGACCGTGGTGGTGGTCCATGACATCAATATCGCGCTGCGCCACGGCGACCGCGTGCTGATGCTCAAGGACGGTAATCTGATTGCTGACGGCGAGCCGGAAGCGGTGATCACCCCGGAAAGTCTTGCGCGCGTTTACGGCGTGCGCGGGAGAATTGAACGCTGCTCGCAGGGAACGCCGCAGATCCTCATCGACGGACTGGTCAGCGACCCTTCGATTTAAGTTCTGACGAAATAAAAACGGACGCAGCCAACGCAGCGGCGTCCGCCTTTCACATTGTGAGCCTGAAACTAATAAAAACATCCTGATAAACCGGGCGGGTTTGTTCGCGCCGCGTTTACCGGTTTGACGGAATTTAATTACAACGTCCCGCACCGGCGGGGTTGTTTTATCTCATGGAGAGAATAAATGGTTAAGGTCAAATTTACACCGGCGATCAAAGCCGGGCTGCTCGCTCAGTTGTTTGCCGCCGCGTGTCCTGCGATGGCAGAAGATGTTTCTGAAGTGAAAGAAAAAGAAGACCAGATGGTGGTGACGGCTTCCGCCATCCAGCAAAACCTCAAAGATGCGCCAGCCAGTATCAGCGTCATCACCCGCGAAGACCTGCAAAAAAAACCGGTTCAGAACCTGAAAGATGTTCTGAAAGATGTGCCGGGCGTGCAAATCACCAATGAAAGCGACAACCGTCAGGGCGTCAGTATCCGCGGGCTGGGCAGCGGTTACACCCTGATTCTGGTTGACGGCAAACGCGTGAATTCCCGCAACGCCGTATTCCGCCATAACGATTTCGATTTAAGCTGGATCCCAGCGGAATCAATCGAACGTATCGAAGTGGTGCGCGGGCCGATGTCCTCACTTTATGGTTCCGATGCGCTGGGCGGCGTGGTTAATATCATCACCCGCAAAGTTGGCACCGCGTGGCACGGCACATTGAGCGCGGACACCACGGTTCAGGAACACCGCGATCGCGGCGACAGCGGCAACGGAAATTTCTTCGCCAGCGGCCCGCTGGTTGACGATCTGCTCGGCGTAAAAGTCTACGGCGCGCTAGGTAAACGTGAGAAAGATCAGGCCAGCTCCGCCAGCGGCAGCACCGGCCAGCCACGCATTGAAGGCTACACGTCGCGCAACGCCAATGTGGAATTCTCACTGACGCCAACCGAAGATCAGGATATGACGTTCGGCTACGGTATGGATCGTCAGGACAGAGATTCCGACACGCTGGATAAAAACCGCATTGAGCGCGAAAACTACTCGCTGGGCCATAACGGGCGCTGGGGGCTGGCGAATACTGAACTGCGTTTCTACGGTGAAAATATCGAGAACAAAAACGCTGAAACCATCACCTCGAAGAATAATTCCCTCGACGGCAAAGTCGTGATCCCGCTGGGGGATTACAACCAGTTCCTGACGTTTGGCGGTGAATACCGTAACGATAAACTCGAAGATGGCGTCAACATGAAGAGCGGCGGCAGCACGCAGGCCAATCAGTACGCGCTGTTCCTCGAAGACGAATGGCGTATTTTCGAAAGCCTCGCGCTGACCGGCGGCGTGCGCATGGACGACCATGAAAACTACGGCGTCAACTGGAGCCCGCGTGCGTACCTGGTCTACAACGCCACCGACACCGTTACGCTAAAAGGCGGCTGGGCATCGGCCTTCAAAGCGCCGTCCCTGTTACAGCTCAGCCCGGACTGGCAAAGTGCTTCCTGCCGCGGCAGTTGTAATGTGGTGGGCAGCAAAGACCTGAAAGCAGAAACCAGCGAAAGCGTGGAATTCGGCATGTACTACGCCGGTCAGGAAGGCTGGCTGGAAGATGTGAGCGCCAGCGCCACGGTTTTCCAGAACGATATCGACGACATGATCACCGTTATCCGCACCGCCAACCGCAATCTGGCGCCGACCTACGCGAACTTTGTCGGCTTTGACGCCAGCGGTAATCCGATCTTCCGTTACTACAACGTCAATAAAGCCCGCATCCGTGGCCTTGAAACCGAAGTCAGCCTGCCGGTCACCGACGTGCTGAACCTGAAGCTGAACTACACCTACAACGACGCGCGCGACCTGAGCAACGGCGGAAATAAACCGTTGTCCGAACTACCATTCCACACCAGTAATGCCACGCTGGACTGGAAACCGTGGGATGCCTGGAGTTTCTACGTTTCCGCCAACTATAAAGGCAAAAGCCGCACTGTCACCGACGGTAACGCCACGCCGGGCGGATACACCGTCTGGAACACTGGCGGTTCGTATCAGGTGAATAAAGCCGTGAAACTGCGGGCCGGGGTGCTGAACCTGACGGATAAAGACCTGAACCGGGATGACTACAGTTATAACGAGGACGGACGCCGGTACTTTGCGGCTATCGACTACAGTTTCTGATTGCAGGAGGCCGCTGCAAAAGCGGCTTTTTTCTCGCTTGCAGCGAGGGGCTGATTGAGGATATTTCGGTTTTTCAATTGCATTGATCGCTTAACTCAGGTCAAGACCTTGGGTTGCCACCCAAACCGGCCTCAAGGGTGGTCTGTCGCCACCCCCCTTGAGAATCCCGGGCTCTTTAACTGCGCGCTACCGCTCGCTGGCTATGTTTCAGCAACTCCGCTAGTGCCGCAAACGCCGCCGCTGCGCGGTCCTTTCGCTTCGGGCTCGAACCTGCTCGAAAAAAGACTCTCGCTGTTTCTCACCACTCCCTCAACGTCGTTTTGAAAGCGGCCGGAAGCTTATCTAAATTCAAAAACAGGCTGGTTTTAATCTTTTACAAAGGCAATCTGGCGCGCTCAGAAATTTTGCTGACCGAGGGTTCGAGACCGCAAGGCTCGAAGCCCTCGAGGAAGGTACCGCGCAGCGGCAAGATTTCGCGCCACACGCGGAAGTCGCAGAACATGTCCGTCGCCCCAGCGAAAGCGCTTGTTTTTAAAAAGACGTGGAGAGTCCAGAGAGGGCCCGTCCTGGCCCTCTCTGGTCGGTTTCGGTACAAGCCGCCGAGCGATCACTGCAATTGAGAAACCGAAATCTTCTCGATCCAACCCCCACGGCGAGTGATAAACCGAAACCTTCTCGGTCAGCGATAAACCAAGTTATCTTCGATCTGAGCTTCCGGTGGAACCGGAAAAGTTTGACAGCTTTCTAAAAGCGATCACTTCCCGCTCCACGCCTTCAGGTTCTGCTCTCTGACAGATAATTTCGCTTCCGGCGACAACTTGTTGTAATCCTTCGCCAGACCGCTCTCCCAGTCGCCGTACAGCGGGTTCGGCAGAACGATATATTGGGTGCCGAACTGCTGATGGTTCTGGTTTACGAAGGCGCGGCGCTGTTCATTGTTCTGATGATAAGTGGCGGATCCGAAGTCATTCAGATTATCGCCCACGTATAAGACAACGTGATAACCGGCGGCTTTGACGGCGTCAAAACGAGCCTGTTTGTTGGAGGTATCGGAGCTCAGTAACACGGTTTTGTCGTTGGCACCCGTGAAGCCCAGGCGGTTCATATTATCGACGGTCGCGGCGTATTCACTGGTTTTGCGGTTTGATACATAGAACATTGTGCCGCCGTGGGTATTCACGTAGTTGGCGAATTCAACTGCGCCCGGAACGGCGGTTGCCTGACGGGCTGCCGTCCATTGTGACCAGGTTTTGCTGTCGAACGGTTGGTTCGCTTTGACCTGCCACGCGCTGTAAGCGCTGTTATCAAGCATAGTTTCATCAAGATCGACGATGACGGCTTTCTTTTGTCCCGCCAGTGGCTTGGCCTGGTCATACGCCATTTTTGCGGTGTTAAATGCCTGATAAGCCAGCGCCTGATATTCACCGGATTGCTGGAACCAGTTCAGCGCCATTACCGACTGATCGTTCAGTTTCTGCTGGGCATCCGGCTTTTGCTGCGCGCAGCCGGTGAGAGCCAGCATCATCAACGCACTGGTGGTGCAAAGCGAAATTTTATTCATTAGTCATCCCTATGCTTGTTAAGAAAGATTCGCATTCATGAAAATCGTTAAAACTGTAGCAGATTCAGCGAGGTGTGGAAGAGTTTATGACGATTAACGCGAGGCGTGCCGGAAAATGGCAGAAATGAAAAAAGCCGGAGGGTGAGTCCGGCCGAAAAAAATCAAAGACAGAGAAATAACAATGAGGGAGGATATTTGACTTAAATCAGAACTGATAAACCAGACCGACAGCCGTCACGTCGTCGTTATTCAGAGCCAATTTATTGTCGTCAGACAGTTGGTTGATTTTATAATCAACATACGCGGACATGTTTTTGTTGAAATAATAAGTTGCCGCTACGTCAACATATTTAACCAGGTCTGCATCGCCGATGTTTTCAATATCTTTTGCTTTAGTCTGAACATAACCCAGTGACGGACGCAGGCCATTTTCAAACTGATATTGTGCAACAGCTTCGAAAGTTTGTGTTTTATTAGCAAAACCGCTGCCAGCGGGTGCGCCAGCAATACCGCCAGGCACGGTAATAGCGATCATATTACGAGTTTCAGCATACATAGCGGCTAAATAAACACCGTTTGCATCGTATTTCATGCCGCCGGTCCAGGCGTCTGCTTTATCGCCTTTACCGTAAGTAGAATTGCTCTGGCCGGTTGTGCGGTCAGAAGAAGCATAAGCACCACCGAAGCTCACGCCGGTATCACCCAGTGCGTAAGTGGTCGACAGGGCATAGCCGTCACCGTTTGCGGTGCTGCTGCTGCGGCCGTCGTTTTCGTTTTTACCCTGGTACTGAACGGCAACGTTCAGACCATCAACCAGGCCGAAGAAGCCGCGGTTACGGTAGGTTGCCACGCCGTTGGTGCGGCCAGTCATGAAGCGGTCAGCTTTGGTGTAACCGTCGCCGCCGAACTCAGGGAACATATCGGTCCAGGCTTCAACATCGTACAGTGCGCCGTAGTTACGGCCATAGTCGATGGAACCGTATTGGCCGAATTTCAAACCTGCAAAGCCCAGACGGGTTTTAGTACCGGTCGTGCTTGGCGTTTTGCTGTCAGATTCAGCGTGGTTAGCCATCACGTTGTATTCCCACTGGCCGTAACCGGTGATCAGATCATTAATTTGTGTCTGGCCTTTAAAACCGAAACGAATGTAACTCTGGTCACCGTCATTGCTGGCAGAATCAGAGAAATAATGCAGCCCTTTAACTTTACCGTACAGATCCAGTTTATTACCGTCTTTATTATAAACTTCCGCTGCGTGAGCTCCTGATGCAATCAGTAAACCAGGAATTAAAAGTGCCAAAATATTACGTTTCATGAATTTGTACCCTGCATTTTTTATTAAAAGCTTTTCTGGAAAGCTTTATATGAAGTCTTGTGGAAAGACGCTAATCATCATTTTTGCTATTCATTCCGCATTGGCTGGGAATTTTCTTAGCGAGGATTTTTTACCGTAGATTTGTGATCAATTTATGACAATCAGAAATGAACTTTTCTTTTTTTTACAAGTCCTCCACTTTTTATGCCGAATTATAAGGCGAATTTGGTCGTGATTTCGGGCTGCGCCGCAGGCGGGTCTGTGTGACAATAGACCCCAACATTCCTGTCCCGACGTACAAAAAAGAGATGCATGGCGCTTTCCCCCGCAGTAAAAAATCAGATAAGCCAGTGGTATAAAGCCCTGCAACAGCAAATTCCGGATTTCATTCCCCGTGCTCCGCAACGCGAGATGATTGCGGAGGTGGCGAAAGTTTTCTCCGGTGATTCTGCCCGGCATCTGGCCATCGAGGCGCCGACCGGCGTCGGGAAAACGCTGTCCTATCTCATCCCTGGCATTGCCGTCAGTCGTGAAGAAGAAAAGCCGCTGATTGTCAGCACGGCCAACGTGGCGCTGCAGGATCAGATTTTCAGTAAAGATTTACCGCTGCTGAAAAAAATCATTCCCGACCTGAAATTTACCGGCGCTTTCGGGCGCGGGCGCTATGTTTGCCCGCGCAATCTGGCGGCGATGAGCAATGAAAACGCGCAAGGCGATCTGGGATTATTTCTCGGCGATGAACTTGCGCCTTCCAGCGGTGAAGAACAGAAACTGTCAAAAACGCTGGAAACTGCGCTCTCACGTTACGAGTGGGACGGTTTGCGCGATCACTACCAGAAAACCATCGACGATCCGTTGTGGATAAAAATAAGCACCGATAAAGCCAATTGCCTGAGCCGTAACTGTCACTATTTTCGCGAATGCCCGTATTTTGTGGCGCGAAAAGAGATTGAAAGCGCCGATGTGGTGGTCACCAACCATGCGCTGGTGATGGCGGCGCTGGAATCCGAATCCGTGCTTCCGCCGGCCAAAGATTTGCTGCTGGTGCTCGACGAAGGCCACCATCTGCCGGAAGTCGCACGCGATGCGCTGGAAGTGGACGCCGAAATTACGGCCGTCTGGAACCACCTGCAACTGGACAATTTTGTGCGCCAGATTGAGCAGTGTCTGGCGCTGTTTACACCGAAAAATCCGCCGCCGCTGACCAATCCCGAGCGCCTGCAAAATCACTGCGCGGAGATGCGCGAGCTGCTGTTGCTGATTGAGCAATCGGTGAGCCAGTATCTGCCGCCGGACCAGCCGGAAGCCGAGTACCGTTTTGAGCTGGGCGCGTTGCCGCCTGAACTGACGGAGCAATGCAGCCGTCTGTTTAAGCTGACCGACGGGCTGCGCAGTCTGGCGGAATTCATGGTGAACGATCTCAGCGAAAAAACCGGCAAGCACGACATCATGCGTCTGCACCGGGCGATTTTGCACATGAGCCGCATGCAGGGTTATCTCGAAACCATGAGCAAACTGTGGCGGCTGGCGGCGCTGGATAAAGCGTCAAACGCGCCAATCGGCAAGTGGGTGACGCGTACATATTTTGATAACCAGACGCATCTGGTGTTTCACTGCGCGGGTATCCGCGTCAGCGAACAGTTGGAAAAAATGCTGTGGCGCAAGGTGCCGCACGTGGTGGTGACGTCCGCAACGTTGCGTTCGCTCAACAGTTTCTCGCGCATTCAGGAAATGAGCGGGCTGAACGAAAAAGCGGGCGACCGTTTTGTCAGCCTCGATTCCCCGTTTAATCACGTGACGCAGGGGAAACTGGTGATCCCGCAAATGACGCTTGAGCCGGTTCTGGCGAACGAAGCGGCGCATTTGCAGGAGATGGCAGATTTCTTCCGCACGGAGCTGGCGAAAGGAAAACATACCGGTCAGCTGGTGTTGTTCGCCAGTAACCGCGCCTTGCAACAGTTCGTCTCACTGCTGCCGGATCTGCGTCTGATGCTGCTGGTACAGGGCGATCAGCCGCGCTATCGTCTGGTCGAGGAGCACCGCAAACGTGTTTCTGCGGGCACCACCAGCGTGCTGATTGGCCTGCAATCCTTCGCCGAAGGACTGGATCTGAAAGGCGAATTGCTGACGCAGGTGCATATTCATAAAATTGCGTTCCCGCCGGTGGACAGCCCGGTGATTCTGACGGAAGGCGAATGGTTGAAAACGCTGAAGCGTTACCCGTTTGAAGTGCAAAGTCTGCCGAGCGCGTCTTTCAACCTGATCCAGCAGGTCGGGCGATTGATCCGCAGCCATGAATGCACCGGTGAAATCGTGATTTATGACCGCCGCTTGCTGACCAAAAGCTACGGTTCGCGCCTGCTGGCGGCTTTGCCGGTGTTCCCGATTGAGCAACCTGAAATGCCTGCGCCGGGGTCGGTGAAGCGTCCGGATCTCCTTAAAACCGCGAAAAAAGAGCCCGCTCGTCGCCGTACGCGCCGCCGGTGACTTTTCTCGCAGAGTCTTGTTTACCCTGAATAAGCAGTTGAACTGATAAGGTAACGGTACGATGGATTACACCAAACTCATCAAAGAAGTCGGACGCGGAAAAAACCATGCCCGCGATCTGGACCGGGAGCAGTCGCACGCGCTGTATCGCGAAATCCTCGCCGGTGACGTACCTGATTTACAGCTCGGCGCGTTGCTGATTGCGTTCCGTATCAAAGGCGAAGCCGAAGAAGAAATGCTCGGTTTTTACAGCGCGATGGAAGAGTTTGTGATGCGCCTTCAGGCACCGGAAAATCGCCCGCTGCCGGTGGTGATCCCGACCTATAACGGTGCGCGGAAACAGGCGAACCTCACGCCTCTGCTGGCGATTCTGCTCAGCCGTCTGGGTTTACCGGTGCTGGTTCACGGTGTAGACGAAGACCCGACGCGTATCACCAGCGCCGAGATTTTCCGCGCGCTGGGTATCGAAGCCGCCCGGTCTCAGGAACAAGCCCAGCAGCAACTTGACGCAGGCAACGCGCCGGTATTTGTGCCGGTTTCCGTTTTGTGTCCGCCCATTGAAAAACAGCTGGCCCTGCGCTGGCAGATGGGCGTTCGAAACAGCAGCCATACACTGGCAAAACTCATCACGCCATTTATCGGGCAGGATTCACTGCGTTTATCCAGCGTTTCTCACCCGGAATACGTGCAGCGCGTTTCCTCATTTTTCCGCCAGATCGATGGCCGCGGTCTGCTCACGCAAGGCACCGAAGGCGAAGTGTACGCTAACCCGCAACGTTTCCCGCAGACGCACTTTATCGCCGGTGGTGAACAAAGCGTTCTGGCTGAAAAACAGGAATTTACGGATGCCGTTATCCCGGCCTCAAAAGACGTCGCAGCGACAGTGGCTTTCATCAACGAGTGTCTGAACGGCGAGCGTGATATCCCGCAGGCGATCCTGATTCAGCTCGCGTGTTGTCTGGTGGGGAGTGGCGTTTCGGGGGATTTAGCGGAAGCGATGATGATCATAGAACAGGTGTTTTAATCCCAGACCGGGGATTAGAGGCGGTTTTTCATGCGCGGTGATCGCTCGGCTCAGGTCAACACCTTGGGTTGCCACCCAAACGGGCCTCAAGGAGCGCCTATCGCCGCGCCCCTTGAGAATCCCGGGCTCTTAAACTGCGCGCTGCCGCTGGGACGATGGACATGTTCAGCTGCTCCAGCATGTGGCGCAAATCCAGGCACTTCGTGCTGCCTTCACTCGGTCTTCGAGCCATAGGTCTCGAAGACGCTCCGTTCAGCTGGATTTTGAGCGCGCCATCTCACCATTTTGAAAGACCCCACAAAATTGCCTTTGAATTACATAGCCAGTGGCCGCTTTCAGAAAGCTTGCCGAGCGAAGTGTTTCGAGACCAATGGCTCGAAACCGAGTAAGGGAACCGCGCAGCGGCAAGTTTTCGCGGCAATAGCTGTGGTACCTGAAACATAGCCGGCGAGCGGTAGCGCGCAGTTAAAAAAACGCAGGATTCCAAAGGGTTTCGTTTAAAACCCTTTGGGCCAGTTTGGGCGGCGAGCCCAAGGTCTTGCCGGTTTGGGTGGCAACCCAAGGTTTTGACCTGAGCCAAGCGATCACCGCCATTGAGAAACCGAAACTTTCTCGATCCGCTGTAAGCCCCCTCCCTGCAAGTGAGAAAACCGCCCCGGATATCCGGTCTGATATCCCAAAACTCCTCTTACCCTGTTCAAATGTGTGGTTAAAAGCTAAAATAGGGCATGTGTGAAATTTATTTCATGATTTTAATGGCTTTTTTAAAAGCATAACCTGAGGTTTTAGTTATGGAAACGTTACCAAGTTGCCCGACATGTAAATCTGAATTCACCTGGCAGGACGGTGAAATGCTCAATTGCCCTGAATGTGGACATGTCTGGGCACTGGCCGGTGATGCGGCGGGTGATGACGATACGCTGAAGGTCGTGGATGCCAACGGTAATCTGCTGGCGGACGGTGATTCCGTCACGGTAATCAAAGACCTGAAAGTGAAGGGCAGTTCTTCCATGCTGAAGATCGGCACCAAAGTGAAAGGCATCCGTCTGGTTGAAGGCGATCACAATATCGACTGCAAAATTGACGGTTTTGGGCAGATGAAACTCAAATCTGAGTTTGTTAAGAAAAACTAATCCCAAATTCTGAAGCCTGCCCGCATTCAGCGGTTTTGCCGTATCGACAGAACCGCTGACTGAACATACACTCAATGTAAAATCTCTTTAACATTCAGCAGAGAAGATTACATGAAACAGGCTCAGGACTATTTTAACGCCCTCAATCACGACTACCTCGAAGTCCACCGGAACAAAGAAAATCTGTTCTGGCAAAACTATATGGGCACCGGCGATGAAAATGTCTCCAGTGCTTTCTCCGCCGCCGAAACGGCTTATAAACGCTTTATCTCCGAACCGACCCGTCCCGCGCAGCTGCGTGAGGCCATCGCACGTCTCGAAAAACAAACGCCGGATGCAGAACGTGATGCGCTGCTGCACGGCCTTCGCGGCTGGCTGAGTTTCTTCGACTGCAACGTCATCGAAGACCCTGAAGCGCTGGCGCTGCTCGATGAAATCATTCAGGCGGAATCCGCGCTGTTTGGCAAACGTAAGCAGTACCGCATGACGCACATCAACAGCAAAGGCGAGCGCGTCAATGCCTCGCTGGGCGAGCTGCTGACCAATCAGGCGAATAACGAAAATGAAGCGTACCGCCGCAGTTCGCAAAACGCCTTACGTGAGCTGGAAGAGTGGCTGCTGCATAACGGCTTGCCGCAGCTGATCAGCCTGCGTAACCGCTTTGCGCGTCAGCTGGGTTATCGCAATTACTTCGATTACAAGGTGAATAAAACCGAGCGCATGTCGCCGGAACAGCTATTCGCCATCCTTGACCGGTTCGAAGAGCAGACGCGTGAGAGCAACACGCGCAGCCTGAATGAGCTGGTTGCCCGCGAAGGCGACGCTGCGCTGTTGCCGTGGAATATCCGCTTCGCCAGCGCCGGTGACGTGACCCGTCAGCTGGATCCTTATTTCCCGTTTGCCGATTCCCTGCGCCGCTGGATTGACAGCTTTAAGCGCCTGAACATCGGTTTCAACGGCGCGGAAATGCAGCTGGATTTACTGGTGCGTGAAGGCAAATACGAGAATGGTTTTATGCACGGGCCGGTGCCGCCGTTTTATGACAATGGTAAATGGATCCCTGCGGTGATCAACTTCACCAGCCTGGCAAAGCCGGATCAGATTGGCAGCGGTGGAAGCGGGCTGAATACGTTGTTCCACGAAGGCGGCCACGCGGCACACTTTGCCAATATCCGCCAGAATGCGCCATGCTTCTCGCAGGAATTCCCGCCGACGTCCATGGCTTACGCCGAAACGCAGTCGATGTTCTGCGACAGCCTGCTGGAAGACGCAGACTGGCTGAAACGTTATGCGAAAAATACGGCGGATGAGCCGGTGCCGGATGAACTGATCCGCGCCAGTATCGAAGCCCGCCAGCCAATGCGCTCTTTTAACGAGCGCCATATTCTGCTGGTGCCGTATTTCGAATGGCAGCTTTATCAGTGGCCGGATGAAAAACGCACGCCTGAAGCCATGATAGCGCTGGCGCGTGACGTCGAAACGCATATTCTCGGCGTGACCGGCAGCCCGCGTCCGACGCTGGCGATCCCGCATTTACTGTCGATGGAATCCGCCTGTTCTTATCAGGGCTACCTGCTGGCGCTGATGGCCGTCGAACAAACGCGTGCGTTCTTCCTCAAACGTGACGGCTATCTGACCGATAACCCTGCGATTGGCCCGGATCTGGCGAAGCATTACTGGACGCCTGGCAACAGCGTCAGCCACGACGATACCTTGCGCAGCCTGACCGGCGAGGGCTTCAATCCGGATTATCTGGCGCAGGCGTGTAATCAGACGGTAGACGCCGCGTGGGAAGATGCGCAGCGCACGATTGAGAAGGCTTCTGAGCGTGAACAGCCGGAAGCCAGTTTCGATCTCAACGTGCATATTCGCGTGGTAGACGGGAAACGCATCCTGGCTGACAGCGCCGACGGCGATGAGGCAATGTGTCAGGATTTCGCGGATTTTGTCGATCAGAATTACGGTTCGAAATAACCGCGTCGTAGCGTAAAAAACCGCCATCCGGTGCTGAACCTGTGGCGGTTTTTTAATGGCTTAAATCAGTGGTTACTTGCGGGCGTCGGGGCGTGTTAAATCGAACCGCAAATCTTCAGATATACCGTAGTAAGCCGAGGGGCCACCGGCACGCAAAACCGGCTCGGCGAGGGCGGTCTGATAAATACCGTCAACCAGCAGGTGCGGCGCGATATGCACGGCCACCACTTCACCGAGCACCAGCCAGGTATCAATTTTTCCGCCCGCGGCGGTTTCTAACTGAATGCACTGCGTCAGCTTGCATTCAAAGTTTACCGGGCTTTCCAGCACGCGGTCGGCCGCCACAATCTTGCCCGGCTGCGGCGTCAGGCCAGCAAACGCAAATTCGTCTTCGCCGCGTTCCAGCGTGGCCGAGCTTTCATTCATTTTGACCGCCAGCGGGCGCGTGGTCAGATTCCAGACAAACTCGCCGGTTTCGACGATATTCGCCACGCTGTCTTTCCAGCCGCTGCTGGCGAAACCAATGATCGGTGGGCGATAATTGAAGCAGTTGAAGAAGCTGTAAGGTGCCAGATTTCGCTGACCGGCGGCATTGCGCGAGGAGATCCAGCCAATCGGACGCGGGCCGACAATGGCGTTTAACGGGTCATGCGGCAGGTCGTGACCGCTTGCAGGTTCGTAATAATAACGATCATCAACGCTCATGATATTCCTCAGTTAAAAGATTCATCAAAACACTGATTCGTACATTACCCGTTTTAAACAGGCACTGAGCGTTTTTATGTGCCCGGATGCGCGCGGCAGGCCGCCGCGGTTTGTGTTATCTTGTGCGCCATTCATGAATATCAACGCCCCATCGCATGCTGTATGCGTCGCGCAACACCTTTCGGAGAGTCAATCAGGTGGAAAAAAAGAAAGTCTTCCCTCAGGAAAAAAGCGGTCTTCACCCGCGAAATCGTCATCGCAGCCGCTATGATTTCCCGGCCCTGATTGCCAGCAGCCCGGAACTGGCGCCGTTTGTCAGTGAAAATAAATGGGGCGATCTGTCCGTCGATTTCGCCAATCCGCAGGCTGTAAAAGCGCTGAACCGTGCTTTGCTGCGTGACTGCTATCAGATTGAAAACTGGGATATTCCGGCAGATTATCTTTGTCCGCCAATTCCGGGCCGTGCTGATTATGTTCACCATCTGGCGGATTTGCTGGCCAGCTGCAACAACGGCAATATCCCGCAGGGTAAAGACATTTCCGTGCTGGATATCGGTGTGGGTGCGAACTGTATTTATCCGATTATCGGCCTGCGTGAATACGGCTGGCGTTTCACCGCCAGTGAGATTGACCCGGTTTCGATGGCTGCCGCGAAGAAAATTGTCGCGACCAACCCGCAGCTGACCAATCAGGTACGTTTCCGTTTGCAGGCGAAACCGCCGCGTATTCTCGATACCATTATCCGTCACGACGAGCGTTATGATGCCGTGCTGTGCAACCCGCCGTTCCATGCGTCTGCGGCAGATGCGGCGTCAGGCAGCCAGCGTAAACGTCAGAATCTTGGGCTGGATCGTCGTGCCGGTACGGCGGATCTGAACTTCGGCGGTCAGCACAACGAACTGTGGTGTGAAGGCGGCGAAGAAGCGTTTGTTGTCCGCATGGCGGAAGAGAGCGCCGGTAAAGCACAGAACTGTTTCTGGTACACCGTGCTGGTATCTAAAAAAACAACACTTCCGCTACTGTATGATGCGCTCAACGAAGAGGGTGTGACGGATATCCGCACCATTGAGATGACGCAGGGGAATAAAATCAGCCGCTTCGTCGCCTGGACTTTCCTGACGCCATCGCAGCAAAAAAGTTGGGCGATTAAGCGCTGGTCAGTCTGATCACGTTGTAATCTTCTTTATTCCAGCCTGTTATTCTGACGACAAACAGGCTGGAAAAAATACTCCTGCCTGACCTTTCTTTTTCATTGGATTAAATTATGCTTAATTCACTATAAGAAAGTTGATTAATTATCCTGGTAATGATTTATCGCGTGATTTTATTCAAACGCGTTTTGTTTAGCTTCAGCAAACCTGCCTAAAACCCGCCCAGGGGTCAGACTAATGTTCTGTGGATTATCGTTATTTGACGAATAACCCACAGGTATTAGCACGTGTGTATTTTTTAAATTAATTGCGACCACGCATTAATTCACGTTATCAGCCACAGGGTGTCTGTCCTATGCAATTATTTTCTCATCAGTTTAGTACGGCATGGCGTGATAAATTCGCAGCACTTCAGGACGCTGTCCCGATGATTGTCTTCACGCCAGACGGCGTGGTGCTTGAGGTCAATGACCTGTTCCTTAAGGGCATGGGCTACAACAGGCAGGAAGTCGTTGGTCAGCCTCACCGGATTTTCTGCACGCCAGAGTTCGTTGCCAGCGATGCCTATCGCTTGCATTGGGAAGGTTTACGGCAGGGAAAGTCCATCAGCGGGAATATTAAACGAGTACATAAAAGTGGAAAATTAATCTGGCTCGAAGCCACTTATGTTCCTGTTAAAAATAAACAAGGCAAAGTCACTGAAATAATTAAAATTGCCAGTGATGTCTCTGAAAGAATTACAGAATCGCACGAACATCAGGGAATTTTACAAGCACTTGAACGTTCAATGGCACTGATTACCTTTACCCCCGAAGGTAATGTGATTTCTGCAAACAATAACTTCCTGAAAGTCATGGGTTATTCTCTGCAACAAATCAAAGGCCACCCTCACGCGATGTTTTGTCTGCCGAAGTTTGGTGATACCCACGAATATAAAAATCACTGGCAGCGTCTGCGTAACGGAGAATTTATCCTCGGGCGTTTCGAGCGGATGAACGGTCGCGGCCAGGCGATCTGGCTGGAAGCCAGCTACAACCCGGTCATGGATGATGACGGCAAGGTGCTGAAAATCGTCAAAATCGCGCAGGATATTACCAGCCAGATGGCGCAGCAGCGTCAGCAGGAAAGCATGATGACGCATGTCCACGAACTGTCGCTGACCACGGACAAAACGGCGGCAGAAGGGGTCACCATCGTCCAGAAAGCCGTGGAAGATATGCAGGAAGTCGAAGCGCTGGCGCGCCGCACATCGGACATTATCGGCCAGCTCGGCCAAACCTCAGAAAGGATTGGCGAGATGGTGGATACCATCCGGCGCATCTCTTCGCAAACCAACTTACTGGCGATTAACGCCACCATCGAAGCCGCGCACGCGGGCGAACAGGGCAGAGGATTTGCCGTGGTCGCCGGTGAAGTGCGTTCGCTGGCGGATCAGTCGCGGAAAGCCGCCGTGGAGATTGATCAGCTGACGCAAAGCATCCGCGACGGTGTGTTGGCGGCAATCGACGGCATGGGGAACTGCGTTAACCGCGCGGGCGGCGGTGTCGCGCTGAGCCGCAATGCGGGCGATGTGATTAATCAGGTCAATCTGGGGATGCAGGATCTGGTGCGGATGATGGCGGAGTTTTCGGTTATCACCGGGGATCAGGGGCAAACGAGGCATTAATCTTTTGATGCCATACCGGGCATCAGGCGGTGTTAAAACCTTCGGGGTGCTATCCACACCGGCTTTTTACTGCAGACTGAGAAAGTTTCGGTTTTTCATTAGCGGTGATCGCTCAGCTGTTGTCGCCAAAACCGACGAGAGAGGAAAGTGCTTTTCCTCTCTCGACTCTCCTCGCTTTTTTTACTGCGCGCTATCGCTGGCAGGCTATGTTTCAGGAACTCCGGCTAGTGCCGCAAACGCCGCCGCTGCGCGGTGCTCTCATTTCAGGTTCAAACCAGCTCGAAAAAAGACTCTCGCCGTTTCTCACCGTTCATTCGACGTCGTTTTGAAAGCGGCCAATGGCATTTCTCAATTCAAAAGCGTAGTGGTTAAATCTTTCAGGAGAGGTGAGCTGGCGAGCCCAAGGTTTTGCCTTAACCGGGAGATCGCCGTCCGTAAGAAACCGAAATAATCTCGATTGAAGGTTTTAAGGCTTAAAGCCGTTTTGTACTGTAGCCAGCTGCGATGCCGCTTCATCGGCATAAAGTTGAACCGCCTGCCTCGGCATCTCAATCCCTGCGGCGGCAAAGTGATTCTTCACTAAACGGTCTAACGCATACTGCACCGTCCATTGTTCCAGCGCCTTTGTGCGCACCAGCACCCGCAGGGTGAAGAACTGATCGCCTAATCCCACGACACCCTGATAAGTCGGTTCGCCGAGCAATAACGGTTTGATGTTTTCATCCTGTTGCAGAGCTTCAACGGCCTTACGCAGGACGGCGTTGGCGGCGTCCACGTCTTCATTACGGCTGACGTTATAGCTGGCCCGGTAGACGCCAAACTCACGTTCATAATTCGAAAGCGTCGTTATCGAAGAGTAGGGAACGATGTGATACACGCCGTAGATATCGCGCAGGCCAATCGAGCGGATGGTCATGCGCTCAACCGTGCCGCTGATGCCCATCACCGTGACGTATTCGCCGGTATTCATCCCATTTTCGAACTGGATGAAAATACCGGTGATCACGTCTTTTACCAGTGTCTGCGCACCGAAACTGACGGCCAGACCGAGCGCACCGGCACCGGCCAGCAGCGGGGCGATGTTCAGCCCGACCTGCGAGAGCATGATCATAATGGTGATCGTACAAATCACAATCGCGAGAACGTTGCGGAACAGGGTCAGCAGCGTGCGCTCACGGGCGCTCGGACGTGCGCCGTTACTCAGTTCCTGCGCCAGACGATGTTCAATCACGCTGGCAAGCAGCGTCCAGGCCACGATGGCGAAGCACAGAATAAACAGCATATGGCCCAGACCGCTGATCACTTTCTCGCCGGTCTCCGTCATAAACCATTTGTTGAGATTGAAAATCTGCCACGCATCGAGCAGCGAAAGCGTTACGCTCAGCACCACCAGCACGCGGATGATTTTTAAACCTGCCGGAATGTACGAGTTAATGCGCTTTTGCAGCAGCGGGTAACGGCGGTTAACGTCATCGGGCAGGGTGATACGGCGGTTAATCCAGCGCGAAAGCAGGCCGGAGATCAGCGCGCCGATGCCGATAATCACCAGACTTTTAATCGTTGCGGCCATCATAAAACGCAGACTTCCGGCAAAATCAAACTGCGAAAGGAAGAACAACACCACGAAATAACTGACCGCCAGCAAATGCCAGACATGCCCGAGGGCGCGGAGGATGACGCTGAAAAATGCCATCGAACGTTCAGCCAGCAGGTTGAATTCATGATGGATTGTGCGGCGGTTATGCAGAATCAGCCAGCTGGCGTAAACCGTCAGGGCCAGCATCACCACGAAATTCACCACAGCGGCGGTGGTGTAATTGATTTGTGTGGCAACCACCGGTACGCCGACCATCAGCGCGTAGCCAATCAGCCCGCTGACCCACGCCAGACGGGTATTCCAGTAGCGCGCCGTGACATCCGCCAGCGGGAAAGGGCGCAGGTAGCTGAAGCCGGGCGCAAAGATCAGGCGCAAAACGGCTTTGAAAAATTCAATCACCGCGAAGGCGCTGAGGAACAAAGCCTGCAGGCGCGCAATCAGCGGGCTGCCGCCGTTGAAATATTGCGTGAACAAATTACCGGCGGCGACGGTCAGCAGCAGAATACCGAGGTCAACCGCGAACGCCCCGATGATGCTGGCGGGCAGTTTGTACCAGTGCGCTTCTTTCAGCCGCGCATGGTTTCCCCAGCGTCCGAGGCGCAGATAAAGCGGCCCGATTAACCGGCGAATCAGATGGAAAAAAGCAAAGGTCACGGCGACGGTCAGCAAAAAATACCCCAACGCCGGGAAGAAACGCGCGGCATTAAAATGATGCTGCGGGCCGGAATTGATGGTGTCTTTAAGCTGCTGTACGCGCTTCATAAATCCGGAGGCGGTTTGCTGCGTGGTATCCACCAGCTGGTCAATCAGCGAAAGCTGTTCAGCCTGCGGAGCGGTGTTTTCGTCAGGCGCTTTTGCTGCCGGCGTGGTTCCGGCGGCTTCCCGCAGATGGGTAATGAGTTGGGCGCGGGCTTTATCATCCTGAAGAATATCGGCCAGCGCGGCGTAAGAAGCTTTCTGTTGATCGGCAGCGGCGGATTTTTCCTCAGCCGCATGGCTGAAGGCGCTGAACAGGGAGATTGTGATAAACAGCAGAGCTGAAAATATCGGTGTCTGGATGCGGTGAGCCAACGGAGTCCTGTCGTTATGCGGCATTGTTCCTCTCTCAAAATAGCGTTAGTCGGAAGTGTTGCTGCCCTAAGGGTAAAGCATCGGTGACGGTATTGTAGAAAAATTGTGGCAAGAATTTGTGAAAGGACGTGCTACAAGGCGTGGTTAGGGTACTGGTTCAGGCCGAGAAATCGTCTGCCGAACTCTCGGGGAACGGATTGCGGAATGAATCAACCGACTGTTATCTTGGAAAAAAAGTGAGATGGCGCGCTCAGAAATTTTGCTGACCGAGGGTTCGAGACCCCGGGCTCGAAGCCCTCGAGGAAGGAACCGCGCAGCGGCAAGATTTCGCGCCACACGCTGGAATAACAGAATATGTCCATCGACCCAGCGATAGCGCGTATCTAATAAAACGCAGGATTCCAAAGGGTTTCGTTTAAAACCCTTTGGGCCAGTTTGGGCGGCGAGCCCAAGGTTTTGACCTTAATCGGGCGATCGCCGTCCGTAAGAAACTGAAATATTCTCGATCAGAAGCATTTAAAGCCGCCCCCTTTGCAGGCGGCCTCCCTGCAAATCAGGAAACGTGTTGCAGGAACTCCCGCAGACGCTCACTCGGTGGGTTATTCACCAGATCCGCCGGTTTACCGTCTTCCGCAATACGCCCTTTATCGATGAAGATTAACCGTGATGCCACTTTCTCGGCGAAGCCGACTTCGTGCGTCACGATAACCATCGTCATGCCTTCTTCGGCCAGCTGCTTCATGACGGTCAATACTTCATGGCGCAGTTCCGGATCCAGCGCAGAGGTTGGCTCATCAAACAGCATCAGTTTAGGTTTCACCGCCAGCGCACGGGCAATCGCCACACGCTGTTGCTGTCCGCCGGAAAGCTCAGACGGGTAGTGGTTACCACGCTCGGAAAGACCGACTTTTGCCAGCAATTCTTTCGCCAGTTTATTGGCTTCATCTTTCGACGCACCACGAACGCGGATCGGGCCGAAAGCCACGTTTTCCAGCGCTGTCATGTGCGGGAACAGATAGAACTGCTGGAAAACCATCCCGGCTTCCTGGCGGATCAGACGTTCGTCGACTTTCGGGTCATTCACTTTCAGGCCATCGACAATCAGTTCGCCGGACGTGATTTCTTCCAGCTTGTTGATGCAACGCAGCAAAGTGGATTTACCGGAACCGGATGGCCCGATAATAACCACGACTTCACCCTGAGAAATGTTCAGATCGATGTCGTGGAGCACCTGGGTTTTACCAAAGTGTTTTGAGACGTTCTTGAATTCAATCATATAATTTTCAGTTTGCGTTCTAAGCGGCGCAGAACAAAGCTCAGAGCCAGCGTGATGATCAGATAGATAACGGCAACCGCACTCCAGATTTCCATGGCGCGGAAGTTACCGGCGATGATTTCCTGGCCCTGACGGGTCAGCTCGGCGACACCGATGACGATAAACAGCGAGGTATCTTTGATACTCACAATCCACTGGTTGCCCAGCGGTGGCAGCATGCGGCGCAACGCCAGCGGCATGATGATGTAACGCAGGGTCGCACGACGCGACAGACCCAGCGCCAGGCCCGCTTCGCGGAAACCATTATGGATGGACAACACGGCGCCACGCGTAATTTCAGCGATGTACGCACCTGAGTTGATCATGATTGTCACCACCGCCGCGCTGAACGGGTCGATACGCAGATCGGGAACCATCATCGGCAGTGCGAAATAAATGAACATTACCTGTACGACAATAGGCGTACCGCGAATGAGCTCGATAAATACCAGTGCGATGTTGCTGCTAAACCAGCCACCAAACGCGCGGGCAAAACCCGCAATCACACCAATAATCAGACCGCCAACCAGACCGAGGACCGAAATCCACAATGTCATCTTGGCGCCTTCGAGCAGGATAGGCAGAGCGGGCCAAATTACGCTCCAGTCAAACTGCATGGATTATCTCCTGGTAAAACAACAAACTGCGCCTGTCCGGAGAATTCCCCGTCAGGCGCTTCTTATCAAGTCAGATTTCTATATAGAGGAACGACTTAAATGAAAAAAACTTACTTAGGTTCAGTATCGAACCATTTTTTGTAGATTGCCGCGTAAGTACCATTCTCTTTGATGGTTTTCAGAGCCGCGTTGGCTTTCTCACGCAGGTCACTGCCTTGCGGGAAGGCGATGCCGTATTGCTGACCAGCCAGTGAATCACCGACGGCCTTGAACTGGCCTTTACCGGCAGTTTTGATGAAGTACAGAATGTTCGGGGTGTCGTGCATTACAGCATCAGCACGGCCTGTACCCAGTTCCATGTAAGCGCTGTCGATGTTCGGGAACTGACGCAGATCTTTGGTCTGCACGTTGGCTTTCATGTAGTCAACGGAGCTGGTGCCGCTTTTCACTGCAACCACTTTGCCTTTCAGATCATTAACGCTTTTGATAGCGTCGTTGTTGCTCTTAACCATCACCATCAGGCCGCTGTTGTAGTAGCCGTCAGAGAAGTCGATCGCTTTTTTACGCTCTGGTGTAATGGTGATACCGGCCAGTGCCAGATCGATGTTGTGAGTTTGCAGGGCAGGGATGATGCCGCCGAAATCCATTGGTTTCAGTTCATAAGAGACTTTCATCTCTTTAGCGACCGCGTCCCACAGGTCGATGTCGAAGCCGACATACTTGTCGCCTTGTTTGAATTCAAACGGTACAAACGCAGTGTCGGTAGCTACGATCAGTTTTTTGTCTGCTGCGTGTGAGCTAACGGCAAAGGCCAGGGTCAGCGCGGCCAGGGAAACTTTTAAGAGTGACTTCATCAGTGAATTTCCTTTGTACATATTATGGGAACGACCTTATGTTACGACGCTTATCTGCAAAATTCATGCCATTATTCATCTATTTTAAAATTCAATGGCTTATCGTCTTGCTGAACCGTTCAAGCTGCGGATTAATCCGGAATTGCACATTTGTGGTGCATTGTTACATCTTGCAATGTTCTCTCATGGTGCATCGCGTCATCATTAACCAGATGTTGTATTTTAAACAATCATTAATTAACAATCATGCCATCCAAATGATAACTCGCTCTAACTTTTTCAGAACGTGCGTAAAACCACTGCTCAATATTGAAGCAGATGTAAAGAGGGGAAGGGTGGGAACTGAGTAAAAACCGAGGTGGGTTGAACCATAATGGTGCAACCCGTCATAAGAAAAAAATCTAGCGCAGCTGGCTGTCTTTACTTCCCCGGCGATTATATCCGGCATGATCCTGCTGCTTTTTATCCAGCTCAGCCTGGCAGGTGACGCAATACTGAACGCCCTGAAGCGCTTTCCGGCGAGCTTCCGGGATCGGCTCTCCGCATTCCCGGCAGAAATGGGCACTTTCGCCATGTCCGAGCGACTGTCGTGCGCGGTCAACCGCGTCATTTACCGTTGAATCAATCTGGTCCTGAACGGCGCCATCTTGCGCCCATCCGCTTGCCATGGTGACCTCCGGAAAAGTAAAACGGGCTGGCATTAAAGGCCAACCCGCTTCGCATTAATCACTCAGATGACCGCAGCCTGATCCTGCGGTGCCGGAATGTGATTACTCGATGTTAGATTCGATAAACCACAGGAATTTATCCAGGTCACGGGATGCGGCAGTGAAAATATCTGCGGTATCTTCGTCTTCCACTTCGCTGATGGCTTTGCGGGTATCGTTAGCCACAACAGCATAACGTTCAGCCAGCGCTTTCAGGTGTTCCTGTACGGTGTGGATATTGGTCGGGTAACTTTTCAGCGGGGTTTTATCGTTAACAACCTGCACGGTACCCAGCGCAACGCCACCTAACTGAACGACACGTTCTGCGATGGTGTCCTGATGGTCGATAATCGCAGTGCGGAAGCCGTCGAGCATTTCATGGACGGCAATGAAGTTTGCGCCACGCATGTTCCAGTGTGCCTGTTTAGTAATCAGCGACAGATCGATATATTCAGTCACCAGACGGTTAAGCACTTTGATGGTATTGAGTTTAACGCTCTCATCTAAATCGTTGCGTGTGTAGATAAGTTCAGAAGATTTCGTTTTGACCAGTTTAGCGGTACTCATATTCATATCTCCTTGTTTCATTAAAATAAACGCTAAATAATGTATTTCTTAACTGCATTCAGTATAGCAATAAATCACAATTTTGCAGGGCAGTCGTTCCTATCGTTCTGATAGCGTGTGTCTAAAAGGACTGTCTCGCCGACCTGTTTAACCTATCATACTGATTTCTCAGGTGCATAGGATTCATCCGTAATTGTATTTTTTATTCCGGAATTAATAAGTGCTAATAGTGATAATTATTTTCATTTAAGTGTGGTAAATATTTTCGAATGTAACTTCTGGTGTGAATATATATTCATAATACTCATGTGTAATGGCGGAAAATAACAGTCAGAGCGGGTAATTATTTATTTTGAATAGAATTAGCCAAAACGGCAGAAGAATATCTGCCGTTTTATATAAATAACTTGAAAGGATTACAGTGCCAGCGTTCCGCTGTAAAGCACTGCGCCGGTCGGTTGTCCTGTTGGAGAACCGCCGCGAGGTTCCAGGCTGATCGCCAGCGTATAACCCGGGTCCGGCATTTTTGCGGCCAGCGTTAACTGCGTCGGTTGCTGCGTGTTGAGCAAGCCGAGCGAACGCGGTTTGCCGCCCGGCGGAATAGCCCACAGTTCCAGACTGCGGTCGGCCGCCAGATCCGGTGCGCTGAGCGGTGTCAGCAACAGGCTGCGCGTGCTCATATCGACGCTGACCACCCATTGCCCGTTTTGCTGCCCGGCGCTGCTGGCCAGAATGGCGACCGGTGTTGGCGCGACGGGTTGTACCAGAAGGTGAGGGATCAGCAACAATGCCGCCAGCCCGGCGGCCAGCGCCCAGCCAATGTATCCGCGTACCGGCCTTTTCGCCGGAGCAGGGCGTTTTTCAGGTTGTAAGGTCAGATTGTGCTGAATGCGTTTCCAGACCGAAGCGGGTGGGATCACCGGGATAATCTGGTTATCGAGCTGGGTAAACGCCTCCTGCCAGCGGGCGACTTCAGCCGCTAACGCCGGGTCATCGCGCATTTTACGCTCGAACTGAATCCGCGCCGCGCCGCGCAGGGTGCCGAGTGCATATTCGGCTGCGAGGGCAGCCTGATAATGGCTTCTACTTTTCATAGTCCGACGCAGCTCTTAAGGTGATCCAGGGCGCGACGGATCCAGCTTTTTATCGTCCCCAGGGGTTGTTGTAAATGTGAGGAAACCTCGCCGTGAGACAGGCCTTGATAATAGGCAAGGATCAGGCTCTGTCGTTGTTCTGCGGGAAGGTGCGCCAGGCAGGCCGCCAGAATTTTGGCATCGCTGTCCTGTTGCAGCCGTTGCAAAGGCTCATCAACGTCGCTGGCGTCGCTGTTCATGACGTCGTCATCCAGCTCATCGAGCTGATTGTCGCTTCCGCGCATCCAGTCGATGGCGCGGTTGCGGACAATATGTGTCAGCCAGGTCATCGGGGAACTGAGCGCCGGATTATACGAACCGGCGCGGTTCCACGCGGTGATGTAGCTGTCGTGCAAAACTTCTTCTGCCCAGGCGTGCCGGCGCAACATGCGTAATGCGACGGCGAACAACCGGGGGGACGTCAGACGGTATAACTGCTCAAATGCCTGTCGATCGCCAACGGCCATGGCGCTCATCAGTTCACGCTGTACTTCCAGCGCATTCTCTGGTGTTGGCTTAACTAAAAAATTGTCATGCATTCGCCCGTCCTGACTTGCTGAGGTGCTGTTTCATAAAGAAATCATGCCCTCAGTATAGTCGGTATTATTTTGGCATCAGGACGGTATCAATGACGTCGATCACACCGTTCTTCTGCTGGACGTCATAAGTGCTGATATTGGCGATATTCCCTTTGCCATCTTTAAGCTGAATATTGTGCGGGCCGTTATTGAGGATCCACAGTGGCTGGCCGTTTACGGTTTTCAGCTCTGCGGTGCCGTTGCCTTTTTTCAGCAGTTTTTCGAGATCTTTCATTTCATATTTACCCGCAACCACGTGATACGTGAGGATGCTGGTCAGCGTGGCTTTGTTTTCCGGTTTCACCAGACTATCAACGGTGCCAGCCGGTAATTTAGCGAAGGCGGCATTGGTAGGGGCAAACACGGTGAACGGGCCTTTGCCCTGTAAGGTATCGACCAGACCTGCGGCTTTAACGGCAGCCACCAGCGTGGTGTGATCTTTAGAGTTCAGGGCATTTTCTACGATATTTTTAGACGGATACATTTCAGCGCCACCGACCATGGTGGTTTCTTGAGACATCATTGCAGCCATTGACGCAGTGCTCAGCAGAAGAGAAGCACAGATAGCGGTACGGAGTAATGTTTTCATGATGGTGTCCTTCGTAGGTTAAGTAGGTAAGGTCTTGCCTCACATCTATACATACGAATGACCCCCTGCTTTTGGATGCAGGAAAAGATGAAATAAAATGAAAAAGACGAAAGTATTTTTCAACATATTGATAGAAAAGAAAAAAGCCACATCGTGATGACGTGGCTTTTTTGAAGATTCGGGATGAATTTACTTCCCTGAAGGATTATTGCCCGGAATATCGACCGTTTCTATTTTGGCTTTGCGTTGCAGCGTCAGCGTCGAACCGGCAGACGCCGCAATAATCGCGGCCAGCCCCAGCCACTGTGAGGCCGTCAGGAACTCACCCAGGAAAATTATCCCTGAAAGTGCTGCCATCGCCGGTTCCATGCTCATCAGCGTGCCAAACGTTTTGGCCGGAAGTTTGGTCAGCGCCATCATTTCCAGCGAGTAAGGGATTGCAGAAGTGAGCAGGGCGATCAGCAGGCCTAACGGCAAAATCTCCCAGCTGAAAATAGAGGTATGCGCCTGCGCGACTCCGATCGGAAAGAAGATCAGCGCGGCAATCACAGAGCCTATCGCCGCCGTACCCGGCCCGTAGCTGCTGCCCGCTTTCTGACCGGCAAGAATATAAACGGCCCAGCAGGCACCGGCGATCAGCGCAAAACAGGCACCTTTTAGATCCACTCCCCCCGCGCTTTGCCCCAGTGGCAGCAGGAACAATAGCCCGGCAACGGCCAGTACGACCCAGATGAAATCGACCGGACGGCGCGAGGAAAACATCGCAACGGCCAGCGGCCCGGTGAATTCGAGTGCAACTGCGATCCCTAACGGCACGGTCCGCAGCGCCAGATAAAAGCTGTAGTTCATGCAACCGAGCGCCAGGCCGTACATCAGCAGCGCGCGGAAATTGCCGCCGCGCATTTTAAGCCGCCACGGTCGGAAATAGAGAAGTAACAGTATAGAACCGATGCCCAGACGTAGCGCGGTCACCCCTTGCGGCCCGACGACCGGAAACAGCGTTTTGGCCAGCGACGCGCCACCCTGTAATGAGAGCATCGCGACGAGTAATAAAAGGATGGCGATCAGCGGTGAAGCTTTCCGGGGTAACGCGGGAAGTGGCGGGCCATTATTATGTGCCGCGTCCTGAGAGTCCTGCGGCTGATTTTGTTCTGACTGTGACATCCATTGCGCCTTTTGAGGTGATCCCATGAATTCGGAATCTTCAGATTTATAGTTTTGAAAAGAAAGGTAAAGCACAGTCAGTGTAGTGGGAAATCACGCGGGAAAAAATCCTCAAAAAAAAGTTTTTTCAGAATGCGTTTCTTAAAAAATTGTCAAAAAGTGGCGTTTTTTTGCCCAAAAATTTAGGAATTATCTGCTAATTCCAAAAAGTTCAATAAGTTTATCTTATAGTTTTAGTGACGAAAATCTCAATAAATTTAGATAGATACTTAGTACTGGAAACTTCCTGTTACACCATATGATGCTTTGGACATCTTAATTGAGGCAGAGTTTCACACTGGTTTTTGTTATATTTTGGAACGTGAAGGTTACTTTGGTTTCTCTTTTTGAGGTGGTTTATGAAAAAAATTGCATGTCTTTCCGCATTAGCTTGCGTTGTAGCACTGGGTGTTTCCTCTAGCGCATTCGCTGGTACCAGCACCGTTTCTGCTGGCTACGCTCAGGGTGACGCACAAGGCGTTGTAAACAAAGCAAACGGCTTCAACCTGAAGTACCGTTACGAGCAAGATAACAACCCACTGGGCGTTATCGGCTCTTTCACTTACATTCAGGACGATAGCAACCCGACTTCTGGTGACTACCGTAAAGCACAGTACTACGGCATCACTGCAGGTCCTGCATACCGCATCAACGACTGGGTTTCTGCTTACGGCGTGATCGGTCTGGGCTACGGTAAATTCCAGTACAACGAAAACGTGGCTTCTACCGCTAACCGTGAAAAATCAGACACCAGCGATTATGGTTTCTCTTACGGTGCTGGTCTGCAGTTCAACCCAATCCAGAACGTTGCTCTGGACGTTTCCTACGAACAGTCCCGCATCCGCAGTGTTGATGTTGGCACCTGGATCGCAGGCGTGGGTTACAGCTTCTAATTCTTCGCCCTGTGTAACGCTCGCCGTTACCCTATCGCGAAAACAAAAACCGCTCGAAAGAGCGGTTTTTTTATGTCTGTGAACTGGTACAGCATCGTTAAAACTCCTTTTCATTGATCGTACAACCAGCGGCCTGCTTTGGCCGATTCTATTAACATTCCTATGGTGAAATCAGGCACGGGAATAAGAATTCTTTTTTTAAAAGGATTCCATGAAAAAGGTTCATACGGATAATAATTTTCAACAGAAAAGTTATCTCTCTGAACGTTAAATTCAGAAAAATACTTATCCATTAAATCCTCCGCTTCTCCTACATCTAACTTTAAATCTGTATCAAGATCCGTCTCCGGAGTAAAAATCTTCTGCCTCTTCTTATTATTGAAAAGATAAACGCCGTTAAAAGGCCTGACAAGCGCGTATATGCGTTGTTCAATATCATCTACCATATTTTATCTTCACTCCGCGCAAGCATGTTGTAGTCTCTTAATGGCGTGTTTATGAATCCTTGTATATTACGGGGGACAAAATTCAGCAATATAGAGGAAGTGAACTCTGCTGTTAAAAAGCCTATTTGTTGATCTGGGTTATATATTTTGTGTTATTTTGCAGGGTTTTAAAAATATAATTGATGAGCCGTTAACTATTTCACTAATCAGTCTGGCTTAAATGAAATGAGAGTTTTTTAAGACAAGTAATTTAAATAATGAAGTTGAAATTATGCCTTTCCTGCAGGGATGGCTGGAAAGGCCCTCTATTATTGGTCCGGATAATGAAATCTACTTATTTAATTTCAGCCGGAATATAGAATAAAGGGCTAAGGTATTATCAAATCCCGCTAAACCAGTTATAACCCTGGTCTTCCCAGTAACCGCCCGGATTATTATTGGTGACGAAAATCGCGCCGATATGTTTGGCGTTTTTGAAGCCTAACTTGGTGGGCATTCTCAGCCGAAGCGGGTACCCGAAATCCGGAGGCAGTGGTTTGCCGCCAAAATCCAGTGCCAGAATGGTTTGCGGATGCAGCGCGGTGGCCATATCGATGCTTGAGTAATAGCGATCATCGCATTTAAATCCGACATATTTAGCCGTCAGATCGGCTCCGACGTGCTGAAGAAATGTTTTGAGCGGCACGCCTTTCCACTGCCCGATAGCGCTCCAGCCTTCAATGCAAATCAGGCGGGTGATCTGGCTTTCCTGCGGCAGGCGCTGAAGTTGTTCCAGCGTCCACGAGGCTTTCTTTTGCACCAGCCCGGACACTTCCAGCCGGTAATTCGGGATGTCGATTTCCGGCACATTGTACTCGGGGTAATACGCGTTGAAGCGAAACGGTGTCGTAATCTGGTCGGCGCGGTAAGTTTGCGCCAGCTTCTGCCCGCCAAATAACCAGCCCTGAACGCGGTCATTCCAGCGCGACATCGCCCACAGCACTTTGTCGACTTCGTCGCCGTCCTGCAAATTACAGCCGGTCAGCATGGAAACTGCACCGAGCGTTAATCCTGAGCGCAGCAGTAAACGGCGCTGTATATTCACCAGCTGCTTGCGCTGATCGGGCTCCAGAATGATTTTTGGCCGTTGTGATTTTTCACTCATCGGCGCTTTCCTCTTTGTTCATTGCCTTGCCGCCGGTGAGCATCGCCACAAATGTTTTCGGCACCAGCACCACCATCAGGACATGAATGACTACGAACAGCATCACGCCACTCATCGCAAAAAAGTGCACATAACGGGCAATATCGAACCCGCCGAACAGCCACACCAGCCCGCTGAACTGCACTGGTTTCCAGATGGATAAACCGGATAGCACCAGCAGTAGCCCCAGTAGCAGAACACCGCTGTACATCAGTTTTTGCACGGCGTTGTACTGGCCGAGTTTATGGGGCAGATGGAAGGTCAGGGCACGGACGGTATCGCGCCAGACGCTGCGGGCTGAAAACGGGAAAAAGTCCCGCTTAAAATGGCCGCTGAAAACGCCCCACAGCAGATAAAACAGAGCGTTAGCTGCCAGCAGCCACATCACGGCGAGATGCCAGGCGATGTTGCCGCCCAGCCAGCCGCCGAGCGTGGTGTTTTGCGGGAACGTAAAGGGAAACAGGGGATCCGCGTTATAAATCCCCCAGCCGCTCATCACCATGCCAATCATTGCCAGAAGATTAATCCAGTGGCTGATACGCACCGGCCAGGAATGGATCCTGCGTTTTCGAACTGAAGAGGGCTGAGGTTTCACGGTAAATCTCCTGTTAAACAGCCTGATTACATCGGTGGCGCGATGCCGTCTTTACCGGCGGCGATGCCACGGGCAACCAGCGCACCTTTGTCATCTTTCATGGCGAACAGCACGATTTTAGTGCCCGGTTTCAGCAGGCTGCGGTCGCCCGGTGCCAGCAGAACCACAGGAACGTCGTCAGGAACAACAACGGTTTTCTCAGCATCGTGATACTTCACGGTCAGCGTGCGGCCATTGCTGTTGACCAGTTTGCCGACGGTGCCGTTGGTCATGGTGTTGATTTTGCCGTCAGCGGATTCAAACGGGTTAAAGCCTTCACCACTGCCGCGCAGGCTTGGCGCAAAGACGTGGACTTCCAGCGCTTTCAGCGTGCCGTTAGCCTGCGGAACCGCGGCGGTACCGATGAAGCTGTCGGGTTTGATATCACTGATCTGGCCTTTGGTGACGGCGTTGATCTTGGTCTGGTCAGTCAGCTTCACATCGAGCTTTTCACCCTGACGGGTGGTGATTTGCACAGATGAGTCATTAACTGAATCAATGGTTCCGCGCGTCGGTTTAATCACGTTATCGGCCGCGAAGGCGGATGTCATTCCGCTGCACATCAGCAGGGAACCCAGTAATAAACCGGCAAGGCGTGTAGGTGTGTTCATGATCAACTCTCCATTTTCTAGCGTTATTTCATTCTGTTAGATGAATCACTGAACCGGCCAGTGATGAATAACTTCATTAAGAGTGGACGATAAACCGGGATTGGTTGATGACAAGTTGATGACAAAATTGTCATCAAAGGTGTCTGATGAAACTGATAAACTTCCTCTGAATCATTCTTTGGGAGAATGGTCTTGCGGCGCCGAGGGCCTGAATGCGGATACTGGTGATAGAAGATGATGTCAGCACAGGCGACTACCTGAAAAAAGGGCTGACGGAGGCGGGTTACAGCGTGGATCTGGCGCGCAACGGCGCGGATGGCCTGTTTCTGGCGCTGGAAGAGGGATATGACACCGTGATCCTCGACGTCATGCTGCCCGGCCTTGATGGCTGGCAGGTGATGGAAGTGCTGCGTAAAAAAAGTGATGTGCCGGTGCTGTTTCTGACGGCGCGTGACGAAGTGCAGGATCGCATTCACGGGCTGGAGCTCGGCGCTGATGATTATCTGATTAAACCGTTTTCATTTACCGAGCTGGTGCTGCGCATCCGCACCTTACTGCGTCGCCCGACGGCACGCGAACCGGACACGTTTTCAGTCGCCAATCTGAATCTCGATGTGCTGCGCCGCCGTGTGACCCGTCAGGATCAGACCATCGCGCTGACCAATAAAGAATTTATGTTGCTGGAGCTGCTGATGCGCCGGGAAGGCGAAGTGCTGTCGCGCACCATGATCGCCTCGCAGGTCTGGGACATGAATTTTGACAGTGATACCAACGTTGTGGATGTGGCGATCAAGCGCCTGCGCGCCAAGGTGGATCGCGCCTTTGAGGTGAAACTGATCCATACCGTGCGTGGCATTGGCTACGTTTGTGAAGTGCGCAATGACTAACGTGATGAAAGAAACTGCCCGCCCGTCCGCCTCAAAACGAGCGATGTCGCTGACCTTGCGGGCGACTTTGCTGTTTGCGCTGATTGCCTCGCTGGTGGTCAGCGCTGTCGGTTTTTATCTCTATTATTCGATGGATAAAGAGCTGGTTCGCCGTGCTGATTATCAGGTCAGCGGGCGCGTGCAGTATTTCCGCCATCTGCTGGCGAATGAATTTCCATTATCACAGCTGAGCCGCAATCCCGGTTTGTTTGAAAATATGCTCGGCAACGAGCGCGATATTCTGACTTTTCGTCTCGAAGGCGAGCTGCCGCTGATTAACGTCAATCCTTCGCAGCTGATCTTACCGCCGGTTGCGCCGGTGCCTCACGGCCAGCCGCTCACCCTGGAGACCGTGCATCACCTGATGGCACCGGACGGAACGCCGGTGCGCTTTGCCCGTGCAAGTGTGCAGATTGAGGATGGCAGAACGGTAGAAATTACCGGCGCGCATTTCATGACAGAAGAATCGCGTCTGCTGGAAACATTCCGCTGGGAAATCATTGGCGCCGTGCTGTTCGCCTATTTGCTGATTGCCGCACTCGGTTATGTTGTGATCCGCAGAGGCTTAAAGCCTTTACGCAACATGGCGCAGGAGGCCACCCAAATTCATCCCTCCAGCCTGTCGACCCGGCTGAGCACGGAGAATGCGCCGCAGGAATTGCAGCAACTTATCTATTCTTTCAACGACATGCTGGAAAGGCTTTCGGAAGGCTATCAGCGCCTGACCCAGTTTTCAGCCGATCTGGCGCATGAGATCCGCACGCCGGTGGGCGCGCTGATGGGGCATTGCCAGGTGGCGTTATATCAGCCGCGCTCGGTGGAAGAGTATGAAACGCTGCTGGCAAACAATATGGAAGAGCTGGAACGTATTTCCCGCATGGTGGAAAACATCCTGTTTCTTGCCCGCGCCACCGACGCACGGTCTGTTTTAACCATCACCAGTATTGATGTTTCCTCTGAAATCACCCGTATTCAGGAATATTTTGAAGGTCTGGCGGAAGAGCGTGAAATGGTGTTGTACGGCGAAGGGCAGGGGATTTTGTACGCGGACGCTATCTTGTTTCAGCGCGCGATCAGCAATCTTGTCGCCAACGCCGTGCGTTACGGGCACGAAGGCAGCACCATCATGATCAGCGCGCACCCGCAGGGGAAAGGCATGGAGGTTCATGTGACCAGCCAGGGCAGTCCGATCCCGCCGGAAAAACTGGGCAAACTGTTTGACCGTTTCTACCGGGCCGATGCATCGCGCAGTGAAGGCGGCAGCTCCAGCGGTCTCGGTTTATCGATAGTTCAGGCGATCATGGCACTGCATCAGGGAAGCGTTCGGGTAACGAGTTCGCCGCAGGGTGAGACCCGGTTCACGCTGTCATTCCCGGGGCCATTATCCGATCCGGATCACAGGCTTTCTTAATAATTCTTCAACGGTTCGGAAAAAGTTCAGAAAATTTTAGAGAAAATTCATTTTTTACTTATTGAAAAGTAAGGGTTTCGTTAATTTAGTTACATTATCACAATAGCAGAAACCTTTGAAGTTGAACAAAAATGCTCGTCCCGGGGTCTGAATAGTCCTAAGGAGTGGGTTTTATCCTCCGGTTCGAACGGTCAGTACGACGTAAAACAGACTCACAAAAGAGCCATTTATTACTAATGCATAAAATACGTTCACTTTCGCTGCAGAGCATTTCTGTTTTTATTGCGCTTTATCTTGGGATCCTGTTAAACCTTCCGATTTTCATCCGCCGTTACAGCCAGCTTCATTATGACAATGTGCTGTCGATAGCGGTCGAGATGGTGGCGTGTTTTGCCCTGGTTTACTTCCTTTGTATGCTGCTCTCCTATACCGGCAAAACGGTTTTCCGTGTGCTGATGACTGCCATTGTGATTTCCTCGGCGGCGGCCAGCTATTACATGATCCTGTTCAACGTCGATATCGGCTACGGGATTTTGGCGGCAGCGCTGGCATCAGACTCCATTGATTTATCGAAAGAATCTGTCGGCACGCATTTTGTGGCCTGGACGGCGCTTGTCAGCCTGATCCCGGTTCTGTTGCTGTGGCTCAGCACGATGCCGGGCGCCGCTCTTAAACACACTACTTTTAAAAAAGTGGCGGTCAAAACCGGCCTGCTGGTGATCTCCGGTTTGCTTTGTTACATGCCGCTCCGCCTGATGGGCAAAGTGCAGGACCGTCATGACAAAGAAAGTAACCGCATGATGGCAAGCTACGGCGGCGTCGTGGCAGGAACCTATTCTCCGTCCAACTGGTTGTCCGCGCTGGGTTTGTACTCTTACAGCAGCTACAGCCAGGCCGAAGACACCAAAAATCTTTACGATCCGGTGAAGCATTTCACTTATACCGCCCCGGCGGATGCCAAAGATATGTACGTGGTATTCGTTATCGGTGAGAGCGCGCGTCGTGACCACATGGGCCTTTACGGCTACGACCGCGACAACACGCCGAACCTCGATAAAGAGAAAAATCTGGTCGCGTTACAGGGCTATTCCTGCGATACCGCCACCAAACTTTCCCTGCGTTGCATGTTTGTGCGTGAAGGCGGCGCTTCGGAAGCGCCGCAGCGTACCCTGAAAGAGATGAACGTTTTCTCCGTGCTGAAAAGCAACGGCTGGAGCTCTGAGCTGTATTCCATGCAAAGTGAAGCCTGGTTCTACAACAAAACCCGCGCCGATGATTATTCATTGCGTGAAAACATCGCCTCTGAAAAACGTAACGCAGGCAAGCCGGTCGATGACATGCTGCTGGTCGATGAAATGAAGGATTCGATGGCCAATCATCCGCAGGGCAAACACCTGATTATTCTGCATACCAAGGGCTCGCATTACCTGTATTCAGACCGTTATCCGCGCTCATTTGCCAAATATCAGCCGGAATGTATGGGCATCGATGACTCCTGTTCAACGCAGGAAATGATCAACGCTTACGACAACACGCTGCTTTATACCGACTACTTCCTGTCGCAGGTGTTTGATCAGCTGCGCGATAAAAACGCCATTGTTTTCTACGCATCCGATCACGGCGAATCCATTTCCAAAAGCATGCATTTCCACGGTACGCCACGTGATCATGCGCCAGTTGAGCAACGCACAGTGCCGATCATGGTCTGGGCGTCGGACAAGTTCCTGTCTAACGATCAGAACAAGACCAGTTTCGAACAGTTGCAAAAAATGGCTGCTGAGAAGAAACCGGCCTTCCATGAAAAACTGTACGACACCATTCTCGGCTGTATCGGCTACACCTCGCCAAACGGCGGGATTGTAGAGCAGCACAACTGGTGCCATACGCCTGATCCGGCAGCACCGGCGAAGTAATACCGCTAAAATCGCCGTCTTTTTCTGATGAATGAAAAAGGCGGCGACATCCTCCCTGTTTTTAAGCCACAATCGGTTAACAAAATTCCCGTCATACTTCACGTTGCATGTGCGTTGGCTACGTTTACTCACCCGAATCACTGACTTATGTCAGCTCATCGGGATTCCTCAACTTGCCGCCTTCCTGCAATGCGAATTATCTAGGGTATTACTAATTGATTTCTCTTTATCAGGGCTGATAACCGATGCAAGCACTCCGAATTATCGTCTGCGTTCTGACGGTCATCATGACCTTACTGACGCTGCTTCCTCTTTCCAAAAATCAGCGCTGGTGGGTGCGTGTGTGGGATTTCCCGCGCCTGCAAATGGTTTCCCTGTGTCTGCTTTTTCTTCTGACTGAACTGCTGATTTTACCGTTTGATGGCGTATTGACCGGTATTGTGATTATCCTGACGGTCGCCTGCATGGCGTATCAGGGCTGGTGGATCCTGCCTTACACCCGTTTGTACCGCGTGCAGGTAAAAAAGACGGTGCCCAATGGCCATTCGCGTATCAAAATCATGAACAGCAATGTGCTCACTACCAACCGGGAGAGCGCGCAGTTACTCAGTCAGATTCAGGAACATAAACCGGACATTATCGTGCTGCTGGAAACCGACCAGTGGTGGGAAGACCAGATGGCTCCGCTGGAGGCCGATTACCCGCACAGCCTGCGCTGCCCGCTGGATAACCTCTACGGTATGCATGTCTATTCGCGTTTGCCGATGCACGGCGAGCAGATTCAGTTTCTGGTGGCGAAAGATATTCCTTCCATGCATTTTCGCGCAGAACTGCCGTCGGGCGAACAGGTGGTGCTTCACTGCCTGCACCCGAGGCCGCCAAGCCCGACCGAAGCGGATGAATCAACCGCCCGTGACGGTGAGCTGATCGCCGTCGGGCATACCGCCGCGAAAGCGCATTTCCCGACCATTGTGACCGGTGACCTGAATGATGTCGCGTGGTCGCGAACCACCCGTTTATTCATGAAAATCAGCGGATTGCTCGACCCGCGCCGTGGCCGGGGTATGTACAATACTTTTCATGCGAGCTATCCGTTTTTGCGCTGGCCGCTGGATCACGTTTTCCACAGCAAAGACTTCACGCTGATTGATCTGAAACGGCTGGATTTCATGGGCTCCGATCACTTCCCGATCCTGGTCGAACTGGCGCTGACCCCTTGTCAGGGGAAAGATCAGGAGCCGCTGGAAATCGAAAACGACGATCTGGAAGAAGCCAGGGAAAAATTGGAACTGGCGGGTGTAAAACTTACGGATATCTATCCGCACAATAAAAATCCTGCCAATAACAAATAATGTGAGGGCTTACGGGCTTAAACCATGACCACTGAACGTGACCGTTTGCCGCTGGCCGAAGACTTACGGGTTTTTCTGGCGGTGGTGAACAAGCAAAGCTTTGCCGCGGCGGCGACCGAACTCGGGCAGTCTCCGGCCTATGTCAGTAAGCGTATTCAGATCCTCGAAGAGTCCCTGAACACCCGTTTGCTGCATCGTTCGACCCGTGGCGTTCGCCTGACTGAAGATGGCGAACGGGCGCAACGCTGGGCGCTGCAAATTCTCGACACGTTCGATCAGTTTATGGGTGATGTTTCAGATTCCCGCAGCGAGGTACGCGGCAACGTGCATATTTGCAGTTCGTTTGGTTTCGGGCGCTGCCACGTTGCGCCCGCTGTTGCAGAACTGGCCGAACGTTATCCGCAGCTTAACCTGCGCCTCGACCTGTTCGACCGGGTTGTTGATCTGGTCGCTGAAGGTATTGATCTCGAAATTCTGGTCGGCGATGACATTCCCGAACAGCACATCGGTAAAAAGCTGGCGCAGCATCAGCGTATCCTTTGCGCGTCTCCCCGGTATCTGGCCACACACGGCGAACCGGCTTCTCTGGACGCCCTGACGCAACACCAGTGTCTGGTGCTCAAAGAACGCGACAACCCGTTTGGCATCTGGTCGCTGACCGGAGAAGGGCAGGAACAGCGCGTCCGGGTCAAAGGCGTGTTGTCATCTAACAGCGGCGAAGTGGTGTTGCAGTGGGCGCTGAAACATCACGGAATTATTTTGCGCTCTGAGTGGGATGTCCGGCCTTACATCGACCGGGGCGAACTGGTGCAGGTTTTACCGCAGTTTTCCCAGCCCGCCAGCGTCTGGGCGGTTTATCCCACACGGCTGGCAGATTCTGCAAAACTGCGGGTTTGCGTTGAATTCCTGCATCAGCGCTTTAGCCAGTTACTGCAATAACGTTTTCACGCCAGCCACGGATTACGCTGCAAATGCGCCTGCTGAAATTCGCGGATTTCATCGCTGTAACGCAGCGTATTCCCCACCGCATCCAGCCCGTTGAGCAGGGACATTTTGCTCAGTTCGTCGATGTTGAAAGCGATCTCTTTGCCATCGTGCAAGCTTATTGTTTGCGCCGGTAAATCGACGGTAATTTCGTTGCTTTGTGCCTGCGTAACCTGTTCAGCCAGCTGTGCCCACTGTTCCGGGGTGAGCTGAACAGTGAGCACGCCGTTACGCTGGCAGTTGTCGAAAAAGATCCCCGCAAACGTGGTGCCGATCAGCGCCCGTATCCCCAGCTGTTTCAGCCCCCATACCGCATGTTCACGGCTTGAGCCACAACCAAAGTTCGGGCCGACCAGCAGGAATTTAGCCTCCTGCCACGCAGGCTGGTTGAGGATAAACGCCGGATCGGGTGAGCCGTCGGCCTGAAACCGCAAATCAAAGAAAACGCCCTGATCCAGACCGCTGCGGTCGATGCCTTTCAGAAACTGCTTCGGCATAATCACATCGGTATCGACGTTGGCCGCCGGGAAGGGCGCGGCTGCGCCGGTTAACACGGTAAATGCTTGCATGTTTTTCTCCTCACACTTCGCGAACATCGGTCAGATGACCGCAAATTGCGGCGGCGGCAACCATCGCCGGGCTCATCAGATGGGTTCGTGCACCGGCACCCTGACGGCCTTCGAAATTGCGGTTGGTGCTCGACGCACACCGGTCACCCGGTGAAAGCACGTCGTCGTTCATCGCCAGACACATTGAACAGCCGGACTGCCGCCATTCAAAACCAGCTTCAATAAATATCTCTGCCAGCCCTTCGGCTTCGGCCTGTGCACGCACCTGGCTTGAGCCAGGAACGATCATCGCCCGTACCGCTGACGCCACTTTTTTGCCGCGCACAACGTCAGCGGCGGCGCGCAAATCTTCAATGCGCGCATTGGTGCAGGAGCCGATAAAGGCGTGGCTGATGCCGATACTGTTAAGCGGTTGCCCGGCACGTAATCCCATATAGCTGAGTGCGCGTTGCAGGTCTTTGCGCCGTGCGGGATCCGGTTCGGATTGCGGATCGGGTACGCGTCCGCCAATCGCCAGTGCCTGATCCGGGCTGGTTCCCCAACTGACCATCGGGGCGATATCTGCGGCGCACAGCTCAACTTCGCGGTCAAACACGGCGTCCGGGTCACTGTGCAGCGTACGCCAGACGTCGACGGCCTCCAGCCATTGCTGGCCTTTTGGCGCGCGGGGTTTGTCTTTCAGGTAAGCAAACACTTTGTCATCCGGCGCCATAAACGCACCGCGCGCACCGGCTTCCACCGCCATATTGCAGATGGTCATGCGGCCTTCGACGCTCAGCATATCGATGCCCTGACCGCAGAACTCGATGGCATAACCCGTTGCTCCCGAAGCGCCGATTTTCGCCACCAGCGCCATTACCACGTCTTTGGCGGTAATGCCGTTGTGCAGCTCGCCATTTACCGTCACGCGCAGGGTTTTCAGGCGTTTGTAGACCAGCGTCTGGGTTGCCAGCAAATGTTCAATCTCTGATGTGCCGATACCAAAACCGAATGCGCCGAGCGCGCCATACGTGGTGGTGTGGCTGTCACCGGCGGCAATCACCATGCCCGGCAAGATAAAGCCCTGCTCCGGTGCGACAACGTGTTCAATGCCCTGACGGGAATCAAGAATATCAAACAGCTCAATACCAAATTCTGCGCAGTTCTCCGCCAGATACGAAACCTGGCGTGCGCCACCGGCGTCCGGCATCTGGCGTGTGCGCAAAGGCGCAGTCGGATTGACGTGATCGACCACGGCCAGTGAGGTTTCAGGCCGCCAGACGCGACGGCCCGCGTCGCGCAAACCGCTGAAAGCCTGCGGGCTGGTGTACTCGTTAATCACCTGCCGGTCGATGTACAGCAACACGTGCCCTTTGTCGTCCAGCGTGCGGACGGTGTGGCTGTCGATGTGCTTTTCATACAGCGTTTTTGGCTTCATTTCATTGCCCTGATGAACGTAATGGATAATGCCAGCGTCGCAAAATTACCCGTTCCCGGGCAACGGCCTGAGTGTGGTGTCTCAAAACACAGATCGTGAAGCAGCAATCTTCATTTGTGACCTTGTTGCTGAAAAGCCAGCGACTAAGATGGGTAAAAAAGGAGAACACCCATGTTTGAACATTTTACCCAAGGCCGTATGCAGGTCAGCGGAACGGAGATCGCCTACCGGATCGCCGGGCAGGGCGAGCCTCTGCTGTTGCTGCACGGACACCCGCAAACACAGGCTATCTGGCATAAAGTCGCGCCGTTTCTGACGTCTCAGTTCACCGTCGTTCTGGCCGATTTGCGTGGCTATGGCGACAGCGGCAAACCCGAACCCGACGCGGAACATCTGCGCTACAGCAAACGCGAAATGGCGCAAGACCAGCGGGAGTTAATGGCCGCGCTCGGCTTCAGCAGGTTCAGCGTTATTGCCCATGACCGGGGCGCCCGCGTGGCGCACCGGCTGGCGCTCGATCATCCGCAGGCCGTTAAACGCCTGGTGCTGATGGATATCGCGCCGACGCTTTCCATGTATCAGCAAACCAATGAAGCTTTTGCCCGTGCTTACTGGCACTGGTTTTTCCTGATCCGCCCGGCGCCGCTGCCGGAAACGCTGATCACCGCCGATCCGGATCAGTATCTGCGCAGCGTCATGGGCAGCCGCAGCGCCGGTATGCAGCCTTTCACCGACGAAGCTTACGCAGATTATTTGCGCTGTCTGCAACAAAATGGAACGGCGCGCGGGATTTGCGAGGACTATCGGGCGTCGGCAAGTATCGACCTGCAACACGACAAAGAAGATCTGGATGCAGCCCGCAAACTGAGTTGTCCGTTGCTGGTGCTTTGGGGCGAAAAAGGCACTGTCGGTCAATGTTTTGCGCCATTGGAAGAGTGGCGCAAAGTTGCTGAAGACGTGCAGGGTGAAGCGCTGCCTTGCGGCCATTATATTGCCGAAGAACAGCCGGAACTGCTGCTGGAGAAGGTGTTGCCGTTCCTGCGATAACGCGGGCATCCGGGCATTAAAAAACCCGCTTTCGCGGGTTTTTGTAATTCTGTGTTAAACCGGTTGTTCCGGGAATGTCAGCGTATTCCCCGGCGCTTCACGGTTAATATGCAGGAAATTCAGATGACGTTCGTACTGGTCCAGAATGTCATTGATCACCTGATGTTTCGTAAAGTCCATCAGGTCATTGCCCTGCGTGCCTTCGAGCAGAAACGTCTCCAGCCGGTAATAGTGCGATTTCCCGGCGCGGGCACGGTAGGTAAACGCCGGAACCGCGTAACGTACCGGCCAGATCTGGTACACAAAGTTCTGCTCTTCGCCCAGCGCTACCTGCAATTCCAGCGGCCCGATTTTTTCATCTTCCTGCGGCTCATGTTCGTTGAACGTGACTTTCGCGCCGCGCAATTCCAGTTCCTGCGCCACTTCCTGCATCGCCGGACGGCACACGGTATCCATCATTTTTTGCGTATGGCGCGTGCCCGGATAATTCATGACCCGTGAAAGGCGTTGCTTCCAGTTCAGCGCCGCGTCGCTCGTCGCCGGAAGCGGTGCCAGCGTTTGCTGGGTGCTGGCGCGGCGGTAATCTTCCAGACGCAGGGATTTATACAGCCCGGCCATGATGAAGAAAATCACAAAACTGAACGGCAGCCCCATGATGACCGTGGTGTTTTGCAGCGCAGAAACGCCGTCGGTCATCAGCATGCCGAGCGTCAGCACGCCGATGGTGACTGACCAGAAAATCCGCAACCAGTTCGGCGCATCGTTGTTAATATCCGCCAGTTTTGAGGTGAAGTTACCCAGTACCAGCGAACCGGAATCTGCCGAAGTGACATAAAACAGCAGGCCGGTGATGGTCGCGACAGACGCACTGAGCGTAAATCCCGGATACTGCGCCAGCAGGCTGTAAACGCCGCGCTCAGGGTGCGCGATCACTTCGTTCGCAAAATCCAGATTGCCGTGCAGAATCTGATACAGCGCGCTGTTACCGAAAATCGACAGCCACAGGAGGGTGAAGACGAACGGGATGATAAGCGTACCCAGCACAAACTGGCGGATGGTGCGGCCACGGGAAATACGCGCCAGGAACAGGCCGACAAACGGCGACCACGCCACCCACCATGCCCAGAAGAACAGCGTCCAGCTGTTCATCCACTCGGTCGGGCGGTCGAACGCAAAGGTGTTCAGCGTCATACCCATAAACCGGTTGATGTAATCGCCGATATTCAGCACCAGCGCGTTCAGCAGGAATTCGGTGTTGCCGAAGAACAGCAGGAACAGAATCAGCCCCAGCGCCAGCAGCACGTTCAGCTCCGAAAGAATACGGATGCCTTTATTCACGCCGGACGTGACCGAGACCGTCGCCATGATCACCGACAGCAAAATCAGCGCTGCCTGCACGGTCAGGTTTTCCGGAATATGGAACAGCACTTTCAGCCCGTAGTTCAGCTGCACAACGCCGATCCCAAGCGTTGTTGCAATCCCGAAAATTGTCCCGACGACGGCGGCGATATCCACGCTGTGGCCGATAGGCCCGTTGATTCGCTTGCCAAAAATCGGGTAGAGCGCCGAACGGATGGTCAGCGGCAGGTTATAACGGTAGCTGAAATACCCCAGCGCGATGCCCATCAGCGCGTACATCGCCCAGCCGGTCAGCCCGTAGTGGAACAGCGTCCAGGTCATTGCCTGTCGCGCGGCTTCCAGCGTCTGGCCGTTGCCTTCCGGCGGCAACATGTATTGCGTTACCGGTTCGGCGACCGAGAAAAACATCAGATCGATGCCGATCCCGGCAGCAAATAACATCGCCGCCCAGCTCATCATGCTGAATTCGGGTTTGGATTGTTCAGGGCCTAACTTGATCGAACCAAAGCGCGAACAGGCTATGAACACTACAAACACGATGTACAGCGTCGCCGCCAGCATGTAATACCAGCCGAAGGTGGCGGATACCCAGTTGAGCGTCAGGCTGATCCATTTTCCCGATAAATCGGTGAAGAAAATGGTCATCAAAGTGAAGGCTAAAATCAGACCGGCGGAGGTGAAAAATACCACCTTGTTGAGCTGGTCACGTGGTTTCTCAGGTAATTTCTCTTTCGTATCGGCAATCGCCATCTTTTCCCCTGTCTTGTTAATTATTCACTGTTTTTCAATAAATTGGCGCTAAATTCATCTCAATAATCATACAAAATACTAACGTATTGGTAATAAAATATATGCATTTTTAATTGAACGTTCAATCAAAAAAAAGTTAAATAGGTGACGTCAGAGCGTTAACAAGGTTGGACGAAAGCGTAAAAAAACGGTTTTTTAAGCGCGTCTCAACCCGCTCATTTTCAGGAGCCGGATCCATGCCCAAAGTAGGAATGCAGCCCATCAGACGGCAGCAATTGATTGAGGCAACGCTGGCCGCAGTGAACGAAGTCGGGATGCACGATGCCTCGATTTCGCAAATTGCGCGCCGCGCAGGCGTCTCCAACGGCATCATCAGTCACTATTTTCGTGACAAGAATGGGCTGCTGGAAGCGACCATGCGCTACCTGCTCAGTCATCTGGGGGAAGGGGTGCAGTTGCGGTTGTCGCAACTGATGGATACCGCACCGACGGCGCGGTTGCATGCGATTGCAGAAGCCAATTTTGACGACAGTCAGACCAACAGCGCGGCGATGAAAACCTGGCTGGCCTTCTGGGCGAGCAGCATGCATCACCCGCAGTTGTACCGGCTGCAACAGGTCAACAGCCGCCGGCTCTATTCAAATTTATGTTCTGAATTCAGGCGTTTTCTGCCCAAAGGCGAAGCGCGACTCGCGGCGCAAAGTACCGCAGCACTGATTGACGGCCTGTGGCTGCGCGGTGCGCTGAGCGGTAAGGAATTTAACCGCGCCGAGGCGATGCAAATTACCCGCCGCCACATTGAGTCGCAGCTGGTTACGCCGTAATTCACGCAGAGAATCCATCAGACCGCACAGACCGAGGAGAGATTTATGTCCCGCTACGGCAAGCAAAAACTTTATATCAACGGGCGTTTTCAGGACAGCACCGGGGATGACACCTTCGACGCCGTGAATCCGGCCAATGGCGAAGTGATTGCGCAGGTGCAATCCGCCACGCACGCCGACGTTGATCTGGCGGTGAAAGCCGCGCAAAAAGGCCAGAAAGTCTGGGCAGCGATGACGGCCATGAGCCGTTCGCGCATCCTGCGCCGTGCGGTAGATATTCTGCGCGACCGCAACGATGAGCTGGCGGCGATAGAAACCGACGACACAGGTAAACCGCTGTCCGAAACGCTGGCAGTAGATATCGTGACCGGCGCAGACGTGCTGGAATATTACGCCGGATTAATTCCTGCCATCGAAGGCCAGCAGATCCCGCTGCGCGATTCTTCCTTTGTTTACACCCGCCGCGAACCGCTGGGCGTTGTGGCCGGGATCGGCGCGTGGAATTACCCGATTCAGATTGCGCTGTGGAAATCCGCACCTGCGCTGGCGGCCGGTAACGCGATGGTCTTCAAGCCAAGTGAAAATACGTCACTGACCGCACTGAAGCTGGCGGAAATTTACACCGAAGCCGGCGTGCCGGACGGCGTATTCAGCGTCGTCACCGGTGCGGCAGACGTCGGGCAGGCATTAACGGATCATCCTGACATCGCCAAAGTGTCTTTCACCGGCGGCATCAAAACCGGTAAGAAAGTGATGGCCAGCGCGTCGGCATCGACCCTGAAAGAAGTGACGATGGAGCTCGGCGGCAAATCTCCGCTGATTATTTTCGACGACGCGGATCTGGATAAAGCCGCCGACATCGCGATGATGGCGAATTTCTACAGCTCGGGGCAGGTCTGCACCAACGGCACGCGCGTATTCATTCCGAAATCGCTGCACAAAGCTTTTGAGGCGAAAGTGCTTGAGCGCGTGAAACGCATCCGTCCGGGTGACCCGACGGATGAGAACGTCAACTTCGGCCCGCTGGTCAGCTTCGCGCACATGGAATCCGTGCTGCGTTACATCGAAAGCGGCAAACGCGAAGGCGCAACGCTGCTGACCGGCGGCGAACGCATCACCACCGGCGACTTTGCCCGTGGCGCTTACGTTGCCCCGACGGTCTTTACCGACTGCCGCGATGACATGCTGATCGTCCGCGAAGAAATCTTCGGGCCGGTGATGAGCATCCTGACCTACGAGAGTGAAGAAGAAGTGATCCGCCGCGCCAACGATACCGAATACGGTCTGGCCGCCGGGCTGGTCACGCAAGATCTCAACCGCGCGCACCGCGTGATCCACAAGCTGGAAGCCGGGATTTGCTGGATCAACACCTGGGGCGAATCCGCCGCAGAAATGCCGGTGGGCGGTTACAAACATTCCGGCGTCGGGCGCGAAAACGGCGTCACCACGCTTGAGCATTACACCCAAATCAAATCCGTGCAGGTCGAACTGGGCGAATTCAGCTCAGTCTTTTAATCCGCCGCAACAGAGGAGATTTTAATGGATTACGATTACATCATTATTGGTGCCGGTTCTGCCGGCAACGTGCTCGCCACCCGACTGACCGAAGACAGCGCCGTCAATGTACTGCTGCTCGAAGCCGGTGGCCCGGATTATCGTCTGGATTTCCGCACGCAGATGCCTGCCGCACTGGCTTTCCCGTTGCAGGGGCGCCGTTATAACTGGGCGTATGAAACCGACCCGGAGCCGCACATGAACAACCGCCGTATGGAATGCGGACGCGGCAAAGGGCTGGGCGGTTCGTCGCTGATCAATGGCATGTGTTACATCCGCGGTAACGCGATGGATTTCGACAACTGGGCAAAAGCGCCGGGGCTTGAAGACTGGAGTTATCTGGATTGCCTGCCGTATTTCCGCAAGGCAGAAACCCGTGATATCGGCCCGAATGATTTCCACGGTGGCGATGGCCCGGTGAGCGTCGCGACGCCTAAAAAAGGCAACAATCCGCTATTCCACGCGATGATTGAAGCAGGCGTTCAGGCCGGTTATGCGCGCACTGACGATCTGAACGGATATCAGCAGGAAGGTTTTGGCCCGATGGACCGGACCGTAACGCCGAAAGGTCGCCGCGCCAGTACCGCTCGCGGTTATCTTGATCAGGCAAAACCGCGCGCGAATCTGACTATCGTCACGCACGCCATGACCGACAAAATCCTCTTTGAAGGCAAGCGCGCCGTGGGCGTCAGCTATTTCAAAGGTGACGGCGATAAAGCGGTGAAGGCCAAAGCGAAGCGGGAAGTGTTGCTGTGCAGCGGCGCGATAGCCTCTCCGCAAATTCTGCAACGTTCGGGCGTTGGCCCGGCAGAATTGCTCAATAAGCTGGATATTCCGGTGGTGCATGATTTGCCGGGCGTCGGCGAGAATTTGCAGGATCACCTGGAAATGTACCTGCAATACAGCTGTACCCAACCGGTTTCGCTGTATCCGGCGTTGCAGATGCACAATCAGCCCGCGATCGGCGCGGAATGGTTGTTCAAAGGCACCGGCGTTGGCGCGAGTAATCAGTTCGAAGCGGGCGGTTTTATCCGCAGCCGTGAAGAATTTGCATGGCCGAATATTCAGTATCACTTCCTGCCGGTGGCGATTAATTACAACGGCAGTAACGCGGTGAAAGAGCACGGTTTCCAGGCGCACGTAGGCTCGATGCGTTCGCCAAGCCGCGGTCGCGTACAGGTAAAGTCGAAAGATCCGCATCAGCATCCGAGCATTTTGTTTAACTACATGGCGAGCGAGCAGGACTGGCAGGAATTCCGCGATGCTATCCGCATCACGCGTGAAATCATGGCACAACCGGCGCTGGATGCTTATCGCGGCCGTGAAATCAGCCCGGGCAAACATGTGCAGACCGACGAAGAGCTGGATGCGTTTATCCGCGAACATGCGGAAACGGCGTTCCACCCGTCCTGTTCATGCAAAATGGGCACCGACGAAATGGCGGTAGTGGACGGGCAGGGGCGTGTTCACGGCACCGAAGCGCTGCGCGTGGTCGATGCTTCCATCATGCCGCAAATCATCACCGGCAACCTGAACGCTACGACGATCATGATTGCCGAGAAGATTGCTGACAAAATCCGCGGACGTCAGCCCCTGCCGCGCAGCACGGCGGATTACTACACCGCAGGCGACGCGCCGGTACGCACCGAACCGTTAAAAAATCTGCCTTAATGTTTTTACAGGCTGGTTACAAATAGCCTTTAAGGCATGATACAAAGAGATATTCTTCGGGATATCTCTTTTTTTTTGCAGCCAGATAACGGCGAATTCAGGTAAGGGCGGGGCATCTATTCATGAGCGAATCTTCTTCTCTCCACTGGCAGGATTATCACCACAGCGAACTTAACGCCGCGCAGATTTACGCCATTCTGGCCCTGCGCAGTGAAGTGTTTGTGGTCGAACAAACCTGTGTTTATCAGGATATCGACGGGCAGGATCTGGCTGGCGAAAACCGTCATATCGTCGCATGGCTCGACGGGAAACCGGCGGCGTACGCGCGTATTTTGCGTCATGAAGATGACGTCGCCATCGGACGTGTGATCGTCGCGCCTTCCGCACGCGGCCTGAAACTGGGGTATCAGCTGATGGAACAGGCGCTGGCGGCGTGCCAGAAACACTGGCCGGGCGAGCGGATTGCGATTTCCGCGCAGGCGCACTTACAACAGTTTTACGGCAGGCTGGGGTTTGTGGCGTATACGGAGATTTATGATGAAGATGGGATCGCGCATGTCGGGATGGAGTTTAAGGTTTAGTTTTCAATTTCAATTTCAACTTCAACTTCAACTTTAAGGTCAAAACCGTGGGCATCGGCCCACACCGACCAAAGACCCGGTAACGCGCGGGTCTCTGGACTCTGCGCTTTTTTAACTACGCGCTGCCGCTGGCTGGCACTGTTTCAGGTGCCATAGCTATTGCCGCAAAATCCCGCCGCTGCGCGGTTCCCTGCACTCGGGTTACAAACCGCGCGAAAAAATACGCGGTTTTCCACCTCTCGCTACGGCATGATTTTTGAAAGCGGCTGGGGGCTTATCTAAATTCAAAATCAGGCTGGTTTTAATCTTTTACAAAGGCAATCTGGCGCGCTCAGAAATGTTGCTGACCGTGGGTTCGAGACCTGTGGCTCGAACCCACGGGGAAGGAACCGCGCAGCGGCAAGATTTCGCGCCACACGCTGTTGTGCCAGAACATGTCCATCGTCCCAGCGATAGCGCGCAGTTTAAGAGCCCGGGATTCTCAAGGGGCGCGGCGACAGGCGCTCCTTGAGGCCGGTTTGGGCGGCGAGCCCAAGGTCTTGCCGGTTTGGGTGGCAACCCAAGGTTTTGACCTGAGCTGAGTGAACACCGCTTTATTCCCAATAGGCTGGTAAGCCAAACTTCTCCACCAGATAATCAATCACCACCCGCACCTTAACCGAAGCCCTGCGGGCATTCGGGTACAACGCCGAGATAGTCTGTGGTTCCGGCGACGTGGAAACCTGGTACTCCGGCAACACGCTCACCAGCGTTCCGGCGCGCAGTGCATCGCCAATCAGCCAGGTTGGGAAAACCACTAACCCCATTCCGCCGATGGCTGCCTGCGTCAGGGTTTCAGCGTTATTGCTGGTGAGTACGCCGCGCAGGTTCCATGAACGCCATTCTTTTTCCGGCTGGCGGAAGTACCAGCGCTGGGAACCGGCAAACCCTTTAAAAACCAGACAACTATGGTTTGAAAGATCGTCCGGCGTGGCCGGCATGCCTGCGCGGGCGAGATATGCCGGGCTGGCGGCGAGACGGAAATTCTGGTGCCCGAGCGTTCGTGCCTGAAGGGTGGAATCGGCCATGACGCCAATCCGGATCAGCAGATCTACGCTGTCCTGCAACGGATCGATGAAATCATCCGTCTGCATCAGTTCGATGTTCAGCCGTGGAAAACGTGTGCTCAGTTCCGGCAGCCAGGGCGCAACATGACGCTGACCAAAAACCACCGGCGCATTAATTCGTACCAGCCCGCCCGGTTCGCTGCTTTGTTCCTGCAAATCCTGCTCGGCGAGATCCAGCTGTGTCAGCACCTGACGCGCATGCTCCGCCAGTAACTTTCCGGATTCTGTCGGGCTGACCGCCCGCGTGTTGCGGTACAGCAGCTGCGTCTGTAATGCCTGCTCCAGCTGGGCAATCACGCGCGAAACCGTGGAAGGGGACATCGCTTCGCGTCGGGCCACTTCGGAGAAATTCCCCTGATCGAGCACCGCCACAAACAGGCGCAAAGACTGAATGTTGATCTGATTGAAACTTTTCATCTGTGCGATTCCTGCAAAGGTATTTTCCTGATTGTGCGGTTTTTCGCATAACGTTGTCACGCTATAGTCGCCGCTTCTTAAATACCGGGCAGTAAAAATAATGAGAACAGGGCAATGATGAATCTGATGTTAATTCCGCTGGTCGTTCTGGCGGGGATGGGGCTTTCGCTGGAAGCGGGGCTTATCGGCCCGCTGGGAACCGAAGTCGGGCACTTGTGGGCGACGCTCAGCATTTTTGGCGTCGGCGCGGTGCTGACCGGTTTACTGGTGCTGTTTTTCAGCCCGCGGAATGCGCCCTCTTATACTGAGCAACCCGGCTGGCAACTGCTCGGCGGCGTGTTGGGGCCGGTATATGTCGTGGTGCTGACTATTGCGACGCCGGTGATTGGTATCGGGATGACGATGATTGCAATTTTGTCAGGGCAGGTGGCGAAAAGTGTTCTGATCGACCATTTCGGCTGGTTTGGCACACCGCATAAAAAAGTGGGTGGTGAACGCCTGCTGGCGCTGGTGTTTATTGTTGCTGCACTTGTTCTGATTGCCTGGGGTTAACCAATGACTGAAATGATTATGATTATTCTGGCTATCGTGGCCGGTGCGGCGCTGAGTATGCAGGCGGCGGTGAACGGGCAGCTGGGCGAAAAGGTTGGCGTCCTGAAAAGCGCATTTCTGACGTTCAGCGTCGGCGCGGCTATCACGGCGGTGCTGATTCTGTTTCTGCAAACGCCGCAGCAGGCAACGTTGCTCACCGTACCTAAATGGCAGCTGATGGGCGCGTTATTTGGTGTGCCTTACATCATTGTGATGGTGACAGCTGTGCCGCGGGTAGGGACGGCGGTTGCTACGGTGGCCGTGATTTTAGGGCAACTGGCGATGGGAATGCTCATCGACAATTTCGGCTGGCTGGATAACCCGCAAATCGCACTGTCATGGCACCGTCTCGCGGCGATTCCCTGTCTGATTATTGCCCTGGCGCTGATTTACCGGAGCAACCGGAAAGCAGCCTAAGGGCGGGGCACGGGCCGGTTTGCCGCATGCCATATAGCGGGAAAATTATTGCAGACGCGGGTCAAACATCATGGGCTCGCGTTCTGCGGAATCGAGCAACGGCGCGAAATCCGGATGCTGCGGATTAAGCAGCACATTATATTCCGTCGGGACAATGACCGACGGAACCCTCAGCCCGACGTGTTCACCTTCTGCCAGCCACGCTTCGCCCTGACGCTGCGTGCTGTCCGGCGGCGAAGGGCTGCGCCAGTCCGCGGCCAGCTCATCGACCTCAAGCGTATCGAGCAGTGTATCCGGCACCTCAATACTGAGCAGAGTGTATGAGCGCATCAGCATACTGTTTTGTAAATGCACCAGAATCTCGAGGATCGCCAGTGAGATGCTGGTGGTCAGATACACCACCGGCCTGCCCGGCGGGTTCCAGCGGCCACCGTAAATCTGGGCTCCGGCACCTGTCCAGGCCGTGGCTAAATGTTGGGTCTGAATAATGCGAAACAGCTTCAACTGAATACCCCGTGCTGAAGACGGCCAATCAGCCGGTTCACTTCCACCGCACCCGCTTCAGAAGACAACAACTCCAGCGGCCTTGAACCTGCCAGCGCCGGAGCAGGGCGGGTTATCCAGTCCAGCGCCGCGATGCGGTCGCCTTCAAACAGATCCGTCGCCGCATCGATGGTGCGTACCAGCCGCGCCACGCGCTCGCTTTCGTCGCTTTTCAGCAATCCGTTTCCCGCTTTACGCCGCGCATAATTGCGCTCGTTAATCCCCATTATTTCCAGCAAAACCATTTTCGGCCACCCCAGCTCTGTGTTCAGGCGGTTGATACTATCAACCGGAAAACCTTTCTGTATGGCATTTAGCAAACTGATTCCGCTGCCTGCGGGAAGCCCCGCAGATTCCCACAGCGGCGTTACAGCCTCTTTCATTTGTCTGGAAGACAGCCCGGTAATTTTTGAACTCATGATGTCGGTCTCCGCACCGTTAATTGTCATAACTATAGCATGACAATTAACGGTGCGGTGGATTTGTGTACACCTTTTGTTTTGCTCAGATGACAGGCGGATGAAATCACCATGAAACATAAATGTGATCAATGTCACGTTGAGCATGTATCAGGATGAAACAGAAATTGACAAACCTTGACCAAATCTATTTATTAGCTAAGAAAAGTTAACTCTTGTAGGAAGTGACTGGAAATTGCATGTTTATTGCACTATGTGCAGCAATCGGTTGCGGATCACAGTTTTAGGGTTCTATTTATGCAACGCCTGAAAGTGGCAAGGCGTTGTCCCACCCCCGCTTCTGGTAAAAATATGAAAAATAAAATTATTGCAGCAGGCGCTTTGATGGCTTTGTCCTACAGCGCGACCGTGCTCGCTGATGATAGCAAGGGCGAATTTGTTTCTGACTGGTGGCACCAAAGTGTCAACGTGGTAGGCAGCGCCGACACCCGCTTCGGGCCTACTCTGCGTAACGATGTTTATCTTGAATATGAAGCGTTTGCGCACAAAGACTGGTTTGATTTCTACGGCTATATCGATATTCCTAAAACTTTCGGTGCAGGTAACGGCAACGACACCGGTATCTGGGATAAGAACGGTTCTCCGCTGTTTATGGAAATCGAACCGCGCTTCTCTATCGATAAGCTGACCGGCACTGACCTGAGCTTTGGTCCGTTCAAAGAATGGTACTTCGCGAACAACTATATCTACGATATGGGCCCGGACAGCGATAACCGTCAGAACACCTGGTATATGGGTCTGGGTACCGACATTGATACCCATCTGCCAATGAGCCTGTCTCTGAACGTGTATGCAAAATACCAGTGGGAAAACTACGGCGCAGCGAACGAAAACAGCTGGGACGGCTACCGTTTCAAAGTGAAATACTTCGTTCCTCTGACGCAGCTGTGGGGCGGCAACCTGAGCTACATCGGGTTCACCAACTTTGACTGGGGCTCCTCACTGGGCGATGACGATTTCCGTGACCTGAACGGCAATAAAGCGCGTTCTAACAACTCTATCGCGTCCAGCCACATCCTCTCGCTGAACTACACACACTGGCATTACTCGTTCGTGGCGCGTTACTTCCACAACGGCGGCCAGTGGGCTGACGGCGCTGAGCTGAACTTCGGTAATGGTAATTTCGACGTGAAATCTACCGGCTGGGGTTACTATGGCGTGATCGGTTACAACTTCTGATTTCAGTTGTTAACCCGAAAAAACCCGGCTGATGCCGGGTTTTTTGCTTTTCTGACCCTCTGATAATCCTGCGCATAACACACTTTTTTAGCTATTGAGTGAAAAATGACCACAACTACAGGCGATCCCGCCGCGCCGTTGTGGCATAATGCGCGCCAAATCACATTTCCCAATGAAGAGCGAGCGTTGTGCTAAGTACTTACAACATCACCATGCAATTCGGCAGCAAGCCGTTATTTGAAAACATTAACGTCAAATTTGGCGGCGGTAACCGCTATGGCCTGATTGGCGCGAACGGTTGTGGTAAATCCACTTTCATGAAAATCCTCGGTGGCGATTTAGTGCCATCAGGCGGCAACGTGGTCCTCGACCCGAACGAGCGTCTGGGTAAACTGCGCCAGGATCAGTTCGCATTCGAACAGTTCAGCGTGCTGGACACCGTGATCATGGGCCACACCGAATTGTGGGAAGTGAAGGAAGAGCGCGACCGCATTTATGCAATGGCAGAAATGAGCGAAGAAGACGGCTACAAAGTGGCTGATCTGGAAGTCGCTTACGGCGAAATGGACGGCTATAGCGCCGAATCCCGCGCCGGTGAACTGCTGCTGGGCGTCGGCATTCCTGTTGAGCAACATTACGGCCCGATGAGCGAAATCGCACCAGGCTTTAAACTGCGCGTATTGCTGGCTCAGGCGCTGTTCTCTGACCCGGAAATTCTGCTGCTCGACGAACCGACGAACAACCTGGACATCGATACCATTCGCTGGCTGGAGCAGGTGCTGAACGAGCGTAACAGCACCATGATCATCATTTCGCATGACCGTCACTTCCTGAACATGGTGTGTACGCACATGGCGGATCTGGACTACGGCGAACTGCGTGTTTATCCGGGTAACTACGACGAATACATGACGGCGGCAACGCAGGCTCGTGAACTTCTGAGTGCCAATAACGCCAAGAAAAAAGCGCAAATTGCCGAGCTGCAATCATTTGTCAGCCGCTTCAGCGCCAACGCCTCCAAATCTAAACAGGCAACTTCCCGTGCCCGTCAGATTGATAAAATTCAGCTCGACGAAATCAAAGCGTCCAGCCGCCAGAACCCTTACATGCGTTTTGAGCAGGACAAGAAATTGTTCCGTAATGCGCTGGAAGTGGAAAAAATCACCAAAGGTTTCGACAACGGTCCGCTGTTTAAAAACCTGGGCCTGATGCTGGAAGTCGGCGAGAAAGTCGCGATTCTGGGCGCCAACGGTATCGGTAAATCGACCCTGTTGAAAACGCTGGTCGGTGAGCATGAGCCGGAAAGTGGTTCAGTGAAATGGTCTGAAAACTCAAAAATCGGTTACTACGCGCAGGATCACGAATATGAATTCGACGATACCCTGAACGTTTTCGACTGGATGAGTCAGTGGAAATCCGAGAAAGACGACGAGCAGGCGGTGCGCGGTGTTCTCGGGCGTCTGCTGTTCGGTCAGGACGACATCAAGAAGAAAGTGAAAGTGCTTTCCGGTGGTGAGAAAGGTCGTATGTTATTCGGGAAACTGATGATGCAGCGTCCGAACATCCTGATCATGGATGAACCAACCAACCACTTGGATATGGAATCTATCGAGTCACTGAACATGGCGCTGGAAATGTACGAAGGCACGCTGATCTTCGTTTCCCACGACCGTGAATTCGTCAGCTCGCTGGCGACGCGTATTCTGGAAATGACACCGACCCGTGTCATCGACTTCTCCGGTAACTACGAAGACTACCTGCGCAGCCAGGGCATCAACTAAACCTCGTCATCCTTCAAGCTGCCTCTGCGTTGGCTGCCTTCGCGAACCCCGGTCACATACTGATGTATGCTCCCGGGGATTCACTCAGTTGCCGCCTTGATGCAACTCGAATGATTTAGAGGTTAGTATCATTAAAAAACCGCCATTATCCGGCGGTTTTTTTGTGTCTTAAATCTGAGAATCAGTGATTACCGCAAACCTCGCAACCTGGATCTTTCATCAGGTTCATCTGGCGAAATTGCAGCGTCATGGCGTCGTACATCAGCAGTTTTCCGCGTGGCGTTTCGCCGAAGTGAGTCAGCAACTTGATAGTTTCCATGGCCTGCAAGCTTCCAATGGTGCCGACCAGCGGTGACATTACGCCGGCTTCGACGCAGGTCAGCGCATTTTCGCCAAACAGACGGCTCAGACAGCGATAGCACGGCTCGCCGGGCTGCCACGTAAATACGCTCAGCTGGCCTTCCATGCGGATGGCAGCACCGGACACCAGCGGTTTTTTCTGCGTAAAACATTGCTGATTGAGTTGATTCCGCGTCGTGACGTTGTCGGTGCAATCGACAACAATGTCGCAGGCGGCAATCAGTTCGCGCAGCATTTCGTCATCGGCCAGAGCGTCAACCTGATTCAGCTGAATGTGCGGGTTGATTGCCGCCAGCGCCAGCGCAGCGGATGCCACTTTCGACATGCCGATTCTGGCGTCAGTGTGCAGCGTCTGGCGCTGCAAATTGGACAGCGAAACAGTGTCGAAATCCAGCAATGTCAGCGTGCCTGTTCCGGCGGCTGCCAGATATTGCGCCGCCGCACAGCCCAGACCGCCGAGGCCGACAATCAGCGCGTGGCTGGCTTTCAGCTTTTCCTGCGCATCGAAATCAAACCCTTTCAGCACGATCTGGCGGTTATAACGCAGGGTTTCGGCGTCCGTCAGTTCCGGCAGCGTCGCCATGATCAGCTCCGAAGCAGGGCGTTGAAAGGTTCGATTTCTACGATTTCGCCTGCGGCGACGTTTTCGCGCTCACGTTCAAGCACCACAAAACAGTTTGCAAGGCTGAATGAGCTGAAGACATGCGAGCCCTGATGGCCGGTGGTCCGTACTTCGAGCTGGCCTTCGGCGTTCGTGCTGAAAATACCGCGCTGGAAATCCAGGCGTCCGGCGGATTTCTTGAGCGGTGTCAAGGCCTTAGCTTTCAGGCGCGGCGGAAACTGCCAGGCGGTGTGGCCGGAAAGCTGAGCGATAAACGGTTGCACGAGCTGATAAAACGTCAGTGCAGCAGAAACCGGATTGCCCGGCAGGCCGCAGAACCAGCTGTCCTGCAATTTGCCGAACGCGAATGGTTTACCCGGTTTCATCGCCAGTTTCCAGAAACCAATCTCACCCAGTTCATCGAGCATTTGCTTGGTGTAATCGGCTTCACCCACGGACACGCCACCGCTGGAAATCACCAGATCGGCAAAGGCATTGGCTTCTTCAAAGGCTTTGCGCAGCGCCTGCGGATTATCGCGGATAATCCCTAAATCCAGCACGGTGCAGCCGAGCTGTTCGAGCATCAGACGCACGGCGAAACGGTTGGTGTCGTAAATCTGGCCTTCCTCTAACGGCGTGCCGACGGGTTGCAGTTCGTCCCCGGTCGAAAACACCGCGACTTTCAGCGCTTTCCAGACGTTAACTTCCGTCACACCTAAAGAAGCCAGCAGTGGCAATTCAGCTGCGCCGAGGCGCACACCCGCAGGCAGCACGCTGTCGCCTTGTTTGATGTCATCGCCGGTCAGACGGATATTCTGGCCTTTATGCACTTCTGCGGTGAACCGCACGCCCGCCTCCGACACGTCGGCCTGTTCCTGCATGATCACCGCGTCGGCACCTTGCGGAACCGGCGCGCCGGTCATGATGCGGATGCAGGTTCCGGCAGGCCATTCACCGTGGAAAGGCGCACCGGCAAAGGCTTTACCTGCCACAGGCAGAACGGCGTCCGTGTGCAAATCGGCACAGCGCACGGCGTAACCGTCCATCGCGGAATTATCAAAAGGCGGGACGAAAACCGGGGATTTCACCGGCGTGGCGGTAATGCGGCCTGCGGCGGCAGCGAGCGGGAGAGATTCGGCATCTTTCGCTGTTTTGGACGGGACATAAGCGCGCATTTTTTCCAGCGCTTCTTCCAGCGAGATCAGACCGGCAGTATTGAATTCCATGAAAATTCCTTTGAGGTTCATCCCGGCGGAACGGGTGTTTTCACCGGAACCGGGCGGGGAATTGGAGCATGCGCACAGTATGACAGAGAAACGCGGCGAACCAAAAATTGCGGAAGGCGTAAAAACTTCGTGGGGATTCCTGAAAAATTGAGATCGATCCCAAAATTAACAATGTAACGCAGGTATGATGGTTTCCGTTATTTGTGACATGAGTCACACAACTGTCAAATATACAGGAATAACCGGTGCTTAAAAAAAATCGCCATCAGGCCATCCTTCAGTTGGTAGAACAGCATGAAGTGTTACAGGTAAGCGAACTGGCACAATCGCTGGATGTGAGTCTTGAAACCATTCGTCGTGACCTGAGTGAAATGCAGGATAAAGGGTTGATTCTGCGTCGTCACGGTCGCGCCCGTCGTCTGGTTGCTCAGCCTGAAACATCCTGGCTAAACAGTTTGCAGCGCTGCCCGCAGCTTTAATCACGGCAGTGAAATAAGAAAAGGGAAGGCTCCGCAGAGTCTTCCCTTTTTTATACACAATACTTAAGTAAATCAGTGTACCGGTTGCTGCTCCAGCGCTTCGGCTTTGCTGTTGACTGAGGCAAAAATCAGCGCCGCCAGCAGGAAGACATAGGCGATGGTCGCGGTATTCAGCGCCCAGAATAACCCGTACTGGCTGTACACCAGCGACGACAGCGTGGAGAAAATCAGCGTCCCGATGGTGCCGATAGTCAGCAGGGCAGACGTCAGCGTTGGCGGCGAATTTCTGACCTGCAAACTGCCGTAGCTCATGATGCCGGAGAACAGGCCGGAATTGCAGAAGCCAAACAGACCGGCGCAAATCAGGATAAGCATCGGGTTCCCGCTGTTAGCCGCAACGGCCAGACTCACCAGCCCGACACCCGCTGAAATCAGCAGATACGTGCGCAGTTTCACGAAGCGAACGGTGAACTGATTCACAAACAGGCCGATGGATTTCACCGTCCAGTAGGTTGTGATGTAGAACGCCGCGCGGTCAGCCGCCATCCCGAAATGCTCTTTCAGCCAGCTTGGGAGCCACATGGTGAACACCGGTTCTGCCAGCAGGAAAGCAAACAGCGCGAAGCACAACACCCACACCGAAACGCCCCAGCGCCCGTGCTGCTGGCCGGTTGATGATTCTTTCTCAACAGTCTGCGGAATCGACGGGAATTTCTGCCCGACGCACAGCACGATCATCATCAGGCTCAGCACCGCCATGACGCCGTACATCGCCAGCCAGCTTGCGCCATGCTGGAATAAATACCCCAGCAGCAGAGACAGAATCACACCCGCCAGCGCAAAGAAGAAATCGGTGAGAATCAGGTTCGCCGAACGTTTCTTCGGATCTTCATTGATGCGCACCACCAGATAGCTGCCGATGGACATCATGATGCCGGACGCCGCGCCAATCAGGAAAACGCCGATACCGAACATGGTGATGGTCGGCATCAGGAACAGCGCGATGCAGGTCAGCACAGAGACGGTTGAGCCGGTAATCAGCTGTTTGCCCAGATTGAATCTGCGCATCAGCACGCCGCTTATCATGATCGGCAGAAACAGGCCGATGTTCATCAGTGTAAACATCTGTCCGATAAATCCGGGGTCTTTGCCAAACGCCTGCGACACCGGGCCGATCACGATACCGAGCGTTGAAACCAGCGCGCCGGTGAAGAAATAACTCAGCCAGGAAATCATATTGATCCGCTGGCGGTTGAATGCCTGTTCCATAGACGCCTCTTATTTTCCAGCCGCTGACAGGTCAGCGAAGAACGCGCGGATCAGTCGGGTGAAATCGCCTACCGCCAGTTTTGCGCAGCTCAGGGTTTGTTCGTGGGAAAGCGGGGTGTCGGATAAACCTTCGGCAAAGTTGGTCATGGCAGAAACCGCCAGCACTTTGAGGCCGCAGTGTCGCGCAGAAATCACTTCCGGCACGATGGACATGCCGACGACGTCGCAGCCGAGGGTTTGCATCATGCGGATTTCTGCAGGCGTTTCGAAGTTCGGGCCGGTGTAGGCGGCGAATACACCTTCTGCCACGTCGATGCCCAGTTTGCCGGCGACAGCGTGAAGCTGTGCGCGCAGATCTTTGTCATAGGCGTTCGCCAGGCTGAAGAAGCGCGGGCCGAAACGGTCGTCATTCGGGCCTGCCAGCGGGGATTCCGGCATAAAGCTGACGTGGTCGGTGAGCGCAACCAAACGGCCAGGCGCGACTTCTTTGCGCATGGAACCGGCGGCGTTGGTCGCCAGCAGGAATTCACAGCCCAGCAGTTTGAAGGTGCGCACCGCGCTGGTCATCACTGACATACCGTGGCCTTCATACATATGGCCGCGGCCTTTCATACACATTACCGGTACACCTTCGAGATGGCCCAGAACCAGTTCACCGGCGTGGCCGACGACGCTGCTTTGCGGGAACCCCGGCAGGTCGTGATAAGGAATGGTAATCGCACCGGACATATCGTCACACAGCGTGCCGAGGCCGGAACCTAAGATAAGCGCGGCGCGCGGAATAAAGCCCGGAGCACGCTGGCGGATAATTGCTGCACAGTCATACGCGTTGTTATTGAGCATGATCACTTCTCTCATTATTGACAGTAGGGTTGAGTTGAAGGCAATGCTAGGGTGAGCGGCCTGTGGCGTCTAATACCGTTCGCCACGGGGATTTATAGTCAAAATCTATAAATCCAATACGCTAATATTTAAGGGAAAATAAATGTTGCTGGAGAAAATGTGACGCGACCATTCACTGATTCAGTTTTCGATCTCGGCCAGATTAATCTCCGCCTGCTGCACTACTTTCGCGTCGTGGCCGAGGAACTGAGTTTCAGCAAAGCGGCGGTGCGGCTCAATATGTCGCAGCCGCCGCTGAGCCTGCATATCAAAGAGCTGGAACATCTGCTCGGCACGCCGCTGTTTCTGCGTACCACCCGTTCCGTGTCGCTGACACCGGCGGGTGCGGCGCTGATGCGCGAAGCAGGGCTGATGCTCGACAGCATCAACCGTTCCTTGCATCAGGTGCGCAAAATTGGCCGGGGGGAAATCGGGCATATTCAGTTTGGTACGGTGGGCACTGCCGCGTGGGGGCCGCTGATGCCGGTGCTGAACAATTTCGGCAGGCATGCGCCGGAAATCAGCTGGTCGATTACCGAACTTACGCCGGTTCAGCAAATCGATGCGTTGCAGCTGCAAAGGATTGATATCGGCATCTGGCGCGAGGCAAAGCTGGCGCTGCCGCAGGGATTATCGAGCAAGCTGATGGGACGTGAGAATGTGGCCGTGGCGCTGTCAGAAAATCATCCGCTGGCGGTCAGAAACAGTGTGGCGTTCAGCCAGCTGGCGAATGAAGATTTTATTCTGATGCCGATGAACACGTCGAGTCTGGGCAGTTATTTGTATTCGATGTGCCGTCAGCACGGTTTTCTGCCGCAGGTGAAACAGCAGGTGAATGAGCCGCAGACTGCGCTGGCGCTGGTGGCGAACGGTTACGGAATTACGTTGTTGCCGGAAAGTTATGCGCGGATCCACTGGCCAGGTGTGCGGTTTTGCGCACTGACGGAAATGCTGCCCGCCGATCTCTACGCCATTTATCAGGCGGATTCGGTGACACCGGCGGCAGCACGTTTTCTTGATCTGCTCTGACTCATTTCGATTCGGACAAATCTCAGCCCAAAAAAAAGCCGCAGGAATTTCCCGCGGCTTATTTAACCACTCAGTCTGCCCTTCAGCCGACAGACATTTCGCGATGAATCTTTTCTGCTTTACTGCGGATACCGGCAATAATCACCGCCAGCACCAGAAGTACGTAAGAAACGGTAGCGATGTTCAGCGCCCAGAACAGGCCATATTCGCGGTAAATGAACGAAGAGAATGACGCGAAAATCAGCGTGCCGACTGACGCGGTGGTCAGCAGGGCAGAGGTCAGCGTTGGCGGTGAGTTTTTCACCTGCAGGCTGCCGTAGCTCATCAGGCCGGAGAACATCCCTGAGTTACAGAACCCGAACAGGCCCACTGCAACCATCACCAGCGCCGTGTTTTCGCTGTGTGTCACTACGCACAGGCTGATTAAGCCAACAATCGCGGAGACAAACAGGAACGTGCGCAGTTTGACGAAACGCACGGTGAACTGGTTAAGGAACAGGCCAATCGCTTTCACCATCCAGTAAGTGGTGATGTAGATCGCGGCGCGGTCAGTGTCCAGACCGAAGTGTTCATGCAACCAGCTTGGCATCCACAGGGTGAAAACCAGTTCGCTGAAGACGAAGGCAAACAACGCAAAACACAGCACGTACGCGGCAAAGCCCCACGGCTCTTTCGCTTCACGATCCTGTTTCGCCACGGCTTCCGGTTTAGCGACCACCGGGAATTTCTGGCCCACGCACAGCAAAATCATCAGCACGCTCAGGGTGCCCATGATGCCGTACATCGCCAGCCAGCTTGCGCCATGTTTGAACAGGAAACCGAGTACCAGCGACAGCGTCATGCCGGACAGCGCAAAGAAGAAGTCGGTGAAAATCAGGTTGGCAGAACGCTTTTTCGGATCATCGTTGATGCGCACAACCAGATAGCTGCCGATAGACATCATCAGGCCCGCCGTCGCACCAATCAGGAATACCCCGACGCCGAACAGTGTGATGGACGGCATCACGAACAGGGCGATACAGGTCAGAATGGTGATAATTGAGCCGGTAATCAGCTGCTTACCGAGGTCGAACTTACGCATCAGGATGCCGCTAATCATGATCGGCAGGAACAAACCGATGTTCATCAGTGAGAACATCAGGCCGATAAATGCAGGCTCTTTATTGAAAGCGGTCGCCACCGGGCCGATGACAATCCCTAAAGTGGAAACCAGCCCACCGGTAAAGAAGTAACTTAGCCACGAGATCACGTTGATCCGACGGCGGTTATAAACAGTTTCCATAACTGATTTCCTAAAAATAAAAAATATAAGAAGGCCACAGTAAGCTTTGCCAGAGGTGCTTATATCTGCGGTTAGGACGTTTATTATTCCTGTTCTTTAACGGTTTGTCTTGGACGTTTATTCAATCTTCGTATTTGATTTTCTTAAACAATCTAAGCAATTAGCGCGTTTTTGTAGTTTTACATTTCTGCTTTACATACTGTAGCGGGCTAAATATAGTCAAAAAACAGGGCAACATCACTTTCTGTATACATAAATACAACAACTCAGGGTGCAGTTCTAATGAGTTCTTCTACTGATAATTCAGCGAGTTCCGTTTCGGACAAGAAGCGTCCGGTCATTGCCATTCACGGTGGTGCCGGGGCGATTACCCGCGCAGCAATGAGTCGTGAAAAAGAACAACATTATTTAGCCGAGCTGGAACGTATTGTTGCCAGCGGGCAGGCCATTCTGGCGGCGGGCGGCAGCGCACTGGATGCGGTCACAGAAGCGGTGCGTTTACTGGAAGAATGCCCGTTATTTAATGCCGGGAAAGGTGCCGTTTTCACGCATCAGGGCACGCATGAGCTGGATGCCTGCATCATGGATGGCCGCACGCTGGATGCCGGTGCCATCAGCTGCGTTAATCATATCCGCAACCCGATTCTGACCGCGCGCAAGGTGCTGGAAAACAGCCCGCATGTCATGTTTACCGGCGCGGGTGCGGAAGCGTTTGCCCGCAAGCACGGGCAGGAAATGGTAGAGCCGGAATTCTTCTACACGCAGGAACGTTTCGAACAGTTGCAGCGCGCAATTGCGGCAGACGGCGGCGTGATGCTCGATCACGACGGGGCGTCCCTGAATGCTCAGCCGTCTGGCGACCCGATCGATCCTGAACATAAATTTGGTACCGTCGGCGCGGTGGCGATGGACGCGCAGGGCAACCTGGCAGCGGCGACATCCACCGGCGGCATGACCAACAAACAGGCCGGACGCGTCGGCGACAGCCCGATTATTGGTGCAGGCTGCTACGCCAGTAATAACACCGTGGCGATTTCCAGCACCGGCACCGGCGAAGTCTTTATGCGCACGGTCGCGGCGTATGACGTCGCGGCATTGATTGAATATGCCGGTTTAACGCTCGAAGAAGCCACGCACAAAGTGGTGCAGGAAAAGCTGCTGCCGATGGGCGGGAGCGGCGGAATGATCGCCATCGACCGCTTTGGCAACGTCGTTTTGCCATTTAACAGCGAAGGCATGTACCGCGGATTTGCCCGTGTGGGTGACGCATCCGTCGTCAGTATTTACCGATGAGCAGCCCGGTTATTTTGCCGCCTGACCATGTGCTGGCCGTCAGCCAGCTCAGCGTGCAGTTTTCGCATGAAGGGCAAATTATTCCGGCTGTGAATAATCTCAGCTTTCAGGTTAGGCGCGGCGAAACGCTGGCCATTGTTGGCGAATCGGGTTCCGGTAAATCGGTGACGTCGCTGGCGCTGATGCGGCTGGTGGAGCAGGGCGGCGGGCAGATTTCCCAGGGCGACATGCTTTTTCGCCGCAGAAATGCCGAAGTGGTGGATTTAATGGCGGCGTCGCAATCGTCCATGCGCAGCCTGCGCGGTGCCGATATTGCGATGATTTTTCAGGAGCCGATGACCTCGCTCAATCCGGTGTTTCCGGTGGGCGAGCAAATCGCGGAATCCATCCGCCTGCATCAGAACAAAGACAGCCGGGCTGCGCGCGCCGAAGCGTTGCGGATGCTGGATCTGGTGCGCATTCCTGAAGCCCGAAACATTCTCGACAGTTATCCGCATCAGCTTTCCGGAGGCATGCGCCAGCGGGTGATGATTGCGATGGCGCTGTCGTGCAAACCCGCGCTGCTGATTGCCGACGAACCGACAACGGCGCTGGATGTGACCATTCAGGCGCAGATTCTACAGCTCATCCGCGTGCTGCAAAAAGAGATGCAGATGGGCGTGATTTTTATCACTCATGATATGGGCGTGGTAGCTGAAATTGCCGACCGCGTGCTGGTCATGCATCAGGGCAACAGCGTGGAAACCGGCGACGTGGGCGCGATTTTCCGTGCGCCGCAACAGCCCTATACCCGCTCGCTGCTGGCGGCGGTGCCAAAATTAGGTTCGATGGCCGGTAAACCGTTGCCCGCGCGTTTCCCTGTGCAGGAGCAAAAAGAAAGTGACCCGGAACTGGTGCAGGACACCCTGACGCCGGGTGCGCCGCCGGTTTTGCAGGTTCGCGATCTCGTCACGCGTTTTGATCTGCGCAGTGGCATTTTCAACCGCGTGACGCGCCGCGTTCATGCCGTGGAAAAAGTCAGCTTTGACTTACATCCGGGCGAAACGCTGGCGCTGGTGGGCGAGTCTGGCTGTGGGAAATCCACCACCGGCCGTTCGCTGCTGAAACTGGTGAAAAGTCAGGGCGGCACGATTACGTTTAACGGCCAGGTGCTGACCGATGTCAGCGGCAGTGCGCTGCAACACCTGCGGCGCGATATTCAGTTTATTTTTCAGGATCCGTATGCCTCGCTCGATCCGCGCCTGACGGTGGGTTATTCCATTATGGAACCGCTGCTGGTGCACAATGTGGCGAAAGGCGCAGAGGCCGAGGCGCGCGTCGCCTGGCTGCTGGAAAAAGTCGGGCTACTGCCGGAACACGCGCAGCGCTATCCTCACGAATTTTCCGGCGGTCAGCGTCAGCGGATTTGTATTGCGCGCGCGCTGGCGCTCAATCCGAAAGTGGTGATTGCGGATGAATCCGTTTCCGCCCTCGATGTGTCTGTCCGCGCGCAAATCATTAATTTGCTGATGGATTTACAGAAAGAGTTCGGGCTGGCGTTTTTGTTTATTTCTCACGACATGGCGGTCGTCGAGCGTATCAGTCATCGCGTGGCGGTGATGTATCTCGGGCAAATCGTTGAAATCGGCACGCGGCGCGCGGTGTTTGAAAATCCGCAGCACGCGTATACCCGCAAACTGATGGCGGCGGTGCCGGTGGCCGATCCGGCGCATAAAAGAAAAGAACAGGCCTTGCTGGTGGATGAAATTCCCAGCCCGATCCGTGCGCTCAACGACGAGCCGCTGGTCGCCCCGCTGGTGCAGGTCGGCGAAGGGCATTTTGTCGCCCGGCACGCTATCGCGGGGCTTTACTGATTTTTGTGGTGGCTTGTTTTTTAAGCGCCAATTCTTTGTAAGACAAACGGGTAAGACAGGAAAAGGAACTGACATGAATCAGCAGAAACGTAAAGGTAAGAACGTGATCCGCCAGGCGGTGCTTGCTGCCGCTATTTTCGGTTCTCTGGCTTCAGCTTCAGCATGGGCTGCCAAAGACGTTGTGATCGCCGTAGGCTCTAACTTCACCTCGCTTGATCCTTATGATGCGAACGACACCCTGTCGCAGGCGGTGGCAAAATCCTTCTATCAGGGGCTGTTTGGCTTCGATAAAAACATGAAGCTGGAAAACGTGCTGGCGGACAGCTACACGGTCAGCAAGGACGGTCTGGTTTACACCATCAAGCTGCATCCGGGCGTGAAATTCCAGGATGGCACCGACTTCAACGCGGCGGCGGTAAAAGTTAACTTTGACCGCGCCAGTAATCCTGACAATCATCTCAAGCGCTACAACCTGTTTAAAAATATCGCCAGCACGGAAGCGGTGGATGACACCACGGTGAAAATCACGCTGAAAGAACCGTTTTCGGCGTTCATCAATATTCTGGCGCACCCGTCGGCCGTGATTATTTCCCCGGCGGCGCTGACCAAATATGGCAAAGAGATCGGTTTCCATCCGGTGGGCACCGGCCCGTATACGCTGGATCAGTGGAATCAGACCGATTTCGTGAAAGTGAAGAAATTCGACGGTTACTGGAAAAAAGGCGAGCCTAAACTCGACACCATCACCTGGCGCCCGGTTGTCGATAACAACACCCGCGCCGCGATGCTGCAAACCGGTGAAGCCGATCTGGCGTTCCCGGTGCCTTACGAGCAGGCCGCGCTGCTGGAGAAAAACCCGAAACTGGATCTGGTGGCCGCGCCGTCAATTTTGCATCGTTACATCAGCTTTAACGTCACGCAAAAACCGTTCGATAACGTGAAAGTGCGTGAGGCGATCAACTACGCCATCAACAAACAGGCGCTGATTAAAGTCGCGTTTGCCGGTTACGCTGTGCCTTCCGAAGGGCCATTGCCGCAGGGGATTGAGTACGCCGCGAAATTCAAACCGTGGCCATACGATCCGGCAAAAGCCAAACAACTTCTGAAAGAAGCGGGTTATCCGGACGGTTTTACCACCACGCTGTGGTCTTCACATAACAACAGCACCGCGCAGAAAGTGTTGCAGTTCACGCAACAGCAGCTGGCGCAGGTGGGTATTAAAGTCACCGTAACCGCGATGGATGCCGCGCAGCGTGCGGCGCAGGTCGAAAACGTCGGGCAGAAAGACGCGGGGATCCGGATGTTCTATACCGGCTGGTCGGCGTCAACGGGCGAAGCTGACTGGGCGCTGTCGCCGCTGTTCTCAACCCAGGCTGCGCCACCGAAGCAGTTCAACACCGCGTTCTACAGCAATGCGCAGGTGGATAAAGATTTGTCCGACGCGCTGAAAACGACCGACAAAGCCGAGAAAGCCAAACTGTACGCCGATGCCCAGAAACAAATCTGGACCGACGCGCCGTGGGCATTCCTGGTGACTGAGCGGCTGGTTTCTGCCAACAACAAACGTCTGACAGGTTTCTATGTGATGCCGGATACGGCGTTCAGCTTTGATGATGCCGATGTGAAATAATATGCGGTGAAGCTTTCAGGGCGCGGGGTTCACAGACTCCGCGTCCCGAACTCGTCTGTTCCGCCGCAGGAACAGGGATGTCATACCGTGAAATCACAGACAGCGAATCATGCTTAATTATTTTCTGAAACGATTACTGGGATTGATTCCGACATTGCTGATTGTGGCAGTGCTGGTCTTTTTATTTGTACATCTTTTGCCGGGTGATCCGGCGCGTCTGATGGCCGGACAGGACGCGGACGCCAGCGTCGTGGCGCTGGTCCGTCAGGATTTAGGGCTGGATAAACCGCTCTATCAGCAATTCTTCACCTTTTTCGGCAACGCGCTGACCGGCGATTTCGGGCATTCGATGGTGTCGAAACGCCCGGTGATTGACGAAATCAGCTCCCGCTTTATGCCGACGTTCTGGCTCACGCTGACCAGCATGCTGTGGTCGGTGATTATCGGGCTGATCATTGGCGTAGTCTCCGCCGTCTGGCGCAACCGCTGGCCGGACCGTCTGGGCATGGCGCTCGCCGTTTCCGGTATCTCCTTCCCGGCCTTTGCGCTGGGCATGCTGCTGATGCAGGTTTTCTCCGTTGAACTGGGCTGGTTGCCGACCGTCGGCGCAGACGGCTGGCAGCACTATATTCTGCCGTCCATCACGCTGGGCGCGGCAGTGGCGGCCATTATGGCGCGCTTTACCCGGGCATCTTTCGTCGAAGTGATGCAGGAAGATTACATGCGCACGGCGCGGGCGAAGGGCGTTCATGAAGCCGTTGTGGTGGTAAAACACGGGCTACGCAACGCCATGATCCCGGTTGTGACCATGATGGGATTACAGTTTGGTTTCCTGCTGGGCGGCTCGATCGTGGTCGAGAAAGTCTTCAACTGGCCGGGGTTAGGGCGGTTGCTGGTGGATTCCGTGGAGATGCGCGATTACCCGGTGATCCAGGCCGAAGTGCTGCTCTTCTCGCTCGAATTCATCCTCATCAATCTGCTGGTGGACATGCTGTACGCCGTGATTAACCCTTCTATCCGATACAAGTGAGCAGGCGCATGAAAAACTGGCGGAGAAATGCCGTACTGGCGAGCTTGCCGATAATCACACCCGAAACCCCGCAGGCGGTAAGAACGCCGTGGAAAGCGTTCTGGCGGCGTTTTCGCCGGCAACATATCGCAATGATTGCGGGCGTTTTCATTCTTTTACTGATCGCCGCGGCGATCTTTGCGCCGTGGCTGGTGCCGTTTGATCCGGAAAATTACTTCGATTACGACCGTCTGAACGAAGGGCCGTCGGTGATGCACTGGCTCGGCGTAGATTCGCTCGGGCGGGATATTTTCAGCCGTATCCTGATGGGCGCGCGCATTTCACTGGCCGCCGGTGTGCTTTCCGTGGTGCTGGGCGCGGTTATTGGCACCTTTTTCGGCTTGCTGGCCGGATACTACGAAGGGGCGTGGGACCGCATTACCATGCGTATTTGCGACGTGCTGTTCGCCTTCCCCGGCATTCTGCTGGCGATTGCCGTGGTCGCCGTGATGGGCAACGGCATGTCGAATGTGATTATTGCCGTGGCAATATTCAGCATTCCCGCGTTCGCCCGTCTGGTACGCGGCAACACGCTGGTACTGAAACAGCAGACCTACATCGAATCAGCGCGCAGCATCGGCGCATCGGACGCCACCATTTTGTTCCGCCACATTCTGCCCGGTACGCTGTCTTCCATCGTGGTGTATTTCACCATGCGCATAGGCACATCGATTATCACCGCCGCGAGTTTATCGTTCCTCGGCATGGGCGCACAGCCCCCGACGCCGGAGTGGGGCGCGATGCTCAACGAAGCCCGCGCCGACATGGTGATGGCCCCGCACGTTGCGATATTCCCGAGCCTGGCGATATTCCTGACGGTACTGGCGTTTAATCTGCTGGGGGATGGGTTGAGAGATGCACTGGATCCGAAATTGAAAAATTAGTGTTTTTTGGGGAGTATCCCTAAGACCTTGGGTTGCCACCCAAACTGGCCTCAAGGAGCGCCTGTCGCCGCGCCCCTTGAGAATCCCGGGCTCTTTCACTGCGCGCTGCCGCTTGTTGGCTATGTTTCAGTTAACGCCGTGACTGGCGCGAAAGCTTGCCGCTGCGCGGTGCCTTCTCTCGGTCTTCGAGCCTTAGGTCTCGAAGCCGCTTCGTTCAGCAAACTTTCTGATTGCGCCTTGAGGGTATTTTAAAAACAGGTGTATTCGTTTTATAGTTCGTACAGATTAATAAATAAAAAATATATTCGGAACTACTTAAATGGCAGAAGCCTGATTATTACTAATCAGGCTTCGCGGTCCCACGAAGGGAAAGGGTGAATCTTAAAGGCCTCAATGGGCAACGCGAGGATATTATCAAAAATAATGCGTTAATCAAGCCGGGAATGATTATTAAACTAAAAAGTTTGTCGCATTGATAGAACGAATAACTGCTATCTGGATTAATGTAATCATATGATATAAATGAATTTAAATTCAGTCTTCCTCAGGCGAGTAACGTTTAATTTTAAATCATCCTGAAGCTTATTACCTCTATCTTGATATTAAATCTTGAGCATGTTTAGCCTTAAAAAATACCGATGCGAGATATCTTAATATTATAATTAATGTAATAAAGCCACCGAAATCAGATGAGCTAATAAAATGTCACTATGGCGCGCTCAAAAAAACCTGCTGAACGAAGCGGGCTGGAGACCTGAGGCTCCAGCACCGAGAGAAGGAACCGCGCAGCGGCAGGATTTTGCGCCACCCACGGAAGCACAAGGACATGTCCGTCGTTCCGGCGATAGCGCGCAGTAAAAAAGCGAGGAGAGTCGGGAGAGGAAAAGCACTTTCCTCTCTCGTCGGTTTCGGCGTAAATGCCTGAGCGATAACTGCTATTGAGAAACCGAAATATACTCGTTCAGCAATTATAAAGCCGTCATTGCAACGGCTTTTGCAATCACCCTTTCGAGTGCAAGTACCCTGCATGAAACCGCAGGTGATCTTCCACAAACGAGGCAATCGTAAAGTAGCTGTGATCGTACCCCGGCTGCACGCGCAGCTGTAACGGCCAGCCGCGCTGGCGGGCGATTTCGGCCAGTTTTGCCGGTTGCAACTGATCTGCGAGGAACTGATCGCCATCACCCTGATCGACTAAAATCGGGAATGGCACCTGATCCGCAGGCAGTGAACTCAGCAGGTGGCAGCTGTCGTACTGCAACCACTGGCTTTCGTCGTTACCCAGATAGGCGCTGAACGCTTTACGTCCCCACGGAACCTGCGCCGGATTCACAATCGGTGCGAACGCGGAAACAGAATGGAAACGCTGCGGATTACGCAGTGCCAGCATCAGTGCGCCGTGGCCGCCCATCGAGTGACCAAAGATCGACTGACGGTCGCTGACCCTGAAATGTCCGCTGATTAACGCAGGCAGTTCATCGAGCAGGTAATCGTACATCCGGTAATGCGCCGCCCACGGCGACTGCGTGGCGTTCAGGTAAAAACCTGCGCCCTGACCGAGATCGTAACCGTCGTCATTGGCGACATCCTCACCGCGCGGGCTGGTATCCGGCATCACCAGAATCAGGCCCAGTTCCGCCGCGACGCGTTGCGCCCCGGCTTTCAGCGTGAAGTTTTCATCATTACAGGTCAGGCCCGACAGCCAGTACAGCACGGGCGGCGGCGTGTCATCTTTTGCCGGTGGCAGGTAGATGCTGAACGTCATGCCGCAATTCAAGCTGGCCGAAGTATGGCGGTAGCGCTGCTGCCAGCCGCCAAACATCCGGTGTTCTTCGAGTAGTTCAATCGAGCTGCTCATCGAAAACTTTCCTTACTTGTTAAAATGAATAACCGTACGGATAGACTTACCTTCGTGCATCAAATCAAACGCTTCGTTGATTTCTTCAAGTGGCATGGTGTGAGTGATGAAATCGTTCAGGGCGAATTCGCCGTCCAGATAACGTTCCACAATGCCTGGCAGCTGGCTGCGGCCTTTGACGCCGCCGAATGCGGAACCACGCCATACGCGGCCGGTTACCAGCTGGAACGGACGGGTGGAGATTTCTTCACCGGCACCGGCAACGCCGATAATGACCGATTCGCCCCAACCTTTGTGACAGCATTCCAGCGCGGAACGCATCACGTTCACGTTGCCGATACATTCGAAGGAGAAGTCCACGCCGCCGTCGGTCATTTCGACGATCACGTCCTGAATCGGCTTATCAAAATCTTTCGGGTTAATCAGATCAGTTGCGCCGAGTTTACGGGCCAGATCGAACTTGCTGGTGTTCAGATCGATACCGATGATGCGGCCTGCGCCCGCCATCACTGCGCCGATAATCGCCGAAAGACCGATGCCGCCGAGGCCGAAGATTGCCACGGTGTCGCCTTTTTTCACTTTCGCGGTGTTAATCACAGCACCCATACCGGTGGTCACGCCGCAACCGAGCAGACACACTTCTTCCAGCGGCGCTTCTTTGTTGATTTTCGCCAGTGAAATTTCAGGAACCACGGTGTATTCGGAGAAAGTCGAAGTCCCCATGTAATGGAAAATCGGCTGGCCGTCTTTGAAGAAACGCGTGGTGCCATCCGGCATCAGGCCTTTACCCTGCGTGGTGCGGATCGCCTGACACAGGTTGGTTTTACCGGATTTACAGAACTTACATTCGCCACATTCCGGGGTGTACAGCGGGATCACGTGGTCGCCAACGGCAACGCTGGTCACGCCTTCGCCGACAGCTTCCACTACGCCGCCGCCTTCATGGCCGAGGATTGCCGGGAAAACGCCTTCCGGATCTTTGCCGGAAAGGGTGTAGGCGTCGGTGTGGCATACGCCGCTGGCAACGATACGCACCAGCACTTCGCCTTTTTGCGGTGGCATCAAATCCACTTCTTCGATGGACAGAGGTTGATTCGGGCCCCAGGCGACGGCGGCGCGTGTTTTAATCATTTCCATGGTCGTACTCCATTCTCGTCAGGTGTTTTTTAGTTAAAAGGGTTGGCTTATGCCGGATCCATCACCGGGTCATTTTCGCCGGCAAGAGGATGTTTCAGTAACGGGATCACCCCGTCATTTTGTTCAATGATCAGTTCTTTCAGCGCCCGGACATTGGGGCTGAAGGCGTCCCGTCGCCAGATAAGCCAGGTGGCGGTATCGGCGAATTCATCCGGGATTTCGTGAATTTGTACCCGTTCGTGGCCGGGTAATTGTTCCAGTACAGAACGCGGGATCATCGCAATCCCCGCGCCGCTGGCGACGCAGGCCATCATCGAATGATAGGACTGAATTTCCATGGTGTTTGCCACCGACACATTCATCTCTTTAATCCACGCCTGCAAACGCTGGCGGTAGGAACAGCTCGGGCGGAATGCGAAAACGGTATGTCCGCTGCGGCCTGCCGGGAGTTCAAGCGGTGATTCCCCGGGCGGAGAAATCACCACCATACGTTCGCGAAAAGAGATGCAGCCGTTCAGATCGTCAAAATCAATCGGTCCGTCGACCAGCGCGGCGGCTAAGCGGCCAGCCCGCACGCTGTCGATGGTTTCACCGGACGTCGCCGTGACAAGCGAAAGTGCCACCTGCGGAAATTTCTGGTGATAAGCCGCAAGCAGCGAAGGCAGGCGGGTGGCCGCGGTGCTTTCCATCGAACCCAGCGCGAAATTCCCCGCTGGTTCACCGGCGTGGGTAATGCTCATCGCTTCGTCACTGAGCGCCAGAATACGTTCGGCGTAATTGAGGAAGTTATGGCCCATCGCTGAAAGGCGGATACGCTGCTTTTCGCGGATGAACAAGTCCGTGCCCAGTTCGAGTTCGAGCTGACGCAAACGGGTGGTGAGGTTCGACGGCACGCGATGCAGCTGTTCTGCCGCCCGCGCCAGCGATCCGGTTTCCGCCACGCAGCAAAACATCCGCAACTGGGTGAGATCCATAATGAGTTCCTGTGTTCTCTTATCGTAAACAACTTGGTTTGTATTATTCAGTTTTCGTGATTGTATCCGCAAGGCATCATAGCTGACAACGTCCAATTCACTTTCTTTTCAGAAATCCTCTGTTTTCATTATCGGGCTTTGAGTATGTTTACTCATTGTTTCTACCATGTTGCATTGCGGTTTCTTACAGCGGAGCAGTTATGGCTTTTCGGATTGCGCTAAGTGGTTTTCTGGCTTTTGTCGTCGCGATGGGTATCGGGCGCTTCGCCTTTACGCCGCAAGTTCCTTTAATGATAGCTGAACATCAGTTCACGCTGACCGGCGCGGGTTTAGTCGCCGCCTTCAACTATCTCGGTTATCTGTGTGGCGCGTTTGACGGAATGCGTGCGACCAAACACCTCGAACGCCGGTTATGGCTGGGCGTGTGGGGCGGCGTGGTACTGACATTACTGTCGGCGGTGATTTCCGGTGAAGTGCTGCACAGTATTGTGCGCTTCCTGATTGGCTGGACCAGCGGCTGGGCGATGGTGATGGTGTCGGCGTGGTGTAATGAACGGCTGGCGCATTATTGCCGTCCGGCGCTGAGCGCAGCGGTGTTTGCCGGGCCGGGCGTCGGGATTTTCCTCAGCGGAATGCTGGCCGTGGGGATCCACAGTTTGCAGCTGACGTCCGCGCAGGCCTGGTCGGTGTACGGCGTGCTGGCGCTGATTTTCGTGGCGATTATCACGCCGAATTTACCGCGCAAAGGCGATTTGCATCGTTCGCATGTGGCGGCGGAACCGCTGGTCATGACACCGGCGCTGAAACGTCTGGTATGGAGCTACAGTCTGGCGGGCTTCGGCTACATCCTGCCTGCCACGTTTTTATCGCAGATGGCGACGGCACGTTTTCCTGACAGCCTGTTTGCGCAGTTTGTCTGGCCGGTGTTCGGCGGCGCGGCGGTGATCGGCATCGTTATTGGCATTCTGACCCGGCATCGTCTCACCACGCATACGCGTCTGGCACTGACGTTATGGGTCCAGGGGCTGGGTATTTTGTGCGCGGAAGTGGTCCCGGGCGTCAGCGGGCTGGCGCTCGGTGCGCTGCTGACGGGCGGCGGTTTTCTCAGCGTGGTTCAGCTGGCGTTACAGTACAGCCGCGAGCTGGCGCCCAATCACAGCCGGTATATGGCCGGGTTGCTGACCACAGGATACGCGGTCGGGCAGTTGTTCGGGCCAGTGCTGTCGGCAATATCCACCGCGCTGACGCATCATCTGGAACCGGCGCTGTATGTCGCGCTGGCCGGTTTTGTGATTGCGGGTGCGCTGGTGGTCCGGGATAACCGGTAACTTGTCGCTTTTTCATCCATCAGGCAAGCAATCACTGGATTCTGAATCCGCTCTCCACTACAGTAAGCCACCTCACTTTGGCGTGATCTGCGTCAAAGTGATTACACCTGCCGGAGAAGAATGAATGCCAACCCCAATCCTGAGTAAAGAAGCCATTTTGGTCCATGAGGCGTTGTTAGCCCGTGGTCTGGAAACCCCTCTGCGTGAAGCCCTGCCGATCGACAACGAAACGCGCAAACAGCGGATCCAGGAACATATGACTGGCATCATGCAATTGCTCAATCTGGATCTCTCCGATGACAGTCTGGTGGAAACGCCGCGTCGTATCGCGAAGATGTACGTTGATGAAATTTTCTCCGGACTGGATTACGCGAACTTCCCGAAAATCACTGTCATCGAAAACAAGATGAAAGTGGATGAGATGGTGACGGTGCGTGATATCACCCTGACCAGCACCTGCGAACACCATTTCGTGACCATCGACGGGAAAGCCACCGTGGCGTATCTGCCAAAAGATACCGTGATCGGTTTGTCGAAAATCAACCGCATCGTGCAGTTCTTCTCGCAGCGTCCGCAGGTTCAGGAACGTCTGACCCAGCAGATTCTGGTGGCGTTACAGACGCTGCTCGGCACGCCAAACGTGGCCGTGTCGATTGATGCCGTGCATTATTGCGTGAAAGCCCGTGGCGTGCGTGATGCAACCAGCGCAACGACCACCACCTCTCTGGGCGGTTTGTTCAAGTCCAGCCAGAATACACGTCAGGAATTCCTGCGTACCGTCCGCCATTCCTGATCCCAAAGTACGCATGAGGAGACCCGAATCACTGACTTGTGTCAGCGCATCGGGCTCTCCTCGCGACAACTTCATTTACCTGAATAGTGGCCTCTGTCATTCTCTTCACTTATTCTTAAAATCCAAATAATCCTCAAAAGGAATTTCCGGGTGCGCTCACGTATTGCCACGCTCGATTTTGCCCGTGGCCTGGCCATTTTTGGCATTCTTCTGCTCAACATCAGCGCGTTCGGCTTACCGAAGGCCGCCTATCTGAATCCGGCCTATGCCGGTCTTCCTTCTGCTTCTGACGCCTGGACCTGGGCGGTGCTCGACGCCGTTGCGCAGGGTAAATTTCTGATGATGTTTGCCATGCTGTTTGGCGGCGGTTTGTATTTGCTGCTGCCGCGCGGCAAACACTGGATCCAGTCGCGTCTTTCGATTTTATTGTTGTGCGGCCTGATCCACGCCACATTGTTGTGGGACGGCGATATTTTGCTGTCCTACGGGCTGATTGGCCTGGTGTGCTGGCGCATGGTGAGGGAAGGGCGCAGCAGCCAGTCGCTGGTGTCGACCGGGATTATTTTGTATCTCATCGGCGTCGCGGTGCTGGCGATTCTGGGCGTGATTTCTTCGCCCAAAGCAGGGAGTTTCTGGCTGCCGGGACCGGCTGAAATTCAGTATGAGCAATACTGGCGGCTGAAAGGCGGCTGGGAAGCCATTCAGAACCGGCTGGATCTCCTGTCTTCAAGTTTGCTGGCGATTGGTGCGCAATACGGCTGGGAACTGGCGGGCGCTATGTTAATCGGCTCGGGGCTGATGCGCAGCGGTTGGCTGAAAGGCGAATTCAGCGAACGGCATTACCGCAAAGTGGCGGCGGTGCTGTTACCGCTTTCATTGCTGATACAAATTCCGGCGATTTACCTGCAATGGAAGAGTGGCTGGGACTACCGCTGGAGCGGCTTTTTGTTGCAGGTTCCGCGTGAAATTGGCTCTCTGATGCAGGCAGTCAGCTATCTGGCGCTGTGTTATGGCTTCTGGTCGGTAATTTCGCGCTGGCGGCTGGTTCACTGGATTTCTCAGGTTGGCCGCATGGCGCTGACCAATTACCTGTTACAGACGCTGATTTGCACCACATTCTTCAATTTCTTCGGCTTCTTCCTGCACTTCGACCGGCTGCAACTGCTGGCGCTGGTGCCGCTGGTGTGGGCGTGTAACCTGCTGGTGACGCTGCTGTGGCTGCGTTATTTCCGTCAGGGGCCGCTGGAATGGTTATGGCGAACGCTGACCATTAAAGCCTCGGGCGTTGAGGTGAAAACAGCCTGAGGTAAGCGCAGATCTATCACCCTAAATTATAGATTTGAGATGAACGTTGCAGAATTGTATGTAAACGTTTTCTTTCCTGTGACGTGATTCACGCAGGCGGTTTCGCAAAATGTTTAGGATAGCGGTCGTGCCAGTCTGACGACCACTACACTAAAAAAGGAAACGCCATGAGCACTTCACCTCGCTTCTCTTTGTCTGCATTTTTTACCTCCTGGGTTAATCATTTCCGTATTCCTCCGTACCACTCTCTGGCTGATGACGGAGCGACAAATGGTCACAATTCGTGATGTCGCCCGTCTGGCGGGCGTGTCTGTCGCCACTGTTTCCCGTGTTCTGAACAATCCGTCTATCGCCAGCAAAGAAGCCCGCGAGCAGGTTCTGCAGGCCGTCGCCACGCTGGGATACCGGCCTAACGCCAACGCACAGGCGCTGGCAACGCAAACCAGCGACACCATCGGCGTGGTCGTAATGGACGTGTCAGATCCCTTTTTTGGCGCGCTGGTGAAAGCGGTGGATACCGTCGCTCAGCAGCATCAGAAATACGTTCTGATAGGTAACAGCTATCATATTGCCGAAAAAGAAAGGCATGCCATTGAAGTATTGATTCGCCAGCGCTGTAACGCACTCATCGTGCATTCCAAGGCGCTCGGTGATGACGAGCTTTCACGCTTTATGGATCAGGTTTCCGGTATGGTGCTGATTAACCGCGTTATTCCGGGCTACGAGCATCGCTGCGTGTGGCTCAATAACGTCAGCGGGGCAGAAATGGCCACGCGTCTGTTGCTGTCTCAGGGACATCAGCGCATCGGCTATATCGGATCGAGCCACGGCATTGAAGATGATTTGCAGCGCTATCAGGGTTATCTGCAGGCTATGACGCAGGCACATCATTCTGCTGTTGCACCCCCTGCGGCCTGGCGTGCGCAAAGTTCGCCAGATTTGCAGGGCGGAGAAGCGGCGATGGTCGAACTCCTCGGGCGCAATCTGCATCTGAGCGCAGTCTTCACGTATAACGATTCGATGGCGGCGGGGGCGATGGCCGTGTTGAAAGAAAACGGAATTAACATTCCTGACGATTTCTCACTGGTGGGTTTTGACGATATCCCGATTGCCCGGTACACCAGCCCGAAAATGACGACGGTGCGTTACCCGATTGTCTCAATGGCGACGCTCGCCACCGAGCTGGCATTAAAAGGCGCGGCAGAACAGTTAGCTACGGGCGTTTCGCATTGTTTTATGCCGACGCTGGTCAGACGCCATTCTGTGGCGCCGTGGCAAAATGTGGCACCCGTCACTTATTGATCAAATAACGCGATGTAACCGTTTTCAATCTGTGAGAACTTTCACAGTTTATTAACATCGCGGCCTTTATGATGCATTCGTTTTCAACATGATTCACTTTGTGTCCGGCGTTACCGGACTGGTTTCACAGCGAGTCAGGACGTTATAAGTCAAGGATGGCAGGCACCCACAATCATGACGTGGAGCTGTACTGCTCCCGCAGGGATTTCCGGTGCCAAATTCTGTAACACCCTACATAACCGGAGATACAAATGAATAAAAAGGTTTTCACACTGGCTACTCTGGCTGCGAGCATGATGTTTGGTTTTGCCGCACACGCTGCTGATACTAAAATCGGTGTCACCATCTATAAATACGATGACAACTTCATGTCCGAAGTCCGCAAAGCCATCGAGAAAGATGCGAAAGCTTCTCCAGATGTGCAACTGCTGATGAATGACTCGCAAAACAGCCAGTCCACCCAGAACGACCAGGTTGACGTCATGCTGGCGAAAGGGGTTAAAGCCCTGGCCATTAACCTGGTTGACCCGGCTGCTGCCCCGGTCATTATTGAGAAAGCCCGCGGTGCTGGCATTCCTGTCGTTTTCTATAACAAAGAACCTTCCCGTAAAGATTTAGACAGCTACGACAAAGCGTATTACGTCGGGACTGACTCTAAAGAGTCTGGCGTTATCCAGGGTGAGCTGATTGCTAAACACTGGAAAGCGAACCCGGCCTGGGATCTGAACAAAGACGGCGTGATCCAATATGTGCTGATTAAAGGTGAACCTGGCCATCCGGATGCTGAAGCGCGTACCAAATACGTCATCAGCACTCTGAATGGTAAAGAAGGCCTGAAAACTGATCAGCTGCAACTCGACACAGCAATGTGGGATACCGCTCAGGCGAAAGATAAAATGGACGCATGGCTGTCCGGCCCGAACGCTAACAAAATCGAAGTGGTTATCGCCAACAACGATGCAATGGCAATGGGTGCTGTAGAAGCACTGAAATCTCATAACAAATCCAGCATTCCTGTATTTGGTGTGGATGCCCTGGCTGAAGCGCTGGCACTGGTGAAATCAGGCGCAATGGCCGGTACCGTGCTTAACGATGCAAACAACCAGGCGAAAGCCACGTTTGATCTGGCAAAAAATCTGGCAGCCGGTAAACCAGCAGCCGATGGCACTAACTGGAAAATTGAAAACAAAGTCGTTCGTATTCCTTACGTCGCAGTAGACAAAGACAACCTGTCTGAGTTTGTGAAATAAGAATACGCGGGCAGCAGTAAATACAGACAGCAATAAAAAAAAGCTAAGCAGTGGCAAAAATAATTGCGGTTAAGCCGTAAATAAAGAGTAAGTGTGATTAGACGTTAATGCTTGTCTGACAGGACGTCATGTCATAATGCAGCCGGCAGGTTTGCTTGCCGGTTGCATTACTGACATCAGGTATTAATAACCCGTTTATTTTTATCTTTAGCCAGGTACAACTATGGCCGATATTTCGCTCTCTGACACAAAAACAGAAAAGCCAGGTGAATTCCTGCTGGAAATGAGCGGTATTAATAAATCATTCCCAGGCGTTAAGGCGTTAGATAATGTGAATTTAAAAGTGCGTCCGCATTCCATCCATGCATTAATGGGTGAAAATGGCGCGGGTAAATCCACATTATTAAAATGTCTTTTCGGAATTTACAGTAAAGACTCCGGAACTATTCTTTTTCAGGGACAAGAAGTTAATTTTAAAAGCTCAAAAGAAGCGCTTGAGCAAGGCGTGTCGATGGTGCATCAGGAATTAAACCTGGTGTTGCAACGTACTGTCATGGACAACATGTGGCTGGGTCGTTATCCGACCAAAGGCATTTTTGTTGATCAGGACAAAATGTACAAAGACACCAAAGCGATCTTTGACGAACTGGACATTGATATCGACCCGCGCGACAAGGTGGGTAAGCTGTCCGTTTCGCAGATGCAGATGATCGAAATCGCCAAGGCGTTTTCCTACAACGCAAAAATCGTCATCATGGACGAACCGACATCTTCCCTGACGGAAAAAGAAGTGAACCATTTGTTCACGATTATCCGTAAGCTGAAAGATCGCGGCTGCGGGATTGTGTATATCTCTCATAAGATGGAAGAAATCTTCCAGCTGTGCGATGAGATCACCATTCTGCGCGACGGCCAGTGGATTGCCACTCAGCCGCTCGAAGGCCTCGATATGGACAGAATCATCTCCATGATGGTGGGGCGTTCACTGAGCCAGCGTTTTCCTGATCGCCTGAACAAACCGGGTGAAGTCATTCTCGAAGTGCGCAATCTGACGTCGCTGCGCCAGCCTTCCATTCGCGATATCTCTTTTGATTTGCATAAAGGCGAAATTCTCGGGATCGCCGGTCTGGTCGGTGCGAAGCGTACAGACATTGTCGAAACGCTGTTTGGTATCCGTGAGAAAGTCGCCGGAACCATTAAGCTCCACGGCAAAAAAATTAATAATCACAGTGCGAATGAAGCCATTAACCATGGTTTTGCGCTGGTGACAGAAGAGCGTCGTTCAACCGGTATTTATGCGTATCTGGATATCGGCTTTAACTCGCTGATTTCCAATATTCGTCAATATAAGAATAAAGCCGGTTTACTGGATACCTCGCGCATGAAAAGCGATACCCAATGGGTTATCGATTCCATGCGGGTGAAAACGCCGGGACATAAAACCAGTATTGGTTCATTGTCTGGCGGGAATCAGCAAAAAGTTATTATCGGGCGCTGGTTATTAACCAATCCTGAAATATTAATGCTGGATGAACCAACTCGCGGGATTGACGTTGGCGCTAAGTTTGAAATTTACCAGTTAATCACCGAGTTGGCTAAAAAAGAGAAGGGGATCATTATTATCTCCTCTGAAATGCCTGAGTTGCTGGGTATTACTGACAGAATTTTGGTTATGAGTAATGGACAGGTTGCGGGCATCGTTGATACAAAAACGACTTCGCAGAATGAAATATTACGCCTGGCTTCCTTGCATCTCTAATTTTTAAGGGTTCTTATTATGAAAGCATTAAATAAGAAAAGTGTGCTCACTTATTTAAAAGAGGGCGGGATTTATGTGGTATTGCTGGTTTTACTGGCAATTATTATCATTCAGGATCCAAGCTTCCTCAGTCTGGTCAACTTAAGTAACATTCTGACCCAGTCCTCCGTGCGCGTTATTATCGCGCTGGGCGTGGCAGGGCTTATCGTCACACAGGGTACCGATCTGTCAGCAGGGCGTCAGGTGGGCTTAGCGGCGGTTGTTGCAGCCACCATGTTGCAGGCGATGGATAACGTCAACAAGGTCTTCCCGCATCTCGAAGTTGTGCCAATTCCGCTGGTTATTCTGACCGTGTGTATTGTTGGCGCGTTAATTGGTTTGCTGAACGGTATTATCATTGCTTACCTGAACGTGACGCCGTTTATCACTACGCTGGGTACGATGATTATCGTCTACGGGATTAACTCCCTGTATTACGATTATGTCGGCTCATCACCAGTGGCGGGTTTTGACCCGGGCTTCTCACAATTCGCACAAGGGTTTATTCACCTGGGCGGCCTGAAGCTTTCTTACATCACATTCTATGCGCTGATTGCTATCGCCTTTGTCTGGGTACTGTGGAACAAAACCCGCTTCGGCAAAAACATCTTTGCTATCGGTGGTAACCCGGAAGCTGCGAAAGTTTCAGGCGTAAACGTTCCGTTAAACCTGATCATGATTTACGCGTTGTCCGGTGTGTTCTACGCATTCGGTGGTTTGCTGGAAGCAGGGCGTATCGGCAGTGCAACGAACAACCTCGGCTTTATGTATGAACTCGATGCCATCGCAGCCTGCGTGGTCGGCGGCGTGTCATTCGCCGGTGGCGTGGGTTCTGTGGCAGGTGTGGTGACCGGTGTACTGATCTTCACCGTCATCAACTACGGCCTGACCTACATCGGCGTGAACCCTTACTGGCAGTACATCATAAAAGGCAGCATCATCATCTTCGCGGTGGCGCTGGACTCTTTGAAATACGCTAAGAAGAAGTAATGTACTGACAGACTTTAGCTTAATTTTCTAAAGGGAAGCCCCTAATCTTGTTAGGGGCTTTTATTTTGATTGGTGATAGTGAGAAAATTAAAACTAACGCGTTGCAGAAATTTTAAACGAACTAATGAAAGTATCATAAATAACCTTTTTCTCAGTATATTTTAATTTAGGTACAATCATCGTTATTTCACTGTCAATCATATCACCTGCCTTGGTGTAGGATAACGCAGTAGTAATAACAACTATATCCTCTCCTTTGGTTATTATTCTGTTAATAGATTGCCAGCCTGATATATTTTTAATTTTAATGCGATGTGATGAATGCAGTCGGACTGGTTTATCTTCAGCATTGACCCTTACGTGAATGTCAAAAACAATACACGCACTTGAACTATCAGCTTTTTCAAGGAAAATGGTAAATCCGTGAAATGGTGCATCTTCTGCAACGCCTCCCCATCCTATGAGCCCTTTGGGAATCACCAGTGACATAGAGTAATCATCATTAGTGACGCTTCCTTTGTATGCATTCCCGACGTTTTTACGTACGAGAGTCACGCTTTCACAATTACTTATACTTGATTTCTCGAGTGCAACTTCAGAAGCATTTGCCATAGGCATAAATATCTGTGCAGTTGCATAAAATAGAGTTGCACTAAAAAGTGATGTAGTCATCAAAATTCAACTCCACAATCTGCTGTAGCTGTCATCCTTTTGTCCTATCCGTATTAGTTCTGCAGGAATTAGATTGTGCAAAGGACGTATGTTTTTTAGGTAATAGCAGTCCCTTTTCAAATCTTATTTTTATCTAATATGTAAAATTTTTTTTGTTTCTAACAAAACCATCTTTATCAACATAAAAACAATTGTCTCTGTAGAAGCATATTTTGGCGCGTATATCATTGCTTTGATAATTTCGGCTAGTGCTGGGAGATAAATAATTTAAAAAGTCAGTGCTGCTAATATAACATAAGTCACCATATTCAACTATCATTGGCTCTGTAATACCAGTAATTCTTTCTATATCAAAACCGTAATAATAGACCACTCCTACATCATCACAACCATACGTTACTCCACTCAAAAGAAGTAAAAAATAAAAAACAATACGCGTCACCGTTATTTTTTTCCTTTTGTACAAGCCTGCCAGGTGATAGTTGATATGCTGTACTCTGTTCTTGGGTTTTCTCCCAAGTCTGCCCTAATTGGGTTTTCATTGATGATTATGTTGTTCATCTTATCTGTTCCGTCATCTTTAATACCTCCAGCATGGCCTAACTCATGACCGAGCATTGCTGCTTTTGATATCGGCTCCATTCCGTTGGTAGTAGGCAATAATATAGTGTTGTTTGGATCAATAAAAACTGCCCGGTCTTTTCCATTGCATTTTTTAGCTTTTGTTCCAAAGGGGCAGTAATAAGCATCATGATAAACCGAGTTTATCGTGTATCTATCTTTTGACTTCTCTAAGGGTGCTGTTATCTCTTTGCCTCTTTTTCTTTTCTTTAATCTGGCATAGGCGTCTTTTAATATCTTAGCTTCTTTTGCATCCTTTGCTGTCACGATCACAATCAGGCCTAATGGATCCATTCCAAGAACAGGGTCCAACGGATAACCATATAAATTCCACCCCCCTCTCAACCCAATCGGGTCCTGCGTAATATACCGTCCCAGTGCCGGGTCATAATAACGATGTCGGTTGTAATTCTACTTAGTGCATTTGGAGTTTAAATAATCCTCAACAACTTTATCAAATTCCTCACTTCTTTCAAACTCATATAAATCAGTGCATTTTAATATTAAATTATCTGAGGGACTCAGCATGTAAATGCTCTCTGGAATTGAGTCATCTCTGATATGTACATTTGTAATTATCCAAAAGTACGGGAACTGATTACTTTTAATTTTAATACCAAGTAGATCATATTTTTCATATATATATTTTTAGATAAATAAATTCTCTTGATTTGTTTTTATTTTTATCTCTGTATGTTAATTCAACTCCTTGCATGGCAGCATAGATTGGTTTATTGGCGAGTTCACCATGATTAAGTATATAGTAGATGTAGTGCCCCCCCCAACATACAAGGGCAATGACTGCTAATAACAGGAAACCACATCCTTTATTCATGATTGAACTCCGAAAAATATGAAGGAATCGAAGCGCCCTGATTGATTTGAATCCCTGTATTTCCAGAAAGCATCCCTCCTACAAAACCCATCGTCGGAGGGGGTTGTGGTAACATCCCTTGAGATATAGCATCTGTCATGATTTTTTGTCCAACATTTGCTTTTGTAAAAGAATCTGCAACCATCGTTGAGAAATTGTGCTTAGCTATGTTATATCCAACACCATTAGGGTAGCTTTCATTAATATAATTAATCATTACTTCTTCTTGTAATGGCGTTGTTTTCATGACGTATGCAGTCATATCTGTTTCCAATTTAATGTCTTCCACCGCCAATCTCATGTATACAGTTAGGAAATACGCAAATACATCCGGTGTCATGAAGCTAAGACATGCGTAATGAGGGTATTTATAATCTAATTGGAGCAACCGACAAGTTATCTCAGATTTTTTTCGAAAAAAGGTTTCAGTACTCACATCTTCCTCTCTTTTCCCTAAGCAAATTATTTTATTGTTGAGAAATAATTAATCGTTAAAGATTGAAATTAATCAGCATGCTCTAAATTAGTCGCCTTTGAGCCTGTTCGATTTGTCCAGAAATAAAGGAAGCTTCTATCTCTGGTAGGAACCCCTTGAAGCTTATAACTAATTTTTTTATTTCCCAAAGTTTTTTTCGAATAAAATTATTTTTTTGTTTTTTTTGCTAATTATGTATTTTAACTCCATATCGCCCCCACCTTGCAACTCAATTGGTTGATTATCTTTAACGAGAGCAATTTTTATTGTCTTTTCATTATTCTCAATGATTGACTTGTAGTCTGCAATTGAAATTCCTCTTTCGGCCAAATCGTTAACCATTAAATTTACCGCTATTATTTCATCATAATTTAATGTTAAAGCTTCCGCATTTACACAACAAGAAATCAACAATGTAACAGTGAGAAATCCATTGAAAGGAATCATTTTATATCACTTATCTTTTTAGATTTTGGATTGTATTTTGAATAGGTATTATCTGGTTTCCCTAAGTAAGATGAAAATTCGCTCTTACCTTTAGAAAAGTAGTTTGCACTATCTTTGTCTTTTTCAGAGAAGTGCAATGTGTCGTAATAATCATTTTTCTTTAAAGTTATATTTCCGTACTTATCAGAATAATACCCATGTGTATGATAAACACCCACATTATCACTCTCTTTCGGACAACCTGCCGAATATGGATTAACCCCAGCATTGGTTCCTTTCACTGGTCCTGTAGAGAAATAGCCTTGCTTATTTTTGCAAATTAAACCCCCAAACTCTTTATTTTCTGAAATTGAATCTGCGTTACACATCCTTAGCGCATATAACGCAGCCTTATCTGCACTTTCAAATTGGTTAGTTTCGAGACCCAGTGGATCCATTCCCAGAACCGGGTCCAGCGGATACGCATATAAATTCCACCCCCCTCTCAACCCAATCGGATCCTGCGTAATATACCGTCCCAGTGCCGGGTCATAATAACGGTGGCGGTTGTAATGCAGCCCTGATTCTTCGTCGTAATGCTGGCCCTGCATTTTAATTGGCTGACGCAGTTTGTAAGGATTAAAAATGTCCACCACGTTGCCCCAGACGTCTGAAATCGCGTCCCATTCCACCTTGCCGGTTTTGTGATTAATCAGCGCAACCGGCGTGCCCAGGTGGTCGCAGTGGTACAGGTGCAGTTTGAGTTCACCGGCGTCCGGCAGCGGTTCAATCCACGGSGCGAGGCTKTCGGTTTTYAGGCCCACAGAATCCAGCCACTGCAGGTGCGCGTCGCTGACGTCGTTMCGGCGGATTTCCTTTTCGATGTCGTTAAAGCGCTGRTGGATRTCGSCGGGGAACGGGCTGCCGGCGTCTTCCTCGAGCTTTTCCGCYAGCGTGCGGTGGCTGTCTTCCATCCGKGCGTGCTCCGCGCGCAGCAGCGGGACAAAGCTGCCCGGGTGATAAAYCGTGTGCAGCTGGGTGTCGCGGTTYTCRGTCAGCACCAGCCGGTCRCCGTCCCAGCCAAACCAGGTGTTCTGCGTTTGTGCTTCGCCGGATTGCGGGTTTATCTGGCTGACGTGTTTGCCCACCCGCCGCCCGAGCGGGTCGTAGATGTAACGTGCCCGCATCAGCGTCTGGCCGTCCTCTTCCGTTGTCAGGCGCGTCAGGCGGTGCGCCTGGTCATAGGCCAAATGGCTGATGGCCCCGCCGCCGTGCGGGGTGTGCATCCGGCCCGCGTGGAACGGACGTTTTTCGGTCAGGTTGCCATACCGGTCGTACTCATAAAGGTAACGTTCATCGCGCTGCACGCGGTTGTGGTACCAGACCGGCCGCGCATCTTCCGGTGGAACGCTGAGGTCGTGGTGCGTGACGCTGCGGTTGCCGGCGGGGTCGGTCAGGGTGGCGAGAAAGCCGTCGGGTGAGCTGACGCTGTTTAAACGTCCGGCTGGTGTGTAGTCATAGTGATGGTCGCCAAGGCCGGTGGTCATCTTCGTCATCTGCCCGGCGTCGTTGTACTCGTAGAGGCGTATCAGGTTCGGATGGCCGACGTCCGGCGTGTGCTGGCCGGCGAGCTGCCCGGTCAGTGAGTAGGCGTTTTCGCTCTGCCAGTTCTGGCTGAACCGGCGGGTGGTTTCGCGGTGCAAACGGTCGCGGCTGAGTTCGAGCCCCACGTCGTGCCCGAGCTTCACGCCCAGCAGGTGGCCCGGGCCGTAGGTCTGCCAGTGGATTTCCGGCAGGCCGTCGTAGCGGACGGAAACCTCAAAACCGCGCGGGTCGAACTGGTGGCGGACGGTGTGCTGCCACAGCAAATCGCCGTGCGCGTTGCGGATAACCTGCCGCTCGCCGGTCAGGTTATCGTTGTCGTCGTRCTGAAAGCGCACGGTGACCAGATGGGTTTCGCTGCGGTGGGCGRTTTCGTTSACGCGTCCGGCGGCGTCGTACTGCCACAGCACCTCGTCCGGGCCRTCGTCSGTKTCMGGKCGCTGCTGGCGGATAAGCTGGCCGTCCTCGTCGTAGTGCCAGTGCGTAACAAGCCCGGCGTCATCGCTATGCATTAACTGACCGGCGGCGTTGTACTGATAATTTTGCACGCGCCCGTCGAAGCCGGTTTCCTGTATCAGGCGGTCCATGACGTCGTAGGCAAAATGCGTTTCTGCGCCGTTTTCATTAACCAGCCGTACCAGCCTGCCCGCGCTGTCAAATCCGGTTTGCCGCGTGAGCCCGCCTTCGGTCTGCGAGGTCGGGTTGCCGCGCTCATCGTAAGTCTGCGTGGACTGCGTGCCGTCCGGGCGGGTGACGGTGATGATGTCGCCCGCGGCGTTGTATTCCCAAAGCGCTTTTGCGCCGCTGGCATCTTCCCGGGTAATCCGCCTGCCGCGCGCGTCGTACGCAAAACGGGTCTGCATCCCTTCTTCGTGCAGGATTTCCACCGGCTGGCCGGCGCGGTTGTAGCGGTATGACGTCTTAAACCCGGAGCAGTCAGTGAAGGCAATTAGCAAGCCGGCCGCGTTCCATTCCAGCGTCTGCCGTCCGCCTGCCGCGTCTTCGGTGGCGCAGGGCTGTGCGCTCTTGTCGTCGGCGTAGTGATAGCGGCGGGTCTGGTTCAGGGCGTCGGTCTCAGCCGTCAGACGCCCCAAAATATCGTAGGTTTTCTCTACGTGGCGTCCGTCGGGCGCGGTGGCCGAAATCAGCTGCCCGGCGCGGTTATAGCTGAACCGGCTGCGTTTTTCGCCGCCGGGGTGGACGATTTCGGTCAGGTCGCCGCTGGCCGGGTTGAGATGAAACTCGATGGCGCGCCCGGCGGTATCAGTCTGCGAGGTCAGCCCGCCGCGGCTGTCGAAGGTGCTTTGCACACAACTGCCGTCGGCGTTATCGAGCCTGACCACGCGCCGCAACCCTTTCTCGCCCTCAAAATGATACACGCGCAGCCGCCCGAGGCTGTCGGTGACGCGTGTCTGATTTTTTCCGTATTCAAACTGATAGTTCAGGCCGCCGGGATTCACCTGCGAAATGACCTTGCCGGATGCATCGTAAACATAGCGCGTGGCCGGACGTCCGGCATAGCGGTGCGCCACCATCAGTCCGGTATTTTCACTGTGCCAGTTAAACTCGCGAACCACTTCACCGGCACGGTCATAAACGGTTTTCAGCTCGCCGCGCGGGGTGTAGTCATAGCGGGCCAGCGGTTTTGACGGCAAATCCGGAAACGCCGCATCCTTCGTCAGCCAGACGGCGGAAAGCCGCACCCCACAGTCAGAACCCCAGGCGGTATTCAGGGCGGGTCTGAAATCCGGCAGCGTGACTAATTCAAGGCGGAAACGCCGCCCGCAGCTGTCGGTGACGCCGGTGATCTGCCCGGCGAATTCGCCTTCTGCGTCGCGGTGATAGTTAAGCTGATTGCCGAAACGGTCGGACAACCCCAAAAGCACACGGGACGACGGCAACGGGCGCGGCAGCACGTCTTCAGCGGTTGCGGGTAACTGCACGCAGCCCAAAATCCACCAGGGGCCGGTGGCGTCATTAGCCACAAAATAGTAATGCGGGCTGTTGCGCAGTGCTTCCGGCAGGGCCTGCCAGAGCGGACTGAGCAGATGATTATCAGGCTGCTTACCGGTGCCGCCGCGCGCCAGCCAGAGTTTTTCGCTGTGGCTGAAGGCAATCTGGCCGGACGGAAGCAGGTGAAAATGAATGCTGCGCCCGGCATTGTCGTTAAGGATAAGTTCGTCAGCACGGATTTGCAGGCGGATATCCGCCGCCGCCGACCAGCCGGGGCCGAACATCCCGACCGGCGCGGGCGTATCCGTTTTATAGCTGCTGTAAGAACGCGATAGCACAAAGGGCAGCGGCGCGGGCAGCGCAATATCGGTCTCGCCGGGCAGGACTTTGGCACCGAGCGACGGGTTCACGGGGCTGCCTTCCACTACGCCGCCGGGGCACACCGAGCAGGCGACGCCCGTAGGTGCGCCAATCATTACGCCCAGCGAGCCCTGCACAACCGGGCCGCCAATGGCGGTCATATCATGCTGACGCGCAGCGGGAAATCCGGTCATGGGTAAAGTCCTTTTGGGTAAAGCGTCCGTGGAATGATTGATTTGAAGGTGGGGTATCCATTGTTTTATTCATCAAATAAATACAACAAAATCAGAGTGATGACAGAAGCTAAACCTTAAAAGGCGTGCGCGTTGTGAGGCGGTTCACAGGTATGAGGAATGCAGAATAAGTGAAGGGGAGCAGACAAAAAATCCCCGACATGAAGTCAGGGATCCATAAGTTGAAAGTATTCAGAGCGGGAGTTAAACCTTCACCTCTTTAATCACCGTTTTGCGGCGGCCGAAGACGAATTTACCCAGCGTCACCAGCAGAACGGCGCAAAGAATGACGCCTAACGCGACCCATTCGACCGGCGAAAGGGATTCACCGGCGAAGCCGATACCCAGCAAAACCGCGACTATCGGGTTCACATAGGCATAGCTGGTGGCGACGGCCGGACGCACGGTTTTCAGCAGGAACATGTAAGCGCTGATGGCAATCATCGAGCCGAAAACCACCAGATAGCCCAGCGCCAGAAAACCGCTCAGTTTTGGCGCGGCAGCAAGATGTTCGCCGCTGATACGGCTGGCAACCAGCAAGACCACGCCCGCAATAATCATTTCCGCCGCACCGGCCATCAGGCCAACCGGAAGCGTCAGACGCGAACTCCACACCGAACCAAACGCCCAGCTCAGCGAGGCCAGCAAAATCAGCGCCGCGCCCCACGGGTTTCCTTCCAGATTGCTGCCGGTATTGAGCAGCACAATCCCGAACAGGCCGATAGCCACGCCGGTCCATTCCAGACGGCTGTTGGGCATTCCCCACAGACGGCTGAAACACAGCGTAAACAGCGGAACGGTGGCGACCATCACTGCGGCAATGCCCGACGGCACCTGCATATGTTCGGCGACTGTCACCAGACCGTTACCGACAGAGAGCAGCAAAATGCCCACCGCACCGGCGGCCATCCACTGTTTCAGCGTCGGCACTTTATGCCCGCGCAGCAGCAAAAACGTGAACATAATGCATCCGGCAACAAAGAAACGCAGCCCGGCCATCATCAGCGGCGGCCAGCTTTCCACGCCCACGCGGATCACGAAATAGGTAGAACCCCAGATAAAATACAGCGCAAACAGTGCTGCGATTAACGGCAGCAGGGAACGGGTCACAGAGGCAGTCATAGGAATAACTTATTAGCGTGATAATAAAGGCAAACAGTTAACGCTATTGGCACGATTACCGGCAAGGGAATCTGTGCGATCGCGTCAAAATGTTGCTAAAAAGTTTCTGCATATGACAAAAAATGAGAGGCATTGGCGGTTAACGTAATTAGCGCATGAATAGTGTGTTGCAGGAGGAGGTAAACAATTTATAATTCGTCGTTCAAATTTCCGAGGTACTGCACATGAATTCGCTTGGCAAAAAATTATTTATCGCACTGTTCGGCCTGATGGCGATTGGCGCAATTGGTGGCGTGATGGTCGCAGGTTATGCGGTGGTGATTCAGGACGACGCCAAACCGGTCAGCGATAACGACGCCCCTTCTGTAGTTCCGGCGCCGTCTTCGACGTCAGCGCACTGATTCACCGCCAGACCGCTGCTGCCACCGTTGCAGCCAGCGGCTCCAGCGTTCAAACAGCATATCCACGCAAATCGCCAGCAGCGCGACAATCACCGCGCCCTGCAAAACATACGCCGTATTAAAACCGCTCAGACCGATAATAATCGGCGACCCCAGGCTTGATGTCCCGACCGTTGACGCAATCGCCGCCGTCCCGATATTGATGATCACCGACGTGCGGATACCGGCAATGATCACCGGCGCAGCCAGCGGTATTTCGACCTTTCTCAGCATCTGCCAGCGGCTCATCCCGACGCCCTGCGCAATTTCGCGTGCCGACGCTGGCACCGATTCAATCCCGGCAATCGTTCCCTGCAAAATGGGCAGAAGTCCGTAAAGCACCAGCGCAATAATCGCCGGTTTTTCACTGAATCCCATCACCGGCACCGCTACTGCCAGCACGGCGACCGGTGGAAACGTCTGCCCCATCGCCACCAGCGTTTCGACCAGCGAGCGGAATTCCTTCCCCGCCGGACGCGTCACTCCTACGCCCGCCGCCACACCAATCACCACCGCAATCAGGCTGGAAACACCGACCAGCAAGAGGTGCGCTTCCACCAGCGAGGCGAAACTTTCCTGCTGATATACCGGCCTGCTGAGCGCGGGAAACATCCAGTGGAACAGCCCGCCGAGGGACGTCATCCCGAAAATCAGCGCCAGTAACAACGCCAGTACCCAGATGAAAGGATCCGTGAGAACTCGCCGTAAGCCGTGTTTCATACACCGTTCCCTGTCGTCGTCAGATCCGCAAAATGCAGCACACCGACTGGCTGCCCGTGCTCATCCACCACCGGCAGTTGCTGAACCTGTTGCGCGACAAACTTTGACAGCGCCTGGCTCAGGCTCATCGACGCCACCAGAGGTTTTTCGTTACCGGCGTAATATTCGCCCTGCCGCGTGCGCGAACCGACTTCCTGCAAGGACAGCAAACGGATGCCCATATCGCTGCCGCCAAAGAAATCACGCACGAACGGCGTCGCAGGTTTGGTCAGTAATTCCAGCGGCGTGCCCTGCTGTACCACCTGCCCGTCGTTGAGCAGCACGATGCGGTCGGCCAGCGCCAGCGCTTCGTCGATGTCGTGCGTCACCAGCACAATGGTGCGGTGCGAGAGTTTATGAATACGCGCCACTTCTTCCTGCAACGTCGCACGCGTCACCGGATCGAGCGCGCCAAACGGTTCGTCCATCAGCAACACTTCCGGGTCTGACGCCAGCGCACGCGCCACGCCGACACGCTGCTGCTGCCCGCCGGAAAGCTGGTGCGGATAGCGCGTGCGAAACTGTTTCGGATCCAGGCTCAGCAGCTCGAGCAATTCGGTCACGCGGTCGCGGATTTTGGCCTTCGGCCATTTCAGCAGCTGCGGCACGGTGGCGATGTTCTCCTCCACTGTCCAGTGCGGAAACAGGCCAATCGACTGAATGGCGTACCCCATCCGGCGGCGTAAATCCTGCGCGCGAAATTTTTCAATCGGTTCACCGGCAAAGAGAATTTCGCCGCGATCGTGCTCTTCCAGCCGGTTGATCATCTTCAGCGTGGTGGATTTCCCCGAACCGGACGTGCCGATCAGCACGGTGAACTCGCCTTTGGCCATTTCCAGCGTCAGGTCACGCACGACCGCCTTGCCAGCGAAGTGTTTACTTACCTGCTTGAAATGAATCATCTGCGTGAAGTTTCCAAAATTGAGACTGCGAATTTAAAGAGGCTGTCGACCACTACGGCCATCAGAACCGCCGGGATCACCCCGAGCAGCACCAGATCCAGCGCGCTGCTTAACAGGCCCTGGAACATAATCGCCCCCAGCCCGCCCGCGCCGATCAGCGCCGCAACCATCGCCATTCCGACCGTTTGCACCGCCACAATACGGATGCCGGTGAGGATGACCGGCAGCGCGATCGGCATCTGGACGCGGAAAAAGACCTGCCCGCGGTTCATGCCCATGCCGCGTGCGGATTCCGTCACCGCCTCCGGCACGGAATCGAGCCCGGCAATTACGCCGCGCACCAGCGGCAACAGGGAATAAAGCACCAGCGCGATAATCGCCGGGGCCAGCCCGATACCGCTGATCCCATGTTCGGCCAGCCACGGCAGCGCTTTTGCCAGCCCGGCCAGCGGCGCAAGCAGCAGGCCAAACAGCGCAATCGACGGCACGGTCTGAATAATATTGAGCACCGACAGCACCGGCCCGCGCCAGCGCGCATTGCGATGACAGAGCAAACCGACCGGCAGGCCGATCAGCACCGCAGGCATCAGCGTGCCCAACAAAATCCCCAGATGCTGCCAGAGTGCGTCGTTGAACACGTCCGAACGGTTGTCATACTCTTTCAGCAGCGACAGCTCCGAAAGCTGGCCGTAAAACAGCAGCAAAATCACCGGGATCAGCATCTGGATATTGAGCAAAATGCGCAGGGTGTGATTGCGGGTAAAACGGGAAATGGCGTCGGAGGCAATCAGCAGACACAGCGCCGCTGCCGCCCAGAAACCGCCACCGAGCGAGGTGCGCGCAATGCTGTCTTCGTTGCCGCCAGTCAGTTGCACCGCGGTGTGTCCGGCCAGCCAGACCAGCGCCGCCAGCAGAATCTCTGCCAGCAACATCACCAGTAAATGGCTGCGGCCAAACAACGTAAGAAAAGCGCTCACCACCAGCAATATCACCGGCAGAAGCACGAAAAAGGTATAACCGTGCAGCAGCGAGGCCAGTGAAATGCCCTGTCCCGACACCAGCCGGTTAGGCGCATGACTAAGAAAGGCCAGTCCGGAACCGGCCAGCAATAACAGGAAAACCAGCGTCAGCAATACGCGGTTTTTAACGGGTGAATGATGAGCCAAAACGTTACCTGATTCAGTGAACACGGCCCGAAGGCCGCGTTCAGGGCGTCACTGCCCGATTATTTTTTAACGAAACCTTTGTCCTGCAAATACTTCGCCGCGACCTTCTTCGCATCCTGACCATCAACCGCAATTTTCGCGTTCAGCGTTTGCAGCGTTTTGGTATCGAGGGAAGCAAAGACCGGTTTCAGCAGATCAGGAATGTTCGGATGCGCTTTCAGCACGGCTTCGCGGATGATCGGCGCTGGCGCATAAATGGGCTGCACGCCTTTCGGATCTTCCAGCGTTTGCAGGCCGAGCGCGGCCACCGGGCCGTCGGTGCCATACGCCATCGCCGCGTTCACACCGGACGTTTTTTCCGCTGCCGCTTTTATCGTCACCGCCGTATCACCGCCCGCCAGCGACAACAGTTGTTGCTGATTCAGCTTGAAGCCGTAGGCATTTTCAAACGCCGGTAATGCATCCGGACGCTCGATAAACTCTGCCGACGCCGCCAGTTTGAAATCCCCGCCGCTGCTGATGAATTTGCCCAAATCGGCCAGCGATTTCAGATCATGCGCACTCGCCACATCCTGACGCACCGCGATAGTCCAGGTGTTATTCGCCGGAGACGGATCAAGCCAGACAATCTTGTTCTGGTCGTAATCGAGTTTTTTCACTTTATCGAAACCGGCCTGCGCATTTTTCCACGCCGGATCTTTTTCATCAGAGAAGAAGAACGCGCCGTTACCGGTGTATTCCGGGTAAATATCGATTTCCCCGGCGGTGATCGCGCCGCGCACCACTTTGGTCGTACCCAGCTGCAATTTATTGGTGGTGTGAATGCCGTTGGCTTCCAGCACCTGAATAATGATGTTACCCAGCAAAGACCCTTCGGTATCGATTTTCGAGCCAACACGCACCGTATCGTCTGCCGCGTGCGCGGTGAAGCTCATGGCCGACAGCGCCAGCATTGCTGCGGTCAGTCCCCGCACCCGCCCTTTTATTGCAGTCATGGTATGTCCTCTTATTGATTTTTTTTAGATTGTGTCGCCGGGCGACAGACTTTCAAATTGGCTTTCATCAGTGAAAACAGCGTGCTAACAAGGATAGTCCAATTTTGCGCAGGCTGAAGAAGGGTAATCCAAAAACCCGGATTGCCGTATTGCCAAAAACTGCAAAGTATTTTCAATAAATTAGCATTGAATCAAGGCGCTAAGCGGGCGCGCCAAAACGCCGGTTTATTGATGCGGAATGGGTCTTAGATCACTTAGCTTTAACTTATAGCCATTTGTTTTTACGTATCGCTGAATCAGGACTTGTGACCGGCATCACCTCGCCTCTATGCTGGTTTTTTTGTCAAAAAGCGTAAACACAACAATGTCTGATTCAATTGCGGCCTCTCCCGCCGCCTCTTCAGGGGATTACAGCGCAGATTCTGCGTCTGACAAGCCGGTGGTGATTCGTTCCGCTGCCGATATTACTCAGTTAGTGAACCGTGGCGCTGCGAAAATCAGCGACGCGCGCATCGTGATTGCTATCGCACTGGGCGGCGTTTTCCTCGACGCTTACGACCTCGGCGCGCTGGCCTTCGGGATGAAAGATATCACCCGCCAGTTCGGCCTGACGCCTTCCGGCGCGGGCTTTGTGGCTTCCGCGATCACCTTCGGGGCGATTGTCGGCGCGCTTTTCGGCGGCTATCTGACCGACAAAATTGGCCGTTACCGCGTCTTTATGGCCGACATGTTCTTCTTCGTGATTGCCGCACTGGCCTGTGCTTTTGCACCAAACGAATGGGTGCTCGGCGGCTCGCGCTTTGTGATGGGCCTCGGCGTCGGTATCGATTTACCGGTCGCGATGGCGTTTCTGGCGGAGTTCTCAAAGCTTCAGGGGCGCGGCAATAAAGCCTCGCGCGTGGCGATGTGGTGCCCAACGTGGTACGCCGCCATCAGCGTTTCCTATTTGCTGGTTCTGCTGCTTTACGCGGTATTGCCCGCCACGCACACCGACTGGCTGTGGCGTTTAATCCTCGGTTTTGGCGCGGTTCCGGCCATTCTGATTATCGCCATCCGTCACCGTTATATGAATGAATCACCGGTCTGGGCAGCAAATCAGGGCGACCTGCAAAGTGCGGCGGCTATCCTGCGTAAATCCTACAATATCAATGCGGTGGTTGCGGATGACGCAGACAAAACGCCGCAGGTGAAGGTGCGTAAAGCCGCCTGGCGCAACTACGGCACACTGTTACAGGGCGTTTACCTGCACCGCACCGTGCTGGCGACGGTGACTGCCGTCGCATCATCATTTGCCTACAACGCCGTGGCGTTCGGTCTGCCGGTGATTCTGTCAAGCTTCCTGCAACAATCGATGATCAGTACCATTTTGTTCTCGCTCGGCCTGAACCTGTGCTTCGCGTTTGTCGGCGGCCTGATTGCCGTGCGCTATGTGTCTAAATTTGGTGCATGGAAAATGACTTATGCCGGTTATGCCTGTCAGCTCGTTGCGATGATCGGCCTGGCGCTGGTTGGCCGTCCTGCCGACGGCGGCGAAGCGGCGATTTCCATCGCGATGCTGGCATTGTTCCTGTTCGGTCAGGGCTTCGGTCCGGGTTCGCACACCATGACATTTGCCTCGCTGAGCTACCCAACGTCGCTGCGCGGCATGGGTGTCGGTTTCAACCAGACGCTGATGCGTTCGAGCTCAACGGTTTCCCTGTTCCTGTTCCCGGTGCTTTCCGCCGCGTTAGGCACAGGCGTGTTTTGGGTGATCGCGTTAGCGCCGCTGGCGGGGCTTATCGTGCTGACGGCAATACGCTGGGAGCCATCGGGGTATGACGTGGACGCTGAGGATTTTGATGTGCCGGTGCCGCGGCACTGACGGCTTAACATCTTTCAGAAAGGTGAAAGTTTCGGTTTTTCATGAGCGGTGCCCACTCAGCGGCTGACGCCTAAACCGCCAAAGAGGGAGGAAAGCGCCTCCCTCTTTGATCTCCCACGCTTTTTCCAACACGCGCTACCGCTGGGTCGATGGACATATTCTGTCACTCCGGCGTGTGGCGCGAAATCTTGCCGCTACGCGGTGCCTTCCCTGCGGGCTTCGAGCCTTGCAGTCTCGAACCCTCGGTCAGCAAAATTTCTGAGCGCGCCATCTATCCTTTCTCAAAAATAACAACGATTTGGTTTGCTCCTCCCCCTGCGAAGGGGGAGGCCGGGAGGGGGTTTAGCAGGCCACTGTGTCGCTAAAACCAACACCCCATCCCGGCCTTCCCCTCGTGAGAGGGGAAGGAGCAAATCAAAACCAGCCAGCATGAATCTTTCGAATTAAATAGCCACTGGCCGCTTTCAAAACGACGTTGAGCGAGCGGTGAGAAACGGCGAGAGTCTTTTTACGAGCAGGTTCGAACCCGAAGCGAAAGAACCGCGAAGCGGCGACGTTTGCGGCACTAGCCGGAGTTGCTGAAACATAGCCAGCGAGCGGTAGCGCGCAGTGAAAGAGCCCGGGGGTCTTGGGGGCGGCGGCGATATGCCGCCCCCAAGTCGGTGTGGGCCGACGCCCACGACCTTGAACTTAAGGCCGGTTTGTGCGGCAATCCAAGGCTTTGAATTTAAAGCCACAAAGCCGTGGCTCCGGCTCAGATCACCGCGCTTCTCGGCGCAAACACAAACCCGATTCCATTCTCGATCATCGCCCCGACCAGCTCAAATCCGCCATTCGGTTTCCCTTTTGCGTATTCCAGTTCACTGGTAAATATCGGGCTTACCCAGAACTGATTCACCGGATCGCCGTAAATCTCTGGCAGGTCCATTTTATTGGCCGGGCCGCACAGAGCGGAGGAAATGACGTGGCCTTCGAAGCCCAACGGTGCCATCGGGGACATCAGCGTGTGGCCTTCGCCGAGCCAGCTGAGCGTGGTCCACGGGATTTGCGCATAACCGGACAGCGCGCTCGCCATCTGCACGGCGTTCTCTTCGGTTACGTATTCTTTTCCGACGGAAAACGCCAGTTCAATGCGGCGATGCTTTTCGGCTTCATCGTTGAAAATGATGTCGATTTGCGGCATGGGGCGGATGCTCATACCGACGGTGAAGAAGTAATAATTCTCTTCGTCTTCGTGCTGGGAAATGGCCATCGGAGGCCAGCTGCCCTGGTTAATCAGGTAATATTTCAGCGAAGGGCCAAAGCGATCTTCGTAGGACTCGAGCAGTTTGCGCTGGATTTTCGGCCACGGATTGCTGAATTCATTTTGCCAGTCACGCCAGAATAAACGGGTCTTTTCCGCCAGCTCGCACTGCGTATTCGTCGAGGCGGAACCGAGCGGGAAAGTCAGCGGGTTCTGCGCGATGCATCCGGCGGAATAACACACCGAGTGATCGATATACAAACTCCAGCCGGGGATCACCGCCAGCAGCAACCCCTGATACCACAACGCCGCGCCGTCATCGCTTTCGTTCCACAGGATCTGAATCTGCGACGGATCCAGCGGCGCTTCGCCTTCCAGATTACGGCAATAAGGCGCGGCCAGCAGCGGCGCGATGCCCTGTTCGGTGGCGGCGGTGTCATCGTGCAAAGGCGCAGGCACCAGATTGCGCACCCAGCAGGCACGCATTTTCGGAAAACGGTCACGCAGATCTTCGCGGGCGAAAATGTAGAAATACACCACGCGGTTGTCCTGTTCGACCAGCGCGGTCAGGGTTTGTTTGTCGTTACTGACTTCAGCAACAATGTCGGACTGGCGCATATGACCTCGGCAATATTAGGAAGCTTATTATTCCCTGTGATGGTCAGTGTAGAACGGATAAGCCAGCCCGATAACGGGCAATATTCCCAAAAATCCCCGATAAATCATCAAAACTCGCGCTTTTTCCGCGAATGCGGTTTGTTACCGGTTGTTCTTATTACTGGCAATAAAGCCGGAACAGTTGCGCCAGATGAGCCGCCATGGGCGTGAGCGTGGTATCACGTCGCTGAATGAGATAGAACGTCGCGGTCGGCAGCGGCAGATCCAGATCGAGCGCCACCAGGCTCTGGCCAATCACCGGGTCATTAATCACATCCACGGATAACACGCTGAGGAAATCGGTTTTGGCAATCAGGCTGGTGCAGGACATAAACGTCTCGCAAATCACGCTGATATCCGGCTCGGCGTCCATCTCGCTAAACACTTCGCTGAGCAGTTTGTAATAACTTCCGCGCGGCGTCGGCATGGTCCAGTCGCAGTGCAGCAATTCTTTCATCGAGCGCGCGTTTTGCATCGGGTGCCCGCGTCTGGCGACCACGCGGTACTCTTTATCCATCAGCTTTTCGTATAACAGTTCGTTATCAAAGGGGCCCTGATAATAGGTGTTGACGGTGAAATCCAGCTCGCCCTGACGCAGTTCGGGGATCATCGACACCAGCTGGCCTTCGGCGATACGCACCTTCACATTGGGGAATTCCCGATGAAAACGCTCGATCACTTCCGGCATGATGGTGCGCGCAATGCTGGCACCGACGCCGATATTCACCCTGCCGCTGGTGCCGCCGAGGCGCTGAGCGATGTCTTCCTGCGCCACGCGCAGCTCTTCCAGAATCAGGCTGGCGCGTTTAAAAAATGCGTCACCACAATCGGTTAGCGTCACCCCCTGACGGCGGCGGACAAATAATCTCGCGCCCAGCCCTTCTTCCAGCTCTTTAATCGATTTGGTCAGCGCAGGCTGGGAAAGATTGAGCAGACGGCTGGCGGCACGAATGCTGCCCTGCCGCGCCACGGACACAAACGCCCGCAGCTGATGCATTTTTATTTGTGATGGCATGAGATTCTTTGATAACCCCTGATTATCACTAAGAAGATTTTGGCATCTTATATGCCCTGATCGCTTTGTGTACATTGAAAAACACATAAGGCAGACGTTCGTCATAAAACGCTGACCGATACGACGGCAAAAATGCCGCGATGCAGTCTCTTCCGCCGGGCCTTTCCCTGCGGATTATTCCTCCAAACGGCAACAAATTACGGGTTACTGGTTTGCGCTTCGCGCCCGCCGGTCTGGGTTTGTTGTGCCAGTTTTCGTGCTCCGGCGCGCACTCCCCCAAACAAGATTTCCTCCTTTCTGCTTCTGGCAGAAAGCCTGCATGTCTGTAAAAAAAGAGAGTCCGTGATGGTTAATGAGATTTCTGAACACGTTGAACAGCTGTTCCCTGCCCTGCAAACACAACGTCGTGACCTGCATAAATACGCCGAATCCGGCTGGCTGGAATTTCGTACGTCCACGCTGGTGGCCGACCGGCTGGAGAAACTCGGGTACGCGCTGAAACTGGGAAAAGACGTTATCGATGCGGATTCGCGCATGGGTTTGCCTTCGGCCGCCGTGCTGGCCGAACATGAGCAACGCGCGCTGGAACAGGGCGCAATTGCCCGCTGGATGCCGCATTTTTCCGGCGGTTTCACGGGCATTGTTGCCACGCTGGAAACCGGACGTCCCGGCCCGGTGATGGGATTTCGCGTCGACATGGATGCGCTGGATTTAAACGAGGTGCTCGACGAGGCGCATCGCCCGTTCCGCGAAGGATTTGCTTCTGCCAATAACGGCATGATGCACGCCTGCGGCCACGACGGGCACACCACGATCGGTTTAGGCCTGGCGGAAGTGCTGATGCAGGCGCGCGATAAGCTTTGCGGCACGATAAAACTGATTTTCCAGCCTGCGGAAGAAGGCACGCGCGGCGCGAAATCCATGGTCGCGGCGGGCGTGGTCGATGACGTCGATTACTTCACCGCCGTCCATATCGGCACCGGCGTTCCGGCTAATCATATTGTCTGCGGCAACGACACGTTCATGGCAACCACCAAGCTCGACGTGCGCTTCACCGGCGTGGCATCGCATGCCGGTGGCAAACCGGAAGAAGGCCGCAACGCCCTGCTGGCGGCGGCGCAGGCCACGCTCGGTTTACACGCCATTCCCCGCCACAGCGGCGGCAGTTCACGGGTCAACGTCGGCGTATTGCAGGCAGGCACCGGCCGCAACGTCGTCGCCTCTTCCGCCATGATGAAAGTCGAAACGCGCGGTTCTACCAATGAAGTCAACGAATTCATTTATCAGCAGGCGCTGAAAGTGATTTCCGGCGCGGCCGAAATGCATCAGGTGAAATTCGACATCAAACTGATGGGCGCAGCGCAAAGCAGTAAACCGACGGCGGCGTGGGTGAATTACATCCATCAGCAGGCGGAAAAACTGGGTGAATTTGAAGAGATTATTGACCGTCAGGAAGGCGCGGCGGGCTCTGAAGATGCGACGTACATGATGGAACGTGTGAAAGCGCGCGGCGGTGAAGCCTCTTACGTGATTTTCGGCACTGACCTGAGCGCAGGGCATCACAACGAGCTGTTTGATTTCGATGAAAAAGTGATGATGCAGGGCATCAAAACGCTGGCCGCACTGGCGCTGAATATCGCTGAATTCAAAGGGGAAAACTGATGGCTGCGCAGCAAAACATTGTCAATTTCATCAATGATTTTATCGATAACCAGCAACCGGCGCTGGCGGAAATCAGCGACGCCATCTGGGATCATCCGGAAACCCGTTTCGCCGAATCGTTTTCTTCAGCATTGCTGGCAGACAAACTGGAAGCCAGCGGATTTTCGATTGAGCGCGGCGTCGGTGGCATGGAAACGGCGTTCATCGCCTGCTTCGGCAGTGGCAAACCGGTGATTGCCCTCCTCGGCGAATTCGACGCACTGGCCGGGCTGAGCCAGAAAGCCGGATGCGACATCGCGCAGCCGCTGATCGAAAACGGCAACGGCCACGGCTGCGGGCATAATTTGCTCGGGACGGCGGCGCTCGGTGGCGCGCTGGCGGTAAAAGCCTGGATGGAACGCGAAAACATTCAGGGCACGGTGCGGTTTTACGGCTGTCCGGGCGAAGAAGGCGGTTCCGGCAAAACGTTTATGGCCCGCGAAGGCCTGTTTGATGACGTCGATGCCGCGCTGACGTGGCATCCGGAAACGTACAGCGGCATGTTCAGCAACCAGACGCTGGCCAATATTCAGGCGTCGTTCAGCTTTAAAGGTGTGTCCTCACACGCCGCTGCTGCGCCACATCTGGGCCGCAGCGCGCTGGACGCCGTGACGCTGATGAATACCGGTTCCAACTTCCTGCGCGAGCACATTATTCAGGAAGCGCGGCTGCATTACGCCATCACCAACGCGGGCGGAATTTCGCCGAACGTGGTGCAGGCCGATGCGGAAGTGCTGTATCTGGTGCGCGCGCCGCAGATGGATCAGGCGCAGGGGATTTTCGACCGCGTGGTAGATATTGCCAAAGGCGCGGCGCTGATGACCGGTACTAGGATGTCGATGCGTTTTGACAAAGCCTGTTCCAATTACGTGCCGAACCGCACGCTGGAAAACGCGATGTATCAGTACGTTAAGGCGTTTGGCGCACCGCAATACACGGCCGAGGAGCAGGCGTTTGCGGCGTCAATTCACGCCACGCTGACGGAGCAGGATATCGATAACAATCTGCTGAATATCTCCCGCACCAGCGGCGCGGAAGGGATGGCGTTCGCCGAAACGCTGCGCACGTCCCCCTTGACCAGCGCCGTCGCGCCTTATGCACCCAACAACAATATTCTCTACGGCTCCACCGACGTCGGCGATGTCAGCTGGCTGGTGCCAACCGCGCAGTGCTTCAGCCCGTGTTTTGCGGTCGGTTCGCCGCTGCACACCTGGCAGATTGTGTCGCAGGGGCGCACGTCCATTGCGCACAAAGGCATGTGTCTTGCGGCAAAAGTGATGTCCTCCACAGCCATCGAACTGTTTACGCAGCCCGATTTACTCGCGGCGTGCCAGAAAGAACGCGACGCCCTGCGCGAACGTCGTCCGTATCACTGCCCAATTCCGGCAGGCGTAAAACCTTCGCCACTGAAATAAATCACGACGAGTAAACCGCCCGCGCATGCCCCGTTCCGGCAGAGACGGGCGGCATAAATATAAAAAAATCAAACACGACAGAGGGTTAAGAGATGAGTATTGAAGCACAAGACTCCGGCCAGAGCCCGGGAGGTTTTCTCCAGTGGGTAGAACGTGTAGGTAATAAAATTCCCAATCCGTTTTTGTTATTTGTTTATTTGATTGCCATTCTGATGGTCGCCAGCGCAGTGATTTCGTGGCTGAATATTACGGCGGTAAATCCGAGTAACGGCGAAGTTATTCACGTTAAAAATTTGCTGAGCGTGGAAGGCATCCAGTGGATTTTGCCGAACGTAATTAAGAATTTCAGCGGGTTCACCCCGCTCGGCTCGATTCTGGCGCTGGTGATCGGCGCAGGTCTGGCGGAGCGCGTCGGGCTGTTGCAAAGCCTGATGTATAAAATGGCGTCGAAAGTGAACGCCCGTTACGCCAGCTATATGGTGATTTTTATCGCCTTCTTCAGCCATATTTCGTCCGACGCCGCGCTGGTGGTGATGCCGCCACTGGGCGCGCTGATTTTCCTGGCGGTCGGGCGTCATCCGGTGGCCGGTTTACTGGCGGCGATCGCCGGTGTGGGCTGCGGCTTTACGGCAAATCTGCTGATTGTGACCACAGACGTGCTGCTTTCCGGGCTGAGTACCGAGGCGGCAAAAGCAATTAATCCGGCGGTTCAGGTCAGTGTTATCGATAACTGGTATTTCATGGCCGCGTCAGTGATTTTACTGACGATTGTCGGGGCCATTCTGACCGACAGATTTGTCGAACCGCGTCTGCCGGTTTATCGCGGCGAACGTAACGAAGAGATGAAGAAGCTGACGCCGGAACAGAACCGCGGCCTGATGGTGAGCGGGATTGCGGCGCTGGTGTTCATCGGGCTGGTCGCGTTGCTGGTGGTGCCGGAAGCCGCTCCGCTGCGTAATCCGAAAACCGGCGGCATCATCCCGTCTCCGTTTATTCAGGGCATCGTGCCGCTGATCATTTTGTTCTTCTTCGTGATTTCGGTGCCTTACGGCATGGTGACGAAGCAAATCCGCAGCGCCAGCGATGTGCCGGATTTGCTGGTTGATCCCATGAAGTCAATGGCAGGTTTTATCGTGATGGTGTTCCCGCTCTCCCAGTTTGTGGCGTTTTTCAACTGGAGCAATATGGGGAAATTTATGGCGATCGGGCTGACGGATGTGCTGGAAAATCTCGGCATGACCGGAATTCCGGCGTTCCTCGGGCTGATTTTTCTGTCGGCGTTGCTGTGTATGTTTATCGCCAGCGGCTCGGCGATCTGGTCGATTCTGGCACCGATTTTCGTACCGATGTTTATGCTGCTGGGGTTCCATCCGGCATTTGCGCAGATCGTGTTCCGCGTTGCCGATTCCTCAGTGATCCCGCTGGCACCGATGTCGCCGTTTGTGCCGCTGTTCCTCGGATTCCTCCAGCGGTACAACAAAGAGGCGAAACTTGGCACCTATTATTCGCTGGTGCTGCCGTACCCGATTGTGTTTTTCGTGGTATGGCTGCTGATGCTGGTCGGCTGGTATCTGCTGGGTTTACCGATCGGACCGGGCGTTTATCCGCATTTATAAGTTCAGGAAGGTAAGCGGCCCATGCGGCGCATCGCGCGATGCCATGAGCCGTTTCTTACCGCCCAGCGCAGAATACCGGCGATGCGGCGGGTGCCAAAACGAATCGTTTTACGCTTAACCGGGGAAAGGGAAATCCCCAGTTGTTCCGCCGCCCAGGCGGGCAAAAGCTCGATACCGGCCTGAATCATCAGGCTGCCGACCGGTTTAGCCAGACGGCTTGGCGCAGGCGCATTACGCAATAACCGCACGACTTCCCGCGTTCTTTCATCGCAGCGTAATTGCGGCCGCATGGCCTGCAAATAGGCTTCTACCGCCGCAACGCTGTCAGGCACGTTCACCGCCCCGAGACTTTCTGCCACGCGGGCAAATTCCTGATAATAGCGGTCCTGTTCGGCTGAACTGAGTGAGGGATTGCGGTAACGCAGATGAGATTGCAGAAAACTGTACGCTTCCGCGACGTGTACCCAGACCAGTAAATCCGGGTCGCTGGCAGCGTAAGGCGTGCCGTACGCATCGGTGCCGGTCACGTGAAGATGAATGGATTTTACTTTTTCGATGAGCGCGGTGGCATCACGGGTCGGGGCAAATGTCGTTCCGGAAATAAACTGACTGGTGCGGCGCAGGCGGCCGAGCATGTCTTCGCGAAATGAGGAGTGATCCCAGACACCGGCGAGCGCCAGCGGGTGAAGCATTTGCAGCAGCAAGGCACTGACACCGCCGCAAAGCATCGAAGAAAAGTCTCCGTGAATTCGCCAGGTTACGCTTTCAGGGCCAAACAGCCCCGGATCGCCCGCGGGATTCTCGAAGTCTATACCGCCTAACGCCAGGCCCGAAATACTCAGCACCTGGCGTTCTATTCTCTTTCTTAAAAACTGACGAAATTCAGACATCCGTTAATGCGCAGCAGTGATTTGCACGGTGTTTTTTGTCAGCTCCGGCCACAGATTCATGACCACGTCGATCAGACGATTAAGCTCAGCCGCCGTTGCGCCATCGCGCGCCTGGACAGAGAAACCCTGAATGGTACAGGCGAGGTATTTCGCCAGCAGGGCACTGTCAGTCACAGCAGCCAGATTGTCGCTTTGTTTCTGTTTCTCGAAATATTCGAACAATGTCCGTTCCTGCGACAGATGGTGTTCACGCAGCATTTCGGCAATATCCGCGGAAGATGAAGACATCCCGGACGATGCGCTGATCATGAAGCAACCGCTCGGCGTATCGCAGTCAGTAAACAAGTTTGCAATGGCACGCAAATACTGGTCAATCGCCTGCTCAACGGACAAATCAGGTCTGCTCAGCAGACAGCGTCCTTTTTCGTAGAAATTTTTAACGTAGTGCTCAACGGCTGCGCGGAAAAGCCCTTCTTTATTACCGAATTCGGCATACAAAGTTGGCGCTTTTGCACCGGTTGCTTCGACCAAATCAGCTAATGAAGTGGCCTCGTAACCATGGCGCCAGAATAAATTCAGGGCCTTGCTCAGAGCAGTTCCACGGTCGAACTGTTTTGGGCGACCGCGACTTTTCCGGACCAAAGCCGTCTGTTCAGTGCTCATACACCCTCCTTCCATCACCCTTGTGATAATGGTTATAAAAATTGTTTTTAGAAATAACTTAACGATCATTATTAAAAATAGTTGCGCACAAGTCCAGCGGAGTTTATCATTTAATTATCGAGCGATAAGAAAATCACTCACACCCGCAAAGCTGCACAGCTATAAGCGCTTTATAAAAGCAAAATACCCAGGACGAAACATCATGAGTAACTTCAAAATCCTTCTTGCAGTTCTGGCATTAACCGCTGTACCGGTTGCCAATGTTGCCGCACAGCAGGTTATCATGATGCCAGTACAGAGTCAGGAAGTGGCGATGGTCAATGTGACCGGTGACAGTAACTTCTGTAACCCGGCAACCTGTACGAACAAAAAAGTCGAACAGGGCCGTATTTCCACTTCTCCGACTCAGCCACCTGCACCGATGACTTCAGGTCATAAACCGGCTTCCATTTACTACTAAGGAAACCGGCCACTGACGACAGAATGTCAGAGCAGGAATTACGATAAGGCGGCATTTGCTGCCTTATCTTTTTTAAGCCGACCCTAGTTTTAACACCCTCTCCCGCCGGAACCAACCATTAACTTAGCGATCATTAAAGATTCATTCAGCACAATATTGGATAAGCCCGAACTCTATCTGACAGGCGAATCATTTTAAAAACATAAATTTAACAAAACAAAAACAACAATGCGTTTTGATGTGATATTCGTCACAGCACAATAAGTTAACATTCATTAAAAAAACATCTTGCACAAACTCTCAACACCCTTTACCATTTACTTATCGAACGTTAAGTAATAAATAACGTTGACCGAATAACGGGGCTGCCGAAAACGTCACCCCAGACAAAAATTAATGAACAGGAATACAAATCATGAAAACTATCGCAATGACAATCGCTGCCCTGACACTCGCTACCGCTTCTTTCTCTGCTCTGTCAGCAACTGAAGTTCAGTCCGCTCCGGCAGGTGCACAAACCATCGGGACTATCAGCGCTTCTTCAAACGGTAACCTGACGACTTTGCAGTCAAAACTGAATGCAAAAGCGACTGAAGCCGGCGCAACCTCATACCGCATCATCGGTGCTTCTGGTGAAAACCACATGTACGGTACTGCTGAGCTGTACAAATAAGCACAGAGACATGGGTTAGCAGATTGTTCCGCACAATTAGTTAACGATTAATAAATAATTAAGTTGCACAGAATGTGATCCCGGTCTAAGATTTAATTATCGAACGTTAACAAATAACGTCTGACCTAAACCACCTGCTGATAAACAGATTAAAACAGGAAGAAATCATGAAAAACATCACTATGACATTAGCTGCAATCGCCCTTGCTACCGCTTCATTCTCAACTCTGGCAGCGACTGAAGTTCAGTCTGCACCAGAAGGCCAACAGGCAATCGGTGTGGTAAGTGCTTCTTCAAGCAATGATTTGTCCAGCCTGCAAAACAAGCTGAACGCTAAAGCAAACGAAGCCGGTGCAAGTTCATACCGCATCATCGGTGCTTCAGGTGAAAACCACCTGTACGGTACTGCTGAGCTGTATAAATAAGCACGAAGTACGATTTGATAAAGGGTTAAGCGGCATTTAGTTAACGATTAATAAGCTAGATGTTGTATCGGACAGAAGATAGCTTTGCACATTAAATGAACGTTGATGACAACGCCTGGCAAAGCTCAGATAAACGAAATCGAGGAAACTATCATGAAAAATATCACTATGACTCTCGCCGCCATCGCACTGGCCACTGCTTCATTCTCGACTCTGGCAGCGACTGAAGTTCAGTCTGCACCAACCGGTCAGCAAGCAATCGGTGTGGTAAGCGCATCTTCAGGTAACGATTTATCCAGCCTGCAGAACAAACTGAATGCAAAAGCCAGTGAAGCCGGTGCAAGTTCATACCGCATCATCGGTGCATCCGGTGACAACCATCTGTACGGTACAGCTGAACTGTACAAATAAGAGTCATCAGCAGTAAGCAGAAGAGGCGGCGTTTGCCGCCTTTTTCGTGTCTGCGATTTGAGGAGATTTTTGAATTGATCCCCCCAGACAGGGATTTCTCCCTGCTTTTCTTTTACAGCACATCTTACAAATCAGTTCGCTGAGCTTTTAAGCTGGTTATCCTGCTCGTGTTGCTCCAGCGCCAGTTCGATCAGGCGCGTGATCAGATCACTGTAATTTAAACCGCTGGCCGCCCACAGTTTCGGGTACATGCTGATGTTGGTAAAGCCCGGCAGCGTGTTGATTTCATTGATAACGACGTCACCCTGTTCTGTCAGGAACACATCGACGCGCGCCATGCCCCGGCATTCCAGCACCTGAAATGCCTGCAATGCGATGGCACGAATGCGGTCATGCGTCTCCTGCGGCAAATCGGCGGGAACGGCAATCGATGCGCCGGCTTCATTAATGTACTTGGTGTCGTAGGAATAAAACTCGTCGTGCAGGATGACTTCGCCGCATACGCTGGCCTGCGGATAATCGTTGCCGAGTACCGCGCATTCGATTTCACGGCCTTTAATCGCGGACTCCACCAGCACTTTGTGGTCGAAGCTGAACGCTTTTTCCAGTGCACTCAGGAAACCCGCTTCGTCACTCACTTTGCTGACACCAACGGACGATCCCTGATTAGCAGGTTTGATAAACAGCGGTAAACCGAGCTGCTTATAAACTTCAGCGAACGTATATTTCTGACGATTTGCACGGGTCAGGGTGACAAAAGGCGCAACGGACAAACCCGCGTCGCGCAACAGTCGCTTGGTCACATCTTTATCCATGCTGACGGCCGAACCCAATACGCCGGAACCTGCGAACGCAATGTTTGCCATGCGCAGCAGCCCCTGTAATGAACCATCTTCGCCCAGCGTTCCGTGAACAATCGGGAAGATTACATCCACCTGCGACAATGCGCTGGAACTGTGCGTTTCAATCAGCTGATTTTCAGTCTGCCCCGGAATGAGCGCGACCTGATTATTCGAGCTATTCAGGGCAATCAGCGACGGATTTTCAGCATTAATCAGGTAGTTACTGGCATCGTTAATATGCCACTCGCCTTTCTTATCAATGCCCAGCAACGTCACGTCAAAACGTTCTTTATCAATGGCATCCACAATATTTTTTGCCGATTGTAATGACACTTCGTGCTCAGCCGATTTGCCGCCAAAAATGATGCCTACCCGTAATTTACTCACCTGCTGCTCCTTGTCGCCAGCCTCACGCTGGCGGCGATTTTTCTGTGTACGACTAATCAACGACAAACAATTTAGCCCCGACCGGGGTTGAGGAACGGTGCGCTTCCGCATTATCCGCCACCTGATAACTCATGCCCGGCGAGAGGGTAAAGGTGCGGCCATCTTCCAGGCGCGTGTGCAATTCCCCTTCCAGGCAAAACAGCACATGCCCTTTACTGCACCAGTGATCGGCCTCGTATCCTGCGGAATATTCGACGACCCGCACGCGGATATCGCCAAATTTCTGTGTGCGCCACAGCGCCATCCCGACATCGCCCGGATGTTGGGTGGGCGTCACGTCGTTCCAGTCGGTCGTGCAAAAAGGGATCGCATCAAGCTTCATGAGTTTCTCAATGTCGGAAAAGGAAGGAAAGCCAGCATAAAAGTGAGCGGCAAATTTATCAATCGCTTGCTGAAAACAATTCGAAAGCCCTTTCACCGCAAAGTTGAGTAAAGGCGATTGTTCTTAGAGACAGGCGGCAGCCCGCGGATGGCAAGGCCTGTGCGCACGCCGCTAAAAAGCCCGAAACGCATGTGTTGCATGAGATGTCTGTGAGACAGGGTTCACGTTTTATCGACTATGCTTATTGGCAGTGTGACGAAACAAGCGTTAAGAAGCAGACCCGGGGCAGTAAATCGAACGCACCTCAATTCCAACGCGCTGATGACCTTATCCGGCGCGCCACAAAACAAGGAGCAACAGATGCCATATCAGACGATAAATCCTTTCAATAACAAACTCATCAAAGAATATCAGACGCATAACGACAAGCAGGTTGAAGAAGCGTTGTCCACCGCGCATGCCCTGTATAAATCCGACTGGGCACAGGGAGATATCAAACAGCGGATCAAAGTGCTGCATAAATTGTCCGAGCTGATGGCTTCGCGGGTCGATGAACTGGCAGAAGTGGTCAGCGTGGAGATGGGAAAACTCATCGGTCAGAGCCGTGGCGAAGTACAGATTTGCGCGGATATTGCGAAATTCTACGCGGAAAACGCAGAGGAATTTCTCAAACCTGTGCCGTATAAATCTGACCTCGGCGAAGCCTGGGTCGAGCATCACCCGATTGGTGTGATCATGGCCGTCGAGCCGTGGAACTTCCCGTTCTATCAGCTGATGCGCGTGCTTGCGCCGAATCTCGCGTCCGGTAACAGCGTGCTGGTAAAACACGCCAGCATCGTGCCGCATTGCGCAGAAACGTTTGAGAAACTGGTTTCTGAAGCCGGTGCGCCAAAAGGTGCCTATACCAATCTGTTTATTTCGCAGGATCAGGTCGCATCAATCATTGATGACGATCGCGTTCAGGGCGTCGCACTGACCGGTTCGGAAAAAGCCGGGGCGATTGTGGCGGCGCGTGCAGCCGGTAAACTGAAAAAATCCACGCTCGAACTGGGCGGGAATGACGTTTTCGCAGTGCTGGATGATGCCGATATTGATCACGCCGCCAAAGCCGGTGCTCAGGCGCGTGTTTCCAACGCCGGGCAGGTTTGTACCGCCGCCAAGCGCTTTATCATTCATGAAAAAGTGGCCGATGAATTCCTGAAAAAATTCACTGAACACTTTAAGGCACTTAAAATCGGCGACCCGCTGGATAAATCCACCACGCTTGGGCCGTTGTCTTCAGCCGACGCGGTGAAAACGCTGAGCAAACAGGTGGATGACGCCGTGAAGCACGGTGCAAAACTGCATTTCGGTGGCAAGAAAGTGGCGGGAAATCCGGGCAACTTCTTCGAGCCGACGATCCTCACGCACATCACGCGTGATAATCCGGCTTACTTCGAGGAGTTTTTCGGCCCGGTTGCGCAGGTGTATATCGTCAAAAACGACGAGGAACTGGTGAAACTGGCCAACGACTCGCACTACGGCCTGGGCGGTTCGGTATTCACGACCGATCTCAACCGCGCCCGTAAGCTGGCAAGCCAGATTGAAACCGGGATGGTGTACGTCAATTCACCGACAGATACCGCCGCCGAGCTGCCTTTCGGCGGGGTAAAACGCTCCGGTTTTGGCCGCGAGCTGTCAGATCTGGGGATCAAAGAGTTTGTGAACCAAAAACTGGTGGTGCTTGCCGCGAAGTCTTAATACCCGTCTGCACTTTCCCGTAACACTTCCCTCTCCGCCCGGAGAGGGAAATTCCCTCCCTCCGCCGGTCTTTTGTGATCCCTTGATTAATGACAAAGCGGCATACCCGCCAGCCTCTCTATAATCAGGCCCGTTTGTCTTCCCACTGGTAAATCACATGGCGTATGAACTCAATCTGGACTGGCCGGAATTTTTAGAAAAATACTGGCAGAAACAACCTGTTGTATTAAAAAAAGCATTTACAAACTTTGTCGATCCGATCACTCCCGATGAATTAGCCGGCCTTGCGATGGAACCTGAAGTGGACAGCCGTCTGGTGAGCCATAAAAATGGTGAATGGCAGGCGAGCAACGGGCCTTTTGAGCATTTCGACGGGCTGGGTGAAACCGGCTGGTCGCTGCTGGCCCAGGCGGTGAACCACTGGCATCTGCCCGCGGCTGAACTGGTTCGCCCGTTCCGCGTGCTGCCGGACTGGCGTCTGGATGATCTGATGATCTCCTATTCCGTGCCCGGCGGCGGCGTTGGCCCGCATATCGATCAGTACGATGTGTTTATCATTCAGGGAATGGGCAGCCGTCGCTGGCGCGTGGGCGATGCCTTGCCGATGCGCCAGTTCTGCCCGCATCCGGCGTTGCTGCATGTCGATCCGTTTACGCCGATCATCGATGAAGATCTCGAGCCGGGCGACATTCTGTACATTCCGCCGGGCTTCCCGCACGACGGTTTTACCCATGAAACCGCGCTCAACTATTCCGTCGGTTTCCGTGGCCCGAATACCCGCGACTTCATCAGCAGCTTTGCCGATTACGCGCTGGAAAATGATTTAGGTGGCGACCACTACAGCGACCCGGATTTAGCGCTGCGCGATCATGTGGGCAAAGTAGAAGAATACGAGCTGGATCGCGTGCGCAATATGATGCATGACCTGATCAATCAGCCGGAAGCGTTCAGACAGTGGTTCGGACGTTTTGCAACCACGCCGCGCCATGAGCTGGACATCGCGCACGCCGAACCGCCCTATGAAACCCACGAAATCGTGGATGCACTGATGCAGGGCGACAGCCTGACCCGTCTGAGCGGTCTGCGCGTGCTGAACGTCGGCGACCGTTTCTTCGTCAACAGTGAAGCGCTGGAAACCGATCAACATCAGGCGGCGGATGCGCTTTGCCGTTTCATGCTGATCGGTAAAAAAGAGCTGGGCGATGCCGTGCAGGATCCGGCGTTCATGGCCGTGTTCACCGATCTGGTGAATCAGGGTTACTGGTATTTTGACGAGTAATATTTCTGTTGCCCGTTTATAACAAAAGGCGGCATCCGGTGGATACCGCCTTTTTAGTTTTAAGACCGGTCCGAATCAGGGCTTATACAATTCGACCGGCGGCTTCATTTTCCGCTCTTCCGGCACAAACAGATCAATCTCTTCACCCAGAATATATTTGGCGCGCAGCATCGCTGAAATCTTGTCCATCGTCATGACGATAGCGACCAGAATCAGTGTGATAAACATCACCACATCCCAGTTCCACAACCGCATATTTTCCGCATAAACCAGACCGATACCGCCCGCGCCCACAAAACCGAGAACGGCAGCAGAACGGGTGTTGGACTCAATCTGATACAGCGACAGCGCCAGAAACGTCGGGAAAGACTGCGTGAAAATGCCAAAACGGTGCGTCTGTAGTGGAGATGCACCCAGCGCCCGCAGGCCGCGGCTGGGTGAGCGTTCGACTGCTTCGTGGCCTTCTGCATAAAGCTTGCCGAGTAAGCCTAAATCCTGCATCACAATTGCCAGCACGCCGGCCAGCGGCCCCATGCCCACCGCGCGGACAAAAATCAGCCCCCAGATCGCCATATCCAGGCCGCGAAGCACGTCCAGAATACGGCGGATCACCAGTGAAACCGGCCGGAGAACCGGCGTGGACATCACATTTCGCGCCGCAAGAAAAGACAGCGGCAGTGCGAGGAAAGAGGCGGTGACCGTCCCGGCAAACACAATCGCCAGCGTGATCGCAATCTGCGAGAAGTAATACATAAACGGCCATTCGGAAACGTTGTGCCACACGAACATGCGCAGGAAATAACGCCCGACTTCGCGGGTGCCGCGTACCACTTCGCTCCACGGAATACCGAAATAGCTGAAGAAATAGACGTAATACAACGCAATCACGACAGCCAGAATTGCCAGATAACGCAGGTAACGACGTTGTGCGGAAAACAGATGCGCATGCTGCTGTTTCAGACCGGCAATAACATGAGGTTCAAGCGCGTCAGTTAACATCAGAAAGTGCCCTCCACCACGCGTTTGCGTAATTTACCCGACAGATAATCCATCCCGGAAACCACCAGAATAATCAGCAGCAACGTCATGCTGACCTGGTCATAGCGGTCGAGCTTGATGGACGTCATCAGTTCCTGACCAATCCCGCCTGCGCCCACCAGGCCGAGGATGGTTGACTGGCGAAAGTTAATTTCCAGGCGCATAAAACTGTAGGATAAAAAGATAGGTTTAACCTGAGGCCACATAGCGAAGCGCATGCGCTGCAAGCGCCCTGCTCCGCAGGCTCTCAGGCCGCGCACCGGTTTGTCCGACGCGGTTTCGATAGATTCGTAGAACAATTTTGTCAGGCTGCCGACGGTGTGTAAGGTCAGCGCGATAAAGCCCGGGATCGCCCCGACGCCAAACGCCATTACGCACATCACGGCCCAGGCCAGTTCAGGCATGGTTCGCAGGAAGGCCACAAACGTGCGGATACTGAATTTCACCCATTTTGGGGAATCCGTATTGCTGGCGGCGAGAAACGCCAGAATAACGGCCAGCGCGGTAGACAAAATCGTTGAAGACAATGCCAGCTGAATAGTTTCCCAAATCAGCGGTAACTGAATATTGAGACGGTATCCCCAGTAAGCCAGAGAACCTTCGGTGTGTCCGTCTGCGAATAATAATGACCAGTGCAGTACTGGAACCGTCTGACCGATATAATCAAAAAAGCTGGGAGCTGAAACAATAATAGTTTTCAGATTAAGTTCGGAAACATTGCCAGACCATAAATATAACAGCAGCATCAGCCCTGACCAGATCAGCGCCTCGCGCTTTTGCTTACCGCGTATATTCTGGTAATAACGATTGAAGTCTTTATTCAAAATAATATTTCCGGTTTCAGGTAATCATTATTCCTCCTCCTGCGAAGGGGGAGGTCAGGAGGGGGTATTACAAACGACAATAATGATAAAATCATTCGCTTACTGAATTGCCATTAATACCCCACCCCAACCCTCCCCTTCGCAGGGGAGGGAGCTAAGAATTAGCGACCGCCCTTCGTCAATTCACGCTTCATATCAATAATCTGCTGATATTCCGCCAGAGACGTTTCACCGATATGCTGTTTACCGCCAACGGCTTTAACGAAGCAAGCATGATCGTCTTTATCCAGTTTCTTAATGGCTGAAACCAGCTTCGCTTTAAATGCCGGTGGCAAATCGCTGCGAACCAAAATCGGACCGTTAGGAATTAACGGGGATTCCCAGATAATGCGGATTTTCTTCATCAGATCCGGATGGTCCATGCGGATCATGCGGTTGAACGCGCCGGAGGTGTACCCGGTTTCGCGATCGCCAATCATGGAAGCCCAGGTTACCGCGCCTTCAAACTGACCGTTCAGCACACCGAGGATATCCTGCTCGTGGCCACCGGAGAAAGTCACACTGGAGAAGAAGTTGTTGTATTTGTTATCCGTCGTACCGCCAAACTCTTTCTTGAAAGTCTGGTTCGGGATCAGGTAACCGGACGTGGAATCCGGGTCAGCAAAGCCAAATGATTTGCCTTTCAGGTCAGACAATTTCTGGTACGGGCTGTCCGCTTTGACGACAACAACGGAGTGATAACCGCGGGATTTATCAGTGTCATCGATTACGATACCGACCAGATCCACCGCTTTCGGGTTATTAATATACACAGACGCGAAAGAAGAAGGCGACATGCTTAATACCATGTCGACTTTCTTACCTAATAATCCCTGAATAACACCTGAGTAATCGGATGAATTACGCAGTTTGGTATCCACATTTAATTCTTTATCGAAGAAATCTTTTACACACTGATTATCGCCGATTTGCTGTGTGGCGTTCTGACCACCCAAAATACCTAAATTCAATTCTTTAGGCGCATCTTCTGCCATGCTGTGCATTGCGGTAAGGGAACCTGCAACAAAGACCGCCAGACGTAATAACTTCTTCATTTAATGATGACCTTGTGTAGATTGAGAGAAAGTGAAAATAAGTACGGCTAAAATTTATTTCCGAAATAAAATACGGACTTTATTTATTAAAACATTCATAACAACGCGTGAGCATCAGGAATTAACGTCGTGTTCTTCACCATATAACTGCTGCAAGATCCCGTCGGTTAACTGATCCGGATGACCATCAAAGATAATCTGCCCTTTCGCAATGCCGATCACGCGGGTGCAGTAATCTTTCACCAGTTCTACGGAATGTAGGTTAACCATCACCGCGATGTTCTCTTCGCTGACCTTTTTCAGGGCATTCATGATGCGCAGGGTATTTTTAGGATCCAGCGAGGCAACCGGTTCATCGGCCAGTAAAATTTTCGGGTTTTGCATCAGGGCGCGACAAATAGCGACACGCTGCATCTGACCACCTGAAAGGTTTTCAGCACGTTGCAGCGCATGCGGCAACATGTGCAACCATTCCAGCAGGGAAATCGCGCGGGCGCGGTCTTCATCATCGAACTGATTAAAGAAGGATTTAAACGTGGAGGTGTGGCTCAGACGCCCCAGCAACACGTTGGTTAACACGTCCAGACGCGGAACCAGGCAGAAGTCCTGGAAAATCATGCCGCAGCCCGAACGCCAGCGACGCAGCGCCTTGCCGGTCAGCCCCGCCAGTTGCTGCTGCTCACCGTTTTCGTAATGACACACCACACTGCCGTCGGTTAACGGGATTGTGCCGTTAAGCACGTGCAGCAGAGTCGATTTCCCGGCACCGGAACGGCCAATGACCGCAACAAATTCACCGGCGTGAAGATCGAAATTGATGTCATTAAGAACACGCTGACCTGATTTATAGGATTTCACCAGGCCTTTCACGTCCAGCACTTTGTTCAGATGTTGCTGCCCGGCCTGAGGATATTCAGCCTGTGCCAGCTTAAGTTGAGCTTGCGCCATGATGCTGTCTCTCGGTTGCTATCGTTATCTGGCGTTCATTAAGCGCGAGTTTTGTGACACATCAATGACGATTTAGTGGACAGCATATGACAAAAATGTAGCAACTTAAGAGAAATCCCTCGGTAATTATCCTGAATGATGTGTAGCCTGTTATGTGGCATTTAAGTCTATGATTGCAGAGCCTACGTCAAAAAAAGGAAGATGAAATGGATAATCAGTCACTCATCACCACGCTGAAAGAAATCGCCGGAAGCCGCCATGTCCTGACCGGCGACAGCAATACCGAGCGCTACCGCAAGGGGTTTCGCTCCGGCGGCGGCAAGGCGCTGGCGGTGGTATTCCCGCAAACATTACTTCAACAATGGCAACTGCTTAAAGCCTGCATCGCGGCCGACAAAATTGTCATCATGCAGGCCGCCAATACGGGGCTGACCGAAGGTTCGACGCCGAGCGGTGACGATTATGACCGCGACATCGTCATTTTCAGCACCCTGAAACTCGATCAGATCCAGCTGCTCGACGGCGGCCATCAGGTGATCGGTTTCCCCGGCAGCACGTTGTATAAGCTCGAAAAAATTCTCAAGCCGTATAACCGCGAGCCGCATTCGGTCATCGGTTCATCCTGCATTGGTGCCTCCGTCGTCGGCGGGATTTGCAACAATTCCGGCGGTTCACTGGTGAAACGTGGTCCGGCTTATACGGAAATGGCGTTGTATGCGCAGATTGATGCGCAGGGAGAACTCCGGCTGATAAACCATCTGGGGATCAATCTGGGTGAGACGCCGGAAGAGATTCTGACACGGCTGGAAAAAGGCGATTATCTCGAAGCTGATATTCTGCACGATCAGCGACTGGCTTCGGACCATGATTACGCGGCGCGTGTCCGCGAAGTGGATGCCGATACGCCATCACGCTTTAACGCCGATGAGCGCCGTTTGTTTGAAGCCTCGGGCTGTGCCGGGAAGCTGGCGGTTTTCGCCGTTCGTCTCGATACTTTCCCGGCAGAAACCCAGCAGCAGGTTTTCTACATCGGCACTAACGACACGGCGGTGCTCACCGAATTACGTCGTCAGATCCTGCGGGATTTCGCAAACCTGCCGGTGGCAGGCGAATACATGCACCGGGATATTTTCGATATCACCGAAGTGTACGGTAAAGATACGTTCCTGATGATCGACAAGCTCGGTACAGACAAAATGCCGGATATGTTTACCGTCAAAGGAAAGTTTGACGCACACGCCAGCAAGGTGCCTTTCCTGCCGAAACATTTCAGCGACCGCGTAATGCAGTGCCTGAGTAAAGCGTTGCCGAACCATTTACCGCCGCGCATGAAACAATATCGCGACCGGTTTGAACATCACTTATTGCTGAAAATGTCCGGCCCCGGAATTGATGAAGCCAGAACGTTCCTGACCCGTTTCTTCAGCGAAAATCAGGGCGATTTCTTTATCTGTTCCGCCGACGAAGGCAAAAAAGCGTTTCTGCACCGGTTCGCTGCAGCGGGTGCCGCCGTTCGTTATCACGCCGTGCATGAGAAAGAAGTGGAAGACATTCTGGCGCTGGATATCGCACTGCGCCGAAACGATCGCGACTGGTTTGAAACGTTGCCGGAGGATATCGATAATCAGCTGGTGGCAAAACTCTATTACGGCCACTTTATGTGCCACGTTTTCCATCAGGATTACATCGTCAAAAAAGGCGCGAACAGTAAGGCGCTGAAACACCGCATGCTTGAATTGCTGGATGCCAAAGGTGCTGAATATCCTGCGGAACACAACGTGGGACATCTCTATCTTGCGAAACCGCATCTGAAGGAATTTTACCGGCAGGCCGACCCGACCAACAGCTTTAACCCGGGGATCGGCAAAACCAGTAAGCTGAAAAACTGGCAGGAGTAACGCTGTGAAGGGCTTCTGACCAACCCTCCCCTTTTCAGGGGAGGGATACTACGTCACTCCGACCTCATCTCATTGGTTAGAACAATTTCGTTCCATAACCCCACATCAGCACGGTCAGTGCGAGTAACAACTCAAGAACCAGAACCCCCATCGCCAGCGTCGAGCTGGAGAACAGGAACCCCTCGCGGTGGTCAATGTTGAGGAAGTTTGGAATACCGAGGTACAGCAGATATCCGCTGTAGCAAAGGCCAATCAGCCCGACAAACAGGCATAACCAGACCATCGGATAAAGCGCAACGATCCCGCTGAGGAACATCGGCGTGGCAACGTAACCGGCAAACACGATACAACTGTTGAGTGTCGGGCGGCTGTCATAACGACGCGCCATCCAGTAGATAATTCGCCCCATCAGAGCAACAGCGGCGAGCATCAGAACATAGAAAATTACAGCGATGTAGGACGCGGTGAACATGGAAACCATCAGCTTCTGGCCGTCACCGAAATTCCAGCCCAGCTGCGTTGTCCCGATAAAGGAACAGACAACCGGAATCAGCGCCATCAGAAAAACATGGTGGGAATAAACATGTGAAACGGTTTCCCGTTCACGCTGGATTTGCTGCAATTCGGGACCTGGATGAGATAACAGTCCCCAGACATGATTACCCATGAAACACCCCCTTGTGCGCCGAAAGCCGCCAGCGGCGTACGATGATAAACCTTCGGGAATGCCCGTTTGATAAATGTTACAAGGGCAACAAGAAGGTGGCAGCCTGTTTATATTATAGCCGTTATTAAGCGGTTTGCTGGCGGCACAACATCCCCTGTTGCAGAGGATGTTGATGGCGGAGAATGGAATTTCCCTGAAGATTAGTGGATATAGCGGGCAGCGGTAAACACCACACCAGCCAGTGCCACCATCATGCCCATGATCCAATGGGTCTGTTTTGTAATATAGATGTGGAAAATATCCTTGGTCATGTAATTCGACTGAATAACCGCCAGCTGCGACTCCACGGAATTAAATCGTGCATCCATTTTGTCAAAGCGCTCATCTACCAGGTCAAATTTCTTATCAATGAGAACGAGATGATCGTCAATTCGCACCAGATGTTCATCAATCCTGACCAGATGCTTATCGATGCGAATAATACTTTCCTCCGTTTTTCCCACGCGAACGCCGATATCCGTCACCGCATCGGTGAGTGTGACCATCTGGTGTTCGAGTTTTCCCACACGGAGATTGGTATCCGTAACGACCTCTGTAAGCTGAACAACTTGCTGTTCAACCTTTCCCATCCGCAAATTAAGGCCCGCGATTTCCTCACCGTTTTTGATTCCCTGCTTTTCGATACTGTTAATCTGGCTTTGCATTAACGCTTCCATAATCCATTCTCCCTTAAAGTCTTCCGGTACTGTCAGGGCACCGGGCAGATAGAGCATCGGGTTGACTGGCCAGCAATCTGGCATCCTGAGCTGAAACATGATGTGTTATCCCTCACGTAAGCTAATCCTTGTTTAGGCATCCTTAATCTTCGGTCAGTCTGCACTGTATAAATTAACACCTCAAATCAATTTCTTTCTCGTTCAGGGTGTGATTATTTATGAATCTATGTCTTATGGAATTGCATTGATAAAATGAATAAATACCAAATAAAAGAGCCGCTTACGCGGCTCCGTTACGGGGACTCCTGATGAAACGCTCAGGTTTTTTTACGGTGCAGGGTTATGCAACGCCGCCGCGCCGTCCTGAGTTTTCCTCGCCTTCGCCACATCGTCTTTACTGACCGCAGGCGCCTGGTTTCCCCACGCATTGCGGATGTAAGTACTGACATCGGCCATTTGCTGATCCGTCATTTTCCAGCCAAACTCCGGCATATCCGCGCTGGTCGGGTTGCTGAGCGTCGCGGCACCCTGCGCACCGTTCATCAGCACATGCAGAATATTCGTCGGCTGGCTGGCCTGAACGCCGTTGTTGCCTTTCAGCGCGGGCACCATATTGCGCACACCTTCACCGGAATTCTGATGACAAGCCGCACAGTTATCGGCATACAGCGCTTTGCCATTTGCCATGGCTGAATCTGCTGCCAGCGGGACAGACTCATCTTTGCTGCCCGGTAAGCTTTTCAGGTAAACCGCAATGGCATGAAGATCGGAATCCGACAGGTGTTGCAGCGAATTTGTCACCGCTTCCGCCATCGGGCCGGAGGCCACGGTACGGGCGTTCGCGCCGGTTTTCAGGTACTGAACAATTTCATCGTTGCTCCAGTCACCCAGCCCCTGACGGACATTCCCGGTGATTTCCGGCGCAAACCAGCCCTGAAGTTCTCCGCCCTGCAAATGCACCCCAAAGTTATCGCCCCCCAGCGGATTTTTCGCCGTATGACACGATGTGCAGTGCCCCAGCCCTTCCACCAGATACGCGCCGCGGTTCCATTCTGCTGACTGCGCAGGATCGGCCTTAAACGGAGCGGTATTCAGGAACAACAGGTTCCAGCCAAACATCATCAGGCGGATGTTATACGGAAACGGCAGATCGGTTTTCGGCCCGTCGTAATGCACTGCGGGCACGGTATTCAGGTACGCTTTGATGTCTTTCAGATCCTGATCGCTGACCTTGGCATAGACGTTATAAGGCATCGCCGGATAGAGGTTTTCCCCGTTGATCCCTTTGCCGTTACGCACCGCATTAATGAACTGCTGATCGGTCCAGCCGCCGATGCCGGTTTCTTTATCCGGCGTGATATTGGTGGCGTAAATCGTGCCGAACGGCGTGTTCAGACCATAGCCTCCGGCAAACGGCTTGCCACCGCCCGGCGCGGTATGGCAGGCCACGCAGTCCCCTGCCAGCGCCAGATATTTACCGCGTTCGATGGCCGTTTTACCGGTCATCGCCGCCGGTTCGGGTGCCTGAAATTCGCCAGACTGGCTGGCGTTGTACCCCATTTTTACACCGACAAAACCCAGCCCGCCGATGACGACCACACCGGCAATCACCGCTAACGTTTTTTTCATTCTCATGCTTAAACCCTCACCAGCGGACCAGGGGATTTCAGATATTGGGTTTTAATCGCTTCTGCCGCCCATAAAGTCAGCGCGCCCACCGTGCCGGTCGGGTTATAACCGCCGTTATTGGCAAATGCCGATGCGCCACAAACGAAGACGTTATGCACATCCCAGCTTTGCAGATAGCGGTTTACCGCGCTGGTTTTCGGGTTGTCGCCCATGCAGGCGCCGCCCGTGGTGTGGGAAGAAAGGTTATCCATTGGCGAGAACGGTTTAGCCGTCGGTTCCTGACGCACAACGGTTTTTGCCCCCATCGCATGCGCGATTTCAACCGAGCGGTCAGCCATGAATTTCGCTGAGCGTTTGTCGTTTTCGATCCAGTCGAACGTCACGCGCAGCAGCGGCTGGCCGTGGCGGTCTTTGTATTCCGGATCAAGATCGAGGAACACGTCGCGGTGCGGATAGCTGTTGCCCATACAATAAATATTGTTGTAGTTCTGGTAGCTGTGTTTGACCGCTTTTTTCCAGTCAGCGCCCCAGCGCGGTGTGCCGGGCGGTACATTGTTGGAATAACCGATCGGGCGTCCGTTGGTGGAATGCACCAGCGCCACGCCGCCACCGATAAAGTCATGACCGGTGTGATCAAAGTTATCGCCGTTGAAATCATCAATGGCCTGTGACAGCGCACCTGCGCCGATGAACGGATTCATCATTTCGTCTTCGAAGAAGAAACCTGCGCCGGAAATGGTCTGGTATGCATAGTTACGCCCGACCACGCCTTCACCGGTTTTATGGTCGTAAGGCTGGCCGATGCCGGAAAGGAGCATCAGGCGGACGTTATCCATCTGATAAGCAGAAATCACCACGATGTCCGCCGGTTGCTCCCACACCACGCCGTCGCTGCCAATGAACGTCACGCCGGTGGCGGTTTTGCCGTCCGGCGCTTTGTTGACGCGCAACACTTCAGACTCAGTGATCACCGTAAAATTAGGGCGCTGCATCACCGCAGGCAAAATGCAGGCATTCGGGCTGCTCTTCGACCAGTTGCCGCAGCCGAAGAATTCGCAGTAACCGCAATATGTGCACGGCGCCATGTTGACGCCCAGCGGATTGGTATACGCGCCGGACGTATTGCCCGCCGGCACCGCAAACGGGTGATAGCCCATCTCGCGTGTGGCTTTGTCGAAAATCATCGACAGCTGGGTACGCTTGAGCGGCGGCAGCGGATAATCCCGGCTGCGCGGGCCTTCGAAGACGTTGCCGCCTTCAATTTTTTCGCCTTTGATGTTACCGGCTTTCCCGGACGTCCCGGCGTAACGTTCAAATTTATCGTAGAACGGTTCAACGTCATCAAACGTCACGCCCCAGTCCTGAACCTGCATTCCTTCGAGGAATTTGTTTTTACCGTAGCGTTCAACCGTCTGGCTGTAGCTCTGGAAATCATAAGGCAGGAAGCGCCAGGTCATGCCGTTCCAGTGCGTGCCCGCCCCGCCGACGTTCATCCCAAACTGATAAGTATTAAACTCGCGCAGCGGCAGCGCCTGCTGTATCGGGTTATTACGGAAGGTCAGGGTTTCTACCGCCGTGGGCTGCATAATCGCGCGACGGCTGACGAAGCGCAGTTCGTCGGTATCAATGGTGGTCGGGAAATCATTGCTGGTATCGCGCCATGAACCACGTTCAATGGCGACCACATTCAGGCCAGCCAGCGTCAGTTCATTGGCCATCAGCGAACCCGCCCAGCCGAGGCCGACAATCACGGCATCGACCTTCTCTCTTTTATTACTCATACGACATGTACTCCTGAAAAAATCTCAATAATCAAAGCCCGTGCGTTGCCGGTTTTTTATGATTTTTCGTATTGGGTCAGCATGCTGACGGGTTCGATATGCAGATCTTCGCCACGGCGGTCGATGACATCACGGAAGTCATACCGCGCGCCGGGGAAGCCAATCATTTTCCAGCCAGCCATGTCTTTATTGCCGCCGTAGAGCGGGTCGGAGAAAAAGCCTTCGCGCATGTTCTGCACCAGCATATTGAAGAACAGCTGGCCGTTGACGCCGGTCAGCGGGATCTCGCCGGATTCCACGCGGCGCAGTAAATCATCCTGCTGGTCACCGGTCAGTTCGGTAAAGTTTTTGCCCCCATTACGCGCTTTCGCCACGCTGTTCAGCGCGGCCAGCCCCAGCCGGTAGCGTTCGGCTGGCGTATCTTTATATTGCGGGCCGGCCTGCGGTAAACCGTCCTGAATCACCGGCCCGAGGCGGTAAGTCGTGACCGCGTTGCCATAATCGCCGCTCAGCTGACGGTCGAGAAAGACCGCACAGCCCGCCTCTTTCCCGCCGATGCTCAGCTCATCAGCCGGAATAATCCGGTCAGCCAGCGTTTCAATCAGGCTGACTTCAGCGGCGGTGAAGAACGTCCATTCCCCGGCAACCACGGGTTTTGGCGGACGAACCGAATGGATAATCCACGGCATACCGCCGGAGAAAATTTTGGCTTTAACCTTTAAGGCTGTACTGAATAACAGCACCGCCATCGAGGTCAGAAAGTGTCTGCGTTTCACGATAATTCTCCTGTTTACGCACATTGAGAGGTGACTTACCCACATCAGACATGGGTTTATATTTGTGACGGAGATTATACGAAGATGTTAGATGAAAGTAAGAAATTTCGAACCAACGGGTTCATATTTTAACGATTTAAAATCAATAAGTTAATTATTTTGCATTGAGTTAGTACACTAATTAACAAATTTTTACAGGCAAATAAGCCTCCACGGGAAGCTCAAAAATCGTTAACGTAGAGTCATCACACTTTCCGGAGACGTCCATGCGCATCACTTGTTTACACACGGCAGACAGCAACATCGCGGTTTTTGAAAATGCAGCGCAGGAGCTGGGGCTGAATCACCATGCATTCCGCCATATTTCCCGCCCGGATTTACTGGCGGCCGCAGAACACGCTGGCGGGCTGACGCCTGAAATTCTTGAAGAAACGGCGCAGGTTTTGCTGGCACTGAGTCAGGACAGCGATCGCGTTTTACTTACCTGTTCAACGCTGGGCGCAGCCGCCGCGGCCGCCGCTGAAAATACGCAGGTGCCGGTTTTGCGCGTTGATCAGGCGCTGGCCGAAGCCGCGATGAAAACAGCCGGAAAAGTAGTGGTGTTATGTGCGGTGGAAACTACGCTCGGCCCGACCCGGAAGCTGTTTGAACAGACAGAAAAACATCCCGACGCCGCGCTGGAAATGCGTCTGGTAGCCGGGGCCTGGGACAAGTTTAAGCAGGGAGATTTAGCGGGATATTTGCAGACTGTCGCCGCAGCGGCCGACGCGGCATATATTGAAGGCGCAGCCGCAGTGGTGCTGGCTCAGGCATCGATGACCGGCGCGGCGCAGTTCACACAAATGGGCAAACCGCTCACCAGCCCGGAATGCGGCCTGAGAGCGGTCGTCGCGGTTTAAGACTGGCGGAAAAGCGCAAATGGCAGGATTGGCTATACTGAAAGTGGAATAATCATTGGCTTAGCCAACTTAGCTGATGACGACAAAAGGGTGTGATAAGGAGAAAACATGAAAATTATTCTGTGGATCATCGCCATCATCTTTATCGTCGGCTTACTGACCCTGACCGGGGTGTTTAAACTGATTTTCTGAAAATCGTCAGTCTGCGTATAAAACAAAAGTCCGGCACCTGCGCCGGACTTTTTAGTTTGAACAATCTAAATACCCTAAATAATTCGTGTCGCAGAAAGGCGATATTTAATCGTCGGCTTCTTCTACCGATGGCTGTGTTTTCTGCTGCTCTTTCTGCTTGCGGTAGTTCTTCGCTATCTGCGGAACAGGCACGGTTTTACCGGTCTCCATCCAGGTGCGCAGACGGTTCGCATCCGCAAAGGCAGTAAATTTCCCGAACGCATCCATCACCACCAGCGTCACCGGTTTGCCGTTAATGGTGGTGCGCATCGCCAGACAATGACCGGCAACGTCGGTATAACCGGTTTTGGTCAGCTGAATGCTCCACGACGGATTCATGATCAGATGGTTGGTATTGCGGAACGGCAGTGCGTAGGCAGGATGGCTGAACACCGCAGTTTTCTCAGCCGTGGTACTGAGCTGGCCGATCAGCGGATAGCGCTGGGACGCCAGCAGCAATCGCGTTAAATCGCGCGCCGTGGAAACGTTACGCGGTGAAAGCCCGGTCGGCTCCACGTAATGCGTATGCGTCATGCCGAGGGATTTCGCTTTGGCATTCATTGCGTTGATAAACGCCGAATACCCCCCTGGATAATGTGCCGCCAGGCTGGCTGCCGCACGGTTTTCGGAAGACATCAGCGCCAGCTGAATCATCTGGCGGCGGGTAATTTCACTGTTGAGTTTTACGCGGGAAAACACACCACGCATTTCAGGCGTATTGCTGATATCAACGTTGATCACTTCATCCAGCGGCAGATTCGCATCCAGCGTCACCATCGCGGTCATCAGTTTGGTCAGGGAGGCAATCGGCCTCACTTCATCCGGATTTCGGGAATAAATCACTTCGTGGCTTTTAAGATCCACCACCATGGCGCTGCCGGAAGCAATTTGAACAATCGGGGCGACGGCCTGCTCGTGCTTTGCAGCGAAGGCGGCAGGTGCAGACAACATGCCTGTATTTAAGGCTAATAAGCTCAGAACCAGAAGACGGATTTTCACATGCATTGCTCTGTATTTAAGAAAGTTGTCATGAAGTTATGTCGGAACAGCGGCGGGAATTATAAGTGACAGGAATAGTCTTAGCACTCGCAATTTTCAAATCTATTTGTCACAAAGTCTGTCACAACCACCCGCAGACCGTGCAATGGCGAGTTAGTGAACACTTGCGTAAGATTGAAGGGAGTTCAGACGACAACGGGCAGGGTTTCAGATCCCTGCCCGTTTTTATTATTGATTATCCGGTAATTACTGATGGTCGATTAAATATCCGATTTCCTGCCCGAAGGAAAGTTCGAGCGTATTTCCATCGGGGTCATCCAGAAAAGCCCAATAGCCGACAGGCGCGCCGGAGTCTGTAGGTTCCTGACGCAGAACGCCCGCATCACGCGCCTCGGCAAGTTTGGCGTCCATCGCTTCTTTCGAGGCACAGGCAATACCGAGATGCCCGAACGGGCCGAGCTGAGTGTCGGTAGAATGCGGGTCTTCTGCCAGGACTAAGGCAAAGTGGCGGGTCATGTCGCTGAGCCAGGCAACAGGCCGGGCGGGGGTGCCTTTTTCGCCGCGCCGGTGGATGACTTTCATTCCGGCAAATTGCTGATAGAAAGCGATACTGGCGTCGAGATCTTTAACGGCAAAAGCTATGTGACTCAGGCCGATGTCTTTATTGTCCATGATACTCCTCCATTTTTAAGCGTTGCCGCGTGGAGAAGGCATGGAATTCAGTCACCGGTTGATGCGTACGGCGATTTCCTTCGACGTCTTCAGCACGCGCACTTCAGTAAATAACTCTGTCGCCTCTTCGTACTCTTTACGCAAATAACTCAACCACTGTTTGATACGCGCAACGTGATACAAACCGGTATCGCCCTGCTTTTCCAGACGGGTGTATTTCTGCAACAGCGTCATCACATCCGCCCACGGCATGCGCGGTTCGTTGTATTTCACCACGCGGCTGAGGTTGGGAATATTCAGCGCGCCGCGCCCGATCATGACCGCGTCACAGCCGGTGGTTTGCATGCAAGCCTGCCCGCTGGCGTAATCCCAGATTTCACCGTTGGCAATCACAGGAATGCTCAGCCGCTGACGAATTTCGCCAATCGCCTGCCAGTTAATCCGCTCAGGTTTGTAACCGTCTTCTTTGGTGCGTCCGTGTACGGTGAGTTCTGTCGCGCCCGCCTGTTGTACGGCGTCGGCGATTTCAAAACTGCGCTCCAGAGAATCCCAACCCAGACGTACTTTTACCGTCACCGGCAAATGCGCTGGCACCGCGGCGCGCATGGCTTTAGCGCCCTGATAAATCAGCTCCGGGTCTTTGAGTAACGTGGCACCGCCGCCGCTGCCGTTAACCATTTTCGACGGACAGCCGCAGTTGAGATCCACGCCGTAAGAGCCCAGTTCAGTGGCGCGGGCGGCGTTTTCGGCCAGCCATTCGGGATACTGACCGAGAAGCTGTACACGAACCCGCGTGCCGGAAGGCGTGCGGCTGTCGTGTTCTAATTCCGGGCACAGGCGGTGGAAGACTTTGACGGGAAGCAGCTGATCCACAACACGCACAAACTCAGTGATGCACAAATCGTAGTCGTTCACTTCAGTGAGAAGTTCACGAACCAGGGGATCAAGCACACCTTCCATCGGAGCCAGTAATACGCGCATCGCAGTTCAACCCTTAAAAATGACGCGCAAGATTACCGCAAGGCCCGCCTCCGGGCAATTATCCCTGTGACAAATCGGTGCTTAACGTTTCATTCACGCCCGCATTTCTTTGCCGCGCCCTCACGGAACGCAGGGCAATCCACACCGCCAGAAACGCCGGAACAGCGAACAGCAGGAACATCCAGAACGCGGCATTGGCAGCGCCCGCATCGCCCTGATTCACGCCGGAGAAGTTAGCCACCGTTCCGGCCAGCGCGGCACCCAGCGCAGAGGCGAAAGACTGCACGACGGTGATCGACGCACCGGCTTTTTCGCGATCTTCCTCCGGTGCCTGTTGCAGCACACGGGTCAGCAGGTGCGGCCAGCCCAGCCCGATGCCAAAACCGGCCAGCGTCAGCCCGAGTACTACCCCGCTGATATTCAGCCACGGCATTCCGAAAGCCACCGGCACGGTGAACAGCAATAACAGTAAGCCGACAGCCAGAATCAGCGGGCCGGAAACAATCGCATTATCTGCACGACGCCCCGTCCAGCCTGAGCTGGCGACTTCACTTAACGTCCAGCCCGCAGCGGCGGCAGCAGTAATATATCCGGCCGCCAGCGGCGTCTGGCCGTGCAAATGTTGCAGCAGATAAGGCACAAACAGCTCGCAGCCCAGGCCGATAATCAGCAACGACATCACCAGGTACAGGCCATAAAGCGGCGATGAACGGCGCAGCGCGTTACGCGGCAACAGCCTGACATTGGCGGTAAATTCACGGTGGCGCAGGATAAGGATCATCACCACCGCAATCACAAAGCCGAGCAGATTAATCAGCCCGTGCGAAGACAGGCTGCCCGCCGAAACCACCAGCACCGCGCCGGTCAGCAGCGCCAGTTGCATCAGCGGCAACGGTTCTTCCGGCTGTTTCTCCCGCTGAGATTTAGGCAGGATCCGCCAGACCCACAAGCCAAATAATGACGTGACCGGCAGAAGCAGACCGAACGCCCAGCGCCACGCGTGCAGCTCTGCAAAAATACCGCCGACCGCCGGGCCAACCAGCGTCGCAATCCCCCACATCGCGGAGATCAGCGCCATCGCGCGGGGCCAGAGAGATTCTTTAAACAGAAGATTTATCATCGCGTAAGACAGCGCGAACAGGAAACCGCCGCCCAGCCCCTGCAAGGCGCGCCCGATAAGCAGCACCGGCATACTCGGCGCAACGGTACAAAGCGCAGCACCGGCGATGAAAATACCGGTCGCCATAAGATAACTGCCGCGCGGTCCGGCGGTTCGCATCAGCCGGGCAGAAAGCGCCGAACCGAGAATCGAGCAGACGACGTAAAGCGTGGTGTTCCACGCGTACCACGCCAGCCCGCCGATATCCTGCACAACGGATGGCAAAATCGTAATCACGATGTAGCTGTTGGTGGCGTATAGCGCGACGCCGGCGCTGAGGGTGATGGCGCTTCCCCGGTTTTCCGCACTGAATAAATCCTTCCAGCCGCTCTGACTTTCCGACATTTCTCTTCGTCCCTTTGGTTTATGTTTTCCGCACATTGAAGCGCGTTGTGATTATGGTATGATTAAAACAAGAAATTACTTGGAATATGTTTTACATAATCTAGAACCCGGCGAGGCGATATGTCAAGCAACGACTTGGAAAATAAAAATGACGTCCGGCAAAGCGTCGCTGAGCGCTTAATGACGCTGCTGAAAACCCGCGGGGAAATGCAGGCCAGCGATGCGGGCCATCTGCTGGGTACGACCGGCGAAGCGGCGCGGCAGCAATTTGTAAAACTGGCAAAAGACGGTCTGGTGGAAGCGAAAGCCGTGTCACAGGGCGTCGGGCGTCCGGCGCAATACTGGCAACTGACCGCCAAAGGGCATGCGCACTTTCCCGACGCGCACGCCGATCTGACCGTACAACTTCTTCAGCTTATCCGCACGTCGCTGGGCGAATCCGCACTGGATCAGCTGATTACATCGCGTGAAAGCCAGACGCTGGATAATTACCGGCAGGCGATGAAAGGCGCGAATTCGCTGGAAGAAAGGCTGCAACGGCTGACGGCAATCCGCACCCGCGAAGGGTATATGGCGGACTGGACATTGCAGGAAGACGGCTGTTATCTGTTTGTCGAAAACCACTGCCCGATTTGCGCCGCCGCAACGACCTGTCAGGGGTTTTGCCGCGCCGAGCGGGATGTCTTCCGTGATGTGCTGGAGGCGAACGTTGAACGCACTGAGCATATTTTACAGGGCGCGCGCCGCTGTGCGTATGTGATCCGTTAGCCGGATTTCAGGCGAAAAAAAACCGCCGGTTAAGGCGGTTTGATGCAGATTTCGATACAGATTTTGAAATCTTATTTGTTACCGGTGCCGCCGTTACCCGTACGACGCTGGCCTGCGTGTGCAGGACGCGAACGTGCCGGACGGTTTTCGCCGGAACCGCGGTTTTCCGACGTGCCGCCGTTGCCGGTACGCTGACCGTTACCGCCCTGACGCGGAGCGCCGGAACGTGGAGCACCAGAGCGCGGTGCGCCCGGACGCTGGCCCTGACGTGGCGCGCCACGACCGCCGCCACCATTGCCCTGACGACCATTGATGATCGGCTCAGCTTTGATGCTCGGGTCTGGCTCGTAACCTTCCAGCGCGATACGCGGGATTTCACGTTTCAGCAGACGCTCGATATCACGCAGCAGTTTGTGTTCATCCACGCACACCAGAGAAATCGCTTCACCGGTGGCTTCTGCACGACCGGTACGGCCGATACGGTGAACGTAATCTTCCGGTACGTTTGGCAGTTCATAGTTCACAACGTGTGGCAGCTGATCGATATCCAGACCGCGCGCGGCGATGTCAGTGGCGACCAGAACACGGATTGAACCGGCTTTGAAATCAGCCAGCGCACGGGTACGCGCGCCCTGACTTTTGTTGCCGTGAATTGCTGCGGCAGTAATGCCGTCTTTGTTCAGCTGTTCAGCAAGATGGTTCGCACCATGCTTGGTACGGTTAAAGACCAGCACCTGTTTCCAGTCGCCTTCACCGATCATCTGAGACAGCAATTCTCTTTTACGTTTCTTATCAACAAAGTGAACGCTTTGTTCAATTTGCGCAGAAGCGGTGTTGCGACGGGCCACTTCAACAGAAGCAGGATTGGTCAGCAACTTGCTCGCCAGACCTTTGATCTCATCAGAGAACGTCGCGGAGAACAGCAGGTTCTGACGCTTGGCAGGCAGTTTCGCCAGCACGCGACGGATATCATGGATGAAGCCCATATCCAGCATGCGGTCAGCTTCATCAAGCACCAGAATTTCAACCTGAGATAAATCAACAGCACGCTGATGTTCCAGATCCAGCAAACGACCCGGCGTTGCGATCAGAACATCCACGCCACCGCGCAGTTTCATCATCTGCGGGTTAATGCTCACACCACCAAATACGACCAGCGAACGCAGGGTCAGGTATTTGCTGTAAGCCTGTACGTTTTCGCCAATCTGCGCCGCCAGCTCACGGGTTGGGGTCAGGATCAGCGCACGAACAGGGCGACGTCCTTTGAATTGCGCGTTGGTATGGCTGAGCATGTTGAGCAGTGGCAGTGTAAAACCAGCGGTTTTACCGGTACCGGTCTGCGCACTCGCCATCAGGTCACGACCTTCGAGCACGACAGGAATAGCCTGACGCTGAATAGGCGTAGGTTCGCGATAGCCCTGTTCTTCAACAGCACGCAAAATTTCGGCACTTAAGCCGAGGGAATCAAATGACATATAAGGAAAAGCTCCAGTCCACTCTAACCCGAACGGGGTTCGGTGCAGTTTCAAGAATGGATGATCAGACGAGGCAAATGAGGCATTACCACGAGGATTCGGCACAAACTGCAGTGCGCCAGTTGTGCGGATACTAGCACAGAACGCCGTGCCGCGCGAAGTTATCTGCTTCCGGCCTGTAACCGGGCGTGACAAATGCAAACTTTAGTGACGCTTTCTGGCGGCATAATCTGCGGTATTAATCCGAAACTTTGATACAGGATAATCAATTATAAAGCTGATGAATGGCTTCCCACTTTTTGCGTCCCAATCCCCGGATTAGCTTGCTATGCTTCTTTCACTTTCACTCTCTTTTGTCCATAAGGCTACACCGCTGCAACATGGAAACCTGGAAAATAAACTTAATCTCCGTCTGGCTCGGGTGCTTTTTCACCGGCATGGCGATGAGTCAGATCCTGCCTTTTTTACCGCTTTACATCGAACAGCTGGGTGTTACGTCTCATGAATCCCTGAGTTTGTGGTCAGGGCTGGTGTTCAGCGGGACTTTCCTGGTTTCCGCCATTGTCGCGCCGTTGTGGGGCAGCCTCGCTGACCGCAAGGGCCGCAAACTCATGTTGCTGCGCGCCGCACTGGGCATGGCGATTGTCATGATGTTGCAGGGTTTTGCGACCAACGTCTGGCAGCTTTTCATCCTGCGCACGCTGATGGGTTTAACGTCCGGCTATATTCCGAACGCGATGGCGCTGGTGGCCTCGCAGGTGCCGCGCGACAAAAGCGGCTGGGCGCTGGGGACGCTGTCCACCGGTCAGGTTTCAGGTGTCATTATCGGCCCGCTGTTAGGCGGTTTTATGGCTGACCATCTCGGCCTGCGCACCGTGTTTTTCGTCACCAGCGGCATGTTGTTTATCAGTTTCCTGATCACCCTTTTCCTGATCAAAGAGCGCGTGGTGCCGGTCACCAAAGCCAACCGCCTGAGCGGTAAAGCGGTGTTTACCACACTTCCCTACCCGTGGCTGATTGTCAGCCTGTTCGTCACCACCATGATGATCCAGCTGGCAAACGGTTCCATCAGCCCGATACTGACGCTGTTTATCCGTGAGCTTTCGTCCGATACCAGCAATATCGCGTTTATCAGTGGCGTGATTGCCGCCGTGCCCGGCGTGTCGGCATTACTGGCGGCACCCAAACTGGGTAAACTCGGCGACCGCATCGGTGCGCACCGGATACTCATCGCCGCGCTGGTCTTTTGCTTCCTGCTGTTCTGCCTGATGGCACTGATCAAAACCCCCGTCCAGCTCGGCGTTCTGCGTTTTATGCTCGGTTTCGGCGATGGCGCGTTAATGCCCGCGGTGCAGGCGTTGCTGGTGAAATACAGCAGTGATCAGGTCACTGGCCGGATATTTGGATATAACCAGTCGTTTATGTACCTCGGGAATGTCGTCGGGCCGCTGATAGGTTCCAGCGCTTCCGCGCTGTTCGGATTCCGTTGGGTATTTATCGTGACCGCGATTCTGGTGCTGTTTAACACCGTACAGGTATGGTGGAGTTTCCGGCAGGTGCCGACAGGGAGAGTGAGGATTCCGTGATCGGGAGGGAGCCATTTGGAAATGGTGAAACTTTCTGATTTAAAAATTGATCGAGACGGTTTCGGTTTTTCAATGGCGGTGATCGCTCAACGGCAGGCGCCGAAACCGACCAGAGAGGGTCAGGACGGCCCCTCTCTGGACTCTCCGCGTCTTTTTACAACACGCGCTGTCGCTGGAGCGATGGACATGTTCTGTTACTCCTGTGTGTGGCGCAAAACCCTGCCGCTGCGCGGTTCCTTCGCTCGGTCTTCGAGCCTGGGGTCTCGAAGCCGCTCCGTTCAGCAGGATTTTTGAGCACGCCAGATTACATTCTTAAAAGATAAACGCCGCTCTGTTTTTGAATTTAGATAAGCTATTGGCCGCTTTCAAAAATCGCGCCGTATGGAGAGGTGGAAAACCGCGTATCTTTTCGCGCGGTTTGTAACCCGACGGGAGGGAACCGCGCAGCGGCGGGGTTTTGCGGCACTAGCAGGAATTGCTGAAACATAGCCAGCGAGCGGTAGCGCGCAGTTAAAAAGACGTGAGAGATCCAAGAGAGGCCCGTCCTGGCCTCTTTTGGTCGGTTTCGGCGCTGCGAGTCAAGCGATCACCGCCATTGAAAAAACCGAAACTTTCTCGATCTTCTTCAAGCCCGGGCGCAGCCTGAAAAACCGAAACTTTCTCGATCTGCTTTAAGAAGCCGTCAATGTCCGGCTCTGGCATAAAAAAAGGGCGCTTTTCAGCGCCCCTCTCATAAAATTTGAAATCAAAAACAATTACCGGCGGTTACCGAAAATCCGTAACAACATCAGGAACAGGTTGATGAAATCCAGATACAACGTCAGTGCGCCTACGATGGAATATTTGCGGAAATTATCGCGGTCATCCGCCGACAATTGCGCACCCATGTTTTTCAGCTTCTGGGTATCGTAGGCAGTCAGGCCGACGAAGATCAGCACGCCTGCGTAGGAAATGATGTTCGCAAGACCCGAGCTTTTCAGCCACATGTTGACCAGTGACGCCAGAACCAGACCAATCAGCGCCATGAACAACATGCTGCCGATGCCGGTTAAATCACGCTTGGTCACGTAACCGTAAACGCTCATCGCACCAAACATGCCCGCTGCGACAATGAATGTCCCAAAAATGGAATCACCGGTGTAGACGAGGAAAATGCTGGAAAGCGTCAGACCCGTCAGGGCGGAATACAACATGAAGAGGCCGGTGGCGACCGTCCCGCTCAGGCGATTCACCATGCCGGAAATCACGAAGACCAGCGCCAGCTGGGCGATGATCAAACCAAAGAACGTAATCTGGCTGGAAAAAACAAAACTCATGATTTTTTCGGAGCCGGAAGCATACCAGGCAACAAATGCCGTCAGCAGCAAGCCACAGAACATCCAGCCATACACTTGCGCCATGTACGCCTGAATGCCCGTATTTGCGCGTTCAACAATTGAACCGTTACTACGTGGATATCGATCCATGATGATTACCCTTTTGCATGGAGGACAATAATGAGGCCAAAATGGCCTCCCGATTTTTTAAAGCGTATCACAGTTGGCGGGAAAAGCATGGGAGGAGTCGGTGCGGTTGAACCACTATTTACCAGCGCGCCGCCGCGACTTTATCGCTGTCACGGGCATCGACCCAGCGGTCGCCCTCTTCCGTCGCCTCGCGCTTCCAGAACGGTGCGCGCGTTTTCAGTTGATCCATAATAAATTCATTGGCTTCGAACGCCATTCCGCGATGAGCGCTGGTGACGCCGACAAAGACAATTTCATCGCCCGGATACATCGGCCCGACGCGGTGATAAACCGAAACACTTTGCAAAGGCCAGCGCGCGCGCGCCTGCTCAACAATCTCCGCCAGCGCTTTTTCGGTCATGCCCGGATAGTGCTCCAGTGTCAGCGCCGTGACGTGGCTGCCCAGATTGTGATTGCGCACTTTGCCGGTGAACGTCACTACCGCGCCGTCGGCGTCTGACTGCGCCAGCCAGTTGTACTCTTCGCCAACGTTAAACGGGGCGGCATCAACAATAATTTTTGTCCTGTCCATCTCAGCCCCCGGTCACTGGCGGGAAGAACGCCACTTCGTCCCCCGCTACCAGCGGATGCGCCATCGTGGTCAGCGTCTGATTGACCGCCACCAGCAATTTGCCGGATTCCAGCGCCAGCGCCCAGCGGTCACCGCGTCCGGTCAGGGAATTGCGCAAATCTTCCACGGTGGAAAAATCAGCCGGTAGTTGCAGGCTGGACGTCCCGGTTAACTCGCGAACCTGGGCGAAGAATAAAATGTCGATCATATTTCCACCTTACCTTCAGCCTTGCTTTCCGCCTTAAAGTCGCCGGATTTACCGCCGCTTTTTTCCAGCAGGCGGATCGGGCCGATCACCATATCTTTCTGAACGGCTTTACACATGTCGTAGATGGTCAGCGCGGCGACGGAAGCCGCAGTCAGCGCTTCCATTTCCACACCGGTTTTGCCGCTTAACCGGCAACGGGATTCGATACGAACACGGTTATGTTCCGGCTGCGCTTCAAGCTTAACTTCCACTTTGGTCAGCAACAGCGGATGACACAACGGGATCAAATCCCAGGTTTTTTTGGCAGCCTGAATTCCGGCGATGCGCGCGGTAGCAAACACATCCCCTTTGTGATGATTGCCGTCAATGATCATCGCCAGCGTTTGGGCAGCCATCTCAACAAAAGCTTCGGCACGGGCTTCGCGAACCGTTTCGGCTTTGCCGGAAACGTCCACCATGTGGGCATCACCGGACGCATTAATGTGGGTTAATTCAGACATGCTTATTTCTTCAAATGTGGGGTGAAATTGCACGGTCCCTGACGGGCGTCGAGCTGCGCTTCAATGATATTTTCCCAGGCGGTCTGGCACGCTCGGGTTGATCCCGGCATGGCAAAAATCACCGTCTGATTGGCAATACCGCCGATGGCGCGTGACTGAATAGTCGAGGTGCCGATATCTTCGAAAGACACCATGCGGAACAGCTCGCCGAAACCTTCAATTTCACGGTCAAATAACGGCTTCAGGGCTTCCGGCGTATTATTTCCGGCATTAAAACCGGTACCGCCGTTGATCAAAATGGCCTGAATTTTTTCATCTGCAATCCACGCAGAAACCACGTCGCGAATGCTGTAAATGCTCTCTTTAACAATTTGCTGCGCCACAACGTGGTGGCCGCCTTCGGTCACGGCTTCTTTCAGGTAATGGCCGGAGGTGTCTTCCGCGTCGGTGCGGCGGTCAGAAACCGTCATGATCGCGACAGATAAAGGCAAAAATTCTTTGCTGGCTTTGCTCATCAGTTTGCTCCTTAAACGATTAATGCCGGACTCAGCCGCCGATAAACGACAGGTTCTGAGTAATCCCGGTATTGCCTTCATGCAGGAAGTGCGTTTGTTTTTTACGGCTGAGACCGCCCTGGATCCTGTCCATCAAATCGTCCTGCTGAAGATCGTCGGCCAGTAAATCGCGCAGAGGAATGCCCTGCTCGCCGAACAGACACAAATGCAGATTGCCGATCGCGGACACGCGCAGGCGGTTGCAGCTGACACAAAAGTCTTTTTCATACGGCATGATCAGGCCGATCTCGCCCAGATAATCCGGGTGGCTGAACACCTGCGCCGGGCCGTCGCTGCGTGAGCGGATCTGCAACTGCCAGCCCTGACGGACAAGCTGCTCGCGCAGGACTTCGCCGGAAACATGATGTTTGCGGAACAGATCGCCGCCGTCGCCGGTTTCCATCAGCTCGATGAAACGCAGCTGAACCGGACGGGTTTTAATCCAGTCGAGGAAGGTGTTGAGGCTGGCATGATTCACATCGCGCATCAGCACGGTATTGACTTTGACCTTGCTGAAACCGGCGTCAAACGCGGCGTCAATTCCGGCCATCACATCGCGGAATTTATCCTGCCCGGTGATGGCGTGAAACTGGCGGGCATCAAGGCTGTCGACGCTGACGTTAATGTTTGTCAGCCCGGCATCGCGCCATTTGCTGATATCACGCGCCATGCGGTAACCGTTGGTGGTGACGGCCAGCGTTTTAATTGAGGGGTTTTCGCGAACGGCGGCAATGATGTCGCAGAAATCGCGGCGCAGCGACGGTTCTCCACCGGTCAGGCGCACTTTTTCCGTTCCCAGATTGGCGAACGCGCGACTGACCCGACGGATTTCATCGAGCGAAAGAAAGCTTTTATTGCTGTGCCCGTGCGGCTTGTAACCGTCCGGCAGACAATAGGTGCAACGAAAATTGCACACGTCAGTGATCGACAGCCGCAAGTAATAAAACTTGCGGGCAAAAGCATCAGTAAGTTGAAGCACCTAAACACCTTTCCAAATACGGGAGATGCGGGCATTTCTGCCATGCACCCTGGTGACTGATTGTCACGGCCAGAGCTCCATATTGTTTCTGTGGGAACAACGTCAGAAAGGCAACTTAGGAACCAGGGCTAGGAGTTGATTCAACACGTTCAGTGCAGAACGATGAAGAATTCGGGTAACGGGCTACAGTTTAACGCTCTGAAGACCGGATCGCCAAGGTGGTTTTTCGTTATGCATTTTGATATATAACGTTTTTTCACAACAAAAGAGAGCATTTTCAACGATAAAACCGCTTGATTTTGAAAGCGCTGAGAGTGCGGCGAAGGGATAACATCCTGTTGCAAAATTAGGTAAAATCTCCCGGCAAAACGATTATCTGCTGCATCTTTATTGTGCCCTGAGCACGCACTATTCTCACCTCTGGCCGCTTCACAAGGATCTTTATGCGCAATAGAACATTAGCTGACCTCGACCGGGTGGTGGCATTAGGCGGAGGGCACGGCCTGGGCCGCGTGATGTCTTCTCTTTCCTCGCTGGGCCCGCGTCTCACCGGCATTGTGACCACGACCGACAACGGCGGTTCGACCGGCCGTATCCGCCGTTCGGTGGGCGGCATCGCCTGGGGCGATATGCGCAACTGCCTCAACCAGCTGATCACCGAACCGAGCTTAGCCTCGGCGATGTTCGAATACCGCTTCAGCGGCCAGGGTGAACTGGACGGACACAATCTCGGCAACCTGATGTTGCGCGCGCTGGATCACCTGACCGTCCGGCCGCTGGAAGCAATCAATCTGGTGCGCAGTCTGCTGAAAGTGGACGCTGAGCTGATTCCGATGTCCGAGCAGCCGGTAGATTTAGCCGCGATCGATGCAAACGGTCAGCGGGTTCACGGCGAAGTGAATGTCGATAAACTGACGCAAATCCCGCGCGAATTACTGCTGGAGCCACAGGTTCCGGCCACGCGCGAAGCGTTGCACGCCATCGCCGAAGCGAATCTCATCCTGATTGGCCCCGGCAGTTTCTTTACCAGTCTGATGCCGCTGTTGCTGATGGAAGATCTCACCACCGCCCTGCGCCGCAGCCGTGCGCACATCGTCTATATCGGCAATCTGGGGAAAGAGCTGAGCGTGGCCGCGGCGTCGCTGACGCTTGATAACAAGCTGGACATGATCGAAAAACGCATTGGCCGTCGCGCTGACGCCGCGATTGTCGGGCCGAAAGTGACGCTGGGCGAAAGCGCCAAAGCGCATCTGATTATTCAAAGCCCGCTCGAAGCCAGCGATATTCCGTATCGCCATGACCGCGATATGTTGCGGATGGCGGTAGAAGAAGTGCTGCAAAAAATGCACTGAGTGCGGAGAAAATGATTCTGGAAATATAAAGACAAAGGCCGCGCAATGCGGCCTTTTTCATGCACACCGTTTCACAAAGCTGCCTGGCGTTATGCCCAGCCTGCCAGGATTTCAGCGGTGGTTTTCACCATCACCGGATTTCCCGGCACGGATAATTCGCGCCAGACTTCGTTGTGCTGGCCGATTAACTGCTCAGCCGTGACGTGGGTTCTGTCGCCGGTGGTGTGCGCATCGGAGGCAACGGTTACCGCGTAGCCTTTGCTGGCAGCGACTTTAATGGTGGTATCCACGCAGTAATCCGTGGCACATCCGCACACCGTAAAGCCAGTCGCATTGAGATCTTTCAGCACTTCATCAAGACGGGTGCGGTAGAAAGAATCACAGGCGGTTTTGGTGACGGAAACAGAATCCGCCGGCTGATGAAGTTCCGGCAAAACCTGCCAGAATTCGCTGCCTTCGGTCATTTCACCTTCTGCGTGCTGGATGAAAATAATGCGCCCAGCCCGGTCAATCAGCTGGTTAATTAACGCGGTGCGCCCGCTGCGGTCATAACGTGGCGATGCGAACACTCCGTTTTGCATATCCACCACAATAAGTACATTTTTTCCGGTCACATTTCTCTCCGCGCAATAAAAAAAACCCGCTTCACTTTACAGATCGCGGGGCTTTTTCACAGTTCAAAAAACCGGTGGAAACGGCTGTTATTTTTTGGTCAGCGGATGATTATTCCACGGGCTGTCAGCGGCAGGTTTCGCAGTGCTGACTTTGGGTTTCAGCGGTTTTTCAGCGGATAACGGCGTGCGGCGTTTGCTGCGCGTCATATCAGGGCGCAAATGGCCTTCAATAAAATCCAGATACAGCGTTTCCACTTCCTTGCGCGCCCACGGCGTGCGGCGCAGGAATTTCAGGCTGGACTTGATGCTTGGGTCACTTTTGAAGCAGTTGATGTTGACCTGCGAAGCCAGTGCGGGCCAGCCAAAATTATCCACCAGCGTTGTCAGCAGTTTTTCCAGCGTGACGCCGTGCAGCGGATCTTTCGCCGCACCGGGATTTTGTGGTGTATCAGTCATTGGCTCGCTTTTCCTTATCAATTTTCAGGCCGCGCACTTTAGCATTTTTCCCTTACGAAAGAGCAATAAACTGCTCGCGCAGGGCGTGGAGTTCGTCGCGTGTATTGGCCGCTTCTTCGAATTCCAGGTTCTGGGCATGCGCATACATCTTGCTTTCCAGCTCCTTAATGCGCTGTTCCAGCGCTTTAGGCGTAAGCGATTTGTAGGTTTGCGCCGCTTCGGCATCGCGCTTGTCTTTGTTCTTTTTGGTCTTTGGCTGCCCCAGTTGCAGGATGTCGGAAATCTTCTTGTTCAGGCCCATCGGCGTAATGCCATTTTCCAGGTTGTAAGCTTCCTGTTTCGCACGACGACGCTCCGTTTCCCCGATCGCTTTCGCCATCGAATTCGTGATTCTGTCGCCGTAAAGAATGGCTTTACCGTTGAGGTTACGCGCCGCACGGCCAATGGTCTGAATGAGCGAACGTTCTGAACGCAGGAAGCCCTCTTTGTCGGCATCCAGGATCGCCACCAGAGAAACCTCCGGCATATCCAGCCCTTCCCTCAGCAAGTTGATGCCCACCAGCACATCGAATTCACCCAGACGCAAATCGCGGATAATCTCCACGCGCTCGACGGTATCGATATCAGAGTGCAGGTAACGCACCTTCTCGCCGTGTTCTTCCAGATACTCGGTCAAATCCTCGGCCATGCGTTTGGTCAGCGTGGTGACCAGCACACGCTCATTGATGGCCACGCGTTTGCGGATTTCCGACAGCAGATCGTCGACCTGCGTGGTCACCGGGCGCACTTCAATAATCGGATCCAGCAAGCCGGTCGGACGCACCACCTGATCCACCACGTCGCCGCCGGATTTATCCAGCTCGTAAGCGCCGGGTGTGGCGGAAACATAAATCGTCTGCGGCGCCAGCGCCTCAAATTCTTCAAAGCGCATCGGGCGGTTATCCAGCGCCGAGGGCAGGCGGAAACCGTACTCCACCAGCGTTTCTTTTCGCGAGCGGTCGCCTTTGTACATCCCGCCGATTTGCGGAATGGTGACGTGGGATTCGTCGACAATCAGCAAACCGTCGGCAGGCAGATAGTCAAACAGCGTCGGCGGCGGCTCGCCCGGACCGCGTCCGGAGAGATACCGTGAATAGTTTTCGATGCCCGAGCAATAACCCAGCTCATTCATCATTTCGAGGTCAAACTGCGTACGCTGGCTGAGACGCTGTTCTTCGAGCAGTTTGTTGTTATCCAGCAGCACCTTGCGGCGATCGGCCAGATCGACTTTGATCTCTTCCATCGCCTGCAAAATACGTTCACGCGGGGTGACGTAGTGCGTTTTCGGGTAAATCGTGAAACGCGGAACTTCGTGCTGCACCTGACCGGTCAGCGGGTCAAACAGGGAAAGCCGCTCGACTTCCTGATCGAAAAGCTCGATGCGCAGCGCCAGATCGTCTGATTCAGCCGGAAAGACGTCGATCACTTCGCCGCGCACGCGGAAAGTGCTGCGCTGGAAAACCTGATCGTTGCGGGCATATTGCAGCTCAGCCAGACGGCGCACGATCGCGCGCTGATCGATAATCATCCCTTTGGTCAGATGCAGCATCATTTTCAGATACAGATCCGGGTCGCCCAGACCGTAGATCGCCGAGACGGATGCCACCACGATGACGTCGCGGCGCTCAAGCAGCGCTTTGGTGGCGGAAAGGCGCATCTGTTCGATGTGTTCGTTCACCGAGGAATCTTTTTCGATAAACGTGTCTGAACTCGGGACGTACGCTTCGGGCTGGTAATAATCGTAGTAAGAAACGAAATATTCGACGGCGTTCTCCGGGAAGAACTCTTTCATTTCGCCATACAACTGCGCCGCGAGAGTTTTATTGGGCGCGAGAACCATCGTTGGCCGGTTCAGGTCAGCAATCACATTCGCGACGGTAAAGGTTTTACCGGAACCGGTAACGCCGAGTAACGTCTGGTGCGCCAGACCGTTCTCCAGCCCTTCTTCCAGACGGCGTATTGCCTCAGGCTGATCGCCTGATGGCTTAAATTCGGAATGCAGTTTGAACTCTTTACTCATGACGGGCTACCTGGCTGAAATGAAAACGCATAAGGCCGTACGTAAGGCGCTCACGGAAAAACAGTATGAAAGACTCCGCGAATTTTGCCAGCCTTGATTTTACCGCCTTATAATACTGTATATAAAACCAGCCTCCAATCGATAAAAATCACCGGTGATTTAACCGGTTGCTGCATCTGCACTTTTTTAGGTTATTACGAAAAAGAATTCTCACCATCAGGTGACAATTATCCCCAAAATTTTTCATCCGTTAACTTTCTGACCACAGGTTGACGAATTCTGACACAACTATGACGAACGAATTACGGGCATATTGCTTTTAACTAACTCACTGATTATAAACAACATCATTAAAAAGCTGCGAATACGGGCAAAGTGAGCACAACCCGCGCCCTGACTCGCCTGTAGCATCTTTTCTCACTCTCATGCACATGGTTATCCACAGGAATAGTGGATAAGTCTCAGCGCGCCCCGCACGGCGGGAGTTGGTAAAAAACATCATTTAGGCTTTCAGGCCACCCAAGTGGTCTTTTTTAGTTATTTTTTATCTTTTTTATCTCCTTATTTATGCCTATTTTGCCTAGATTTCTGGTCGGATGTTTCTTGCAAAATCCAAAAGTGCATCTCATCAGGATTTTTTTGCTTCTTATTCCCGTTACGTTTGCACCAAAATCAGAGAGAGCAGCACTGGCAAAGTGCAGTTGCCTTTCTCCCGCGTCTGAACGGATGTCACAAAACCTCAACAACGTTAATGAATAATCCTAAATCGCCCTGCGCTCCGCTGTTAACACCCCTGTAACTTCTCTTTTCCCCGGCACTTTTACAAACTTGGCCTGAGAGTTGCAGTGTCACTGTAGGAAGCGTTTCCTGCAGCCGGAACCGCTTTTTTCACCTGAAAGTGAAATCTGATGATTACCCTGTTTTTTGCTAAGCAATGTCATTTTTAGTGCAAGGAAAAAGCGGTTAACCCCATTTATCACTGGTTAATGGCTGTTTATCTGCAATTGATGCTGAGAGGTTGGCCGGTAATCAACGGAATTTAATTCTGTGTTACGGCATTAACAGCGGAACATAAATGTCAGAAATATGACAGTGGCGGTCAAAGCGAAGTTCAGCGGAATGCTCCGTGTGGGAGGGAGGTCTGATGTTAAGTGTAAAATCAGTTAATCAGTATTATGGGCAAAAACATATTCTGTGGGATATCAATCTCGAACTGTACCGCGGTCAATGTACGTGCCTGATCGGGCGAAATGGCGTGGGGAAAACCACGCTGGTGAACTGCATTATGGGCCATCTTCCGGTGAAAAGCGGGGCGATATCCTGGCAGTCGCGCGACGAAGAGCCTCAGAGTTTATTAAATCTTCCGGTGGAAAGCCGTGCGCAAATCGGCATCGGTTATGTGCCACAGGGACGGCAGATTTTTTCGCAGATGAGTGTGGATGAAAACCTGCAAATTGCCATGATGGCCAGCCGGAATAAGACGCGTCGCGTGCCTGAAGAGGTCTACGACCTGTTTCCGACGCTTAAGGAAATGGGAACGCGTAAAGCGGGAGAGCTCGATGAGAGCCAGCAACAGCAACTGGCGATCAGCCGCGCGCTGGTTCAGGAGCCTGAACTGCTGATCCTCGACGAACCGACCGAACACACCAGTGCGTCGATGGCGGCGAATATGGGTAACATCATTCACCGCCTGAACCGTGACCTCGGTCTGACGCTGCTTCTGGTCGGGCATAAATTGCCGTTTATCCGCAGCGTCGCTGACCGGTTTTGTCTGGTGGACGGCGGGCGCAACGTGGCACAAGGCACGCTGGCACAGCTTGACGAGACGTTAATCAAAAATTATCTGACGGTCTGACGCCGTACTTCATTCACCATCAGGAAGCAGACGTTCCAGATCCAGATATTGCCCCAGATTGATGTCCAGACCGGCACTCAGGAACGGGATCTCGCCCAGCAGCGGCGCAGGCAGCATACGCGTGAGCGTCGCCATGTATGCCTGATGATGCTTCCCCGTTTCCTGCACATCATTGGCAATCCAGCCCGCCAGATGCAAACCACTTTGCGCGATGGCCTGCGCCGTCAGCACGGCGTGATTGATGCAGCCCAGCCGCATTCCCACCACTAACACCACCGGCAGTTGCTCGGCAATCACCCAGTCCGCAAACGTATAATCTGCGGTCAGCGGCGTGTACCAGCCTCCTGCCCCTTCCACCACCACCCAGTCGGCCAGCGGTTCGAGATGACGCAATCCGGCGGATAAAACCTGCGGGTCAATCGGGCGATTTTCCAGCTCGCTGACAATATGCGGCGACGTCGGCTCGAAAAACGTGCACGGATTGACTTCGTCATAACACAGCCCGACGGTGCTGTAGGCCTGGAGCGCCAGTGCGTCGCTGTTGCGCGGCCCTTCTGCCGTCATTTCACTGCCTGACGCCACCGGTTTGTATCCGGCAGTTTTGTGCCCGGCGCACGCTGCCGCCTGTAAAAATGCGGTTGTGGCAACGGTTTTTCCGACTTCGGTATCGGTGCCGGTAATAAAGTATTTTTGTTTCATGTCTTATTTCTGCGTCGCGCCTGGTGTGTGTAACTGTTTCTTTTAAATCAGCGGGGAATGAGTTCTTCCACCTGCAAAATGCCGTAAACCAGCCGGTAATTCAGCGGCAGAACGCCGTCGCGGCGGACGTAATGTTTTTCCAGCAATTGCAGACGCTCGCGCCCGCCCAGCCCGCCGAGGCGGCCATTTTTGATGTGCGTCGCGCCAATGCCTTTGAGCGAACGCATCAGCGACATCACGTCCGGGAATTCGGCGACGTGATCGCTGAAGGTCACTTCATGGCGATACGGCGCGCAGGCTTCGGCGATTTTGTCGGGCGTCAGGAACTGATTCACGTGACGGCGGCCATCGACTTTCATCCACGCGGCGGCCAGCTCACTGAGCGAACCTTCGGCCAGCGTGGAGAAAATCACCAGCCCGCCGTTGCGGGTGACGCGGTGCATTTCTTCCAGCGCACGCGGCAGCGCGTTACACCACTGCACCGCCAGATTGCTGAAACAGATATCAACCGAGTTATCGGCAAACGGTAAACGCTCGATATCTCCCGGCACATATTCATCAGCGGAATCCAGCTCACGGGCACGGCTCAGCATGCCTTCGGAGAGATCCAGCGCAATCACGTTTTTCCCCTGAGCGCGCCAGTAACGGCTGAAATAGCCCGTCCCGCAACCGGCGTCAACAACCGTTTTTCCTGCATCTTTCAGGTAAGGTTCTGCCAGCGACAGCAACGTTTCACCCACATCACGCTGCAATTGTGCGGCGCTTTCATAACTGACGGCGGCGCGGCTGAACGCGTCGGCCACCGCTTGTTTATTCACTAATTCAGTGACTGCACCCATGAAGGGACTCCAGCAAAAAATCGATATCTTCCGGCCTGTGTGCCGCCGTCAGCGTAAGACGCAGCCGCGCGCTGCCCGGAGGCACCGTCGGCGGACGGATAGCACTGACCCACACCCCGCGTTCGCGCAATGCCGCTGCCAGATCTAAAGCAGGCTGATTTTCGCCTACGATCACCGGCTGGATGGCCGTTTGTGAAGCGGTCAGCCGGTAAGGCAATCCGGTAGCCCCGGCGCGGAAACGGGCAATATTGGCCGCCAGTTTATCACGCAGGCCGTCGTCTTGCCGGACTCGTACCAGCGCGGCCTGTAACGCGCAAACCTGCGCCGCAGGCATCGCCGTGCTGTAAATCAGATGACGCGCGAACTGCAACAGGTAATCCGCGGTGGCATCAGCACACAGCACCGCCGCGCCACTGCACCCGAAAGCTTTACCGAATGTGACCACCAGAAGTTCAGGCCGTACGCCCTGCTGCCAGCAACTGCCGCGCCCTTCTTCACCGGTGACGCCCACGCCGTGCGCGTCATCCACCATCAGCCAGCTTTCGTGCGATTGCGCCAGTCGATGCAGTTCCGCCAGCGGTGCAGCGTCGCCGTCCATACTGAACACCCCTTCGGTCACCACCAGCGTTTCACCGTCCACCGGTTTTTCCAGCAAGCGTTGCAGGGAATCCGGCTGATTGTGGTGAAAGCGCCGCAACTGCGAAGGCGCATGGGCAGCGGCTTCCAGCAAAGAAGCGTGGCTGAGTTTATCCGCCAGCACGCGATCGTCGCCCTGCATCAGCGAGGCAAGAATGGCCTGATTGGCCGCAAAGCCGGAGATAAACAGCAGCGCGCGCGGATAGCCCTGCCACTGCGCCAGCTGCTGTTCAAATTCGGCGTGCGCCACGCTGTAGCCGGTGACGTGCCCGGAACCGCCGCTACCCACGCCGTATTTTTCAGCGCCCTTCTGCCATGCGGCAATCACGTCCGCGTCCTGACTCAGGCCGAGATAATCGTTACCGGAAAAATTCAGATACCGTTTGTCACCTTGTGTCAGAAACCGCGCGCTGCCGCCGTTGTTCGGCTGACGCACACGAAAAGCCGCCGCTTCTTTGCGGGCGGCAACGGCATCGTTAATCCGCGTTTGCCAGCTCATGATCAGACGGCGGCGTTGTAGAACTGTGCGGTATCGGCATGAACCAGCTGTTCGGCCAGCGCGGCCTGTTGCTGGTTATCGCCCATTTCTGTTTCGAATACCTGCGGGTTCAGCCCCAGTTTGCCAAACAGAATGAGATCTTTATCTTCCGCCGGGTTTGGCGTGGTCAGCAGCTTGCAGCCGTAGAAAATGGAGTTGGCACCGGCCATAAAGCACATCGCCTGCGTCTGTTCGCTCATCTGTTCGCGACCGGCGGAAAGACGGACATACGACTGCGGCATCATGATGCGTGCCACGGCGATAGTGCGGATAAAATCAAACGGATCGACGTCGTCGTTATCGGCCAGCGGCGTGCCTTTCACTTTCACCAGCATGTTGATCGGCACGCTTTCCGGCGGCACCGGCAGGTTCGCCAGCTGCATCAGCAGACCGGCACGGTCTTTGACGGTTTCACCTAAACCAACAATGCCGCCGGAGCAGACTTTAATGCCCGCGCCGCGCACTTCCGACAGCGTATCCAGACGTTCCTGATAGCTGCGGGTGGTGATGATGCTGCCGTAAAATTCCGGCGAGGTATCCAGATTGTGGTTGTAGAAATCCAGACCGGCATGCGCCAGACGCTGCGCCTGCGTGGTGTTCAGCGTGCCGAGCGTCATGCAGGTTTCCATCCCCAGTTCTTTCACGCCCTGCACCATTTGCTCGAGGTACGGCATGTCACGGTCGTGGGGGTTTTTCCACGCGGCGCCCATGCAGAAACGGGTCGAACCGGCGGCTTTCGCCTGACGGGCGGATTCAAGCACCTGCTCGACTTCCATCAGACGCTCAGATTCCAGCCCGGTTTTGTAACGGGAACTCTGCGGGCAATATTTACAGTCTTCCGGACAGGCACCGGTTTTGATCGACAACAGCGTACTGACCTGAACCTGACGCGGATCGAAGTGCTGACGGTGAACCTGCTGGGCTTCAAACATCAGCTCAAGGAAAGGTTTGGAAAACAGTGCCTGAGTTTTTTCAAGCGTCCATTGGGTGCGGGTAGTCATGCGACAACTCCAAAATAAATGTTTCGTGAACGTTTTTATGGTCGGTATACTGTCAACCATTCTCGATTCGTTTTAGTTTACGGTCAACGAGAATTACATTTTTTAGTTTACAACTTACCGCCCGCAGGAATCCTTTATGAGCCCCGCCGATATCGAATTCGACCAGCGCCACATCTGGCATCCGTACACATCCATGACCAAACCGCTGCCCGCGTATCCGGTGGAATCGGCGTCCGGCGTGCTTTTACATCTGGCTGACGGGCGTGAGCTGGTGGACGGCATGTCGTCCTGGTGGGCGGCGATCCACGGCTATAACCACCCGCAGCTGAATCAGGCGGCGGTTGAGCAAATTGGCAAAATGTCGCACGTCATGTTTGGCGGCATCACGCATCCTTCAGCCATCGCGCTGTCGCGCCGTCTGGTAGAAATGACGCCTGCCGGGCTGGAATGCGTGTTTCTGGCGGATTCAGGTTCGGTGGCGGTGGAAGTGGCGCTGAAAATGGCGATGCAATACTGGCATGCGCGCGGCGAGAAACGTCAGACGCTGCTGACGCTGCGCAACGGCTATCACGGCGATACCTTCGGCGCGATGTCGGTCTGCGACCCGCAAAATTCGATGCACAGTTTGTATCAGGGATATCTGCCGCAGCATCTGTTTGCCGACGCGCCGCAGAGCCGTTTTGACGGCGAATGGGACGAAGCAGATATTGCGCCTTTCGCCAAAATGCTCGATGAAAACCACAGCAAAATTGCCGCGGTGATTTTAGAGCCGGTGGTTCAGGGCGCGGGCGGGATGCGGATTTACCATCCGCTGTATCTTAAACGGGTGCGTAACCTGTGCGATCAGTACGGCATACTGCTGATTGCCGATGAGATTGCCACCGGTTTTGGCCGCACCGGCAAGCTGTTTGCCTGTGACCATGCGAAAATTTCGCCAGATATTCTCTGCCTCGGCAAAGCGCTGACCGGCGGCTATATGACGCTTTCCGCCACGCTGACCACGCGGCATGTCGCGGAAGTGATCAGCAACGGCGAAGCGGGTTGTTTCATGCACGGCCCGACGTTTATGGGCAATCCGCTGGCCTGCGCGGTCGCCAATGCCAGCCTGCGTTTATTGTCGGAAAACCGCTGGCAGGCGCAGGTGCTCAATATCGAGAAACAGCTGAAAAATGAATTACTGCCCCTGGCCGAACATCCGGCAGTGGCCGACGTGCGCGTGCTCGGCGCGATTGGCGTGGTGGAAATGCACCAGCCGGTCAACATGGCGCAACTGCAAAAACATTTCGTGGAACAGGGCGTGTGGATCCGTCCGTTCGGCAAGCTGATTTACCTGATGCCGCCGTACATCATCACGCAGGAAGAACTCCGTAAACTGACCGGTGCCATTGCCAGCGCCCTCGGCGCGCTCTATTGATCACCAGGTATTGATCACACTTTATTGATAACACGGCATTGCTCACACGGCGCTGACCAGCCGGTGTGACGTCGACAATAGCGCGCTCAGCTTTTCCCGGCTGAGACGCGCCTGTTCATTGAGAAAATCAATTGCCACTTTCAGTGCGGGCGTCGGGTTTTCCGGATACAACAACGTATAAGATGCGCCGCTCGCCACGCATAACGGGAAAGGCGCAATCACCCTGCCCGCATGCAAGTCATCTTCGATTAACGTCAGATCGCCGATCGCCACGCCATAACCCTGAAGTGCCGAATTAATCGCCAGATCCAGCGTATCGAAATGCTGTGATTTCTCCGACGGCAACCCCTGCACGCCCTCTTCCCGCAGCCACAAAAGCCAGTCGCGGCGGTCGCGGGTCGGGTGCAGCAGCGTTTTATCTGCCAGATCGGCAACCGCAGTTTTCCCTTTATGGCGGGGCAAAAAATCCGGCGTACAGACCGGCGTCAGCACTTCGTCAAACAGATGATGCGCGCGGCGCTGCGATTCCGGTGGCCGCCCGAAAATCACGGCGGCATCAAAATGTTCATTGCTGAAATCCACGCCGTGCGCAATCGAGGCCGTCAGTTCGATGCGCATATCAGGCCGGTCGTTTTGCAGCTGGATCACGCGTGGCAATAACCAGCGCATCGAACAGGTCGGGCATTTGATCCGCAGCGTGTCCGGGTGTGAACCGACGCGTTTCAGCGCATCACCCATCAGCGACAGTGCCTGCTGCACGGGCGGTAATAGTTGCGCGCCGCGCGGGGTCAGCGTCAGCCCGCGGGCCTGACGTAAAAACAACGGATACCCCAGCGACGTTTCCAGGCCGGTTATCTGGCGGCTGACCGCGCCCTGCGTGATGTGCAGCAACGTGGCGGCATGCGTCAGGTTCAGGGTTTGCGCGACGACAGCAAAGGTTTTTAGCACGTTGAGCGACGGTAAATTCAGTGCATTCAGATACGACAGTTCAGGCGAAAGTGTCACGGAGCCCCCGGTAAATTCAGCATTTAGCCATGACGGCTGATCATGGCGAGTATGACAAATTTTCCATTGTCGGCACAGGCGAACTGCTGCTTAATCGTTAAACACCCGTTTTAACCTTCTCATGGCCGCCCGGCCTGTTTCCTTTGGGGAAAATGCTATGAAAAGCGCGATGTCGCCGCAGTCTAAATTACCGGATGTCGGCACCACTATTTTCACCGTGATTGGCCAGCTAAGCGCCGAGCACAATGCCCTGAACTTATCGCAGGGCGCACCGAATTTCTCCTGCCAGCCTGCGCTTATCGACAGCGTTGCCAAAGCCATGCGCGACGGTCATAACCAGTATGCGCCGATGAGCGGCGTGGCCGCGCTGCGCCATGCGCTTTCCGCCAAAGTTGAAGCGCTTTACGGTTGCCATTATGACGCCGACAGCGAAGTTACCGTGATTGCCAGCGCCAGCGAAGGCTTGTATTCCGCCATCAGCGCGCTGGTGCATCCGGGCGATGAAGTTATTTATTTCGAACCGTCGTTTGACAGCTACGCGCCAATTGTCCGCTTACAGGGCGCAAAACCGGTGGCGATCGGCCTGTCGATGGAAGATTTCAGCATCGACTGGGATCAGGTTGCGAGCGCCATCAACAGCCGCACGCGCATGATCATCATCAACAGCCCGCACAACCCGACCGGCGCGATTTTCACTGATTTCGACATCGAACGTCTGACGGCGCTGACCAAAGACACTGACATCGTGATTTTGTCGGACGAAGTTTACGAGCACGTCGTTTTCGACGGCGAGCGCCACGAAAGCATGGCCTGCCATCCGCAGCTGGCCGAGCGCAGCGTCATTGTGTCGTCGTTCGGCAAGACCTATCACGTCACCGGCTGGCGCGTGGGCTACTGCCTGGCACCGGCGGAACTGATGGACGAAATCCGCAAAGTGCATCAGTTTATGGTGTTCTCCGCCGACACGCCGATGCAGGTTGCCTTTGCCGAAGCGCTGGCCGATCCGCAAAGCTATCTCGGTTTGGCGGATTTTTATCAGAAAAAACGCGATTTGCTGGCGGAAGCGCTGAGCGAATCCCGCTTTGAATTACTCCCAAGCCGTGGCAGTTTCTTTATGCTGGCGCGTTTTAGTCATTTCAGCCCGCTGACCGACGATGAATTTGTGCTGAGCCTGATCCGGGATCACCAGATTGCCACCATCCCGCTGTCGGCCTTTTACAGTAATAACAAACCCACTGGGCTTATCCGCCTGAGCTTTGCCAAAGATAACGACACGCTGTACGAAGGCGCACGCCGTCTGTGTCGCGTCTGAGCCTACTTTCTGATACCGCAGGGGAATTGTGAATAATGAAAAAATTGAAAATCGCATTGCTGTTAGGTTGTGCCGTGGCGTCTTTTTCTGCGCTGGCAGACGGTTCCACGCTGAAATTCGGTCTGGAAGCGCAGTATCCGCCGTTTGAATCCAAAAGCGCCACCGGCGAATTGCAGGGCTTTGATATTGATTTAGGTAATGCCGTTTGCGCCGCGGCCAGCGTGAAATGCGAATGGTACGACACCTCTTTCGATGGCCTGATTGCCGCCCTTCAGGCGCGTAAATTCGATGCAATCAACTCCGCCATGAACGTAACCGAAAAGCGTCGTCAGGCGATCGATTTCACCAACGTGATTTACCGCGTACCGACGAAGCTGATTGCTAAAAAAGATTCCGGCCTGCTGCCGACCGTTGATGCGCTGAAAGGCAAACACATCGGCGTATTGCAGGGCTCGATTCAGGAAAGTTACGCGCAGGCGCACTGGGCACCGAAAGGCGTGGATATCGTTTCTTATCAGGATCAGAACCAGGTGTATCTGGACTTGTCCTCAGGGCGTCTGGACGGCACGTTAGTGCTGGCTCCGGCAGGCCAGAGCGGATTCCTGTCACGTCCTGATGGCAAGGATTACGGCTTTGTCGGCGACGCCGTGCGCGACGATAAAATCCTCGGCAGCGGCATTGCCTTCGGCCTGCGCAAAGGTGATGCCGCGCTGAAAGAAAAACTCGACACCGCCATCGCCAAAGTGCAGAACGATGGCGTAGTGAAGACGCTTTCGAAGAAATATTTCGGCGATATTGATGTGAGTGTGAAGTAATTTTTTTCTGCGCCTCACCTGTATTACGGTGAGGCGCAAATCCTGCCACTGCTTTTCTTATCAGTACTCAGAATTCACAATCACTTCTTCGCCAAAGATGCCGGCCTGCGGTAACGGTTTATAGCTGGAGTTTGACGCACGTAATACGCGGATGCCGCGCGCACCGGCGGCCTGTGCGGCGGTGATGTCGTTGTCCGAATCCCCGTAGAAAATCTTCATCTGCTTATCTTTCAGCCACTGCGTTTTGGTGTTCTGCCCGGCTTTGTCACCGGCAAAAATCACCGGATTGACTTTGTCTTGCGGGATCTGGAAATCATTCTGCAAGGTTTTGGTGACGGTTTCGGTTTTGGTTTCACTGCGCCCGGTAACGAAATAAATGCTGTCGCCGCGTTTGAGGTGCATGGCAATCAGGCTTTTCGCCACGTCTTTCGGCATGCTGAATTCGTCCCAGCCGTTATTCATTTTTTCCCAGAATTTCGGGTTTTTCAGATAGTCCTGTTTGCCCGGAGAAAATTCCAGCTGGCCACGGTAAAAGCCCGGCGAAGAAAACAACACCGTGTCATCAATATCGAAACCCACCGCCAGCGGCGGACGGCCTTGCAGACTGTTTTCAATTTGCGCGACAGAAACCCAGTGAACCGGCGACTGTTGGGCAAGTTGTGCAACGTTAACGCCCGGATACAGCGGCGCGGGTGCAGCGTCTTTTGCCGTCGCCGTTTGGCCAAGGCTGAGCAGCAGGAAAACGGCACTGAGTGCCAGAGGTGTTTTACGCATCGGGATCCCTTTTTTATGCTTATTAATCTGAAAGATAAAACGGAGCAAGTGGTCAAAAACCTTACCGAACATACCTGCGCCCTTCACAGACTTAAAGGGATTTCTCGGACAAAGTCATAGGAAAAGATGATGGTCACAGTTTGGAGATAAAACGCATGACTCATAAGCACATGGCATAAACCGCTTCATGCGAAAACAACTTCGCGTCCTATACTTATTCCCAATTACGTCGACTTTTAACTCTCTTATATGAAACGGGAAGGTATTGGTATGTCTCAATCTCAGTCTGAAAACCGCCGCATCGTTCTGGCGTCCCGCCCTCATGGTAAACCTGTTGATGACAATTTCCGTCTGGAAAAAGCTCCGCTGCCCGTGGCCAAAGAAGGCCAGCTTTTGTTGCGCACCGTCTGGCTTTCTCTTGACCCTTACATGCGCGGGCGGATGTCCGACGCGCCTTCGTATGCTGCGCCGGTGCAAATCGGTGAAGTGATGACCGGCGGCGGAGTGTCCCGCGTGGTGGAATCCCACAACCCGGATTTCAAGACCGGCGATCTCGTCGTGGGCAGAACCGGCTGGCAGGATTACGCCGTTGTGAATGCGGATGAAGTGAAAAAGCTGGAAGGCGCTGCGCTCAGGCAACCGTCTCTGGCATTGGGCGTACTGGGGATGCCGGGCTTCACCGCGTTTATGGGGCTGCTGGATATCGGCGAACCGAAACCGGGCGAGACGCTGGTGGTCGCCGCAGCCACCGGGCCGGTCGGATCCCTGGTCGGACAAATCGGTAAAATCAAAGGCTGCCGCGTGGTGGGTATCGCCGGGGGTGAAGAGAAATGTCGCTACGCCGTGGAGCATTTCGGCTTCGACGAATGCTTAGATCACCGCGCGCCAGATTTGGACCAACGTCTCAAAGCCGCCTGCCCTGACGGCATCGACGTTTATTTCGAAAATGTCGGCGGCGCGGTGTTTGACGCGGTTCTTCCGTTGCTCAATACCAAAGCCCGTATTCCGGTATGCGGTCTGGTTTCGCAATACAACGCCACCGGTCTGAAAGAAGGCCACGACCGCCTGTCACTGCTTGCCAGCACGATTTTGAGAAAGCGTCTGCGCATGCAGGGTTTCATTATTTTTGATGATTACGGCCATCGTTATCCGGAATTTGCAAAACAGATGGGCGAATGGTTTGAAGCAGGGAAAGTGAAGTTCCGCGAAGATGTTGTTGAAGGGCTGGAAAACGCACCGCAGGCGTTCTTCGGTCTGCTTGAGGGTAAAAACTTTGGCAAACTGGTCGTTCGTGTCGGGCAGGATTGATCCCTGACTGCGTCCACAGGAGGTAACATGAAATTACTGATTGTATTGACATCGCACGATAAGCTCGGCGAAACCGGAAAGAAAACCGGTTTCTGGCTGGAAGAATTCACCGCACCGTATTACGAATTTCTGGATGCCGGCGCGATACTGACGCTGGCGTCGCCGAAAGGCGGGCAACCGCCGCTGGATCCAAAAAGCGATGAACCGGATGCACAGACTGAAACCACGGCGCGTTTTCGTCAGGATAAAAGCGCTCAACACGCGCTCGCCACAACGGTGAAACTGGCGGAGGTGAATGCTGCTGATTTCGACGCTATTTTTTATCCCGGCGGCCATGGCCCGTTGTGGGATCTGGCGGAAGACGCGCATTCGGTGGAGCTGATTAAGGCGTTCTGGACGGCAGGCAAACCGGTTTCCGCCGTTTGCCACGCGCCCGGCGTTTTGCGCAACGTGCTGCTTGACGATGGCACGCCGTTGGTCAAAGACAAGCGCGTGACCGGATTCAGCAACAGCGAAGAGGATGCCGTCGGGCTGACGGACATCGTGCCTTTCCTGGTAGAAGACGAGCTGAAAAAGCACGGCGGCGATTACAGCAAAGCCGCTGACTGGCGTCCGTACGTTGTCACCGACGGCAAGCTGATCACCGGGCAGAATCCGGCGTCGTCCAAAGCCGTCGCACAAGCCTTGCTGAAATTGCTCGGCGGCGCAGAGATCAGCAAATGATCTGACGCGGCTGGCGGCAAAGCATCACTGACAGTGATATACAGCTGATTCCTGTGGTATAAAAGACGCAGAAAAGGTGGTCAGTTTTACTGGCCGCCGTTTTTTTATTGCGGCAATGGCCGCGACATTGAAAAAAAGAATAACTTTCTTCATCAAGGAGTCAGTCACAGTGAAAATTTCCACCCTGTCACGCGCGTGCGCTATGTTGTCTGCCAGCCTGATTTTGGCGGCATGTAGCAGCAGCCATCAAGGCTTATCCAGCCAGGTTGCGCCGGGCACCGCGTCACTGCCCGTGTTATCAGCGGACGAAGCGGCCAACTTTACAGCGAAAAATTATCTGGCCTTTGGCGGCCCTTCTTTGCAGGTTCAGCAACAGGGCTGGTTCCCTAAACTGGCAAGCACTGACGCGGCGAAAACCAACTTTGTGGTTGGCCCGCAGTTAGGCACCGATGGCGCATCGTATTCCAGCGTACAACAGGCGGTAAATGCAGCACTGGCCGTGCGTAACCACGGTGAGCGTATCTTCATTAAAATCCTGCCGGGCACTTACAACGGCGCGGTTTACATTCCGGCTGGCGCGCCGCCAGTGACCTTATTCGGTGCAGGCAACAGCTCTGCGGATGTCACGCTGACGCAAACGCTGGAAGCCTCTGCGGCACCGGCGGCGTACCGCGCAACCGTCAGCCCTAACGGCCAGTTCCTGCCGGGCGACCGTGCATTCTATATGTTCCAGAACTGTGCGAATCTGACGACCGAAACCATCGGCACAGTTTGTACGGCGACCGTCTGGTCACAAAGCAACGGCCTGCAAGTGCAGAACCTGACCATTGGTAACGCCCTGCTTGATACCGTTGACGGCGGCGATCATTCAGCCGTTGCTCTGCGTACCGACGGCGACAACGTGATCCTCGACAACGTCCGTCTGATTGGCCGCCAGAACACCTTTATGGTGAACACCGCCAACATCCACAACCAGACAGACAACAGCCGTTACAGCCGTGCTTACGTGCATAACAGCCTGATCGTGGGTGACGTGGATTACGTGTTTGGTCGTGCTAATGCCGTATTCGACCACGTTGAATTCCACACCGTCAGCAGCCGCGGCGTGAAACAGGCGTCCATCTTCGCACCGAATACGCCAGCCACCGCACCTTACGGTTTCCTGGTGATCGACAGCAATCTGACCGGCGACCGTGGTTTCGAGCAGGCAGCGAAAGCGAAAATGGGCCGCGCGTGGGATGCTAACGATGCCAGCAGCCAGCTGGTCATTCGCGACAGCAGCTTCGACAGCAGCTACGACCAGATGAACCCGTGGGGCGACGCCGTCTTCTCCGGTCATCCGTTTGTGGGCAACGTGCCGAAAGATGAAAAACAGCAGCGCAACCTGAATGACACCAACTTCAACCGCCTGTGGCAGTACAACAATGTGCTGACTCAGCCTGCGAAGTAATTCAGTCTGACGCAATAAAAATGCCGCCGGAGGAAACTCCGGCGGCATTTTTTTACCTGAAGATCTTACCGGCTATGCCCTTTCGTTGCCGAGACGGAATACCGAAACCGTGCGTTCCAGATTCAGCGCCTGTTCATCGAGCGACGCCGCAGCACTGGCGGACTGCTGAACCAGCGCGGAATTCTGCTGTGTCACGGTGTCCATTTCGGCCACGGCCAGCGCAATCTGGCTGATCCCCCGGCTTTGTTCATCCGACGCCGACGCAATCTCATGAATGATCTGCGTAACGTGACGGACGGAACCGACAATCTCTTCCATCGTATCGCCCGCTTTCTCCACCAGCGTTGAGCCGTTATTCACGTTGGTCACCGATTTTTCGATTAACCCTTCGATCTCTTTGGCGGCCTGCCCGCTGCGCTGCGCGAGGCTGCGCACTTCGCTGGCAACCACCGCAAAGCCGCGGCCCTGTTCACCGGCACGCGCCGCTTCAACGGCGGCATTTAGCGCCAGAATGTTGGTCTGGAAGGCAATGCTGTTGATGACGGTGGTGATTTCAGAAATTTGCTTCGAACTGACGGCAATCTCTTTCATCACGCCCACCACGTCGGTGACCAGTTTGCCGCCGCGTGCTGCCGTCACGGCCGCATCGGACGCCAGCTGGCTGGCCTGCGTGGCGTTATCGGCGTTCTGTTTCACCGTCGAGGTGAGCTGCTCCATGCTGGCCGCCGTTTGCCCCAGCGCTGCCGCCTGTTCTTCGGTACGCGCCGACAAATCAATGTTACCCGCTGCAATCTCACTCGAGGCACGCGTGACCTGAGTCACCCCTTCGCGGATATCACCGATGATGCCGTGCAGGTTTTTATTCATGCCTTCAATCGCACGGGTCAGTTGCCCCACTTCGTCATGACTGTGGCTGGTGGCGTGCGTTGAGAGGTCGCCTGCGGCAATCCGTTCAGCGGTGGCAAGTGTGCGGCGCAGCGGAAGGGTCAGCCCGCGCGTCGTACGCCAGGAAATCAGCACGCCCACGATCACCGTCGCGGCGATAATCGCCAGCATTTCCTGAATGGTTCGGGTGACTTCTTCGTGCAGGTTGCCCATTTCATGATCGAGCAGCGTATTGGATGCGGACGTCAGCGCCAGCCCGGCCTGCGCCAGTTGTGCGGTGATTTGTTGCAGATCGCTGCCTGCCGGAGGATTAAGCGTTTGCTGCCAGCTTTCGCGGTAACGGCGGATGTTTTCAGGCATGGCGTCCACCAGAGGCTGATCTTCGGCATCCCAGGAATAGGCCGCGACCTGCGCCTGCCGGGCTTCGAGCTTATCCAGCGCCTGGCGGTTTTCCTCAACATATTTTGGGTCTTTGCTGGCCATGTATGAAAGCCGGGAAAATTTTGCACCGCTGAGTAAGTCGTTAACGGTTTTAAGCAGCGTGGCCTTTTCGGCGCGTTGGTTGATGCTGGTCAGATGATAAATGCCCGACACAGCGATAAAGGATCCCAGCAACAGCACCAGTGCAAAACCGGCACCGAGTTTGCCAGCGATGGTGGCATGACGAACTTTGCCAGCGATCCCTGAAAGTACATTCATTTTCTTCTCCCTGATTTCCAAATGGACTGACTCTGAAGTGGCAATGCCACCGAAGAATGAGTGAATAACGGGAGAGTTATCGACCGGCAATGATTAACATTTAGAGAGAAGTTAAAATATTTCTTATCAATCGCCCGAAAGGTTCAGGCAATAAAAAAGCCCCTTATTACAGGGGCTTGATCATTATTCCGTGGCGGTATTATTGGGATGTTAAAACATAAACATTAGACAATCTCACTAATACACCAGAGTGATTAATCAATTTCCAGAATGCTTACCCACATCGGCGCTTTGCCCACCGGGTAAGTTTTCAGCGTGGTCAGCTGGCCGTTTTGCGGATTAATTTTCGCCACTTCAATGGCATCGGATTTCTGACCCGCCGTGATCACGTACTGACCAGTGAAGTCGATATTGAAACCGCGCGGCTGAGTTTGCGTCGCATGGTGCCCTGTGAGCGTAAGCTCGCTGCCATCTTCGGAAACTGACAGAACAGAAATCAGGCTGGCCGTACGGTCAGAGGCGTAGAGGAATTTTCCGTCCGGCGTGATGTGCAAATCGGCCGCCCAGCAGGTGCCGGTAAAATCAGCCGGCATCACGCCGAGCGTCTGAACCTGACGATATTCGCCGGTGCCGACGTCTTTCTGGTACACATCAACGCTGCTGTTGAGCTCATTTACACAGTAGGCAAAGTGATGATTCGGGTGGAATGCCATGTGGCGCGGACCGGCACCTTCAACGGTCCGAAGCTCGCTGGCGGTCTGATGTGGCGTCGCTTCGCCCTTCTGGCTGAAATCGTACTGACGAATGCGGTCTTCTTTCAGCGCCGGGATCATCAGCAACTGGTTGGTCGGGTCGATATTGGCAGAGTGCGGCGCCTGGATGTTTTCCAGAACCTGAACCGGTGCCAGCGCGTGACCTTTTTCATCCAGCGGATGAATGCTGACGTTGTTGAAGCTGTAAGAAGCCGAGAACACAAAACGCCCCTGAAGGTCGATCCCCAGATGCGTCGGGCTGCCCGGCAGCGGAGCCATTGCGGCTTCTTCCAGTTTCCCTTCGTGGTCAATATGGTACGTCAGTACGCCAAACTCCGGGCGCACGCCGACATACAAACGATGACCGTCAGGATGGAGCACCATCGGCTGAACCTGTCCCGGCACTTCCACCGTTTGCAGCAGGCTCAGTTCACCATTATCCGCCAGACGAAAAGCGTGGATTTGCTGGCTATCAGGGCTGGCAACGTAGACGACTTGCTTCATCACATCTCCTTATTAAAACCGAATGAGTGGGTAGACTTTTAAAAAGCGTAGCTCAGGTTAACACGATAACTCAACGCACTGGCGGCACTAAAGGTGCCGGATCCAAGGTTTAATTAGCAGGCTTAACACGGTAACATGATGATAATTTCTTCGATCCACCCACACTTACGATGGACTGCTCATGACTTATCGCATTATTGCGCTCGATCTCGACGGTACGCTGCTGGACCGTCAAAAACGTATTCTTCCTGAATCCCTTGCTGCGCTGGCCGATGCCCGCGCACAAGGCATTAAAGTGGTTGTCGTCACCGGTCGCCATCATGTGGCAATCCATCCGTTTTATCAGGCATTGGAACTCGATACACCTGCTATCTGCTGTAACGGGACTTATTTGTATGATTATCAGGCACGTAAGGTATTAACTTCCGATCCGCTCGACAGCGTGAAAGCTAAAAAAGTCATCGACCTGCTGGATCATCACGGCATTCACGGCCTGCTGTATGTCGATGATGCAATGCTGTATCAGCAACCCAGCGGCCACGTGACCCGTTCGATTGCCTGGGGTCAGAGCCTGCCGGAACATCAGCGTCCGAATATCGTTCAGGTGAACAGCCTGCGTGAAGCCGCAGACGAGGCGCAGTCCATCTGGAAATTCGCCACGTCGCATCAGGATCTTGATGCCCTGCATACGTTTGCCGCACAGGTGGAAAACGATCTGGGTCTGGCCTGCGAATGGTCGTGGCACGATCAGGTAGACGTGGCGAAAGGCGGCAACAGCAAGGGCCGTCGCTTGCAGGAATGGGTCGAATCTCAGGGGATGAGCATGCAGGATGTGGTCGCGTTCGGCGATAACTACAATGATCTGAGCATGCTGGAAAATGTCGGTCTGGGCGTGGCGATGGGCAATGCGGCGGATGCGATAAAAGAACGCGCGGCGCTGGTCATTGGCGACCACGAAACGCCGGGCATTGCAGAAGTTATCCGCACGAAAGTCCTGAAATAATCCCTGCGCCTTTTCGCGCCTTCCCCTGCTACAGAGGAAGGCGTTTTTTCTGCCACAAAATCATCAGTCGGTCTTTAATTCGGGTTTGATTTTCACGGATCGTATGCAGCGCGGAATTGACCGCATCTGTGCATCAAAATACCGGCTCGGCCAGATAGCCGACGGCGGCACGCCCAGCGCTTTAGCGATAATCATTTCGCCCTTTGCCCACGGACGTGCCAGCGCATTTGCAAGCGTCGAGGAACCTAAACCGGCTTCCCGCGATACCGCCGCCAGCGTGGTTCTTTTCTTACGTAACCCGGCGATGATATCTGCCGGGTGCCAGTCATCTTCCATTCTCATCGTTCATCCTTTGTTGTTTGTACGGCATTCAGGAAAGTGAACTACACTTTCACCTTACAATGTCTAGTAACTCTAAACAACAATAATGTTAAGTAATGCTAAACATAACGTCAATACTCTTTTTGTGGTTATTGACGATGATCTCATACAGACTGAAATCTGCCCGAACAAAGGCGAAACTGACGCAGGAAAAACTCGGCGTTATGGCGGGAATTGATGAAAGCACCGCGCGTTCGCGGGTTTCACAATATGAAAACGGCACCTACAGCCCGAACTTCGACACCATGTGTCATTTCGCCCGCGTGCTGAATGTGCCGGAGTGTTATTTCTATATTATCGATGACGAATTCGCCGAAAAAGTTCTGGCGCTGTATCACGCGTCAAAAGCTTAACGGTTCACCGACACACTTTTAATCTGCGCATACAACCACTGGCCTGAACGCACCATCAGTTCATCGCGCGCCCACGGCGTAATGCGTGCCCAGAGAATGTGATCGGCCATCGCCAGTTTCACTTCCACCTGATTGCCCACGTCCAGACATTCCAGCACTTTCGCGGGCAAAATATTGCGGATGCTGCTGTTGTTGGCGGTCGGTTGCAGCACCAGCGAAACGTCGGTGGAATTCACGCGCACGCGCAGCGGCGTGCCGGGCGCCTCTTCCACTTTACTGATCCATAAACGCTGGTCGCCAATCGCCAGCGCCGTCATTTCGTAACGCGGATGATGTTCCAGCACGCTGACGTTCAGCACGCTGCTCTGCTCTTCTTTCGGCAGCCACGGACGCATGACGTTGCTCGCCCACACTTCCTCCAGCGCGCCCATCGCCAGCACTTTGCCGGCGTCCAGCACCATCACTTTTTCCGCCAGACGCAGAATCTCATCCAGGCTGTGCGTCACATACAAAATCGGAATGCTGACTTCCTGCGCCAGACGCTCCAGATAGGGCATCAGCTCGCGTTTACGCGGAAGATCCAGCGCTGCCAGCGGTTCGTCCATCAGCAGAATTTCCGGTGCGGTCAGCAGCGCACGGCCAATCGCCACGCGCTGTTTTTCGCCGCCAGACAACGTCAGCGGGAAACGATCAAGCAAAGCGCCGATACCCAGCAGACGGACGATGCTGTCGAACTGGCCGCGCATCGACGGCGCCATGCCATATTGCAGATTTCCCTGCACGCGATAATGCGGAAAGAGGCGCGCATCCTGAAAAACATACCCCACGCGGCGTTTTTCCGGCGGCAGAAAAATGTTGTTCTGCGTGTCGGATAAAATTCGCCCGTTGAGCGCGATACGCCCTGAGTCCGGTCTGGTCAGCCCGCCGATGGCGTTGATCAGGGACGTTTTTCCCGCGCCGGACAAACCGAAAATCGCGGTGATGCCCTGTGCGGGCAGTTCCTGTGAAATCTGTAAATCCAGGTCGCCCAGCTTCTGGCTGAAATCGAGTTCAAGCATTTCAGCCTCCCAGCCGTATGCGGCTGCGTTTTGCCAGCCAGTCAGAAATCAGTAACGCCGCCAGAGACAGCAGGATCGCCAGCACGCAAAGCCGTGCGGCGGCACTTTCTGCGCCGGGGGTTTCAATCAGGGTATACATCGCCAGCGGAATGGTGCGCGTTTCCCCCGGAATGTTGGAAACGAACGTGATGGTCGCGCCAAATTCACCCAGTGAGCGGGCGAAGGCCAGCACGATGCCGACGATAACGCCGGGCACCGAAAGCGGCAGCGTGATGGTGAAAAATACCCGCCACGGCGACGCACCGAGCGTCCGGGCGGCAAGCTCAAGTTTGGGATCAACAGCCTCAAGCGACTGGCGGATAGCCCGCACCATCAGCGGAAACGCCACAACGGCGGACGCCAGCACGGCGCCGTGCCAGCTGAAACTGAAACTGAAGCCGAACCAGTTATAGAGCCACTGCCCCACCACACCGCGTCGCCCCATCACCACCAGCAGCAAATAACCAATGACCACCGGCGGTAATACCAGCGGCAGATGGATAATGCTGTCGAGCAGGGATTTGCCGGGGAAGCGGCAGCGGACCAAAATCCACGCCATCAGAATACCAAGCGGCAGACTGCAAACAACGGCCAGGCTCGAGACTTTCAAACTGAGAAGTACCGCCTGCCACTCATATTCACTCAACATCATGTCGGTTCATTTGTCCTGAATAAAATGTGAAGCCGTAAACATAAAATATCGGCAAAAAAGGTAAAGCCTTTAATCAGCCGCCACAGGGGGACGCAAGATTGGGTACTCGTGGCATTTTGCATTCGCGATAACAGGAAAGGATCAGCGCTTTAATATTACATAACAACGTGGAACAAATATGAAGTCATCCCCGGAGGGATGACTTAAGGGGTTCGGCGATAAACGGATTATCCTCGCGGTGTGAAACCGTATTTCCTGAAGATTTCAGCGGCCGCTGGCGTTTTCAGATAATCATAAAAACCGCTGACAGTCGCATTTTCGTGGCCTTTCACAATCGCCATCGGATATTCAACCGGCTTGTGGCTGGCTGCCGGGAAGATGCCCACCACTTTAACTTTTTTGCTGGCAACCGCATCAGAGCCATAAACGATACCCAGTGGCGCTTCTTCACGTTCTACCAGCGCCATTGCCGCACGAACGTCGCTGGCGCGCGCCAGTTTTGGCTCCAGCGTGGTCCAGGCACCCAGTTTTTGCAGGGCTTCTTTGGCATAAATACCGGCCGGAACGTGGTCGGGATCGCCCACCGCCAGGCGGCTGTCGCCCAGCAGTTTGGTCCATTCGGTTTTTTCAGAAATATCGACTTTATCGATTTTGCTGCTCTTCGCAGAAATCAGCACCAGTTCGTTGCCCAGCAGGGTGTAACGGGTGTTATCAACAATTTCCTGCTTGCTGATGGCGTAATCCATCCACTGCTGGTCGGCAGAGATGAACATATCTGCCGGTGCGCCCTGTTCAATCTGGCGCGCCAGCGTTGAAGAGGAGGCGAAAGAGGAGACAACCTGCACGCCCTTTTCTTTCTGATATTGCGTGGCGATATCCTGCAATGCATTGGTCAGCGACGCGGCGGCAAAGACCGTAATTTTTTCAGCAGCCTGAGCCTGAACGCCCAGACCGGCGACCATGACGGTAGCGGTTAACAATTTGCCCCATGAAGTTTTCATCAGTTTTCTTCTTCCTTATAAGTAGATGTTACGTTATGTAAGCACCAATATAGCGTCGAAAAAAATGATGTCATCCGTTTTATCCCCGCAGACATTAAGAACCTGCGGTTTCTTGATCTCACCCTGAAAATAGAAAGCCCGGCACAATGGCCGGGCTCTTCGGAAAGCGGGTTAAACCCCTTAACTCATTTTACAATCGGGGTATTTCGGGACTCTTTAGAGTGGCCGACATTGGAAATAACGTTGAAAATTTCGCCCAGTCCCCAGATCAGACCCAGGATAACCGCGATGAAAATCGGTACCATGATGGCAGCGAAAAGCAAACTTTCTAATAATTCTAACATGATAGCCTCACTTAACTGGCTGAACGGCCCGAAGGCGTTGTTGGACTTCGTGCTTGAAGTCAAAACGAAAAATCAATCTGTTGCGGATAATAACAGTACGGGACTGTGATTACTTTAGCATTTAGCCAACTTGCCTGCCTGCGGGTTTAGCGGCGACAATGAATAATGATTCTAATAAGGACGCTGCAATGCAAGCCGAAATTCTCTTAACCCTTAAACTCCAGCAGCGATTGTTCGCCGATCCGCGCCGCATCGAATTGCTGCGACAGGTGCGACATACCGGTTCAATCAGTCAGGGCGCGAAGCTCGCAGGCATCAGCTATAAAAGCGCATGGGATGCTATCAATGAAATGAATCAGCTGGCAGACCAGACCCTGGTTGAACGCAGCACCGGCGGTAAAGGGGGCGGCGGCGCCGTTCTGACGCCTTACGGCGAACGCCTGATTCAGCTGTATGAACTGCTGGCGCAAATCCAGCAAAAAGCCTTTGATGTACTGAAAGAAGACTCCCTGCCGCTCGACAGCCTGCTTGCGGCGATTTCGCGTTTCTCACTGCAAACCAGCGCCCGCAATCAGTTTTTCGGCAACGTTATTGACCGTTCGCACGAGGTTGTTCAGCAGCATATCGACATCATGCTGGCCGACGGCAAAACGCAAATTCGTGCGGCGATCACCGAGCAAAGCGCCGACCGTCTGGCACTGACGCCGGGCAAAGAAGTGCTGGTGCTGATCAAAGCGCCGTGGATCACGCTCGGCTATACGGCAGAAAATCCGCATAACGCGCTGCAGGGTGATGTCATCAGTATTCAGCGCGGTGAGAAAAACTGCGAAGTGCTGGTGAAATTACCCAGCAGCGAAACGTTGTGCGCCACGGTGCCCAACAGCGACGTTGACCGTCTGGCACTGAAAACCGGCCAGAGCATCTTCGCGCAGTTTGATGATGACAAGGTGATCCTCGCCACACTGTGCTGAAAAGATAAAAAAATCACAATCTTGCAGAATCAGCGTTAACATTTTGCAGAATTGTCAATTGACTTGAGAGAGTGCAACGCTTATCCCTTAATTTATCAATCAAAAGGTAAATTCAAAGGGATAGCAGAATGTCGTTGCATATCTCGCAAGGCGTTTTTCGCCTCAGCGATACCCGAACCCTCACACTTTCCGATCTCAGTATTCATCAGGCCGACAGCTGGGCATTCGTCGGCTCAAATGGCAGCGGTAAGTCTGCGCTGGCCCGCGCACTGGCGGGCGATATAACCCTGCTGAAAGGGACGCGTGAAAACAGTTTTCCGCACATCGTTCGCCTGTCGTTTGAGCAACTCCAGAAACTGGTCGCTGATGAATGGCAACGCAATAACACCGATTTACTGAGTGAAGGGGAAGACGATACCGGCCGGACGACGGCGGAAATTATTCAGGAAGAAGTGCGCGATCCTGCCCGTTGCGCTGCCCTAGCCGCTCAGTTTGGACTCGAAAAATTACTCGATCGGCGGTTCAAATATTTATCCACCGGCGAAACCCGCAAGACATTGCTGTGTCAGGTGCTGATGCAGCGGCCAGATCTGCTGGTGCTCGACGAGCCGTTCGACGGGCTCGATGTCAATGCCCGCGCTCAGCTGGCGCAGTTGCTGGAAACCCTTTCCGGCGAAGGTCAGACGATGGTGCTGGTGCTCAACCGCTTCGACGATATTCCGTCATTTGTGCAAAACGTCGGTGTGCTGGCGGATTGCACGCTGGCCTCCTTCGGCCCGCGCGAACAGGTCATGGCCGATGCGCTGGTCGCACAACTGGCGCACAGCGAAAGCCTCAGCGGCATGGCAGTGCCGGAAGCAGAAGATCCGACGGCTCGCGTTACGCCGCCACAAGATTCTCCGCTGATCGTGCTGCGCGACGGCGTGGTGCAATACAACGATAAACCGATCCTGCACAACTTAAGCTGGCAGGTTGATCACGGTCAGCACTGGCAGATTACCGGGCAGAATGGCGCAGGGAAATCGACGCTGCTCAGCCTGATCACAGGCGATCACGCGCAGGGTTACAGCAATGACCTGACGCTGTTTGGCCGCCGCCGCGGGAGCGGTGAAACCATCTGGGACATCAAGCGCCACATCGGTTATGTCAGCAGCAGCCTGCATCTGGATTACCGCGTCAGCACCAGCGTCCGCAACGTGATCACCTCCGGATTCTTCGATTCGATTGGCATTTATCAGGCGGTTTCTGATCGCCAGAGATTCCTCACAAATCAGTGGCTGGAATTACTCGGCCTCGGCGGCAATTCCGGTGATACCCCCTTCCACAGCCTGTCTTGGGGGCAACAACGTCTGGCGCTGATTGCCCGCGCACTGGTGAAACATCCGGCGTTGCTGATCCTCGACGAACCGTTACAGGGTTTGGATCCGATAAACCGCCAGTTGGTGCGTCGTTTCGTCGATATTCTGATTGGTGAAGGCGACACCCAATTGCTGTTCGTTTCGCATCACGCGGAAGATGCGCCGGAGTGCATCACGCACCGCCTGAGCTTTATCCCTGAAAGCGATATCTACCGTTATCAGATTGACGCGCTCTGATTTTTCACCCGCCTTCCGGTTCATGGAGGGCGGTTTTACGCCTCGGCCATCAGCGCCACCACCATGCCCGCCAGGGCAAAAATCCCCAACAGCGTGAACCCGTTTTCCAGTCCCGCATAGCCCGGATAAATCGTCACAATCATTGTCAGCAACGCCAGTGTAACCACAGTGCTGGCGATGAGCGCCACGCCGTTGAGCCATCTTCCCTGCGCCGCAATCACCTGCAACCTGATATTTCTGGCGTGATTCACCATCCCGAGCCCCACACCGCTGAGGATCATCGCGGGCAGCGGCGCCAGCCAGAACGCGCAACCTTCCTGCATCACAGCAATCATCCCTGTACCGGCGGCGGCCAGCGTAAAGCCCAGAAGCAGGCGTTTATCGCGGGTGAATTCGGCCGGAACCTTTTCTCCCAGCGCATGGCCCGCCCGGACCATCAGCAAGATCAGGGCAATGCTCAGGAGGATTTGCAGCAGACCAAACCCGTAACTGTTTTTCAGCAGCCAGGCCAGCAGGAAGAAAGCCGGTACGCAAAGGGCCGCAAAGAAAACGCTGGTCCAGAGGCTTATCTGCAATTCGGTGCAAACCCGCAAGGTCTGCGGCAAAAGCGGCTGCGGGTTATAACGCTCGCTGATCATAAACAACGTGAAAAATATAGCCGCCGCGCCCGCAAAGCTGTGCGTTAGCGGCGTGTCCAGCCCCTGATGCACCACACCCAGCAGCGTCATGGTCAGCGACAGAATAAATAAAGCGCCGAGCGAAAAGGCCAGCGCTGGCACCCGGAAATTAATGGCAGACATACAGAACTCCTTAACCGAAACCTTGCTATATCAGGATGAACGTTATTCATCCTCATCGTATTGATAAAGGAGCTTACACCGCCTATTTTAGGAGACTCAAAGTCATAGATTTCAGCCACGGATGAAAATAACTCATCATGAAGAAAATCCGCTTACCGCCTCTGGGTTCACTGAAAGCGTTCGACGCGGTGGCACAGCAGGCCAGCTTTAAACGCGCTGCCGAAGAAATCGGTGTGACGGCTACGGCGATCAGTCACCAGATCCGTGTTCTGGAAGAGGCGCTGGGCACTGCCGTTTTTGAACGCAGCGCCCGCGAGGTGAAGCTGACCGCCGCCGGGCAAATTTTGCGGCAGGCAACGCGCCAGGCTTTTGCCGGTTTACAGGCTGCCGTGGAAGAAATTCATCACGCAGGATTACCGCCTGCGCTGACGCTGACGACCACCTCGAATTTTCTGACGCACTGGCTGGTTCCGCGGCTGGCGGATTTAAAACAGGCAGCACCGGCGATGGATTTGCGGCTGCATACCGGCATTGAACTGGTGGATTTAACGCGTAATACCGTGGATGTGGCGATCCGTTACAGCGAATCTGCCGATGAGTCGCTGAATTCCACACTGCTTTATCACGACACGTTTATTCTGGTCGCCAGCCCGGCGCTGGCGCTGAAAAACCCGGCAGACCTGACGCGCGTCACACTGTTTCATGTTGAGAATCGTCACATTCCCCGCCCTTCACCGGACTGGGAAAACTGGCGTGCGCATTTCGGCCCGAAAGATCTCAACATCGACAACGGGTTGCGTTTTACCGATGAAACTCACGCAATTCAGGCTGCGATTGCCGGCCAGGGCGTGGCGATTGTCAGCAGTTTGCTGGCGCGGGATTTCATTGAAAAAGGCATCCTCACCGTTCCCTTCCCGCACCATCTCCCCGGTGCAAATTATTATCTGGTGACCACAAAAGAGAAAAGCACACGCGAGGATATCGGGATCCTGCGTCACTGGTTACTGGATAAAATGTCGGCTTTCCCTCCGGCTGGAGTCTGAAAAATGACGCAAAAGTCTGCGGTGAGTAAATCACACCACAAAATGTAAGCGATTACACTTAGCGGTATTTCTGGCTTCCGGCACGCTCCCGCAGGCTTTCTGTGCGGCGCACAGCACCTGTATAGCGGCACTGAAAGGTGGTAAACTGTTTGTGTAAGCGATTCCATTTTATTGGGGATGGATCACCTTTTTCAGCCTTGCAGCGTGTTATCGTTGCATCATGATAATCATCGAGGAGCGATTATGTACGTCTTAGTCACAGGTGGTAGCGGTTACATTGGTAGCCATACATGCGTGCAACTGATTGATGCGGGCTATACGCCAATCATTCTGGATAATCTTCACAACAGTAAAGTCAGCGTTCTGGAACGTATCAATACGCTGACCGGCAAAACGCCGCTGTTCTATGAAGGCGATATCCGCGACCGCGCACTCCTCGATAAGATCTTCAGTGAACACCATATCCATTCCGTGATTCATTTCGCGGGCTGGAAAGCCGTCGGGGAATCCGTCGCCAAACCTCTGGCGTATTACGATAACAACGTTTCCGGCACGCTGGTGCTGGTTGAAGCAATGCGCGCTGCGGGCGTTAAGAACCTGATTTTCAGCTCATCCGCTACGGTGTATGGCGATCAGCCGAAAACCCCGTATGTCGAAGATTTCCCGACCGGCAACCCCTCCAGCCCTTATGGCCGCAGCAAGCTGATGGTCGAACAAATTCTCGAAGACGTGCAGCGTGCTGAACCGGAGTGGAGCATTACCCTGCTGCGCTATTTCAACCCGGTTGGCGCGCATCCGTCTGGCCTGATGGGTGAAGATCCGCAGGGCGTGCCCAATAACCTGATGCCGTTTATTGCTCAGGTGGCCGTGGGTCGCCGCGAATCTGTGGCGGTATTCGGTAACGATTATCCGACGCCTGACGGCACCGGCGTTCGCGATTACATCCACGTGGTCGATCTGGCCGACGGCCACATCGCCGCAATGAAAACCCTGCACAACAAAGCGGGCGTACACATTTACAACCTCGGCGCAGGGTTCGGCCAGAGCGTGCTGGAAGTGATTGAAGCCTTCAGCAAAGCCTGTGGCAAACCGGTGAACTACAAGTTTGCACCGCGCCGCGAGGGCGACCTGCCAGCCTACTGGGCTGATCCGTCCAAAGCCGCCAAAGAACTCAACTGGAAAGTGACACGCACGCTGGAAGACATGGCCAATGACACCTGGCTGTGGCAATCGAAAAACCCGCAGGGCTACCCGGATTAAGGCAGACCAAGGAAAGTTTATGACGACGTTTAACCCGATTGATCATCCACATCGCCGCTACAATCCGCTGACCGATCAGTGGATTTTAGTGAGCCCGCACCGGGCCAAACGCCCGTGGCAGGGCCAGCAGGAAGCCGTTTCGCAGGAGGTTCTGCCCTCGCACGATCCGGACTGTTTTCTCTGCCCGGGCAATACCCGCGTAACGGGCGATGTGAACCCGAAATACACCGGCACTTTCGTGTTCACCAACGATTACGCGGCGCTGATGCCGGACACGCCGTTTGCGCCGGAAAACGATGACCCGCTGATGCGGGTTCAGAGCGCACGCGGCACCAGCCGGGTTATCTGTTTCTCGCCGGACCACAGCAAAACGCTGCCGCAGCTTTCCGTAGAAGCCCTGACGGAAATCGTCAGAACCTGGCAGGAGCAAAGCGCGGATTTAGGGAAAACCTATCCGTGGGTGCAGGTTTTTGAGAATAAAGGCGCGGCGATGGGATGCTCTAACCCGCATCCGCATGGCCAGATTTGGGCGAACAGTTTCCTGCCTAATGAAGCCGAGCGCGAAGACCAGCTGCAACGCACTTATCTCGACGAACAAGGTTCGCCAATGCTGGTGGATTACGTGCAGCGTGAGCTGGCAGACGGCAGCCGCACTGTGGTTGAAACTGAACACTGGCTGGCCGTGGTGCCTTACTGGGCGGCGTGGCCGTTCGAAACGCTGCTGCTGCCAAAAGTTCACGTTAAGCGCATTACCGGGCTGACCGATGCCCAGCGCAGTGATTTAGCGCTGGCGCTGAAAAAACTGACCAGCCGCTATGACAATCTGTTCCAGTGCTCTTTCCCGTATTCCATGGGCTGGCACGGCGCGCCGTTCACCGAATGCGACCACGAACACTGGCAGCTGCATGCCCATTTCTACCCGCCGTTGCTGCGTTCAGCCACGGTTCGCAAATTTATGGTCGGCTACGAAATGCTGGCTGAGACCCAACGCGACCTGACGGCGGAACAAGCTGCCGAGCGTCTGCGGGCGGTGAGTGATATCCACTATCGTGAAGCCGGAGAACAATAATGAAATTGAAAACCAAAACCCTGGAAATCTTTGCCGACAAATTCGGTTACCCTGCCACGATCACCATCAAAGCGCCGGGTCGCGTTAACCTGATTGGCGAACATACCGATTACAACGACGGCTTCGTTTTGCCCTGCGCCATCGATTATGAAACGGTGATCGCCTGCGCACAGCGCAACGACCGCGTGATCCGCGTGATCGCCGCCGATTATGACAACGAGGAAGATACGTTCTCTCTCGACGAACCGATCCTGCACAGTGACGCGCATCCGTGGGCCAACTACGTGCGTGGCGTGGTGAAACATCTGATGCTGCGTAATAAAGATTTCTCCGGCGCAGACATGGTGATCAGCGGCAACGTGCCTCAGGGCGCAGGGCTGAGTTCTTCTGCATCTCTGGAAGTCGCCGTCGGCCAGGCGCTGAAATCTCTTTATGATTTGCCGCTGGACGGCGTGGCGCTGGCGCTGAACGGTCAGGAAGCCGAGAACCAGTTCGTCGGTTGCAACTGCGGGATTATGGATCAGCTGATTTCTGCCCTCGGCAAAGAAAACCATTCCCTGCTGATCGACTGCCGTTCTCTGGAAACCCGCGCGGTGTCTATGCCGGAAAACGCAGCCGTGGTGATCATCAATTCCAACGTGAAACGCGGTCTGGTTGACAGCGAATACAACGCCCGCCGCGAACAGTGCGAAGTGGCCGCCCGCTTCTTCGGTGTGAAAGCCTTACGCGACGTGGACCCTGCCCTGTTCTTCTCCATTCAGGATGAATTGGATCCGGTGGTTGCACGCCGTGCACGCCACGTAATCACGGAAAACGATCGTACTCTGGCAGCGGCTGACGCACTGGCCAGCGGCGACCTGAAACGCATGGGCGAACTGATGGCGGAATCTCACGCCTCCATGCGCGATGATTTTGAAATCACCGTTCCGCAAATCGACAAACTGGTCGAAATCGTCAAAGAAGTGATTGGCGATAAAGGCGGCGTGCGCATGACCGGCGGCGGCTTCGGCGGCTGCATCGTGGCACTCGTTCCGACAGAGATGGTAGACAAAGTCCGTCACGCCGTTGAGCAGCAATATCACGCCCACAGCGGCCTGAAAGAAACCTTCTACGTTTGCACCGCTTCCCAGGGGGCTGGCATATGTTAAAACCTGAAAACACACAGCTGGCGCCCGATGGCCAGCCGTTTGAACAGGTGACGCTACAGAATGCGGCGGGCGCAACCGCCACATTCATGGACTGGGGCGCGACCTGGTTATCCTTTACGCTGCCGCTGGCTGACGGCTCGAGCCGCGAACTGCTGCTAGGCTGCCAGACACCGCACGACTATATGAATCAGAGCGCCTATCTTGGCGCGACCGTCGGGCGCTACGCCAACCGCATCGCCCGCTCGCAGTTCGAGATTGAAGGCAAACCGCATCTGGTCGTCGCCAATCAGGGCGTACATCAGCTGCACGGCGGCCCGGAAGGTTTTCATGCGCGTCGCTGGAAAATTCTTGAGCAAACCGCGCAGAAACTGACGTTCGGGCTGTTTTCTGCCGACGGCGATCAGGGTTATCCGGGCAATATGACAGCGAAAGTGCATTATCAGCTGACCGGCGATAACCGTCTGGAAATCCGCTATGAAGCGACGGTGGATAAGCTGTGCCCGGTCAATCTGACCAATCACGCTTATTTCAATCTCGACGGCGAAGGCACCGATGCGCGACAGCACAAGCTGCAACTGTTTGCTGACCGCTTCCTGCCGGTCGACAGCGACGGGATCCCGTGTGCCGATCCGACGCCCGTTGAAAATACCGGCATGAATTTCAATGCGCCGAAAACGCTGGCGAAAGATTTCCTCAGCGATCGCGATCAGCAGCGTGTGAAAGGTTACGACCACGCGTATTTGCTGAACCGCACCTGCAATGCCGGCACAAATCCGGCTGCGCATTTGTGGTCAGCCGATGGCAAAGTAAAAATGACGATGTTCACGTCGGCACCGGCAGTGCAGCTGTACAGCGGCAACTTCCTCGGTGGCACGCCAAACCGTAGCGGCGGCCAATATGCCAGCTACAGCGGCGTTGCGCTGGAAAGTGAATTTCTGCCGGACAGCCCCAACCATGCGACCTGGCCGCAGCCAAGCTGCTGGATTAAACCGGGCCAGACGTACAAATCTGCCACGACCTACCAGTTCTTCGCGCTGTAATCTTCTCCGGGCAGGCTCATCCGAACCTGCCCTTCACGCTTTTCCCTTCTGCAAATTTGTGACTCATCACGCATCTGCGTCAGCACTTTTTCAGCTAAAGCCGCCTCCCGCATCTACGCTTAGAGAGTGTCCTGCGAAAAGGACGTTCAAAAAGGAGTTCGTTATGCGTTTACCCGTTGTGTTATCCCTGCTGGCGACCTTATGTGCGGCGGGTTCTGCACTGGCCGCGGATCCTGTAAAAGTGCCTTCCCCCGCTCAGACTGAGCAGCGCCAGAAAATGACCGACTGTAATCAGCAGGCCACCACACAATCGCTTAAGGGCGATGAGCGCAAAAAATTCATGAGCAACTGCCTGAAAGCCGAGGCCAAAACAGACGATAAAATGAACCCTCAGCAGAAAAAGATGAAAACCTGTAATGCTGATGCGGCGAAACAAGAACTTAAAGGCGACGCCCGCAAAACCTTCATGAGTACCTGCCTGAAAAAAGCCAGCTAATCTGCTGTCCTTTTGCACAAAACGCGCTGTCCGGGTGACCGTCTGCGCGTTTTGTTTTACATCGCCACAGCAAATTCGTTATGTTTAAGACAAACGGGCGTCACACATAGGTTTCCTGAATACATTCAGATTGCCGATAGGGATGCCCAGACCCTATAATGATAACTGTTATCATTGAAAATTCAGTTAACTGAGGAGTTTAGCTATGGCTGTAACCAAGCTGGTGCTGGTAAGACACGGTGAAAGTGAGTGGAACAAAGAAAACCGTTTTACCGGTTGGCATGATGTTGAACTGTCCGACAAGGGCCGTACTGAAGCAAAAGCTGCGGGTCAGTTGCTGAAAGACGAAGGCTTCCAATTTGACTTCGCTTACACCTCCGTGCTGAAACGTGCCATCCATACTCTGTGGAGCGTTTTGGACGAACTGAACCAGCCATGGCTGCCGGTTGAGAAATCCTGGAAACTGAACGAACGTCATTACGGCGCGTTACAGGGTCTGGACAAAGCTGAAACAGCACAGAAGTACGGCGACGAGCAAGTTAAACAATGGCGTCGTGGTTTTGCTGTGACTCCACCAGAACTGGATCGCGCCGATGAGCGTTTCCCTGGCCATGACCCGCGTTATGCCAAACTGAAACCTGAAGAGCTGCCAACCACAGAAAGCCTGGCGCTGACCATCGACCGCGTTATCCCTTACTGGACTGATGTCATCAAACCTCGCATCGAAAGCGGCGAGCGTGTGATTATTGCTGCACACGGTAACTCCCTGCGTGCGCTGGTTAAATATCTCGATAACCTGAGCGAAGACGAAATCCTGGAACTGAACATCCCTACCGGTGTTCCACTGGTTTACGAATTCGACGAAAACTTCAAACCAATCAAACGTTATTATCTGGGCAATGCCGATGAAATCGCAGCGAAAGCAGCGGCCGTGGCAAACCAGGGTAAAGCGAAGTAATTAGCGGTTTCTGAGCTAATCGGAAATACAAAAAGGCATGCGAAAGCATGCCTTTTTTGCAGGTTTCAGTAAGGAGAATTCAATGTCCGTCAGACGCGCATCAGTACATGAAGCAGAACAGCTTTGGGAAATAAGGAACCTGGCTATCCGCCACGGATGCAAAAATACTTACGCAGAATCAATCCTGACGGCATGGACACCCGATCAGATGCCGGCAGGATTCCCGAACGCGATTACCCGCAATCCTTTTTTTGTTACGGATTCACCAGAAGGTTTTCCGGCCGCCACCGGATTTATTGATGTTGAAAACGCAAGCGTTGAAGCCATTTTTACGCGTCCCGGATTTGAAGGAAAAGGCCTCGCGACGCAGATACTCAACGCGATAAAAGCGGAAGCAAAGTCGCTGGGATTTTCTGAACTGACGCTGTCATCGACACCTAATGCTTTTGAGTTCTACAAAAGAAACGGATTCTGTCTGGTAAAGGAAAGCGTTTATCGCTCGGAACTGGCAAATGCCAGCCTGCTTTGCATGGATATGCGTTGCGAATTGTGAGCCGTGTTTTGCAGCCACAAAAAAGCCCCGCATTAACGGGGCTCAGTTCAGAATTGCTGTGAGGGATTAGCCGCGGCGCGCTTTGACTGCGTTCGCAAGGCTACGCAGCAACACTTCGGTATCTTCCCAGCCAATACACGCATCGGTCACGCTCTGGCCGTAAACCAGTGGCTCGCCGCTGTCGAGACTCTGATTGCCCTCGACCAGATGGCTTTCAACCATCACGCCCATAATCGCCTGTTCGCCACCGGCAACCTGACCGCAAACGTCTTCACAGACTTCCATCTGTTTTTTGAATTGTTTGCTGCTGTTGGCGTGGCTGAAGTCGATCATGATGCGGGCTGGCAGGCCGCCTTTTTTCAGGCCGTCTTTCACTTCCAGCACGTCCTGAGCGCTGTAGTTTGGTTTTTTGCCGCCGCGCAGAATGATGTGGCAGTCGTTGTTCCCGCTGGTGTTGACGATAGCGGAATGGCCCCACTTGGTCACAGACAGGAAACAGTGCGGCGCACCGGCTGCGTTAATTGCGTCGATCGCCACTTTGATGGTGCCGTCGGTACCGTTTTTGAAACCTACCGGGCAGGATAAACCGGAGGAGAGTTCACGGTGAACCTGAGATTCTGTTGTACGTGCGCCAATCGCGCCCCAGCTCATCAAATCCGCCAGATATTGTGGCGTGATCATGTCCAGGAATTCACCCGCCGCAGGCAGGCCGGTGTCGTTAATATCCAGTAACAATTTGCGGGCAATGCGCAAACCATCGTTAATCTGGTAGCTGTTGTTCATATGAGGGTCGTTGATCAGCCCTTTCCAGCCGACTGTCGTACGCGGTTTTTCGAAGTAAACGCGCATGACCACTTCCAGTTCACCCTGCAATTCTTCGCGCATTTTCAGCAGGCGTGCTGCGTACTCTTTAGCGGCTTTAGGATCGTTGATTGAGCAAGGGCCGATGACAACCAGAAGACGATCGTCGTTTCCTTTCAGGATCTTATGAATCGCATTGCGTGCATGAGACACCGTCTTTGCCGCTTTGTCAGTGGCGGGAAACTTTTCCAGCAACGCTACAGGTGGCAAAAGTTCCTTAATTTCTTTGATGCGTAAATCGTCGTTTTGATAATTCATAACTGTTCCATTCGGGTGTTCATAAGAGACAAAGCGAAACGCTGACCGCGTTCAATCTAGCCGTATTGATAGCCGGTGTAAACCTACTTTGACACCTACGAATAGTCTCATTTTGATTCAGGACATGAATTCATTCGCTAAGCTTCCTAATCATTGGCTTCACCACGACGAGCACGAAAAAAACGAATCACAACCAAAGATGGAGATGAGGTTATGAAGAAACTTGCAATAGTGTTACTGACCGCCACAATGGCCCTGGCTTCAGGTGCCGCATTCGCAGAAGGCGCAGATACGGGTTCGAATAATGGCTCAGCGAATCAGGCGGATGCTCCTGGCTCAATCCAGAAAATCGCACCGAACGGAGTCGATAACAGCAAAATCAACGAAACCGATAAGCCTGTTAATGAAGTCCACAAGAAAAAACACAAATCTACGACTGAAGCTCACCACAATGCGAGCAAAAAGACCGTAGACCACAAAAAGGCCATGTGTAAAGACGGCCGCTGCCCAGATCAGGTACCAGGAACCAATCAGTCCAAAGCTACCGGTAACTGATTTCATCAGCAGTAAATGACTGACAAAGGGGAACTTCGGTTCCTCTTTTTCTTCTCTGCCCCTTTCTTGCATCACATGACGATTACGTTATTGTTATGATCTCTGTTCATCTCTTTTGTGAATACTTATATGTCTTCCTCTTTACTACCTCAGGATAAGAATGGCCGCAGGCTGTTGCTGGCATTTCTGGTCACCGTGATTTTCATGGTGGCAGAAGTGATCGGCGGCCTGATCTCCGGCTCGCTGGCACTTCTCGCCGATGCCGGGCACATGCTGACTGACGCCGCAGCCTTACTGGTTGCACTGTTAGCCGTGCGTTTTGCAAAACGTAAGCCCAACGCCCGGCATACGTTTGGTTATTTGCGCCTGACCACCATGGCGGCGTTTGTGAATGCCGCCGCACTGCTGGTGATCGTCGTGCTGATCGTGTGGGAGGCCATCGCCCGTTTCTTCAGCCCTCAGCCGGTGATGGGTACGACCATGCTGGTGATTGCGATCGCCGGGCTTTTTGCCAATATTCTGGCGTTCTGGTTGCTGCATCAGGGCGAAGAGAAAGCCAATATCAACGTGCGCGCTGCGGCGCTGCATGTTCTGGGCGATTTACTGGGGTCTATCGGGGCGGTTGCGGCGGCGCTGATCATTATGTACACAGGCTGGACGCCTATCGACCCGATTCTGTCGGTGCTGGTTTCGTGCTTAGTGCTCAGTAATGCATGGAGGCTGATGCGCGAGAGTTTCCACGAACTGCTTGAAGGGACGCCGCAGGAAATTGATATCGATAAGCTGCGCAAGGATCTGTCGATGAGCATCCCGGAAGTGCGCAACGTTCACCACGTTCACGTCTGGCAAATTGGTGAACAGCGCCTGATGACGCTACACGTGCAGGTTGTTCCGCCACATGACCATGACGCCCTGCTCGACCGCATACAGCACCATCTGCTCGACAAGTGCCGTATCGGCCACGCCACCATTCAGATGGAATACGGCCGTTGTGAAACACCGGATTGTGAGATCAACGAAGTTCAGTCAGTAAGCTCCGGACACGATCACCACGGGCACAGCCACGCGCATCATCATTGATTCCGTGGTTCTGCGCCTGAAAGCAAAACGCCTCCGGATGGAGGCGTTTTTTATGGGATACGGATCAGATTTTCTGCAATGGCCGCGAACCGTTCTGTCGGGCACTTTTGATCCACAGCCATGAGCCGTTAAGGGCAATCAGCGTCAGCAGAACATATTCCAGCGCCATGGCATAAACGCCCTGATAAGCAAAAATAGCCACGCTGATGACATCAATCACCACCCACACCAGCCAGTTTTCAACGTATTTGCGCGTCATCAGCAGCATCGCGACAATCGACAGCACCATCATGGATGAATCCCAGAACGGGAACGCATCGGGCTGAAGCTCGGGCATATTGACGTTAAGCCCCAGCGCCTGCATCACATTCACTGCAACGAGCGTGAGCGCGGCGAAAACGCGATCAATATTGAAGGTCATCAGCGCGATCCCTGCCACGCAGATAACGCCCCATAACAGCGCCTTGCCGCGCGGCAACCAGCGGATCTGCAATTCCGCCTGCTGATCGGCTGTCTGGCGGCTCCAGGCGTACCAGCCATAAATATTGGCGGCGAAGAAGAACACCTGAAGCAGCAAGCTGGCATAAAGCTGGATCTGGAAGAAGATAATCGCAAACAGCGTCACGTTGATCAGGCCGAACGGATAGTTGATCAGCTTTTCTTTGCTGGCGAACCAGATGCAAAGCAAACCGAAAATCGTCCCGACGGCTTCAATCCACGAAAGATCATACCCTCCTTTCCCAAGAGGAATATGAATCAAAATGTTGCTGGTACTGAAGAAATCCATCATCACGTCCTTCCCTTAATTGTTCTGAAAATACCTTCGGCTTAAAGCGCTTTAGTCTGCGCCCGTAATTTCAGCTGAGCCGCGAAATCAAGCATACGGTTCAGCGGGATCAGTGATTTCACACGCAGCGCTTCATCCACTTCAATGGCATGTTCTGCTCCGCCATGCTCCAGCCCTTCGGCGATAGCCTTCAGGCCATTCATCGCCATCCACGGGCAATGCGCGCAGGTCCGGCAACTGGCGCCTTCACCAGCTGTCGGCGCTTCAAACAATTCTTTATCCGGACACGCCTGCTGCATTTTGTAAAAAATACCGCGATCCGTTGCCACAATAAGCTGTTTTTGCGGCAACGTTTTTGCGGCCTGAATCAGCTGGCTTGTAGAACCGACGGCATCCGCCATATCAACGATCGCCTGAGGGGACTCAGGATGCACCAGAATGGCCGCATCTGGGTACAAACCTTTCATCCGGGTCAGCGCCTGGGTTTTAAACTCGTCATGGACGATACAGGCGCCCTGCCAGCAGAGTACATCCGCCCCCGTCTGCTTACGGACGTAATTTCCGAGATGACGATCCGGAGCCCAGATGATTTTTTCACCCAAACTATCCAGGTATTCAATCAGTTCAACCGCAATGCTTGAAGTGACGACCCAGTCCGCGCGCGCCTTAACTGCCGCCGAGGTATTAGCGTAGACCACAACGGTGCGATCGGGGTGGCTGTCGCAGAAATCCGAGAATTCCTGTTCCGGGCAACCTAAGTCCAGTGAGCACTCCGCGTTGAGTGTCGGCATCAGAACCGTTTTTTCAGGGCTGAGGATTTTGGCCGTTTCCCCCATAAACCGGACACCCGCCACCAGCAGCGTTGACGCCGGATGCTGGCTGCCGAAACGGGCCATCTCCAGTGAATCCGCGACGATGCCGCCGGTTTCTTCTGCCAGCGCCTGGATTTCAGGATCAGTGTAATAATGCGCGACCATAACGGCGTCGCGCTCTTTCAGCAGTTTCTTAATCTTCTCTTTATAGAAGGTCTTTTCGTCTGCATTCAGAACTGCGGGTTTAGGCGGGAAAGGATACACCGTCGCATTCAGATCCAATGTTTCGCTCATACTCTTCATCTCATTCTGTCAGGCAATGCGCCTGAAGGCCGTAAGCCACAGCCGGTTTAACAGATTAAACCCACTGGTTTTGTATGCTAAACAAAATACCGTAAAAAACGAGGTAAGTCGTCCAAATTTTGTTCTTAAGGCTTTAAATGTTTACTGGACTTAAAAGAGAGGTGTATCGGGATTATGTGGATAAAGGCAGATTAAGATAATGTGAGAAATACAGGGGTCTGAATGCGAAAAAAGCGCCTAAAGGCGCTTTTTTCTGAATTTTAAGATTTAGATGGTGGGCCGTGCTGGATTCGAACCAGCGACCAATTGATTAAAAGTCAACTGCTCTACCAACTGAGCTAACGGCCCATCTAAATGCTTTGTACTACTGACTTCACGGCTTACAGAAACTGATTCAGGACCTTACACTTAAAGAGTGGTGGGCCGTGCTGGATTCGAACCAGCGACCAATTGATTAAAAGTCAACTGCTCTACCAACTGAGCTAACGGCCCTTCCTGAATACTTCTGACTGCCTTCGTGTCTTGCAGTTGGTGTGCAAGCCACTTGCTGTTTGTTTAGATTTGGTGGGGCGTGCTGGATTGATTCGGTCTTCGACCTCACCCTGCGGGCAACGCTACGCGTTGTCGTCTCGCTTCGCTCGGCTCGAACCAGAGTTCTCATCCATCACTGCTTCACTACATAATCCACTTTAAAAGTGGTGGGCCGTGCTGGATTCGAACCAGCGACCAATTGATTAAAAGTCAACTGCTCTACCAACTGAGCTAACGGCCCATCTAAACCTACTGCAAATTGCCTAAATCTCTAACAGCGTTAGCCGTTTGGAGTTGTCTGGGCAACGGCGGCATATATTACTTATTTAACTTTTCAGTGCAACTTTAATTTTCACAAAGATGCTTAACTGCTGGACTTTCACACACTCAAGCCCAGAAAATGCACGATATGTACATTTTCCGGTCCTGAATTGGGAACTACTTCGCAGATAAACGTTTTTGAGCTTGTTTTGCCGCGTCTGTGTTTGGGTACTGTTTTATGACCTGCGCGTAGACGGCTTTTGCTTTATCGGCCTGCCCTTTCTCCTGCATGATCACCCCAACCTTGAACATCGCGTCAGAACTTTTTGGGGACTTCGGATAGTTTTTGACCACAACCGCAAAATAATAAGCAGCGTCGTCTTTTTTACCCTTGTTGTAATACAGCTGGCCTAACCAATAGTTGGCATTAGGCTGGTATGTAGAATCCGGGTATTTTTTAACGAAACTCTGAAAGGCAGCGATCGCCTCATCATATTGTTTCTTTTCCAGCGCCAGAGAAACAGCGGCGTTGTAGTCGCTGTTCACATCGCCTGTGCTTGCAGGGGCTTGTGCAGCACCTGCGTCAGACGTTGCGGCCGCAGCATTACCAGATGCGTCGCCAGTGGCTGCTGCAGCGCCCGTACTGGCGGCTCCGGCGGCACCCTGACTCAGGCTGTCCATCTGGTTAAAAATCTGCTTCTGACGATCAGCAAGCTGACTCAACTGATACTGGTTCTCCTGGATTTGACCACGAAGAGTATCCATATCACGTTGGGAATCAGAAAGTTGTTGCTGGAGTTGAGTTAATAGCTGGCTGTGAGCGTTAGAAATACGCTCCAGAGAGGTGACCCGATCTTCTATCGAGCCTGAGCCGACATCACTGATTGGCGCTTGGGCAGTAGCGGCCCATGGGACCGCTACGCCAACCAGTAACGACAGACTCAACAGGTGAGTTCTGAAGTTACTGCTCATACTATTCTCTTAGTAAACCAGTACGGCACGACGGTTTTTAGCGTAAGCCGCTTCGTCATGACCCAGTACAGCTGGTTTTTCTTTACCGTAAGAAACGATAGAGATCTGGTCGGCAGAAACGCCTTTACCTTGCAGGTACATTTTAACAGCAGTAGCACGACGTTCGCCCAGGGCGATGTTGTACTCTGGAGTACCACGTTCGTCAGCATGACCTTCAACAGTCACTTTGTAAGACGGGTTGCTACGCAGGAATGCTGCGTGCGCGTCTAACATCTGAGCGAATTCTGAAGAAACATCGTATTTGTCCAGGCCAAAGTAAACGATGTTGTTTTTCTGCAGTTCTTGCATCTGCAGACGAGCTTGCTCTTCAGAAGACATGTTGCCGCTTTCTGCGCCAGTGCCAGAGTTCAGACCCATACCTGATTGGTCGTTGTCCGCGTTTTTGTGAGAACTACACGCAGCGACTGCCAGAACAGGCAATGCCAGCATCAGCCCTTTCAGCACTTTATTCAGTTGCATCTATTCGATCCTTTTATAATTTTTTGCCATACATAGTTTTCTATGCATTACAGATACGGCGACCAGGCAGGGAATTTGACCTGTCCATCAGTTGCCGGAAGACGCGCTTTGAAGCGCCCATCAGTCGATACCAGTTGCAATACAGAACCCAGTCCTTGAGAGGAGCTGTAGATAACCATAGTGCCGTTTGGTGCGAGGCTAGGCGTTTCATCCAGGAACGTGTCCGTCAATGTTTGAACGGCTCCCGTTGCCAGATCTTGTTTAGCGATGTGCTGTGTACCGCTGGCGCTGCTCACCATGACCAGGAATTTACCATCTGCACTTACGTCAGAGTCCTGATTCTGTGAGCCTTCCCATGTCAGACGCTGAGGCGCACCGCCATTAATATTAACTTTATATACCTGAGGACGACCGCCCTGATCCGACGTGAACGCCAGGTTCTGGCTGTCCGGGAACCAGGTTGGTTCGGTATTGTTGCTACGGCCATTAGTGACCTGAGAGATCTGACCTGAACCCAGGTTCATCACATACAGGTTAAGGCTGCCGTCTTTGGACAACGCGAATGCCAGTTTAGACCCGTCCGGAGAGAATGCCGGAGCACCGTTGTGGCGTGGGAAAGAGGCAATCTGTTTGATAGCACTGTTCGCCAGTGTTTGCACAACCAACGCTGAACGACCGCTTTCGAAAGTCACGTAAGCCAGTTTGCTACCGTCCGGAGACCAGGCCGGAGACATCAGAGGCTCTGGTGAACGGTGAACAACGAACTGATTATAACCATCGTAATCCGCTACACGCAGTTCGTACGGGAATTTGCCACCGTTAGTCTGCACGATGTAAGCGATACGGGTGCGGAATGCGCCTTTAACACCGGTCAGTTTTTCGAAAACTTCATCACTGGCGGTATGGGCAGAATAACGCAACCACTGTTTAGTCACTTTATACTGGTTTTGTGCCAGTACGGTGCCCGGAGCACCCGAGGTGTCAACCAACTGGTAAGAAACAACATAGCTGCCATCGGCTGCAGGTTGAACCTGACCGATAACAACGGCATCGATGCCCAAAGCAGTCCAGGCGGCAGGGGTAACTTCTGCCGCTGAGGTTGGCTGTTGTGGCATGCGCGATGCATCAATAGGGTTAAATTTACCGCTGTTGCGTAAGTCAGCAGCAACAATGCCGCCAACATCTTCAGGTGGAGTACCCGGACCCGCCCATTTGAATGGCACAACGCCAATCGGACGAGCGGTATCTACGCCCTGAGTAATTTCAATGCGAACTTCTGCATGTGCTACAGATGCCCACATCATCAAAAGGCCGAACGCTACTCGAAATGCCTGCTTCATTGTATCTCCCTTATCTGGACGTATCTGCCCGCGATAATTTAGCAGAATTTTAACAAACCAACGCATACAAAACTAGAATTACACCCTGCAATCTATCGTAAAATTCTGAAAAGAAATTATTTTCGTCTTTCTACGGTTTAAAATCTATCGGAGCATTTTTAAAGACTTCATAGACTGCTTCAGAAGGCGGTTTCGGGAACTTCGCCTGTCGGGCCGCGGCAAGCGCTGCCTGACAAAGTGCTGGATCCCCACCTTCCGCTGACACGCTGATAAGCGAGCCATCCGGGTTCATTTTAACGCGCAATGAACAGGTTTTACCCGCATACGATGACGCGTCATAGAATCTGCTCTCGATAGCCGCCTTTATCTGGCTGCCATAGTTAGCAATATCGGCACCGGATGCACCCGCCTTTTTCTGTGTTCCTTTACCTGCCGGAGCAGAAGCCCCACCGCCCGTTGAACCTTTCGGCGCATTTTTAGAATCGGCCAGCCCGTCAAATAAGTTATTTGCGTCAGCAGATTCTTTTGCGGCAGCGGCAGCGGCCGCTTTCTTATCGGCTGCGGCTTTCTTGGCAGCTGCAGCCGCTTCAGCTTTCTTCTCAGCGGCTGCGGCGGCTTTCGCATCCGCTGCTGCTTTGGCGTCTGCGTCAGCTTGCGCTTTCGCATCGGCGGCAGCCTGAGCTTTAGCCTCTGCGGCAGCTTGTTTCTTCGCCTCAGCAGCCGCTTCTTTCTTCGCGTCAGCCTCCGCCTGTTTTTTCGCGGCCGCAGCTGCGGCGGCGGCTTCAGCTTCAGCCTGTTTCTTCGCTTCGGCTGCGGCTTTTTTCTGTGCATCAGCCTGCGCTTTTGCAGCTTCTTTCGCCGCATCGGCCTTAGCCTGAGCCGCTTCTTTTGCCGCTTCAGCTTTCGCCTGTGCGGCAGCAGCTTCGGCCTGCTTCTGTTGTTCTTTCGCCTGCTCAGCAGCCTGCTGCGCTTGTTTCTGTTGTTCAGCGGCCTGTTTCTGCTGCTGAGCCTGTTCCTGCGCCTGCTGCTTCGCATCTTCCTGTGCCTGAAGACGCTCTTTTTCAAGCTCTTTCAGACGTTGCTGTTCTGCGGCCTGTTTCTGCTGAAGCTCTTCAGCCTGTTGCTCTGATTTTTTCTGACGCGCTGCGGCAGCACGTTGGGAATCAGCCTGTTGCTGTTGCTGACGGTTGTACTGATCGACCACAGCACTTGGATCAACCATTACGGCTGAGATATCGCTACCGCCGCCGCCACCGCTCATGCTGGTATCTTCGTCCAGCGATCCCCAAATCAACAGGGCTATAATGATGATATGCAGAACGACCGAAACAATAACGGCGCGTTTGAGCTTATCGTTTTGTTCAGTTGCAGTTGCCTTTACCAAAATAGATTTCCCAAGACAGGATTACTAAAAACCCGGGATCCTGTAGCGCCTGCCTTAATCTTTTAGCAAGCCAGGGAATGCCGGGTTTCAAATAAGTGTTACAAATTACCTATCCTCAGATAGGTTGTGTCATCAATCCGACTGACTTCACGCCAGCCTGATGCAGCATATTCAGCGCCTTGATGATTTCATCATAAGGCACATCTTTTGCGCCACCGATCAGGAATACCGTCTTCGGATTGGCCTGAATACGGCTGGTCGCTTCTGCGATAACCTGTTGTTCAGGCAGTTGTTCCATGCGCTGATGATCCACCACAATGGTGTATTGACCAACGCCTGAAACTTCAACAATCACAGGCGGGTTATCATCGCTGGACACCGTTTTAGAATCCGTCGCATCAGGTAAGTCAACTTCCACACTCTGGGTAATGATCGGTGCTGTCGCCATAAAAATCAGTAACAGAACCAGCAGTACGTCCAGCAGCGGAACGATGTTGATCTCCGACTTACCTTCGCGCCGGTTACGACGACCTCGTGAACGAGCCATACTCTCCCCCTTTAGTTACTGCTGGTTTCGCGAGAGAAAGCCTGACGGTGCAGGATAGCCGTGAATTCTTCCATGAAGTTATCGTAGTTTTGCTCAAGCTTGTTCACGCGCTGGTTAAGGCGGTTGTACGCCATAACCGCCGGGATAGCGGCAAACAGACCAATCGCCGTAGCAATCAGTGCTTCTGCGATACCTGGAGCAACCATTTGCAGGGTCGCTTGTTTCACGGAACCTAAACCGATAAAGGCGTGCATGATCCCCCAGACCGTACCGAATAAACCGATATACGGGCTGATGGAACCGACGGTGCCAAGGAAAGGAATGTGTGTTTCAAGAGATTCGAGTTCACGGTTGAAGGAAATGCGCATTGCACGTGAAGACCCTTCAATCACCGCCTCTGGCGCGTGGCTGTTGGCACGGTGTAAACGGGCGAATTCTTTAAAACCAGAATGGAAGATTTGCTCTGCCCCGCTCAGGGTTTCGCGACGGCCCTGGCTTTCCTGATACAGACGGGAAAGCTCAATACCGGACCAGAATTTATCTTCGAACGCTTCTGCCTCGCGGGTGGCGGCATTCAGCACTTTCGTGCGTTGAATGATGATCGCCCAGGACGCGATAGAAAAGCACACCAGGACAAGCATAATCAGCTTGACCAGGATGCTGGCCTTCAAAAATAAATCAAGAATGTTCATGTCAGTCACTGCTTAAACTCCGCGACAATAGACTTAGGAAGCGCTCGGGGCTTCATTTGGTGTGGATCAATGCATGCAATCAACACTTCTGCAGAACTCAGAAGGTTTCCATGCGAATCAAGAATTCGTTGTGCAAAAGTAAGAGAAGCTCCGCGAATGGACGTAATCTCACTCTGAACATCCAGCAAGTCATCTAAGCGAGCTGGTGCAAAGTATTCGACCGTCATGCGGCGGACAGCAAAAGCGACGTGTTCACCCAGTAACTGCTGCTGGTGAAAATTGCGTTGGCGCAACATCTCTGTGCGAGCCCTTTCAAAAAAGGCGACGTATCGGGCATGGTAGACCACACCTCCCGCGTCTGTGTCTTCGTAATAGACACGAACCGGCCATCGGAACAACGAATTACTCACTCTACATCCCGTAATGCAATTTGACGGCACTACTATACGCAAGAGAATTGGGGTTGGGAATGGGTTGCAATGCCGGAACGAAAATAATTATGGGCCGGAGCGGCCCATAGGAAGATTACTGTAAATCTGTGTATTTTTAAGACGATAAAAGTCAGCTGAAGAAGTAAAACAGACCCGCAGCCAGTGCGATCATCGCCAGTAACGGTGAAAAAAATGATTTCCACACCGAATTTTTCGGACGAAAACCCAGACCGTGAATAACACCGCTACAAACAGCCCATATCAGAATGAGCCCGTGCCACACTTCCAGCTGGCTGGTCGACGAGGCAAACATGCCCGGTTTCCAGAAAACACAACCGGCAAGCAGCAGCGACATCACAAGGGAAAGGGCCCGCAAGGGGCCCTTGTCTGTGATGGCGTAAACTTTATCCGCGATCACACTCATCGTTACTTCTCTTCTTTTGCAGCTTTGTTGGCTTCGCTGTGCTCAAGTGCCAGCGCGGTCATGATACCAAACGAGCAAGCCAGCAAGGTGCCGAGGATCCAGGCAAAATACCACATGGTTTTCTCCTTAATACAGCGAATGCTTGTTGTTCTCGATGTACGCTTTATCGAGGCGACCGAACATCTTGTAATACGCCCATGAGGTGTAAATCAGGATGATTGGCACAAAGATACACGCCACAACGGTCATCACTCTCAACGTCAGTAAGGTAGACGTTGCATCCCACATGGTCAGGCTGACGTTAGGATCAGTGATTGACGGCATGACGAACGGGAACATAGTGATACCGGCCGTCAGGATCACACAGGCGATAGTCAGTGAGTTACTGACGAAAGCCAGTGCCGCTTTATTCAAACGGGAGAACAGGATTGTCAGCAGCGGCAGAATCACACCCAGTGCAGGGATAGCCCACAAAGCGGGGATCTTGTTGAAGTTAGCCAGCCATGCGCCCGCTTCATGAGAAACCGTTTTGTGCAGCGGATTTGACGGGCCCGCGTGATCCAGTACAGAAGTCACGGTGAAGCCATCAATCCCTTTAACCAGCCAGATACCCGCCAGCAGGAAGCAGACCATCATGATCAGTGCAGAAATCTGCGACGCATTACGGGTCCGCAGATGCAGTTCGCCGACAGTACGCATTTGCAGATACGTTGCGCCCTGCGTAATCAGCATGGTCAGGCTGACCAGACCGGCCAGAATACCAAACGGATTCAGCAGCTGAATAAGGTTACCGGTATAGAACAGGCGCAGGTCGGTATCAATGTGGAACGGCACGCCCTGTAACAGGTTACCGAAGGCCACACCAAAGACCAGCGATGGCACGAAGCTACCAATGAAGATGCCCCAGTCCCACATTCCACGCCAGCGCGCGTTATCGAGTTTTGAACGGTAATCAAAGCCCAGCGGACGGAAGAACAATGCACACAGCACCAGAACCATCGCCGCATAAAAACCCGAGAACGCTGCTGCATAAACCATCGGCCACGCAGCAAATAACGCACCACCGGCAGTGATCAGCCAGACCTGGTTGCCGTCCCAGTGCGGGGCGATCGCATTGATCATGATCCGGCGGTCGGTATCGGTTTTACCGATGATCCGCACCAGAATCCCCACACCCATATCAAATCCATCGGTGACCGCGAAGCCGATAAACAGCACGCCAATCAGCGCCCACCAGATGAACCGTAAACTTTCATAATCGAACATAGTCGGACTCCCTAATTACTGAGCTTGCTCAAGCGGGGCTGAAGGTTTTTCAAAATGATAGCGCCCTGTTTTCAGGCTGCTTGGCCCCAGGCGTACATATTTGAACATCAGGAACATCTCAGCGACCAGGAACAGGGTGTACAAGCCGCAGATCAGGATCATTGATGACAGCACATCACCGACCGTCAATGAGGAGTGCGCAATGGCCGTTGGTAAGACCTCACCAATCGCCCACGGCTGACGGCCGTATTCCGCAACGAACCAGCCAGACTCAACCGCAATCCATGGCAATGGCAGGCCAAACAACACGGCGCGATGCAGCCAGCGTTTTTCGCCAATTTTACCGCGAACCACTGCGAAGAATGACAGACCAATCAGAACCAGCATCAGGATGCCGCAGGCAACCATGATACGGAATGCGAAGTACAGAGGCAGAACGCGCGGAATAGAATCTTTCGTCGCTTTCTGGATTTGTGCGTCAGTCGCATCAGTCACTTTGTCGGTATAGCGTTTCAGCAACATACCGTAGCCCAAGTCTTGCTTGGTTTTTTCAAAGTCACTGCGAACGGTTGGATCGGTATTCCCTGCGCGTAACTCTTCCAGCAGGTTGTACGCTTTCATCCCGTTACGGATACGCACTTCGTGTTGCGCCATCAGGTCTCTCAGACCGGTGACCGGCGTATCCACAGAACGCGTTGCAATCAGGCCGAGCAGATAAGGGATCTGAATGGCGTATTCATTTTCCATTTTGTCCTGATTTGGCAGGCCGAACAGCGTGAAGCTGGCCGGTGCAGGTTGGGTATCCCACTCGGCTTCGATTGCCGCCAGTTTGGTTTTCTGTACGTCACCCATTTCGTAACCGGATTCATCACCCAGTACGATAACAGACAGTACAGCCGCCAGACCGAAGCTTGCCGCGATTGCAAAAGAGCGTTTTGCAAAGCCCACATCGCGACCTTTCAGCAGGTAGTAAGAGCTGATAGCCAGAACGAACATCGCACCTGTCACATAACCGGATGCAACGGTGTGTACGAATTTAACCTGCGCAACCGGGTTGAGAACCAGCTCGGAGAAGCTGACCATTTCCATGCGCATGGTTTCGTAGTTGAAGGTTGATGCAATCGGGTTTTGCATCCAGCCATTCGCCACCAGGATCCACAAAGCAGACAGGTTTGAGCCGAGGGCAACAAACCAGGTCACCGCCATGTGCTGAACTTTAGACAGGCGATCCCAACCGAAGAAGAAGAGGCCGACTAATGTTGATTCCAGGAAGAACGCCATCAAACCTTCAATCGCCAGAGGCGCACCGAAGATATCACCGACGTAATGTGAGAAATATGACCAGTTAGTCCCGAACTGGAATTCCATGGTTAAACCGGTAGCAACGCCAATTGCAAAGTTAATTGCAAAAAGTTTGCCCCAGAATTTGGTCATATCTTTATAGATTTGTTTGCCGGAAAGCACATACACCGTTTCCATAATTGCCAGTATAAACGCCATACCCAGCGTTAATGGGACAAATAGGAAATGGTACATGGCTGTTAAAGCAAACTGTAAACGCGACAGTTCAACGATATCAAACATCTTGACCCCTTGCTCCTCGGAGGAAGACCCCAAATTGCGATCTTTGACGAACCGGTTGCCGGAACGCCTCATGACTACCAGTATTCAAATGTGTGTAGAACAGAAATGCAGAGTTCAGCTGAGTGAAGCCGTTCAAGGCATTCTGATACCCGGAAAAGACACGACCAGCGAGCCTCTAAGAGGCTGATGAACGGGAAAATCTCGGGGAAAAGTAAACATACAAAAAACTGATGTTACAGGACCATTATGTTACGCCAGTAATCCCACACATTAAATAGGTTTTTTAGTGACCCAAAGCGGATTTCCGCGTACAGGTCAATTTAACGACAAAACAGTGCAGATCGCCGGAATTGATCTGACGCAATTTAAGCCTATCTCATTGTTTATTTCTATAATATCTACATCAATTTCTGAAAAAACATTTCAGGATGTTAACCGTTGGTTTCACTGATCTTTAATGGTGTATTTATTGTTAATTTGTTGTGTTTTTATGGTTGTGCTAAATATCTAAATCGCTACCTTTTAAAACCCATTTATTAACTTTTTATTTCCAATGAACCTATCGTGCTCTGTTAATAAATATAGCTCATATCGGCGATTGTTAAATATTTAGCTTAAAAATAAAAAAGGCCACCCGAGGGTGGCCAACATGTCGAATCGTAGAGTCATATGAAATGACTCAGTTCGCACCGGAACAGGGCCCGGCGCGACGGGCAATACTTACTGTGGCAGAACAGATTTCACGGCTTCGCCAATATCGGCCAGGCTGCGAACAGTCTTCACGCCTGCAGCTTCCAGTGCAGCAAACTTCTCGTCAGCCGTACCTTTACCACCGGCAATGATGGCGCCTGCGTGGCCCATACGTTTGCCTTTTGGCGCAGTCACACCGGCGATGTAGCCCACAACCGGTTTGGTCACGTGTGCCTGAATATAAGCCGCCGCTTCTTCTTCCGCGTTACCGCCGATCTCACCGATCATCACGATCACTTCGGTCTGCGGGTCTTCCTGGAACAGCTTCAGGATATCGATGAAGTTAGAGCCCGGGATCGGGTCGCCGCCGATACCGACACAGGTAGACTGGCCGTAGCCGTAATCTGTAGTCTGTTTAACCGCTTCATACGTCAGCGTACCCGAGCGGGAAACGATACCCACTTTGCCCGGCAGGTGAATGTGGCCCGGCATGATGCCGATTTTACATTCGCCCGGGGTGATCACGCCCGGGCAGTTTGGCCCGATCATGACCGCATCGCTCTGATCCAGTTTCACTTTAACCACCAGCATATCCAGCGTCGGGATACCTTCAGTGATACAAATGATCAGCTTGATGCCTGCATCCAGCGCTTCCAGAATGGAATCTTTGCAGAATGGTGCGGGAACATAAATGACAGACGCCGTCGCGCCGGTGGTCTCAACCGCTTCGCGAACGGTGTTGAACACTGGCAGACCCAGATGTTCGGTGCCGCCTTTGCCTGGCGTTACGCCGCCAACCATTTTTGTGCCGTAAGCGATAGCTTGTTCGGAGTGGAAAGTCCCCTGGCTACCGGTGAAACCCTGGCAGATAACTTTGGTGTTCTTGTTGATTAAAATCGACATTATTTCCCCTCCACTGCCGCGACAACTTGTTGAGCCGCATTCGTCAGGCTGGTCGCTGCAATGATGTTCAAACCGCTGTCTGCCAGTTTTTTGGCACCCAGCTCGGCATTGTTACCTTCAAGACGCACCACAACCGGTACGCTGACGCCCACTTCTTCCACCGCACCGATGATACCGTCGGCGATCAGGTCGCAACGTACGATACCGCCGAAGATGTTTACGAAGACGGCTTTCACTTTTTCATCGGACAGGATGATTTTGAAGGCTTCTGTTACGCGTTCTTTGGTCGCACCGCCGCCAACATCCAGGAAGTTAGCCGGTTCACCACCGTGCAGTTTCACGATGTCCATGGTACCCATTGCCAGACCGGCACCGTTCACCATGCAACCGATGTTGCCGTCGAGCGCAACGTAGTTCAGTTCCCACTGCGCGGCCTGAGATTCGCGGGCATCTTCCTGGCTGTAATCGCGCATTTCACGCAATTCTGGCTGACGGAACAATGCGTTGCCGTCTGCGCCCAGTTTGCCGTCGAGGCAGATCAGGTCGCCAGCGGTGGTCACCACCAGCGGGTTAATTTCGATCAGCGCCAGATCGCGCTCAAGGAAGATGTTGGCCAGACCCATGAAGATCTTGGTGAACTGCTGAACCTGCTTACCGGTCAGACCCAGTTTGAATGCCAGTTCACGGCCCTGATAAGGCTGCGGACCTGCCAGCGGATCCAGTGCAACTTTGTGGATCAGGTGTGGCGTTTCTTCCGCCACTTTCTCGATTTCCACGCCGCCTTCAGTAGACGCCATGAACACCACGCGGCGTGAGCTGCGGTCTACCACAGCGCCGAGGTACAATTCTTTGTCGATGTCTGTCGCGGATTCAACCAGGATCTGGTTAACCGGCTGACCCAGTGCGTCTGTCTGGTAAGTCACCAGACGTTTACCCAGCCAGTGTTCAGCGAAAGCACGAATTTCTTCTTTGCTTTTCACGACTTTCACGCCGCCCGCTTTACCGCGGCCACCGGCATGAACCTGACATTTTACCACCCACGGACCGGCACCGATTTTCGATGCAGCCTCTTCCGCTTCACGCGGCGTGGAACAGGCGAAGCCCGTTGGTGCTGGCAGGCCGTAGCGCAGGAACAGCTGTTTCGCCTGATACTCGTGTAAATTCATGATGTTCTATCCATTCTTTAGTAGGAAGGCTTATCAGGGCACAGCGGGCTGTGCCACAGATTTTTACGATCTCTATTTCTTTCGTTCCGCCGGGGACTAAACGTCCAGCAGCAGACGAGCCGGATCTTCCAGCATTTCTTTAATGGTCACCAGGAAGCCGACAGATTCGCGGCCATCAACCAGACGGTGATCGTAGGACAGTGCCAGATACATCATTGGCAAGATCACAACCTGACCGTTCACCGCCATCGGACGATCTTTAATGGCATGCATGCCCAGAATCGCACTCTGCGGTGGGTTGATAATCGGGGTCGACATCAGTGAGCCGAAGACGCCGCCGTTGGTCACGGTAAAGTTACCGCCGGTCAGCTCTTCCACTTTCAGTTTGCCGTCACGGCCTTTGATCGCCAGCTCTTTGATTTGCTTTTCGATGTCAGCCATACCCAGCGTATCCACATCGCGCAGAACCGGCGTTACCAGGCCGCGAGGCGTAGAAACGGCGATGCTCACGTCGAAGTAGTTGTGGTAAACCACATCTTCGCCATCAATAGAGGCGTTCACTTCCGGGTAACGTTTCAGCGCTTCAACCACGGCTTTCAGATAGAAAGACATGAAGCCCAGGCGTACACCGTGACGTTTTTCGAAACCATCACCGTACTGCTTACGCAGATCCATGATTGGCTTCATGTTGATTTCGTTGAAGGTTGTCAGCATTGCGGTGCTGTTTTTCGCTTCAAGCAGACGCTCAGCAACACGCTTACGCAGACGGGTCATCGGCACGCGTTTTTCGCTGCGTGAACCCAGAGCCGGTGCAGCACTGGTCGCGGCAGGAGCCGCTGCTGGTGCAGCCGCAGGTTTCGCGTCTTTGGCTTTCGCCAGGTGTTGCTCGACATCTTCACGGGTCAGACGACCACCGACACCGCTGCCTTTGATCGCGTTGGCATCCAGAGAATGCTCGGCAATCAGACGGCGGATTGCCGGGCTGAGTGCGTCGTTGCTTTCTTCTTCCAGAGCGGCGGTATGGCGTGCAGCAGGAGTCGCTTCTTTATCGGAGCTTTTCTCAGTGCTTGGCTTGCCGGAGCTGTTACCCGGACGAATGCGCGCCAGAATCTGACGGGAAATGACCGTTGCGCCTTCATCTTCGATAATGCTGTCCAGAATACCGGCTTCACTTGCCGGCACTTCCAGAACCACTTTATCGGTTTCAATTTCTACCAGTACATCGTCACGCTCAACGCTGTCGCCCGGTTTTTTATGCCAGGTTGCAACCGTCGCATCTGCCACGGATTCAGGAAGGTCAGGGACCAGAATATCTACGCTACTCATTATAAATCCTTCTTATGTTCCATAGTGTTAACTCACGCCAACGCGTTATTTAACGTTCAGCGCATCGTTAACCAGATCTTGCTGTTGCTTCTGGTGAACGGACATGTAACCCACTGCCGGAGAAGCAGAGGCCGGACGTCCTGCGTAACGTAAAGAAGCCCCGAAAGGAATCACTTCACGGAAGTTGTGCTGGCTGCAATACCACGCGCCCTGGTTCAGCGGCTCTTCCTGACACCAGACGAAATCATGAACGTGTGAGAATTTCTCAAGCACTTCCTGAATCGCTTTGTGCGGGAACGGATACAGCTGTTCGATACGAACGATAGCCACGTCGGTTTGCTCGTTTTTGCGACGTTGTTCCAGCAGGTCGTAATACACCTTGCCTGAGCACATCACCACGCGCTTAACCTGTTTTGGATCCAGTTCGTCTACTTCACCAATCGCTGGCAGGAAGCTGCCGTTGGCCAGTTCATCGAGCGTAGAAACCGCCAGAGGATGACGCAACAGAGACTTCGGTGACATGACGATCAGCGGACGGCGCATACCGCGCAACGCCTGACGACGGATCATGTGGTAAACCTGCGCCGGGGTCGACGGGATACAAACCTGCATGTTTTGCTCAGCGCAAAGTTGCAGATAGCGTTCCAGACGCGCGGAGGAGTGCTCCGGCCCCTGCCCTTCGTAACCGTGCGGCAGCAACATCACCAGACCACACATGCGGCCCCATTTCTGTTCGCCGGAGCTGATGAACTGGTCGATAACCACCTGCGCACCGTTGGCGAAATCGCCGAACTGCGCTTCCCAGATAGTCAGCGTACGCGGCTCAGCCGTGGCATAACCGTATTCAAACGCCAGCACCGCTTCTTCGGAAAGCACGGAATCCCAGACGTTGAACATGCCCTGGCTGTTATGAATATTCGACAGCGGCACATACACGGAACCGTTTTTCTGGTTGTGGATCACGGCGTGACGGTGGAAGAAAGTGCCGCGCCCCATGTCCTCACCCGACAGACGGATCGGAATGCCTTCGTCAACCAGCGTAGCGTACGCCAGATTTTCCGCGCCGCCCCAGTCGAATTTCTTATTACCTTCGGCCATCTCGTTACGGTCGCCGTAAATCTTGGCAACGCGTGACTGCATTTCGATAGCATCCGGCACATGGCTGACGCGACGCGCCAGTTCCTGCAGGCGTTTCAGCTCAACCTTGTTCGGGTAAGCTTCATCCCACTCGTGGTTCAGATACGGTGACCAGGTAAAAGTGTGCATGTCGTTCTGACGCCACTCTTCCACCACGCACTCGCCCGCATCCAGCGCATCACGATACAAATTGACCATTTCCGTGGCATCTTCGAGACTGGCCACGTTTTGCTCGGTCAGAATGTCAGCATAAATTTTACGCGGCGTCGGGTGTTTCTTGATCTTGTTGTACATCAGTGGCTGGGTTGCGCTCGGTTCGTCGGCCTCGTTATGGCCGTGGCGACGGTAGCAAACCAGATCAATCATGACGTCACGTTTAAAGGTGTTACGGAAATCCAATGCCAGGCGGGTCACGAAAGCGACCGCTTCAGGGTCATCGGCATTGACGTGGAAAATCGGTGCCTGCACCATTTTCGCAATATCAGTACAGTAATCGGTGGAACGCGCATCTTTTGGATTCGAGGTGGTGAAGCCCACCTGGTTATTAATGACGATACGCACGGTACCGCCCACTTCATAACCGCGTGCCAGCGACATGTTCAGGGTTTCCTGAACCACGCCCTGACCGGTAATCGCCGCATCACCGTGAATGGTGATTGGCAGAACCATATTGCTGCGCGCTTCGTCCAGACGGTCGCGACGGGCACGAACAGAACCGATAACCACCGGGCTCACGATTTCCAGGTGCGACGGGTTAAACGCCAGCGCCAGGTGAACCATACCGCCTTCGGTTTCCACATCAGACGAATAGCCCATGTGGTATTTCACGTCACCGGTACCCAGGTGTTCTTTATGTTTGCCGGAGAACTCGTCGAACAAGTCCTGAGGTTTTTTACCCAGTACGTTGATCAGCACGTTCAGACGGCCACGGTGCGCCATACCCAGCACCACTTCGCGCGTTCCGTTTTTGCCTGCATGACGGATCATGTCTTTCAGCATCGGAACCAGCGCATCGCCACCTTCAAGAGAGAAGCGTTTTGCGCCCGGGAATTTCGCGCCCAGATAACGCTCCAGACCTTCTGCTGCGGTCAGTTCTTTCAGGAACGTTTTCTTCTCGTCATTGGTGAATTTCGCACGACCGGCCACGGATTCGACGCGCTGTTGGATCCAGCGTTTCTCTTCGGTGTTGGTGATGTGCATGTATTCCACACCAATGGAACCGCAATAGGTTTGCTTCAGGGCTTTATACAGCTCGCCGAGCTGCATGGTTTCCTTGCCAATGGCAAAAGAACCGACGTTGAAGGTTTCCTGGAAATCAGCTTCAGTCAGATGATGGAACGCAGGATCCAGATCCGGTACATCGTCCAGTTTCCACAGGCCGAGGGGATCAAGGTTCGCGTTCTGATGACCACGGAAGCGGAAGGCATTGATTAACTGCAACACCTTAACTTGCTTGGCATCCGTTTCAGGATCGCTGATGGAGGAATTGTAACGTGACGCATCTTTCGCCAGGCGGCGGAAGTAGTCGCGAGTTTGAGAATGGAGTTGCTCTGGTTTCACACCCACTGTTGGTAGCTGTTTAAAAATCGAACGCCAGCTATCGTCAACGGAACCAGGATCGGTTAAGTAGTCTTCATAGAGTTGCTCTATGTAAGACTGGTTTGCACCCGCCAGATAGGAGGAATCCAGCCAGGCCTTCATTGCGCCGTTCTGCATCGTGATCCCTTAAGCTTTGAAGCTTTAGTTTTCGCCGTGGTTAATAATATTGACCGTGATACACCGCGGTAAAACGGTTTTCCATACTAAAACAGTTCGTTGGTTGAGCGTTTGGCTCTTCAAGGAACCTTCAGAAATCCGCCAGATGCGTGACTGATTTTTGAAGTTGCCCTGCTTCTTTTTCCCCTTTTTTCCATCCCCCTGATTTTTACCCGGCTATCTTACTCCTGTCAGGCGCAACTTTGTTGCACTTGTTGCTACTTTGTTATTAAAAAATTACTTATTTGCTATCAAAGCCTCAGTTACGGCATTTGTAACTAAAGAAAGCGAAACCAAAAGCGGGTAAATAACAGCGGGAACCTGAGTTCCCGCTGATGGCATCACCTTATGAACTCAGGCGCCCCGCTGTAGCAGCATCGATTTGATGTGCCCGATCGCTTTCGTCGGGTTCAAACCTTTAGGACACACACTCACACAGTTCATGATGCTGTGGCAGCGGAATACGCTGAAAGCATCGTTCAGATCGTCGAGTCGCGGTTGCGTTTCGGTATCGCGGCTGTCGATAAGGAAACGGTAAGCGGCCAGAAGGCCTGCCGGACCGACAAATTTGTCCGGGTTCCACCAGAAAGACGGGCAGGACGTCGAGCAACAGGCGCAGAGAATACATTCGTACAATCCGTCCAGTTTTTCGCGCTCATCCGGCATCTGTAAATGTTCGCGCGCCGGAGGATTTTTCCCATCATTCAACAGGTAAGGCTTAATCTTCTCATACTGCTTATAGAATTGTCCCATGTCCACAACAAGGTCGCGCACAACCGGCAATCCTGGCAACGGACGGATAACAATTTTCTTGCTGCCCTGACGTAACGTTGAGACCGGCGTGATACACGCCAGGCCGTTTTTACCGTTCATGTTCACGCCGTCTGAACCACAAACGCCTTCACGGCATGAGCGGCGGAACGCCAGCGTAGGATCCTGTTCTTTCAACAAAATCAGCGCGTCGAGCAACATCATGTCGCGCCCGTCTTTGGCTTCCAGCACGTAATCTTTCATGTACGGAACGTCATCAACGTCCGGGTTGTAGCGATAAATCGAAAATTCGAGTTTCATAATCTGTCTCCGCTTCGCCCTAGTAAGTACGCGCTTTCGGCGGGAAGGCCGCGCGAAGCTTAGGCTGCATGTTCACCTCACGGCGGGTCATGCTTTCTGTTTCCGGCTGATACAGCGTGTGGCACAGCCAGTTCGCATCGTCACGTTCCGGGAAGTCGAAGCGGCTGTGTGCGCCACGGCTTTCGGTACGGTAGTTTGCGGAGACGGCGGTCGAGAACGCGGTTTCCATCAGGTTATCCAGTTCCAGACACTCGACGCGCTGGGTGTTGAATTCCGAGGAGGTATCATCCAGACGCGCGCTTTTCAGACGCTCACGGATTACTTTCAGCTCTTCCAGACCTTTCGCCATTGCATCCCCTTCGCGGAAGACCGAGAAGTTATTCTGCATGCACGATTGCAGGTCTTTACGGATAGCCACCGGATCTTCACCCGAACGGGTGTTGTTCCAGCGGTTCAGACGTTCCAGAGACACATCGATATCGTCCTGAGACGCATCGCGGCTTGCGCCCTGCTCCTGAATGGATTCCTGCAAGTGCATACCGGCTGCACGGCCAAAGACCACCAGATCGAGCAGTGAGTTACCGCCGAGACGGTTGGCACCGTGAACGGAAACGCAGGCAATTTCGCCGACCGCGAACAGGCCCGGGATCACTTCATCCTGACCCTGTGCGTTCACTCGCAGCGCCTGACCGGTCACTTTGGTCGGAATGCCGCCCATCATATAGTGGCAAGTTGGGATAACAGGGATCGGCTCTTTAACCGGATCGACGTGCGCAAAGGTACGCGACAATTCCAGAATACCCGGCAGGCGGGATTCCAGAACGTCTTTACCCAAATGATCGAGTTTCAGTTTGGCGTGCGGGCCCCACGGACCTTCACAGCCACGGCCTTCACGGATTTCGATCATGATGGAACGCGCCACCACGTCACGACCCGCCAGGTCTTTGGCATTTGGCGCATAACGTTCCATGAAACGTTCGCCATCTTTATTGAGCAGATAACCACCTTCACCACGGCAGCCTTCTGTTACCAGAACGCCGGCACCGGCAATGCCGGTCGGGTGGAACTGCCACATTTCCATATCCTGCACCGGCACACCGGCACGCAATGCCATGCCCACGCCGTCGCCGGTATTAATGTGCGCATTGGTGGTGGACTGATAAATACGGCCTGCACCGCCGGTTGCCAGCACGGTCGCTTTGGCTTTGAAGTAAACAACTTCACCGGTTTCGATACAAATTGCGGTACACCCGACGATCGCGCCGTCCTGGTTTTTCACTAAATCCAGTGAATACCATTCGGAGAAAATCGTGGTGTGGTTTTTCAGGTTTTGCTGATACAGCGTGTGCAGCAAGGCGTGACCGGTACGGTCGGCTGCCGCCGCGGTACGTGCCGCCTGCTCGCCGCCGAAGTTCTTCGACTGGCCGCCAAACGGACGCTGATAAATACGGCCGTCATCAAGACGGGAGAAAGGCAATCCCATGTGTTCGAGTTCCAGAATCGCTTCCGGCCCGGTTTTACACATATATTCAATGGCGTCCTGATCACCGATGTAGTCGGAACCTTTTACGGTGTCGTACATATGCCATTCCCAGTCATCCTCATGCGTGTTACCCAGCGCAACGGTAATACCGCCCTGAGCAGACACCGTATGGGAGCGGGTCGGGAAGACTTTGGAAATCAGGGCGCAGGACAGGCCCTGTTGTGAAATCTGTAACGCGGCACGCATACCGGCGCCACCTGCACCGATAACGACAGCATCAAACTCTCTGACTGGCAGATTCATTTACTACGCTCCCCAAACAACAATTGTTCCGTAAAGTAGGTAAACCACTAACGTGACGACGATGGCCAGTTGCAGCACCAGTCGGACGGCCAGCGGTTTGACATAGTCCGTTAACACCTGCCACATGCCGATCCACGCATGAATCAAAATCGACAGCAATGCCAGCAGTGTGAATACTTTCGTGATGGAGGAAGAGAAGAAGCCATGCCAGACATCAAAAGTCAGTTCCTGAGCCAGAACCACAAAGCCCAGAATATAAAGGATGTACAAGGTGAGGATGATCGCGGAAGCACGCAGTAACAGCCAGTCGTGCACACCATTGCGTCCCAATGCAGAAACGTTGCTTACCATACGAGGACTCCAGCCAGAATTGACAGCACGACGGTCAGACCGATTGCCACCTGGGCAGAACGGGTACCGGCAGCCAAACTCTCTTCGATATAGCCAAAATCCATCAGCAAGTGGCGGACGCCACCGCAAACGTGATAGGCCAGCGCAGTGAGTATTCCCCAAAAGATGAATTTGACGAAGAAGCTATTCATGATGGCAGCAGCCTGTGCAAACCCTTCAGGAGAAGAGAGAGACAAACCTAACAGCCAGAGGAGGATACCGACGGCGACGAAGGTTATTACGCCAGAGACTCGGTGTAAGATGGACGCTATCGCAGTAACGGGAAACCGGATCGTTTGCAGATCCAGATTGACAGGTCTTTGTTTTTTCACGGTTTTGCCCACACAGCTCTTATTATTTTACTTCCTCCGGCCCGGAGCAGTATGTCAGACAGCATCCTTTCCTGCGTTCCTGCCGCTGTGGGTGCGTTGGCCGCATTCTCACAACACCAATCACGTTAGAAAGCTGAGCTCCTAAAAGCTCTCATTTCCCGCGCTCAAACAACGACATCCGATGTGCTTAAACGGCGCAGAAATGTGTTTTTCCTTTAAGTCCATTTTCATAAATTCAAGACAAAAAAGATGATGCTGGGTGCTCCTACTTCGGATTGCCCGGAGACCTTGTAGGAGTATAGGTTGATCACATTCTTATTACAATTGCCCTACAAATGCTTTATTCACATTTCTTTTAAACAGTGAGTTAGCTCTCATTTTCCATAAAAGGCACAAAATAAATTATCTAGTTTGACATTTGATCAACATTTCCATTACATATGAGCTATCCCTATAGGACTGTGATACTGAGCACATACCGGCTGACACCAACCGCACCAAAATGGTGAAAGTCTCTGAAGAATCAGTGGATCACACAATCGTGATGCAGGGTCTTCCCTGTAGCCCCAAGTTATGCAAAAGTGGGGATTGTGTAAATCCTCATACTCTTCACAGGTACTGAGCGACAGAACAGTAATGATTTACCGAATCGTTAACAACGATGAAACGCCGCTTGTTGGTCACAGAGCAGTCTGAGACTGCAATTCGACTCAGCTCTACGTTCCCTCCCCATCCGATCGCAGAGTTAAGGCTGACAATAATAATGACCTTTCAAGGCGTCGCTTCCAGGCATTTCTGTTGTTACTGATTTTTAAAAATAAGGCGCTAAGGAGACTGTAAATGGCTGATAAGAAAGCGACACTTACCCTACAAGGTCACGACCCGATTGAACTAAGCGTGCTTACCGGCTCGCTGGGTCAGGATGAAATTGATATCCGAACCCTCGGTTCAAAAGGTCTTTTTACCTATGACCCCGGTTTCACCTCTACTGCATCCTGCGAATCCAAAATCACCTATATCGACGGTGACGAAGGTATTCTGTTACACCGCGGCTTCCCGATTGACCAGCTTGCGCAAGAGTCAACCTTCCTGGAAGTCAGCTACCTGCTGCTGAACGGCGAAGCGCCAACCCCGGAGCAGTTCGAAGAATTCAAAACCAATGTGACCCGTCACACTATGGTTCATGAGCAGATCACCCGCCTGTTCCACGGTTTCCGTCGTGACTCTCACCCGATGGCCGTACTGTGTGGCGTGACCGGCGCACTGGCGGCGTTTTATCACGACTCCATTGACGTCGAAAACGAACGTCATCGCGAAATCGCCGCTTACCGTCTGCTGTCCAAGATGCCGACCGTTGCCGCGATGTGTTACAAATACTCTATCGGCCAGCCGTTTGTGTATCCGCGCAACGACCTGTCTTATGCCGGTAACTTCCTGCACATGATGTTCTCCACGCCGTGTGAAGAATATAAAGTGAACCCGATTCTGGAACGTGCGATGGACCGTATTCTGATCCTGCACGCCGATCACGAACAGAACGCCTCGACGTCTACCGTCCGTACCGCCGGTTCTTCTGGCGCTAACCCGTTCGCCTGTATAGCAGCCGGTATCGCTTCCCTGTGGGGACCTGCGCACGGCGGCGCAAACGAAGCCGCACTGAAAATGCTGGAAGAAATCAGCAGCGTGGATCACATCCCGGAATTCGTTAAGCGTGCGAAAGACAAAAATGATTCCTTCCGCCTGATGGGCTTCGGTCACCGTGTTTACAAAAACTACGACCCGCGCGCCACAGTGATGCGTGAAACCTGTCATGAAGTGCTGAAAGAGCTGGATCTGAAAGACAACCTGCTGGAAGTGGCGATGGAGCTGGAGCACATCGCACTGAACGACCCGTACTTCATCGAGAAGAAACTGTATCCGAACGTCGATTTCTATTCAGGCATCATCCTGAAAGCCATGGGCATTCCGTCGTCCATGTTTACCGTGATCTTCGCGATGGCGCGTACCGTTGGCTGGATTGCTCACTGGAGCGAAATGCACCAGGACGGCATCAAAATCGCCCGTCCTCGTCAGCTTTACACCGGCTACGACAAACGCGATTTCCATTCTCAGCTGAAAAAATAAGTTCTGACTTGCTCAGACTTTAAAGGCTCCCGCGGGAGCCTTTTTCATTTCAACGTTTTCATTACACCTGACAAACCGGGCACCAGAAAAATGGCCGTGAAGACACGCTGCCCTTTTCAATCGGATCGCCGCAACGCTCGCAGGGTTTCCCCGTCCGCCCGAAAACTTTAAAACGAAACAACGCACCGTGATGCACATTTTCATCCATTGTCCCGCGCGTGGCGTAGGACAAACGCGCGACAGCCAAACAGGCATCGGCCAGTGCATCCAGTTCTGCGTCATTCAGTTCATTCGGTTTATGGTCGGGCAGCAATTTTGCCAGCCACAGAATTTCCGCCCGCAGATAATTCCCCAATCCGGCCAGAAATGCCTGATCAAGCAACATCCCGCCGAGCTGACGGTTGCGGAATTTCTGCGAAAGTAACCGCTCACGAACCTGCGCGACGGTCAGGGTTTCATCCAGCACGTCCGGCCCGATACGTTGCAGGAACCGATGATTTTCAATTTCCGCCGTATCGTAAAGCCCGATCTCAGACGCGCTGTACAGCAAGATCGCCGCGTCCGTGGTTTCGAGTTTTACCCGCAGCGAACGTTTGGTTTCCTTCGGCGTTTCACCGGCCTGAATAATCCGCCAGACGCCATAAAGCTGGTTGTGGCTGTAGAGCGTCAGGCCATTGGAAAAGTGCGTCAGCAACGCTTTTCCGCGGGTTTCGATCGCCGTAATTTTGGTACCACGTAATGCGGACTGGTAAGGCTTCAGATTAGGGAAAGCAAACCAGACATCCGTGAGCGGCTTGTTCACCACCGCGGCTGCCAGCAAATCGGCAGCGCGGCGAATTTCAGGACCTTCAGGCATCAGTGAGTCGCACCCTCGGCAATTCGCAAATCCTGCTCGGTATGCAGCGCGATGGCAATTGTCAGCTCAAGCGCATTGAGCACCGTGTGAACCGACATACTCGGCGCGCCCGGATGACGCGCGGCCTGCTCCGGCAGATAAGGAATATGGATAAACCCGCCCTTCACCACTTTGCACGACGGCTGGGCAAGACGATGCAGCAGGCCATACATAATGTGATTACACACATAGGTGCCCGCCGTTTGCGAGACAGAAGCCGGAATACCGGATTCGCGTAACCCGTTCACAATGGTTTTAATCGGCAAGGTGGAGAAATACGCGGCTGGGCCGTCAGCGACAATCGTCTCATCCACCGGCTGATTGTTTTCGTTATCAGGGATACGCGCATCGTTGATGTTTATCGCCACGCGTTCGATGCTGAAATCACTGCGACCGCCCGCCTGCCCGACGCAAATCACCATTTCCGGCTGCACTTCATCAATAGCGACATTCAGCGCGTCGATAGCTTTGCCAAACACGCACGGCAACTGGCGAACCACAATCTTCGCACCGGACAACTCCAGATCACCCAACTGCTTCACCACTTCCCAGGACGGATTAATTTTTTCACCATCAAACGGCTCGATACCGGTGACTAAGACTTTACGCATAGGTATTCCCCTGATTTTGCTGAAGTCAGCCTGCGCTGACCTGAATATCCTGCTCACCAAACGCTTCGCGCAGACGGCGCGCAAAGGTCAGTGCGTGCTCACCATCACCGTGAAGACAAACGGTGTCGGCCTGCACCGGAACCCAGACGCCTTCGCGGCTGAGTACTTTCTGTTCACGCACCATCGCCAGCGTCTGATCCAGCGCCAGTTCATCGCTCTCAATCATCGCATCCGGCTGGCTGCGCGGCACCAGCGTGCCGTTACTCTGATAACGCCGGTCGGCAAACACTTCCTGCCGCGTTTGCAGCCCGAGGCGTTCACCGGCCCGGATCAGTTCGCTTCCCGCCAGCCCGACTAAACGAAGGGTCGGGTCAACGTCATACACCGCGCGGGCAATGGCATCCGCCAGCAGCGCGTCGGTCGCCGCCTGGTTGTACAACATACCGTGCGGCTTTACATGCACCATTTTGCCGCCTTCGGCGCGGGTGATAGCAGCGAGTGCACCGAGCTGATACACCACCTGCGCGTACACGGTTTCCGGCGGAAGTTGCATGGCCGTCCGGCCAAAGTTCTCGCGATCCGGAAAGCTCGGGTGCGCGCCAATCGCCACGCCGTATTTCAGCGCCCAGCGCACGGACTGCTGCATGGTCTGTGCGTCTCCGGCATGAAAACCGCAGGCAATATTCGCCGAACTGACGAGCTGCAAAAGCGCCTCATCATTGGCGCAGCCTTCCCCCAGATCGGCATTCAGATCAACGACCATACAGCCCCCATTTCACCTGTTCGATAAAACGTGATTGCTCATGCAGCGCTTTCTGCGCTTCTTCCGGCGTACATTTCACAAAGTGAATGGGCTCGCCAAGGCGGATTTGCGCCAGATTGTATAAATCGGCTTCGATTACGCAGGCAATGCGCGGATAACCGCCGGTGGTCTGCGCATCGGCCATCAGCACAATCGGCTGGCCGCCGTGCGGAACCTGCACCACGCCGGGAAGCAGCCCGTGGGAAAGCAACTCGCGGTCGGTTTCGCGTTTCAGCACATGCCCGTGCAGGCGATATCCCATGCGGTTACTTTGCGGGCTGAGCTGCCAGGCGGCGCGCCAGAACTCTTCGCGGGATTGCGCGCTGAATTCCTGATACTCCGGCCCCGGCAACGCGCGGATACGGTTACCGAATAACAACTGCTTAATCCCGCCGGATTTTTCAGGCGGATTATACGTGTCGCCCGTCGGCAGTTCGTCGCCGTCCTGCAACTGACGGCCATGAAAACCGCCGAACTTCGCTTTCAGATCGGTACTGCGCGAGCCCATCACTTCCGGTACATCTATCCCGCCGGACACCGCCAGATAACTGCGCATACCGCGCACCGGCGTTTTAAGAGTGAGTACTTGCCCCGGCCTGACGGCGTAACGCCAGCCCGTCCAGATTTCTTTGCCGTCGAGCTGCGCATGACAACCTGCGCCGGTCAGCGCAATCCAGCCTTCCCGGTGGAATTGTGCGCTGAACTGGCCGAGCGTGATTTCCAGCCCGGCAGCGTTTTCGTCATTGCCGGCCAGCAGATTGGCAATCCGCAGCGCGGGCGTATCCAGTGCGCCCGACTGGCTGATTCCCTGCTGGCGATAACCGCTGCGCCCCGGATCCTGAACCGTGGTCAGCATGCCTGCGCGTAAAACCTTCAGCATACGCCCTCCTTTTGTGGCACAAAGCGCACGCTGTCGCCCGGCAGCAGCAGCGTCGGCTGTTCCCGCAGCGGGTCAAACATGGCAAGCGTTGTCTGGCCGATTAGCTGCCAGCCGCCCGGCGTGGCCAGCGGATAAATCCCGGTCTGGCTGCCGCCAATCCCGACGGAACCGGCAGGCACTGACAGGCGCGGTTCGCCGCGACGCGGTGTCGCCAGTTTATCCGGCAATCCGCCCAGATAAGGGAAGCCCGGCTGGAAACCGAGAAAATAGACGGTGTAATCAATGCCGGAATGCAGTGCCACAACGTCGCTCTCGGACATGCCGTTATGGCGCGCGACATTCCCGAGATCCGGCCCGTACTCGCCGCCGTAAATCACTGGGATCTCAATTAAACGCGATTCAGGCACGATGGCCTCGCTCTCTTCCCACCAGGTTTGCAGGCGCTCAATCGCGTCCAGCGCAGAACTCTGGGCATCGGTCAGAAGAACGGTCAGATTATTCATGCCAGGAATGACTTCACGTACGCCGGGATAGGCAGCACGATCCTGCAAACGCTGGGTCAGCCCCCAGATCCGTTGCTGGCTTGCCAGCGACACCGGCGGCTCCAGCTCCAGCACTACTGCGCGTTCACCCAGCAGATAACATCGTGCTCGTTGCACTCAGGCACTCCTTAAAGAAAGGTTGTGGATCATCGGGTTATTCAGCAACTCAATGAATCGAAACTTACTCTCTGTTATGCGTGAAACCGACCGGACATGTCAACCTGTCCGCCCGTGCTTTCCCGGCTTCAGGGTTTCCCCCGCCGCCTTCAACTGCTACTCTCAGAAATGTTGCTGTTTTTTTTAGCGTTTGGATAACGCTTTCGCCACAAATGAAAGGGAGACGTCGTGAAAAAGCCACTGGCCTTATTTTTTCCGCTCTACACCACCACATTACTGATGCTGTTGGGTTCCGGCCTGCTCACTACCTACATTTCCCTGCGTCTGTCGGCGATTAACGTCAGCGGCGCGATGATCGGTGCCATCATTGCGGCGAACTACATCGGGCTGGTGATTGGCGGCAAAGTCGGCCATATCCTGATCGCCCGCGTCGGGCATATCCGCGCCTACGTATCCTGTTCAGGGATTATCACCGCCGCCGTACTCGGTCATGGCCTGACGGATATTATCTCGGTCTGGGTGGTGCTGCGCCTGATCATCGGTCTGTGCATGATGGTGCAATATATGGTGCTGGAAAGCTGGCTCAACGATCAGGCCGAAGCGAACCAGCGCGGCGTGGTCTTCGGATTTTATATGGTGGCGTCGTATCTCGGGATGTCGCTCGGTCAGGTCGTTCTGATGCTCAACAGCGATTTAGGCGTCAGAACGCTGATCGTTATCGCGCTGTGTTTTGCGCTGTGTCTGGTACCGATTGCGTTAACCACGCGCACCAACGTCGGCCATATGTCTCCCGCGCCGATGGAGCTGAAATTCTTCATCCGCGCCATTCCCAAAGTGCTGGCGATCACGCTGGTCATCGGCATGGTGGTCGGGTCGTTCTACGGTATGGCACCGATTTACACCAGTCAGCAATCGCTCACTACGCAGCAAACCGGTCTGTTTATGGCGCTGGCGATTTTCGCCGGGCTGCTGGCGCAGTTCCCGCTGAGCTGGCTGTCTGACCGCTATAACCGCAACATGCTGATGCGGATTAACGCCATTTTGCTGGCGCTGACGGCGCTGCCACTGGCGCTGTTCAGCCATATCTCTTTCCCGCTGCTGCTCGGCATCGGTTTTATCGTCAGCCTGATGCAGTTCACGCTCTATCCGCTGGTGGTCGCGCTGGCGAATGACATGATTGAACCGGAGCGGCGCGTTTCGCTGTCCGCCTGTTTGCTGATGGCATTTGGCGTCGGTGCCTGTATCGGGCCGTTAGCCGTTGGCGCGCTGATCCAGCCGCTGGGTGGCAATATTCTGTATGCCTTTTTCGCGTTGTGCGGCGCTGGCATTGTGGCGTTAAGCCGTACATCCAAGAAAGAAGAAGAAATGCAAATGGCGGTCGATGCACCCGTTCCGCACATCGCCATGCCGGACAGCCTGAGCAGTTCACCGCTGTCACCGGCGCTGAATCCGGCGTTTGACGAACAGATGATTCAGGACACCATGCCCGCCCCCGAAAACGTGGTTGAACCGGTTATCGAAGAGACAGACGAAGAGCCCGTCGGGGAAGAAGAGGAAAGCAAATATCCACCGCAGGGCGCAGACCCTGAAGTGGATACCGGATTACAGCGGGCATTTACGCTGCTGGAAGACAGCGTTTCAGAGGAAACGCAGAAGAAAACATCATCAGAGTAAGGGCGTAATCGTTGCAGTCAGTTTGGATTCGGACAGCGCGCAGGGACGGGAGCGTACACTGAGTACGTGACTGTCACGAGCACTGCCCGGATTCAAAATGACCAATAAGATAGCCCTTAAGCCGGGTTATCGATGTCGATAAACATCACATCTAACCCATGTTCCGCCGCCAGCCATTCGCCCAGCGCTTTCACGCCGTAACGTTCTGTGGCGTGATGGCCTGCGGCAAAGAAATGCAGCCCCATCTCGCGGGCGATGTGAATGGTTTGCTCAGAAACCTCACCGCTGATAAACGCATCCACGCCAAATTCTGCCGCTTTCTGAATGTAGCCCTGACCGCCGCCTGAACACCACGCCACACGACGGATTTCCGCCGGTGCATTTTGCGCACTGTGCAGCACGCTGCGATCCAGAATTCTTTCGATGCGCTGACGGAATTCGTTGCCGCTAAGCGGCGTATCGAGTTCGCCATACGGCAGCAGCAACGCGATTTCGCCCTGCACGGTAATGCCAAACAGCTTCGCCAGTTGCGCGTTATTGCCCAGTTCCGCGTGGCCGTCGAGCGGCAAATGATAGGCGTACATATTGGTGTCAGTCGCCAGCAACGTTTTAAGACGGTTGCGTTTCATGCCGCGAATTTCAGCCGGTTCGTCTTTCCAGAAATAACCGTGGTGAACCAGAATCGCATCGGCTTCAACAGCGATGGCGGCATCCAGCAGATCCTGAGAAGCCGTGACGCCGGTCACGATGCGCTGCACATTGCTGCGGCCTTCGACCTGCAAACCGTTCGGCGCATAATCTTTGTAGTTGCTGATATCCAGTTTCTGGTTAATCAGCTTTTCAAGCTGGAAATTGTTCATGGAGTTTCACTTATCTGTCGTGGCGAATGCAGCAGATAATATACGACAACGCCAGTCCTGCTCAAAATCAATGACGGGAACTGCCGGATTGTTATTCTGGTTTCCTCACTTTTCAACGGACTGAAGAAGATGCAGGAAAATGATTGTGACGTCATCGTCGTCGGCGGCGGAATAGCCGGTTGTACCAGTGCATTGCTGTTAGCCCGCGCGGGGCTCAGCGTTATTTTGCTGGAACGGGGCGCGCAGGCGGGCAGCAAAAACAGTTCCGGCGGGCGCATTTACACGCACACTCTTTCACAAATTCTGCCCGGTTTCGCGCAAAGCGCCCCGCTTGAACGCCGCGTAACGCAGGAAAGGCTCTCGCTGCTGACCGGCGACAGCATGACAACGTTGGATCACCGGCAGACTGCTGACGCCGCCTGCTCATGGACCGTATTGCGCGCGCGGTTTGATCCCTGGCTGATGGAACAGGCGCAGCTCGCCGGTGCGCAGTGCATTAAGGATACGCAGGTCGAAGGGTTGATGAAGCAAGGGAGCCGAGTGACCGGCGTCAGAATCGGCGATGACCATCTGACCGCGCGCGCCGTTATTCTGGCGGAAGGGGCGAATTCGCTTCTGGCGCAACGGTGTCTCGCGTCGCCAAAACCCTCTGCGGAAAACATGGCAACGGGCGTAAAAGAGGTGCTCGCGCTGCCGCGTGAAAAACTGGAAGAACGTTTCGGGCTGGAAGGCGATCAGGGCTGCGCATGGCTGTTTGCGGGGCAGCCGACCGCCGGAAAAGTCGGTGGCGGTTTTCTGTATACCCATCGAGACACTCTCTCGCTCGGCGTGGTCTGCAACCTTTCTCAGCTCAGCGACAGTGCGCGCAGCCTGCCGCAGATGCTTGACGACTTCAAACAACATCCCGCCCTGCGCCCGTTGCTTAAACAGGCTGAAGTCATGGAATACAGTGCGCACATGATCCCCGAAGGCGGGCTGAATGCCCTGGCGCCGCTGTCCGGCGATGGCTGGCTGGTTGCCGGTGACTGCGCCGGTTTTTGTCTGAATGCAGGGCACACGGTTCGCGGAATGGATCTGGCGATGATGTCTGCGCAGGCCGCGGCCGTAACGCTGATTCATGCGCATCGGAACAACGATTTCAGCGCCGCCTCACTTTCCCAATACCGCGAACATTTGCAGCGCAGCGCGCTGTGGCCGCTGATGACGCAATACCGCCATTTGCCCGCCGATTTACTCAGTTCGCCACAGGCGTTCAGCCGCTATCCGCAACTTTCCGCTGATCTGCTGCACAGTCTTTTTCACGTCGGCGAACAACCGTCCGTGCCGCTTCGCCGCTTACTCTGGCGTCATGCCCGCCGTGCCGGATTGTGGCAGTTACTGAAAGACCTGCGTAAAGGAGCGCGTAGCCTGTGAACCTGAATGACAAACTCGCCAAAAATCACTATCAGCCGGAAAACTCCGCCCACATTGTGGTGGCCGGCAACGCGCAGCAAAGTGCGCTGAAGATCCTGCTGAATGCCTGCCCGGCCGGGCTTTACCGGATGAACGAAGCCGGAGAAATCACCTTTGATCCCAACGGCTGCCTGGAGTGCGGCACCTGCCGGATTGTCTGCCGCGACGAGGCGTTTTCCCTCTGGCGTTATCCGGCTGCCGGTTGCGGCGTGACATTTCGTTTCGGGTAAAACTCTGGGAGGTGGCGCGGGGTTGTAAACACGGAAAGCTGCTATGTTTTCAGTTGCATAACATTACATTTCAACGGAGCTTCACCTGTGTCTATTTTGCAATTATTGAATCAACACCCGGTCATCGCCGCAGTGAAAGACACTGAAAGCCTGAACGCCGCCCTGCTGTCGGACTGCAAAATCATCTCGGTGCTGTACGGGAATATCTGCAATATCGGCGCGATTGTTCAGCGGATCAAAAAGGCTGAAAAATACGCGTTTATCCACGTCGATCTGCTGGACGGCACGTCCAATAAAGAGATCGTGATTAATTTTCTGAAAATCGTTACCACGGCAGATGGCATCATCAGCACCAAAGCCTCGATGATCAAAGCCGCGAAAGCGCAGGGATTTTTTGGTATTCACCGGATGTTCCTGCTCGACTCGATTTCATTTCACAACATCGATAAACAGGTGGCGCAGTCGAACCCGGATTGTGTGGAAATCTTGCCGGGCTGCATGCCGAAAGTGCTGGGCTGGGTATCGGAGAAAATCGATTTGCCGATTATTGCCGGCGGGCTGGTGTGTGATTTAGAAGATGCGACCAGCGCGCTGAACGCCGGTGCGGTGGCTGTTTCCACCACCAACACCGGCGTATGGCAGCTGAAATTCTAAACGCTGGTGCAGGAATAACAGGCGGCGAGCGCAGACAAAACGTCATCCAGATCATCCACAATGCCGACGTCCGCCTGCGCAAAAATCGCGGCATGCGGGTCGGTATTGATTGCCACGATAAATTCACTGCGATCAATGCCTGCCATCAGCGCCGCGGCGCCTGATGCGCCGGCCACGATGCACACGTCGGGCGCCGCGACCACGCCGGAAATCCCCACCATCCGCGACATATCGCACCAGGCATTCATCGCCACCGGACGGCTGCATCCCGGCTCCGCGTGGATTTGTCGGGCGAATGCCTCCAGCCGCCGCACTTGTTCCGCGCTGCCCGCGCCCTGCCCGATCACCAGAACGGCGGAGGCATTGTGCAAACCGTTATCCGCTGGCCGCGTTTCCTGCTGAAAATCCACCAGCCAGCCGGCTGATGCAGGCGGCGGCGAAAAATCCGTTTGGTGCGCGTGAACCGGCGCGGTTTGTGCGGGTTCCCCCCCCGTTGCTGCCACCGAGATACACAGCGGGGAACCGTTCAGCGTGCGCGTCGCCCGCATCCGGCTGCCGTACGCGGGTTTTACGACGCTCCAGTGCGTTTCACTTTTTTCGATTTCGGCGACACCGGTTCCGCTGACACCACCGATCCGGTACGCCAGCCGCGTGGCCAGTTCGTCCGCTGCTTCACCGCTTGCGCACAGTAAAAGTTCTGCCGGACGCTGATCAAACAGCGCCATCAGAGCCTCAAGCGCCGGTTCCGCCAGGCCGTTTTCGGGAAGTGAAATCCAGACGACATGCCGGATATCGCAGGCCATTTGCGGTAACGCGTCCGGCTTATCTGCGTCATACAGCAACCACAACTCGGCGGAACCGGACAACACCGGGTTCGCGCGAAGAAAATCATTTTGCATCTGCGCCTGAGACAAAAATCCCCGCTGGCGGCAATCCAGAATAATAGCGATGTTCATCGGTTCCCCCGCGATTTCAGATAACCGGTATACAGCGTCCGGGCTTTGTCCGCCGGGCTGCCGCCTTCAATGATCATTGCGCCGCGCCGCGAATTTTTCAGAGCCAGCGTAACGACCGGCACCGGCGGTAATTTCGCGAGCGATGCTGCCCGCAGGACATCAAGAGGTTTGCGCGCCGCCGCCAGTTTTTGTTTCAGCGTCGGAATTCGCAACAGGCGATCCTGCGCAGCCTGCCCGGCGACCAGCACCACCGGCAGACGCACAGTGAGTGTTTGCACCGCTTCCGGCGTTTTCCTGACGACGCGCAACAACGTCGGGTCTTCAGCGCGCCCGATATCGCAAACCTGCGTGATGCATGGCCAGCCCAGCATTTCCGCCAGCAGCGGTCCGGTTTGCCGGTTCTGCCCTTCACTGCTCTGCGGGCCTAAAATAATCACCCCGGCTTTTTCGTCCTGATGTTGGAAACCGGCAATCAGCGCAGCGATGGCTTCGGGATGAAAACGCAGGTCCTCAGACATTGCATCAATGCGCACCGCGCGCTGAAAATCCAGCGCCAGCAACGTTTTCAGCACCGGCGTGATCTGTTCGCCGCCAACGGTGAGCAATGTCAGGCAGGCTTCCGCCAGGTTCAGGGCCATTTCTGCCGCGCTCTGGTCAAATCCGCTCAGCTGCCAGCGGGCGAAATCATAGGGAATGTCGCCGCGCTCAGCCGCCTGCCAGTCGCTGGCAGAAAGCATTGATAAATCCGGTTCCACTTTTACGCACACAACAATATTCACAGGCCATTTCCTTGTTTCACCACGGTAAGCGGTGAAGATGCGCTGACCGACGACGCGCCGACCAGCGTCATGCCTTTGGTTTCCGGTGCCCAGAGAATCGAAATGACCGCGCCCAGCAGCAATATTCCCGCCAGCAGCAACGTGGTGTTTTGGATCCCCAGCGTCAGCACGGAAACCGGCAGTAAACCGGTGCCGATAGCCGAACCGAAACGGCTCATCGACGTCGCAAATCCGACGCCCAGCGAGCGGATATCGGTGGGGAAACTCTCCGCCGGAAACACGCCGACCAGATTGCTGACCGCTGAAATAGCCAGTGTGAACAGGGCAAACAGAAAGAGCGTTAATCCGGCGTAACCTTCAGGAAGTACGCTCATCACCGCCAGACAAAACGTCAGCAAAAGGAACGAGCCAATCAGAAAGCCGCGTCGGGAGCAGGTCACCGTCAGGCCAATTCCGGCCAGCGATCCCACCACCAGCAAAGTATTGAGGAGCAAATCCGTGCTCAGACCGGGCGTCAGGCCAATGAGGGTGATAATGGCGGGCAAAAATGTATAAATCGCAAAATACGGTACCACCAGACAGACAAAGAACAGGCTGTTAAACGCCGTCCGCCGCCAGTATCTGGCCGAAAAAAGGGTTTTAAGATGATGCGAAGTCGCCACGGCGATCTCATCATTGAGCGTGACGTTCGGGCCAAAACAGCGCAGCACGACGCGATGCGCTGCCGCGAATTGCCCTTTTTGCATCAGCCAGCGCGGGGATTCCGGCGTGCCGATGCGCAGCAACATAATCAGAACCGCCGGGATCGCCGAGGAGGCCAGAAGCCAGCGCCAGGCGTCCGGGCCGAAATCGGCCATCAGATGTCCGGTCAGCGTGGCGCTGACGTAGCCGAGCGTCCAGATCACGCTGAATGAACCGAGCAAAATGCCCCGATGTTTACGCGGGGAAAACTCCGCCAGCATGGTGTGCCCGACGGAATAATCACCGCCCAGCCCGATACCCACCAGCACACGCAACCAGAACAACTGTTCTGGCGTCTGGACAAAAAACTGACCCACAGAGGCCAGCGTGATGATAATAAAGCTGTAATTAAAGATTTTCTGGCGGCCAATATGATCGGATAACCATCCCAGAACCAGGCTGCCGATAAACAGGCCAAACAGCGCGGAACTGCCGATCAGCCCCTGCCAGAACGGCGTCAGCTGCATTTGCGGCGTGAGCTGAACCAGCGCAAAACCAATCATGCCGAGCACATAACCGTCTGTCAGATGCGCGCCGAACGTCAGCCCGGCCATTTTGATGTGAAAGGCGTTGAGCGGGATGTCATCCATACTGACCTGAACCGTTTTATCTGCGGCCATGTTGCGCTCCGTGTCGAATCAGGGACGTAAAACCGGCGGCCCGTTCCGGCCTTCCCCCCGTGAGAGGGGAAGGCAAAAGTAACTACTTTTCAATCGGATAAATTGTGCCCGCATTCATGATCCCTTTCGGGTCGTAAACGTCTTTCAGCGCTTTCAGAATGTAATAGGCGCTGCCGTGCTCATCTTTGGTCCAGTGCGTGCGGTGTTTGCCAATGCCGTGGTGATGCACCATCGAGCCGCCCTGCTTAATGGTTTCCTCGACAATAATTTTGTTCAGCGGATTGTGGTACTTGTTGATTTCCTCTTCCGGCTTGCAGTCCATCACGTTGTAATCGTAGACAAAATACATGTTGGTACCGTTGATGTAGCTGTGTGAGGAGTGACCGCCGAGCATAGTGATATCGTCCGCGTGCGGGAATTCATCGCGAATGCGGCGAATGACATTTTCATAAATAGTGTGAATGCTCGACCAGTCGCCGGAGACTTCCGTGGTGAAGCCCATGTTATTGGTTTTCAGGATTTGCTCACGCTCTGCGGCCACTTTTTCCGGGCCCCAGTTCAGGTGGTTAAACCAGCGTTCGATGAGCGCGCTGTCCACTTTCTGACATTCCGGATGCTGCGCCACAATCCCTTCGATGCCTGCACCGGTCGCCCGCGCAATGCCCGGCGTCCCTTCGGCCATGAAGATCAGCACGCATTTACCGTCGGCGAAATGCGTAAAATGCTGGCTGCCGTCTTCGGCATCATACAGGCGGGCAATGGACGGCCGATAACCGTCAACCATCACTTCACGCAGAATGTCGAAACCGGTCTGCATGTTTTCCAGCGTATAACCGTAGAACAGATTATTTTCCGGCATGTATTTGAAAATTTTCACTGTGACTTCAGTGATATAGCACAGCGCACCTTCGTTCCCGATAATCACATGACGGATATCCGGCCCGGCCGCGCGGCGAGGCACGTTTTTGATGCGCGTGATTTTTCCGTCCGGGAACACCGCTTCCAGCCCGACCACCATGTCTTCAATGGCACCATACAGCGTGGAAAACTGCCCGATGCTGCGCGTGGCGACCAGGCCGCCCATCTGCGCCAGCGGCTTGGACTGCGGCGAATGTCCGGTGGTGTAACCCTGCGCACGCAGCTGATTTTCCAGCACTTCCAGCGGCACGCCACACTGCGCCGTGGCCTGCATATTGCGGATATCGATTTTGACGATTTTATTCAGACCGGAACCGTCGAGCACCACCGAGTTTTTCACCACGGTTTCCAGCCCGCCTTCAGTGGCGGATGCGCCGGTACGCGGCACGCAGTTAATTTCGTGTTTATTCAGAAACGCCAGCACGTCGGAGACCTGCTGCGTGTTGTGCAGTTTCACGACCGCCGCAGGCAGTGGCAGCGTGAAAACGTTATGAATATCGGCATATTTACGGAAGCGATCGACGCTGTTTTTCTTCAGCACTTCCTCATCGGTAATGACCTGCGCCGGACCGACGATCTCTTTTAAATGATCAACAATGGCTTCACGGGATAACGACATAAATAATCCTTATTTCTTCAGTAAATTTAAATCAGACTCAGGAACCACCCTGAATACGCATAACAAAATTAACGGACTAAATAACCGCCATCGACAACCACAAGGTGTCCGTTAACATAATTTGACGCGCGACTGGCTAAGAAGACCATTGTCCCCATTAAATCCTGGGTTTCTCCCCAGCGGTTTGCCGGAATGTGATCTAATACGCGCTGATTGGTGACCGGGTTTTTCCGGGTTTCAACCGTAATGTCGGTGGCGTAATATCCCGGTGCAATGCCGTTGACCTGAATATTATATTGTCCCAGCTCATCGCAATACGCTTTGGTAAAGCCAGCCAGCGCATGTTTGGTGGCGGAGTAAGCCGGAGACCATTGCCCGCCCAGATAAGAGAACAGCGAACAAATATTAATAATTTTCCCTTCATTTTTCGGGATCATGATTTTCGCGGCTTCATGGCTTAATTCGAACGCCGCGGTCAGATTTATATTAATCATCGGATCCCAGTCTTCACGGCCAAAATCCAGCACTTTATTGAGCTTACAGATCCCGGCGTTGTTGACCAGAATATCCACCGTGCCGAAGGTTTTCAGGCATTGTTCAATCACACGCGCCGGTGCGCCTTTCTCGGTGATGTCTACCTGCATAAACTCAACGCGACTTCCTTGCAATTCAATCAGTTCACGCGTTTCACCTTTGTCCATAATGAAACTCGGAATAAACAAATTGGCTCCGGCCTTGGCCAGTGCGACCGCAAAGGCCTGGCCCAAACCACTGTTTCCGCCAGTGACGATGGCCGTTTTTCCTTTCAGAGAGAAGAAATCCAGTGAAAACTCATTCAGCGCGTTCAACGACATGGTGAAGCTCCTTACCTGAAAAAATCCAAAAAAAAAGAGAAAAGCAATCTTCCCCGGAAATAAAGGGAAGCTACTTTTCTCATCGGCTCTAGTAACTGGCTTTAAGGTGTACCATGTTTAATTAGCCGGATTCCGTGAGCAGACTCACAAAAAACTCGTTTAATAATTCTGTGAGATTTCTCACGGTAAATTAATATTGCGGCATGCTATTACTATTCTCAGTTACCAGAGATCAAGAGAAAAGTAACTTCCCTCCTGCGGGGAAGTCTGCTTTTCTCTTTTTTTTTGCCTTAATCCGCTAAAAATACAGGGCAGCAATATGGAATCTTCTAATTTTCGTCGCTGGCTGACGCTGGCAATAATAAGTATCAGCGGCGGTGTCAGTTTTGACCTGGCTTACTTGCGTTATATCTACCAAATACCCATGGCAAAGTTCATGGGATTTTCCAATACCGAAATAGGGTTAATTATGAGCACATTCGGTATTACGGCGATTATTTTATATGCACCCAGCGGAATTATTGCCGATAAATTCTCACACAAAAAAATGATGAGTTTCGCCATGATCATCACCGGCCTGCTGGGCTTATTAATGGCCGTCTATCCGCCGTTCTGGGTGATGATCGTCATTCAGGTGGCGTTTGCCATTACCACGATTTTAATGCTGTGGTCCGTTTCCATAAAAGCCGCGTCGTTGCTCGGGAATCACGAGGAACAGGGCAAAATCATGGGCTGGATGGAAGGCCTGCGCGGCGTCGGCGTGATGGCGCTGGCGGTCTTTACCATGTGGGTGTTTTCCCTGTTCGCCCCGGAAAATCCGGCCAGCCTGAAAGCCGTGATCCTGATTTACAGCGGCGTTTATATCCTGCTGGGCGTGCTGTGCTGGTTCTTCGTGCAGGACGGTTTTACGGTGCGCAGCGACGAGAGCGGCACGCAAAAATTCAGCCTGAAAGACATCACTTCGGTGCTGAAAATCAGTACCACCTGGTATTGCAGTCTGATTATTTTCGGCGTTTACACCATCTACGCGATCCTCAGCTATTCCACCAACTATCTGACGGAAATGTATGGCATGACGCTGGTCGCCGCCAGCTATATGGGCATCGTCATCAACAAGATTTTCCGCGCACTGTGCGGCCCTCTGGGCGGCATTATCACCACTTATACCCGGCTGAAATCCCCGACCCGCGCCGTTCAGCTGCTGTCACTTGTCAGCATTATCACGCTGGCCGTTTTGCTGATAACCAACGCGCATCCGTCATCCGTCTTCATTGGCATCGGCCTTATTTTGCTGCTGGCGTTCGCCTGTTACGCCTCGCGCGGGCTGTATTTTGCCGGCATCGGCGAAGCCCGCACGCCGAAATACATCATGGGCACCACGGTCGGAATTTGCTCAGTGATTGGCTTTCTGCCGGACGTGTTTGTTTATCCGCTGGTCGGCCACTGGCAGGACACCCTGCCCGCCGCCGTGGCCTATCGCAACATGTGGTTGCTCGGCCTCGCGGCCACGGCCATGGTGCTCATTTTTACGGCATTAATGATCAGAAATATCCGCAGCCACGCCGTTCCGGCCGGGACCGCAAAGCAGCCAAAACAGGAATTCATCTAACGGAGCGTTAAACATGGACAGCTTTTCAATGAACAAAAAATATCTGATGGGCGTGGATGTCGGTACACAAAGTGCAAAAGTGGTGATTTTCGATACGGAAGGCAACGTCATCTGCGAAGGCAAACAGGCGTTGCGAAAACTGGATATCCCCGCGCCGCTGCTGGCTGAACACCCGGACGATGACCTGTGGGATTCCCTGAAAGTCGCTTTCGGCAAAGTCATGGACAACTTCCACGCGCAGGGCGGCGACGCGAGCCAGATTCTGGCGATGGGCGTGTGCGTCATCCGCTGCTGCCGCGTGCTGCTCAAAGGCAACGGCGAGCTGGCGTGGCCGGTGATCAACTGGATGGATAAGCGCCTGAATAAACCTTATCAGCCACTTGAGTGCTACGGCGAGGTGAAATATGTCACGACGACGTCCGGCTACATCACTCACCGCCTGACCGGCGAATTCAAAGATACCTGCGCCAATTACATCGGCTGGTGGCCAATGGACAATGACACGCTCGACTGGAGCACCGATCCGACACAATGGGAAAGCTGCAACCTGAGCCGCAGTCAGGTTTTCGATGTTGTAAAACCCGGTGAGATGCTCGGCTATCTGAGTGAAAAAGCCGCGCGTCAGATTGGCCTGCCCGCCGGGATCCCGGTGATTGCTACCGCGCACGACAAAGCCGTCGAGGCGCTGGGCGCTGGCACGCTGGAGCCGGGTATCGCACTGATTTCGTTGGGAACCTATATTGGCGCGATGGTTCTCGGCCACGAAAACGTCAAAAATGCGCAAAACTTCTGGCCGTTCCAGGCGTCAATTCCGGGGCGTTATTTGTATGAATGTATGGGCGTGCGCCGCGGAATGTGGACCATCAGCTGGTTCCGCGACCAGTTTGGTGCCGCCGCGCTGGCCGATGCGCAGGAGAAAAACCTGAGCATCGAAGAATTACTCAACCGTGAAGCGACGAAAATTCCGGCAGGCTGCGAAGGGTTGCTGACGGTTCACGACTGGGCACCGCCGTCAGAAGCCGAGTTCCGTAAAGGCGCGATGATCGGGTTTGACGGACGCCATACCCGCGCGCATATGTACCGCTCGATGCTCGAAGGCATCGCGTTTACCATGAAAAATCATATGGATAAGATGGCAGACGAACTGGGCGTACCGTTCAAAGGCCTGATTATTTCCGGCGGCGGCGCAAACAGTGATTTATTCATGCAAATCTTCGCCGACGTGTTTGGGGTGCCGACCCGACGTAATCTGATGAAAGGCTCGGCCGCCGTCGGGTGCGCGGTCAATGCCGGAATGGCCGCGGGTGTTTTTGACAGCTACGAAAAAGCGACCGAAAAGATGGTGCGGATGGGCGAACATTTCACGCCCGACGGGAAGAACCATCAGCTTTATAACGCCCTGAATGCCGACGTTTATCAGAAAATGAATACCCATTTAGATCCGCTATTGCAGGCGCTGAGCCCGCTGGTGGATTAACACATTGCGCCGCCCTTCTGCCTGCGCGCTGAAGGGCGGCGTTTCCTGCAAACCTCTGCATTAATTGAACCACTTCCCGGCTTTGATCTCCTGCGCTTTACCTTCGCTGATCATCTGCGCCTGTTTTCCCTGCGAGAGATTGCGGTTGGCGTCGGCCTGCGACTGCGTTACGTCGGTCTGTGCGGCCTGCTGTTTGAGATCCTGCGCGATAAATTCATTTTCATGCGCCGTTCGCGCGGCCAGTTGCTCGACTTCCAGCTTCTGTTTATCAATCTTCAGTTGCCGCAGCTGGTCTTCATAATTCTGGTCGCGGTGTTTATCTTTGAGGCGCTCCGCTTCCTTCGCCCTTGCACGGGCATTCGCTGCCGCAATACGCTTATTCCGTTCTACCTCACGGTATTGATACCAGGCTTCGGCGCGGGCGTCATATTCATCCCAGCGCGCCTGTTGTTCGACTCGCCCCTGATTTTCAGCCTGCGCCACACTGGATAATTGCTGCTGTAAATCGGCGGAATAAACCGCAGCCGGAGTAATAATTGTACAAATAAATAACAGCGCTATTTTATTTTTCATCTTCATCCCTTATTTATTTACCGGGCAGGTTGCGTTCGGCTGAATACGGGTTTCATTCTTCTGCGTAATAAATATAACAGCCAGACCGGTAGTAAACTGGCACGGACGCCCGACCTGTACAGAGGTGAAAATTTTGGTGTCGTCTTTATAGCTGAGGCTGACGCCTTCCACGATATTTTGGGTTTTCACCGTTGAACCGCTAACCGCACCAATCGTACCACCGCCAATGGCCCCGCCGGCTGTCGCCAGATCACCGCCGTGACCCAGCGCGTAACCTGCGACAGCACCGGCGATGGCGCCAATCACCGTTCCGACCATCACCGCCGTGTTGTGATTCTCCGCATTACTGACCGCCACTTTTGCCGGCAGGACAGAAAGGATATTTATCGTGTGTGTTTCCTGCGGGGAATTTAATTGTGTGGGGGTAAATACGTCAGCCGCATATTGATCGGCATTAGACTGACAGCCAGATAATAAGCTCACTAATAATAAAGATGAGACGGCAACTGCGTTTTGTTTTTTCACGGTTCTTCCCTGTGCTTTGCATTTCTGTAGGAGAAATAAACTCAGGAAATAATACGGCGGGGAATTTTTACGTGCCGTCAGGATTTGTCATTCACCCTGACGGTTCCTTAACACTTCGTCCATAATTAATGTCCACACGCCGTTTGCGGGAATTTTATTTCTCCACAATTGCTTCGGACTAATCTCAATTAATTTCGGGCTGAACAGGAGCCTGATTTTTAATCAAAATCAGGCTCATTGTCATGAAGGAAAATAATTAAAGGCCGAGTTTGTCACCCTGCTGCATCCGGACAAACTTCACGCCCAGATTATTGCCTTTCTCAAGCTGCGCCATAATCTCTTTTTCGGGATCGGCACCGGCTTTCAGGCTGGGTTTGACGTGGCTGATAATCACCGTCAGCCCGTTCAGCGAGCCTTCGCCACCGGCGTATTGTTGCAGGTAGCCAAGTTCTTTGAGCAACCAGTCGGGCGTCAGATGTCCGAAAAGTTTGCTGTCGGGCACGCCGTCCGGATAAGACGTTTCGATGATCATCCCTTTCAGGCGTTTCGCTTTGATCTCTTCGCCGAGCACGCGCCAGGTGGCGTCGAGGTTTTTCGATTTCTCCACTTCATCCGGGCCGGTATCACCGAAGAAAGCAAAAGATTCTTTATTGCGGCTGACCAGAATCATGCTCGACGGCGTGCCGCCGTGGCTGAGCGGGAAGATGCGGCCATCAAGGCCGGTCAGCCCCAGTGAAAAGCGCTGATCCGGGCGTTGCAGATTCAGGCGATACGTGCCGATGCGCAGGCCGCTGCCGGAATCCGTGAAATTCGGCCAGACGCGGCCATTGAAGTAGTGCTGACGCAATGTGCCGATGGTGTCGGCGGTGCCGTAAATCGGCTTTTTCGTGTCTTCCGGCGAGCTGATAATCAGCCCGGCCAGATGGTCGAGATGACCATGACTGATAAAATAACCGCCAATCAGATTACGGAAAACAGCGCCCAGCGGCGTCAGCGGGGCGGCGTTTTCTGCCGTCACCTCAGGGAAATTCCCCTTCTCCAGCGCCTTGCGGATCCCCGGTAAAACCGACCCGGCATCCAGCCCGAGATACAGTTTCTGGTCATCGCTGCGCACCAGATACGACGTCAGATTGCCTTCTTCGACGCCGCCGTTCACCCCAAGGGCGATGACATCAAAGCCCGCGGCGGCCGGGTTAATCCAGCAGCCAATCATCAGCACCAGCAGGTATTTTTTCATCACATCGCTCCTTGTCGTGGTGAGCCTCGATAAGGTCAGCCCTCAGGCTGACTGCGCTTTTTCGCCGCCTCAAACGCCGCCAGCGTGTCCTTGCGGGCACGGGCGTGATCGATAACCGGCAGCGGGTAGTCTAGCACGCGATGTTGTTTTTCAGCCCAACGATGCGGTTGATGAATGTCTCGTTCCGGCACATCCGCCAGCTCAGGCAGCCAGGCTTTGATAAAGCGCCCGGCTTTATCAAACCGTTCGCCCTGCGTGGTCGGGTTGAAAATGCGGAAATACGGTGCGGCGTCGGTACCGGTGGAAGCGCCCCACTGCCAGCCGCCGTTGTTGGCGGCAAGGTCGCCGTCGAGCAGTTGCGACATGAAATAGCGCTCGCCTTCGCGCCAGTTGATCAGTAAATCTTTCACCAGAAAACTGGCGACAATCATCCGCAGGCGGTTGTGCATCCAGCCGGTGGAATTTAGCTGACGCATCGCCGCATCCACAATCGGATAGCCGGTTTTGCCGGTTTTCCACGCCTGTAAATCGTCCGGCGCATCGCGCCAGCGCACGCCGTCAGTCCAATCCACAAAAGGCTGATGTTTGCAAAGCTTCGGCCAGGCGACGATCAGATGGCGGTAAAACTCGCGCCACACCAGTTCGTTGAGCCACCCGAACGCGCCGCCGTCGGTTTTTTCCAGCACGTCGGGGCACTCCGTGCGCAGACGGTTCAGGCACTGACGCGGCGAAAGCACGCCAATTGCCAGATACGGCGACAACGAGCTGGTGCCGTCGATGGCCGGTAAGTCGCGCTGTTCGAGGTAATCCTGCACCTGCTCGCGGCAAAAACTGCGCAGCTGATTGCGGGCGGCTTCTTCGCCGATGGCAAAATCATCCCCGATGGCCGCCAGCGGATAATCAAACGGCATCAGTTTGTGCATCACCGGTTTTTCGGCGTTTTCACGCGTCTGCGGCGCAGGCAGGGAACGGCTGTCCGACTCCGTCAGCCGCGCCAAAAAAGCCCGTCGGAACGGCGTGTAAACTTTGTACATTTCGTCGTTACCGGTGGTAACAGACCCCGGTGGCAACAGCAGGCTGTCATCAAAAGCGTGGCACATTACGGTATCGCTGACCGCTTTTTCCAGCGCCAGATCCCGCTCACGCTCGTTGATTTCATACTGTTTGTTGTAGAAAAGCGCATCAACCTTTTCACTGGCGCAAAAATCTTTCAGCCAGCTCACGCTGTCAGCAAAATCATCACACTGATGGTAATGCAGCGGAATACCCCGCTCTGCCAGGGAATGCTGTAATGCCTGAAGGTGCTGGTAGATAAACGTCGCCTGACGCGGCGCCATCTCGTGCTGTTTCCACTGCTCCGGCGTGGCAATAAATATCGCGATCACGCGCGCCTGCGGATCCTCACAGGCGGCGTGTAAAGCACGGTTATCGGTAATGCGCAGATCGTTGCGGAACCAGACTAAATGCGTGGTCATAACTGTCCTTCTAATGTCCGTATCGTAAGCATAAGGCTTCAGGATAGGGCTCAAAATAACGCTGGCCCGAAAGGTAGGCGTCGGGATATTCCGACATGTAATGTTTCAGTAACGTGATGGGCGCGAGCAGCGGCTGCACGCCCTGACGGTAACGGTCGATCAGCCCCGCCAGTTCCTGACGCTGTGACGAATTCAGCTGTTTACGGAAATAGCCCTGAACGTGCATCAGCACATTGGTGTGATTGCGACGCGTGGCTTTGTGCTGCAACAGATTCATCAGGCGCTGGCGGTATTCAAGAAAGTATTCATCGAGGGAATCCCATTCCGCCATCGCGGCGACAAAACGCCCGAGCTCACGGTATTCCGGCTGTGAATGGGCCAGCAGGGAAAGTTTGTAGCGGCTGTGAAACGCCATCAGTTTGCCGCGTGTCAGGCCGCTTTCGCGAAGCTGATTCAGCTCAAACAACGTGAAAACGCGTTCAACAAAATTCTCGCGCAAGACAGGATCATTGAGCCTGCCGTCTTCTTCCACCGGCAGCCACGGATGCTGTTTCATCAGCTCCGCGGTAAAAATCCCGGTGCCGCTTTTCTTCGCATCCTTACCGTTGGCGCTGTAAACCCGCACGCGCTCCATGCCGCAGCTTGGGGGTTTCGCGCAAACGATATAGCCGCACAGGTGCGTCATAGGCGCGGCTCGCATTTCGGCGTAATTTTGCATTTTGTCAGTGATATCAATGGTTTCATCATTACTGAAACGCATCGCAATGCCATCGTCCTTTCTGACCAGCCGCAGTGCCGGACGCGGCGTCGGCAGGCCAACCGCCATTTCCGGGCAAACCGGTTCGAAGCGAACGTAAGGCGCGAGTTGTTCTACCGCAAACGCAAAACGTTTATGGCCGCCATCGAAACGGACTTTGTCACCCAGCAGGCATGCGCTGATGCCAATAGGAATTGTTTTCGTCATTGTCAGCTCCCGGCGTTGAAGGAAGAAATGGGAGTGTCAGCAGATCATCACCCTCATGTATAACCTTAGCATAAGTTATACATAAAAATAATGTTGTACAGGTTTTCTGAAAAGGACAATAAAAAACCCCGTTTGGGAAACGGGGTTTAATCGGGCACGACTGTAAGAATCGATTCAGTTCACAAATCAGTAAAAGTCTTGTGTCGCCATTTCTGCGTGGCTCAGCCAGACCGGTTTGTCGCTGGTTTTCATCCACACACGGTGTAAATAGCTGTAAAAACGGGCGCGGTCTGAACGGAAAAGCATGACCGGCAGGGCCAGAACTCCGGCTGCCAGCACAAAAGCGCGGCGGGCCAGAATGCGGGTCATTGTGTACGGCGTGTAGTCAGTCATATCGGACTTATCAGACATAGCGTTGCTCCTGTGCAAATTTTTCGGAAACTGGAAGTTGTGAATAATTTTACTGCAACTGGTGAAACTTTACTACTCATCTGACCACTTTAAAGTGTAAATTTTCGCCAATTTCTGGCTATCGCTGTAATTGTGTTACAGAACGGTTAAATAAAAACGCTTGTTAAGTTTCAAATTGGTTTTTTATTTGCGCATTTTTATACTTTTTTTACACCGCAATGCCCTTTCTTTTCAGGATCTTTTCCCGCCTTTTCATATTCTCCTCCCAACATAAAAACACACCTGTGGAGGTGGATTGTGACTGTTGGCGTAATCTGCGGCGCATTGCTGGTTCTCCTGCTGCTCGGCTATCTGGTTTATGCCCTGCTGAATGCGGAGGATTTTTAAATGGCCGCAACCGGATTCTTAATGATTGCCAGTTTTATGCTGGTGCTTTTGCTGCTGGCAAAACCACTGGGTAACTTTATTGCTCAACTGATTGAAGGACAGCCCGGCGCATTTTTACAGCGCATCGAATACGGCGTATTACGCACTTCCGGTAGCCGCGAGGCTGAGATGAACTGGTGGCAGTACGCGCTGGCGATCATGGTATTCAACATTCTGGGGATTATTGTCCTGACCGCCATGCTGATGGCGCAGGGCGTTTTACCGATGAACCCGCAGCATTTCGGCGGGATGTCCTGGGATCTGGCGTTTAACACCTCCGTCAGCTTCGTGACCAACACTAACTGGCAGGCATACAGCGGCGAAAACTCGCTGAGCTATCTCAGTCAGATGGCCGGTTTAACGGTACAAAACTTCCTTTCTGCCGCCACGGGTATCGCCGTTGCCTTTGCGCTGATCCGCGCTTTTGCACGCCCTTCCGCGCAAACCATCGGTAACGCCTGGACGGATTTATGGCGCATCACAATCTATCTGCTGCTGCCGGTGTCATTCCTGCTGGCGCTGTTCTTCGTCAGTCAAGGCGTGATTCAAAACTTTGAAGCGTATCAGCACATCACCACGCTGGAAGGCTTGCAGCAAACGCTGCCGATGGGGCCGGTGGCCTCTCAGGAAGCCATCAAAATGCTGGGGACCAACGGCGGTGGTTTCTTCGGTGCGAACTCCGCGCATCCGTTTGAGAACCCGACGGCGCTGACCAACATGGCGCAGATGCTGGCGATTTTCATCATCCCTTGCGCGCTGTGTTTTGCTTTTGGTCGCGTGGTCGGTGACAACCGTCAGGGCAACGCGCTGGTCTGGGCGATGTCGGTGATTTTCGTGGTGTCAGTCGTGGTGGTGATGTACGCCGAACTGCAAGGCAACCCGCACTTCACTGCGCTGGGTGCCACCAGCAATATCAATATGGAAGGGAAAGAAAGCCGCTTCGGCATTCTGGCCTCGGCAATGTATGCGGTAGTCACGACGGCGGCCTCCTGTGGCGCGGTTAACGCCATGCACGATTCTTTCACCGCACTCGGCGGCATGGTGCCGATGTGGCTGATGCAGATCGGTGAAGTGGTGTTTGGCGGCGTGGGCTCCGGGCTGTACGGCATGCTGCTGTTCGTGCTGCTGACAGTATTTATCGCCGGGCTGATGATTGGCCGTACGCCGGAATATCTCGGCAAGAAAATCGACGTTTACGACATGAAGATGACCGCGCTGGCAATCCTCGTGACACCGACACTGGTGCTGCTCGGCACCGCGCTGGCACTGGTCACCGACGCCGGTCGCGCGGGGATCGCAAACCCCGGCGCGCACGGTTTCAGCGAAGTGCTTTACGCCGTGTCATCTGCCGCGAATAACAACGGCAGCGCATTTGCCGGGCTGAGCGTCAACACGCCGTTCTACAACCTGTTGCTGGCGGTATGTATGTTCTTCGGACGCTTTGGCGTGATCCTGCCGGTACTGGCTATCGCCGGTTCGCTGGTGGCGAAAAAACGTCAGAAAGCCGGTAACGGCACACTGCCAACGTCCGGCCCGCTGTTTATCGGCCTGCTGGTCGGCACCGTGCTGTTAGTCGGCGCGCTGACCTTTATTCCGGCGCTGGCGCTGGGTCCGGTCGCGGAACATTTGCAGGTTTGGTCAGCACAGTAATGCTGCGTAATTCGTTGAATTAATGAATATAGAGATTAATAAAATGAGCCGTAAACAACGTGCATTATTTGAACCTCAACTGATCCGCACCGCCCTGCTGGATTCGGTGAAAAAACTGGATCCGCGCGTTCAGTGGCGCAACCCGGTGATGTTCGTGGTGTATCTGGGCAGTATTCTCACCACGCTTATCTGGCTGGCGATTCTGTCACACCACACCGACGGCAGCGCCGCTTTCACCGGTAGCGTGTCGCTGTGGCTGTGGTTCACCGTGCTGTTTGCCAACTTCGCCGAAGCGCTGGCGGAAGGCCGAAGTAAAGCGCAGGCGCAGAGCCTGAAAGGCGTGCAGAAAACCAGCTGGGCGAAGAAGATTTACGAACCGCGCCCGGAATCACCGGTGATCAAAGTCGCGGCCGATACGCTGCGTAAAGGCGATTATGTCCTGATCGAAGCCGGAGACACCGTGCCGTGTGACGGCGAAGTGCTGATCGGCGGCGCGTCCGTGGATGAAAGCGCCATCACCGGGGAATCCGCACCGGTGATCCGCGAATCCGGCGGTGACTTTTCTTCCGTCACCGGCGGGACACGCGTGCTGTCCGACTGGCTGGTGGTCGAGTGTTCGGCCAACCCCGGCGATACGTTCCTGGATCGTATGATTGCCATGGTCGAAGGCGCGAAACGTCGCAAGACGCCAAACGAAGTGGCGCTGACCATTTTGCTGGTCGCACTGACGCTGGTCTTCGTGCTGGCAACCGCCACGCTGTATCCGTTCTCGCTGTTTAGCGTGGACGCCAGCCACGCGGGCATTCCGGTGACCGTCACCGTTCTGGTCGCGCTGCTGGTTTGTCTGATCCCGACCACCATCGGCGGTTTGCTTTCCGCCATCGGCGTTGCGGGGATGAGCCGCATGCTGGAAGCCAACGTCATTGCCACCAGTGGTCGTGCGGTGGAAGCCGCCGGTGACGTGGATGTGCTGCTACTGGATAAAACCGGAACCATTACGCTGGGTAACCGCCAGGCCTCGCAGTTCCTGCCTGCGCCACAGGTGACGGAACAGGAACTGGCCGATGCCGCGCAGTTATCGTCGCTGGCCGATGAAACGCCGGAAGGCCGTAGTATCGTGGTGCTGGCGAAACAACGCTTTAATCTGCGCGAACGCGATATTCATTCTCTGAACGCCACTTTTGTGCCGTTCTCCGCGCAAACCCGCATGAGCGGCGTGAACGTCGGCGACCGGAATATCCGTAAAGGCGCGGTTGACGCCATCCGCCGTCATGTGGAATCCAACGGCGGTACGTTCCCGAAAGCGGTCGACGGGCTGGTAGAAACAGTGGCACGCAAAGGCGGTACGCCGCTGGTCGTCGCAGAAGGCGCGAAAGTGCTGGGCGTGGTCGAACTCAAAGATATCGTCAAAGGCGGCATCAAAGAACGTTTCGCCGAGCTGCGCAAGATGGGCATCAAAACGGTGATGATCACCGGGGATAACCGCCTGACCGCCGCCGCGATTGCCGCCGAAGCGGGCGTGGATGATTTTCTGGCCGAAGCCACGCCGGAAGCCAAACTGGCGCTGATCCGCCAGTATCAGTCGGAAGGTCGCTTAGTTGCCATGACCGGCGACGGTACCAACGACGCCCCGGCGCTGGCGCAGGCTGACGTGGCAGTAGCCATGAACTCCGGCACACAAGCCGCAAAAGAAGCCGGGAACATGGTGGATCTGGATTCCAACCCGACCAAGTTGATTGAAGTGGTGCACATCGGTAAACAAATGCTGATGACGCGCGGTTCGCTGACTACGTTCAGTATCGCCAACGACGTCGCAAAATACTTTGCAATTATCCCGGCAGCCTTTGCGGCGACCTACCCGCAACTGAACGCGCTGAACGTGATGCACCTGACGTCTCCGTCATCGGCCATTATGTCTGCGGTTATTTTCAACGCCCTGGTGATTGTGTTTCTGATCCCGCTGGCGCTGAAAGGCGTGAGCTATAAAGCCATGAGCGCCGCGTCGCTGTTGCGCCGTAACCTGTGGATTTATGGCGTGGGCGGGCTGCTGGTACCGTTCGTCGGCATCAAGCTGATTGATATGATTTTGACTGTTTTACACCTGAGCTGAAGTTTACGTTAACTGTCTGAGGAAACTATGATGTCTGTAACCCGTACTGCTTATGTCCGCCCTGCTCTGGTGATGACCGTTCTGCTGACGCTGGCCACCGGTGTGGTCTATCCGCTGCTGACCACCGGCGTTTCTGAGCTGGTATTCCGCCCGCAGGCGATGGGCTCGCTGCTCAAAGACGGCAGCAATAAACTCGTGGGTTCCGCGCTTATCGGCCAGAATTTCACCCGAAATGATTACTTCTGGGGGCGTCCGTCTGTGACATCGGATTCACCGTATAACGCGATGGCGTCCGGCGGCAGCAATCTGGCCGCCAGTAATCCGGCGCTGGATCAGGCGGTGAAAGATCGCGTGGCGGCGCTGCGTAAAGCCAATCCGCAAAGCCCGGCGGCCGTGCCGGTGGATCTGGTGACCGCCAGCGGCAGCGGGCTGGATCCGCAGATTTCCGTGGAAGCCGCGCAATGGCAGGCGCAGCGGATTGCCACCGCGCGCGGGCTGGCACTGGCGCAAGTGAATAAATTAATTGATGATAATACCTCATCACCGCTGATTGGTTTTCTGGGGCCGGATGTCGTTAACGTGCTCGGCCTCAACCGGGCGCTGGATGAGCTGAAAGCTGAATAATAAGGATAGTATGAAGGAAGAGAACAGGCCGGATCCCGACAGCTTACTGGCACTCGCCAATGAGAAGCCGCGCGGGCAACTGAAAGTCTTTTTCGGCGCCTGTGCGGGCGTCGGGAAAACCTACGCTATGTTGCAGGAAGCACAGCGTCTGCGCGCCACCGGCCTCGACGTGCTGGTGGGTGTGGTGGAAACCCACGGGCGGCAGGAAACACAAATGCTGCTGCCCGGCCTGTCACAGCTCCCGCCGAAACGCATTCACCACCGCGGCCGTCAGGTTTACGAATTTGACCTCGACGCCGCACTGGCCCGCCGCCCTGCCCTGATCCTGATGGACGAACTGGCGCACAGTAATGCTGCCGGTTCCCGCCACCCCAAACGCTGGCAGGACGTCGAAGAACTTCTCGATGCCGGTATCGACGTGTTTACTACGGTGAACGTTCAGCATCTCGAAAGCCTGAACGACGTGGTCAGCGGCGTGACCGGCATTATTATTCGAGAAACGGTGCCCGACCGTTTATTTGATGATGCCAGCGAAGTGGTGCTGGTGGATTTACCGCCCGACTCCCTGCGTCAGCGCCTGAAAGAAGGCAAAGTTTATATCCCCGGCCAGGCCGAACGTGCCATCGAACACTTCTTCCGTAAAGGGAATCTGATCGCCCTGCGCGAACTTTCTCTGCGCCGCACCGCCGACCGCGTCGATGACCAGATGCGCGAATACCGCGACGATCAGGGCGTCAGCCGCGTCTGGCATACCCGCGATGCGTTGCTGTTGTGCATCGGTCACGACGGCGGCAACGAGAAACTAGTTCGCGTCGCGTCACGTCTGGCGGCGCGTCTTGGCTGCGTGTGGCATGCGGTTTATGTCGAAACCCCGCGCCTGCACCGTTTGCCGGAAAGCCAGCGCCGCGCCATTTTGCATGCGCTGAAACTGGCGCAGGAGCTCGGCGCAGAAACCGCCACGCTGGCCGATCCGCAGGAAGAAAAGGCGATTCTGCGCTACGCCCGCGAGCACCGTCTGGGCAAAGTGATGACCGGCCGCCGCCGCGAGAAACGCTGGAAATTCGGCCCGAGCTTTGCCGATAAGCTGGCGGAGATCGGGCCCGATCTCGATCTGATTGTCGTCGGTCTGGAAGACACCCCGCATAATGCGTCGCGAAAAGAGCAGGATCCCCGGACATTCGTTGACCGCTTCAGCCGCCAGATCCGCGGATGTGCGCTGGCCGTCGCGCTGTGCGCCATCATTACGGTGCTTTCACAGTGGCTGGTGCCCGCGTTCGATCAGGCCAACCTGGTGATGGTGTATCTGCTCGGCGTGGTGATCGTGGCGCTGTTTTATGGCCGCTGGCCGTCGGTGCTGGCGGCGGTGATCAACGTCGTCAGCTTTGATCTGTTTTTCGTGCAACCGCGCGGATCGCTGGCCGTCACTGACGCGCAATATCTGGTGACGTTCGGCGTCATGCTGATCGTCGGAATTCTGATCGGGAATCTGACCGCCGGTGTGCGTTATCAGGCACGCATCGCCCGTCACCGTGAAAAGCGCGCGCAGCATCTTTATGAAATGTCCAAAGGGCTGAGCCAGTCGCTGACGCCGGAAGCGATAGCGCAAACCAGCCGTCACTTCATTTCCTCCAGCCTGAACGCCAAAACAGCCATTTTGCTGCCTGATGAACACGGTGAACTGGTGCAACCGGCCGGTGAAATCACCTCGATTGTGGTGGATGACGCCATTGCCCGCTGGAGTTTCGATAAAAAAATGCCCGCCGGGGCCGGGACCGATACGCTGCCCGGCGTGCCGTATCAGCTTCTGCCGCTGGTGGCCTCGGGCGAATCGCGCGGTTTGCTGGCGGTTGAGCCGCCGAATATCCGTCAGCTTCTGGTGCCGGAACAGCAGCGGCTGTTACAGACGTTTACGGTGCTGATCGCCAACGCCCTTGAGCGTCTTCATCTGGCGACCAGCGCGGAGTCATCGCGTCTGGAAACGGAGCGTGAGCAACTGCGCAACTCGCTGCTTTCCGCGCTTTCCCACGATTTACGCACCCCGCTCACCGTGCTGTTCGGACAGGCGGAAATCCTGACGCTGGATCTGGCCTCCGAAGGCTCGAAACATGCACCACAGGCCAGCCAGATCCGCCAGCAGGTGCTGAGCACCACGCGGCTGGTGAATAATTTGCTGGATATGGCGCGCATTCAGTCCGGCGGTTTTAATCTGCGCAAAGAGTGGCAGTCGGTGGAGGAAATCACCGGCAGCGCCCTGCGTATGCTGGAACCGGTGCTGGCGAACGATACGATAAAAATCGATTTGCCTGCCGAAATGGTGCTGGTCAATTGCGATGCAAGCCTGATTGAACGTGTGCTGATCAATCTGCTGGAAAATGCCCATAAATATGCCGGTGTCGGTGCCACCATCGGCATCAAAGCGTTGCCGCTCGGCGACTGGCTGGAGATCGAAGTCTGGGATAACGGGCCGGGAATTCCGGAAGGCGCGGAGCATGCGATTTTCGAGAAATTCGCCCGCGGGAATAAAGAATCGGCAATTCCGGGTGTGGGTTTGGGATTAGCGATTTGTCGTGCCATTATTGAAGTACACGACGGACGGATTTGGGCTGAAAATGCCCCGGACGGCGGCGCGCGTTTCCGCTTCAGGCTTCCGCTGGAAGCACTGCCTGACATGGAAACGGATATGGACACTGACATCGACGAGGCAACGTGAGCGCATCCCCGGTAAATATTTTAATTGTGGAAGACGAGAAAGAAATCCGCCGCTTTGTGCGCACAGCGCTTGAGGCGGAAGGATTGCGGGTATTTGAAAGTGAAACGTTGCAGCGCGGTTTGATTGAAGCCGGCACCCGCAAACCGGATCTGATTATTCTGGATCTCGGTTTGCCTGACGGTGACGGCCTGACGTACATCCGGGATTTGCGCCACTGGAGTGCCATCCCGATTATTGTGCTATCGGCCCGCACCCGCGAGGAAGATAAGATTGCGGCGCTGGATGCCGGTGCCGATGATTTTCTCACCAAGCCATTTGGCGTCGGTGAACTGCTGGCGCGCGTGCGCGTGGCGCTGCGTCGTCATGCGGGCAATTCACAGGAAAGCCCGCTGATTACTTTTGCTGACGTTACGGTAGATTTGATCAACCGCCGCGTACAGCGTGAAGGCAAAGATTGCCATCTGACGCCGATTGAGTTTCGCCTGCTGGCCGAACTGCTGGCAAACAGCGGCAAAGTCATTACTCAGCGTCAGTTACTGAGCCACGTCTGGGGCCCGAATTACGTCGAACACAGCCACTATCTGCGCATCTACATGGGGCATTTACGCCAGAAACTGGAGGCCGATGCCACCCGTCCGCGTCATCTGCTGACGGAAACCGGCGTGGGTTATCGCTTTATGCCTTAGAGGCATCCGGTGCGTCGGTGTCGGGCTTTTCATCCGCAAAAGCGGCTTCAATATCACCGGCGGCCTGCTGCAAAATCGCATTCACACGCACGACCTGCTCCGGCGTAATATCGGCGCGCATCATGTTTCCGCGCAGGGCGTGTTTCAGACGCTGCATGGTTTCATGAATACCTTCTGCCAGATTATTACCGCGCGGACGGGAAGCCCCGGCCAGACGGGCGAAAATCACATCGACAGCGGCCTGATGTTGCGCCAGTTCCGTTTTTCCGGCTTCGGTAATCTGATAGCTTTTGCGGCCATTACCGGTGGCGATGGCTTCCAGGAAATCCTGTTCTTCGAGCAGCGTCAGCGTCGGGTAAATCACGCCCGGGCTTGGCACGTACAGGCCGGAAGACGCTTCTTCAATCGCTTTGATCAGCTCATAACCATGACTCGGTTTTTTAGCAACCAGCGCCAGCAGCACGCGGCGTAAATCACCGTGCTCAAACAGACGATGCACACCACGATCTCCGCGGCGGCCTTCACCGCGCCCGCGACCTTCACCTCTTTCACCACGACGCCCTTCGCCGTGTTCTTCACCACGATGACGCCCGTCCCGGCGCAGCGCATGACGTTCGCTGTGATCGCCGCTCTGACCGTCAAAAGATGACTCATGGCGGCAATGACCGCGACGCCCTTCTTCTCTGCTTCCGTGACCGCGATGGCGGCCTTCAAACATTTTGCTAAACATAGTTGATGTCCTATTTAGATATATCGAATTATTTCGATATATCTAAACTAGATCGAATTTCAGAATCTGGCAAGTCTGAATGCGCATTTAGATATATCTTTTTTACATCGAAATTTAGAGCAAAAAAAAAGCGCTGAATAATCAGCGCTTTCGGTGCAGTTAAGAAACGGTGTTATTTGGCGTCAGCGAGAACTTTGCTGACGATTTCCACGGCTTCTTTTTCAATTTGTTCGCGGTGTTCTGCGCCGAGGAAGCTTTCACAATAGATTTTGTACGCTTCTTCAGTACCGGACGGACGTGCGGCGAACCAGCCGTTTTTGGTCATCACTTTCAGACCGCCGATAGACGCGCCGTTACCCGGCGCGTTTGTCAGACGGGCGGTGATCGGGTCACCGGCCAGTGTGTCTGCTTTCACCTGTTCAGGAGAAAGTTTGGACAACGCGGCTTTCTGCGCGTGAGTCGCAGGCGCCTGAATACGGTTGTAACTTGGCGCGCCGAAACGGGCAGCCAGTTCGTTGTAATGTTCCTGCGGGTTTTTACCGGTCACGGCCGTAATTTCTGCCGCCAGCAGGCACATGATGATCCCGTCTTTGTCGGTAGACCACGGCGTGCCGTTGAAACGCAGGAAAGAAGCCCCTGCACTTTCTTCGCCACCAAAACCGAAGCTGCCGTCAAACAGGCCATCCACGAACCATTTGAAACCCACCGGGACTTCGACCAGTTTACGGCCTAAGTCTTCAACAACGCGGTCGATCATCGCGCTGGAAACCAGCGTTTTGCCGACGGCGACGTCTCTGCCCCACTGCGGACGATGCTGGAACAGGTACTGAATCGCCACCGCCAGATAATGGTTCGGGTTCATCAGACCGGCAGGCGTCACGATACCGTGGCGGTCATAATCCGGGTCGTTTGCAAAGGCCAGATCGAATTTATCACGCAGCGCCAGCAAGCCGGCCATCGCGGATTCAGACGAGCAGTCCATGCGGATCACACCGTCGTGGTCGAGATGCATGAAGCGGAAAGTCTGATCAACTTCATCGTTAACCAGCGTCAGATCCAGTTTGTAATGCTCTGCGATACGCCTCCAGTATTCGATACCGGAACCGCCGAGAGGATCCACACCCAGTTTCAGACCTGCTTTCTGAATCGCGGCCATATCTACGATGTCGGTCAGCCCTTCAATAAACGGCTGAACCAGATCCTGCGCCACCAGATGACCACTCTTCCACGCCAGATCCAGAGACTGACGCTTGACGCCTGCGAGCTTCGCCGCCAGCAATGCGTTTGCGCGTTTCTCAATCACCGACGTCAGATTAGTATCTGCCGGGCCGCCGTTGGTCGGGTTGTATTTAATCCCGCCATCTTCCGGTGGGTTGTGCGAAGGCGTGATGACGATGCCATCGGCCAGTGCGCCGCCTTTGAGATTGTGCGTCAGAATCGCGTGAGACACCGCCGGAGTCGGGGTGAAACCGTTATCTTCCTGCACAATGACGTCAACGCCGTTGGCCGTCAGCACTTCCAGCACAGAGATAAACGCCGGTTCGGACAGCGCGTGGGTATCTTTCCCCACGTAGCACGGGCCGGTAGTGCCCTGCTCTTTACGCACTTCAGCAATCGCCTGCGCAATCGCCAGGATATGCGCTTCATTAAAGCTGTGACGCAACGAACTGCCGCGGTGACCGGACGTACCGAATTTCACTGCATGGGCCGGGTTTTGCGGGTCCGGTTGCAGAACGTAATACTGTGACGTTAACTGCGCCACATTGATCAAATCGCTTTGCTGAGCAGGTTGCCCTGCACGGGGGTGATTAGCCACTGGCGTTTCTCCCTTACGCTGAAATTAGAGGGTGCCGCACACTTTGTCAGTCAGTTCCGCCGGGAACTGCATGAGCTGCATGATGTGTTCGATCATGCTGCGTTTGCGACCTGTGTTGGTGTTCGTAATAACCCAATACGGCGTTCCGGGAACGTGTTTAGGCTTGGTATGAATGCCGTTTTGCAGCAGGGTTTGCTGGTCACCGGCAAAATAGGTACGCGTGCGGCCATGAAGTGAATCGGTCGCAGCGGCAAATTCTTTTGGGTTCAGGCAATACAAGGTCGACAGGATCAGCATAAAGCGGTTAACCGCTTTGGTCTGCTCTGCATATTCGTCAGACAGTAACAGTTCGCGAACGGCGCGGACTTTATCACGCGACGTCGGCGCGGCGGTGGCAGCAGGTTTTTCCTGTGCGACGGTCCCGGCAATAACGGCGGACGTTACTGGCGCGGCAGGAGCGGTCTGGCCGGCAGTAAATTTCAACATACGGCGCAAAATATCAGACGCACTTTCACCGATTGCTTGCGTGTGGCTGGCAATGTAGCGGTAGAGTTCTTCGTCAACCTCAATAGTTTTCATCTTTATCCAGTACTGTTTTTTCTACTAAATTCATTCAAAAGGATTATACAAATTTCTACGCGTTTACGAACAGGTGAATTGCGTCGCTAAGCAAAAAGCAGATTACTTCCCGTTTTCGCCGCGTTCGCCTTCTGTTCCACGTTGTCAAATCCCGCTCAGGCATCTGGCAGAAACTTTCTGTTTTAAAAAAATCATCCGCTACTCATGATAACCTAATGAGATTGTTTATCTGTATGAACTTCGCCATGAAATTACATTATCGCCTGCAAGAACCTGAAGTCGCTGGCAGCGATGCGCTGCCGGTTCTCCTGATCCACGGACTGTTCGGAACCCTTGATAATCTGGGGATTCTCGCCCGCGACCTGAAACAACAGCATAGAGTGTTGCAGGTTGATTTGCGTAATCACGGGCAATCCGGGCGTTCGCCTGAGATGTCTTACGCCGCGATGGCGCAGGATTTAATGGAAACGTTAGATGAAGTCGGTTTCCAAAAATTCATCGTAATCGGCCATTCCATGGGCGGAAAAGCGGCTATGGCACTGACGGCGCTGATCCCCGACAGAATTGAAAAGCTCATCGCCATCGATATTGCGCCGGTGGATTATCACGTGCGCCGTCACGATGAGATTTTTGCTGCGATTAATGCCGTCACCGGAGCCGGATTGCGCGATCGCTCTTCCGCCACCGAATGCATGCATCAGTATATAAAGGAAGACGGCGTGATTCAGTTTCTGCTGAAGTCCTTCCGGCAGGGAGAATGGTGCTTCAATGTGCCGGTTCTGCTGAGCGAGTATGCCAAAATTGTCGGCTGGGAAGAGGTTCCGGCGTGGGATCGTCCGGCGCTGTTCATCCGTGGCGGGGATTCGCCTTATGTGCAGGATGCGTATCGCGAAGATATTGGCCGTCAGTTCCCACAGGCAAAAGCCTATGTGGTCGCCGGAGCCGGTCATTGGGTGCACGCAGAAAAACCCGACGCCGTCCTGCGCGCTGTGCATCGTTTCATCGATTCGCCTTCGGTTTAACATCCTGGGGATAAATTGTGCAAAAAGTCTGCACAACTTCGAAAGTTAACGTGAAATCAGGGCAATCAGGCGTTGTGAACCCCAGGCGCGCCAGTGTATGATTGCGCGCTATAATTTTGCCGCCCCGTTTTACTCAGGTCGAGTTACGGGGGGTAAATTGGGTCAGGGTTTCTTAGCCCGAAATGTGTGAAACGCTCGTCAGGAATCGGCTTGCCGTTTTCCGATGTAAAAACTTCCCTGGTTGTACCGCTACCTATGGCAAAAGAACAACTGGATCGCACGACGATTGATCTGTTCGCAGATGACCGCCGTCCGGGGCGTCCAAAAACTAATCCGCTTTCCCGTGATGAACAGCTCAGGATCAACAAGCGCAACCAGTTACGCCGCGATAAAGCGAGCGGTCTGCGTCGCGTAGAGCTGAAAATGAACGCCGATGCTGTTGATACCCTCAATAAGCTGGCAGAAGAACGCAATATCAGTCGTAGCGAACTGATTGAAGAGATGTTGCTGTCGCATCTTAACGGTCAGGAAGGCTGATAAAAAAGCGGATAACCTTCCGGTTATCCGCCTGTTTTCTTTCCTTTTACGCCTTAACCCTTACCTCAGAACGTTTCCCAGTTTTCACTGCTTTTCGATGTCATTACACCGGTTGCAGGCCGTAACAACGGCTGAGGAACCACGCTGGCAGGTCGTTTTCCGACATTCGTGATGCTGTCTTTGAGTTTGAACGTTGCGACGGCGTTGTTCAGCAATGAAGCCTGCTCTTCCAGCGAAACCGCCGCGTGTGAAGCCTGTTCCACCAGTGCGGCGTTCTGCTGCGTTACGCTGTCCATTTGTGTGACCGCAACCGCAACCTGGCTGATGCCTTTGCTTTGCTCATCAGACGCCGAAGCGATTTCCGCCATGATATCCGTAACATGCGTGATTGAACGCACCACTTCGTTCATAGTCTGACCGGCGTTTTCCACTAGTTTTGAACCGCTGTCGACGCGGGAAACGGATTCGCTGATCAGCGATTCAATTTCTTTCGCCGCCTGCGCACTGCGCTGTGCCAGATTCCGGACTTCACTGGCGACCACCGCAAACCCACGCCCCTGTTCGCCTGCACGCGCGGCTTCTACCGCGGCATTCAGCGCCAGAATGTTAGTCTGGAAGGCAATGCTATTGATAACAGAGGTGATTTCCGCAATTTTCTTCGAGCTGCCGGAGATATCTTTCATGGTGCTCACGACGTCAGCCACAATGTTACCGCCCTTCTGCGCGGTAGAAGACGCTTCCATCACCAGCTGGCTGGCGTGATGCGCGTTGTCTGCATTGTGTTTTACCGTTGCCGTCAGCTCTTCCATACTGGCTGCCGTTTCTTCCAGTGCGGATGCCTGTTCTTCAGTACGGGAAGACAGATCGTTATTCCCGGCTGAGATTTCGGACGCGCCCTGATAGATGTGGTTGGTACAGTTGCGGATGGTCTGAACAGTATTTTCCAGGCTGGACTGCATAACGTTAAGCAGCGGAATCAGTTTACCCGCGCAGTTTTTGCCGAACTCTTCCAGGTAATGCGTCAGGTCGCCGCTGGCAATTACGGCGAAGTGATCGCGGATTTTATCCAGCGGTTTCACCAGCGCCATCACGAGATAACGGTCGGTCAGCAGCAAAATAAGCAGGCCGAGAGAAAAAGCCGTCAGCAGAATAACTTTGCTGTAATAAGTCAGATGGTTTGATTTGGTCTGCGCCGCCTCGAAATCGACCGCAATCTGCCCGCTGACTTTTGTCATTGAGGCACCAAAATTGCGGCTCAGCGCTGGAACGGTATCGTTCGCCAGCTGATTATAGGCATCGAAATTTTTGCCAACGGCCGCTGAATATAACGGCGTAACGCCTTGCGTGACCAGACTTTCCCAACTTGAGACCAGTTCCTGAACTGACGCTTCATCTAATCCCGGATGCGGAGCCGTTTTGAAACTCGCCAGCGCCTGTGACAGACCATCGAGTGACTGTTTTGCCGTATCAAAAATTTCCGGCCCTTTTGACGGATCCGCCTGAAGCTGCCCCACGGCACGACTTAAGCGTGTGACGGTACGGAAGTACTGATCATTTCCTTTATTGATCAGCGCCATATTGTTGACCAGTTCGGTACTGTTTTGGGTGTTCTGCGTGAGCGTATTCAGGGAGGTGACGGTGTAAATAGACACACTCGCCCACATGACGCAAAAAATGCCCAGAATCGTTAATAATGCGGCCCTGATGGTAATATTTTTTAAAAACTGCACGATATGCCTCTCTCGAAACAGGACTGTTTCTGGTCTGAGGATTGACGGGGATGCGGAGAATCAAGACAGGTAGCCAGCAGGCGTTTGCCCCCGGACATGTTTGAACACCTCTCCGGGCATCGATTTCTTTATTATGTTGAGATTCCTCTCGCATCATCTATCGGCGTTCAACGGGCAAACTTAAGGAGTGGCGGAAATTATTTCTTAATTTTGCTTTTATCCTCAATAAGTTTGAGGTTATTTAAAGCACACGAAGGCGATAACACTTAAAAAGATTGCCCGATAAACTTATCCACCAGTTAAGAAGGCGAGCTGAAACATATTCTCCGCCGCGCGAGTTTGCTATCATCTGCGTTATTATTGCCTGCAATGCAGAGCACTTCATTGAGAACAAGAGGTTAGGTAATCTTATGGCCGTAGTAGGTATCTTCTTTGGATCCGATACAGGTAACACCGAAAACATCGCGAAAATGATCCAGAAGCAATTGGGTAAAGATGTTGCAGAGGTGCATGACATTGCGAAGAGCAGCAAAGAGGATCTGGAAAAATTCGATATTTTGCTGATCGGTATTCCAACCTGGTATTACGGTGAAGCGCAGTGTGACTGGGACGACTTTTTCCCGACGCTGGAAGAGATAGATTTCGAAGGCAAGCTGGTTGCGCTGTTTGGCTGCGGCGACCAGGAAGACTATGCCGAATACTTCTGTGATGCGCTCGGTACCGTGCGTGACATCATCGAGCCACGCGGCGCGGTGATCGTGGGTCACTGGCCAACTGAAGGCTATCATTTCGAAGCTTCAAAAGGTCTGGCCGATGATAAGCACTTCATCGGGCTGGCAATTGACGAAGATCGTCAGCCGGAACTGACCAACGAACGTGTTGATGCATGGGTCAAACAGATCACAGAAGAACTGAGCCTTTCAGAAATTATTGGCTAAAAACCCTGTTGGCCCTGAGGATTTATTCTACAATTGAAGGGCCAAACTATTACTGAAATTAACAATTTAACCGCTACAAAATTGTAACTTTCGGTGGTATCAAGGTACACTGAGTTCATCTGTTTTTTCTATCGATCAAGTCGTTGCATAATTGAATGTGACAGGCATTTTGTGATCTTTATTAACAGGCTACGTTTTTGAGAATCGGCACACTTCCCTTAAACGAAGAATCCTTAAACGACAAATTTTTGTGCCGCCGATGCCACAGGCTGCATGCCTCAACTTGATTAGCACATAGTAACAGGACTGAATCCGCATGACTGACAACAACACCGCACTGAAGAAAGCCGGCTTAAAAGTCACGCTTCCGCGCCTCAAAATCCTGGAAGTGCTGCAAGCGCCGGAAGGTCATCACGTTAGTGCGGAAGATCTGTACAAGCAACTGATTGATATGGGTGAAGAAATTGGCCTGGCGACGGTTTACCGCGTTCTGAACCAGTTTGATGACGCCGGTATCGTTACCCGTCATAACTTCGAAGGCGGCAAGTCTGTTTTCGAACTGACTCAGCAACATCATCATGATCACCTGATCTGCCTTGATTGCGGCCGCGTTATTGAATTCCGCGACGAATACATTGAAGGCCGTCAGCGTGAGATTGCGAAGAAACACGGTATCAAACTGACCAACCACAGTCTGTATCTGTACGGCCACTGTGAAGCGGGCGATTGCCGCGAAGATGAATCTTTGCACAATGACAAACCTGCGCAGTAATCTGCACGGTCAGTCCGAATAAATTAACCGCTGAAAGGCGGTTTTTTTATGTTAGCGATTCAGGCAGAGAGTTAAAACGCAAAACCCCGGCAAGCCGGGGTTTGTTGTTTCTTTATATCAGGCGCCAATATATGACTCAGCGTTCACATCCTGTTAATTAGCTGGCTTTGGCGAATTGTTAGAACGAATTTCCTGCCAGATTTTGCCGCAGTCTGCCGCGTAAGCCTGACCATCGCCGGTTTTACGCGCCGTCAGACAGCGCTGATAATCCACCACACGCACGGTTTCCTGATCGGCAAACTGCTTGTGCTCCTGTTCCTGTTTCAGAACATCAAGAATGGTCTGGCACGACGCCACTTTGTCCGGCGAGCCTTCTGCTTTTATGATGCAGTTGCTGTACGCCTGGCGTAGTTTCGCATTTTCGGTTTGCGTAGCCGTTGGCGCACAACCGGCCAGTAACAGGGAAGTCACGACCATCATCAGTAATTTATTCATCGGTTTAGTGTCCTCAGAAAATAGTGAATGGAGCGATAACGATGAATTTCACGTCTTTTTCATCCTGGAAAATGTTGCCGTAACCGCCGCCCCAGCTCGGGATATCCGAGTGGTTGTCGTACTGGGTGTAATGCAGTTTGAACAGCGTACCTTTCGCGCGACCTTCCTGAATGGTGTACAGCGCATCAAGGCTCCAGGCACTTTCTTTCAGGCGCTGGCTCTGGTCATAGATTGGATTGGTACTCGGTTTGGCATCCCACGCGTAAACATAAGAACCGCCCACTGCGAAGCCCGGCAGATCCCATTTCGCCAGATCGTATAACACACCGGCGTAAACCGCTTTTTCGCCGTTGGCGTTGAAGTCAGAACGGTTATCCCACCACACATCAAGACGTCCGTTAGAAGAAGAGTACGTCGGGGTCATGCGTTGTAAAAAATAACCCTGATTCCCCTCAGCTTTGACCATCGTCCCTTCCAGACGCCAGTTGAACTGGCCGGTGGTATAACCGAAAGTCAGTGCCTGCAACCAGGCCAAACCGTCATACAGGCTGTTCGGATCGTTCTGGTTGCTGATACGATCTTCCGCGCCGTAGAACTGGTAGCTGGTGGTGAGCGGGTTGCCCATCAGATCAATTTTGTACGACGCTTTGGCGAAGTACTGATCGACGTAACTTTCAGCCTGACCGAAAGCCGCTTCAAGCACGAGATCATTTTTGAAGTCGTATTTCGCACCCAGCGAGTGGATATAGGAAACACCGGTTTTCTTGTCGTTCTGGCGGAAATCATCCATCTCCAGATGCCACGGCGATTTGTATTCATCCGCCCACATGTAGGAGAAACTCAGTTCGCCCGGATCCCCAAAATCATGTTTATACCCGGCTTCGGCACCGCGATAGGTACCCGGCATAAAGCTCCAGTGCGGGGCGATCAGCGTTTGTCCGGTCGGCTGAATGTAACCAGCATGGCCCCAGAATCCGCCGTATTTGAATTTACCGGCCGCTTTATAGAGGCTGACGCCGCCTTTATCGCCGGAATAATCTTCGTCATACGCATGGTTTTTGGAGGAGAACGCGATTTCGTTCGGGTGTCCGCTGTCGCTGGCTTCGGCTAATTCGATCGCGGTAAATGCGGCGACGTCGATACCGAACATGTCCCAGGCATAGCCGGAGGAGAAATCGAGATTCAGGTTGGCGGTCGCGTGCGAAAGGTTGGTGGCGTATTTGTCGTAATCGGGGTTATTCACCGTGACTTTTGTGCCGTCAGGGCGGGTTTCTTCTTTGGTTTTGTTCAAATCTTTGCGGTCGCGTTCGCGCTGCCAGTAATACACACCGCCGGTCAGCGTCGAATCATCAATAAAGCCAGCCGCTCTGGCCTCTTCAGGGAACATCATTCCGCCGCCCAACAAAGTGCCAGCCAGCGTGTACATCACAGGTTTCAGGTAAGCCGATCCCCTGCCCCTGTTAAGGTGCTTGTGCATAGAAATTCCTCATTTTGACTAAAAAAACGTGCAAAACCCAAACGGGTATTAAAAGCGGCCGCCAGAGGCGTAACCGTATAAAGCAGGATTAAGAGTATTTTTCGCGACGCGAATTATCAATGGGTAATTAAACCCTGATGGCTGAAGTATGACAAAGTGCACATAAAGATGAAAAAGTGTAACAAACGAGGAATGCGAAGGTTTAAATCAGTGGACTCTGACAATCGACAAATAAAACAGATAATTAAGTAAAAATCGTATTGATTTAAACGTTTCAGCACTCTGATATTCGGAAAGGAAGGTCCTAAAAAGCAAACATGAAAAATGCATTAATTCGCGATGAAAAAGAAAATTCCGTGAATTTCTGACATAAAAAAACGCAGCCGGAGCTGCGTTTAGCAATCGTTCATCGGTGACTTACGCGACGGGTTTTGATTCCCAGGTATCACGCAGGCCAACGGTACGGTTGAAGACCAGATTTTCAGCGCTGGAATAGCGGCTGTCAGCACAGAAGTAACCTTCACGTTCGAACTGCAGGCTGATTTCAGCCTGTGCAGCCACCAGAGAAGGCTCAACGAAACCGTGCGCGATCACCAGGGATTCCGGGTTGATCGTGGTCAGGAAGTCTTCTGCCTGGCCCGGGTTTGCCACGCTGAACAGACGGTCATACAGACGGAATTCCGCCGGTTTGCCTTCAGTAGCGGAAACCCAATGGATCACGCCTTTCACCTTGCGGCCATCGGCAGGATCTTTGCTCAGCGTTTCGATGTCGTATGAGCAGAAGATCGTCGTCACATTACCTTCGGCATCTTTCTCAATGCGTTCCGCTTTGATGACATACGCATTGCGCAGACGAACTTCTTTGCCCAGCACCAGACGTTTGTATTGCTTGTTCGCTTCTTCGCGGAAATCAGCCTGATCGATATAAATCTCACGGGTGAACGGCACTTCGCGCGTCCCCATCTCCGGTTTGCTCGGATGATTGGGCATTTTCACCATTTGCACATCTTCACCGGTAAAGTTCTCAATGATCACTTTAACCGGATTGATGACAGCCATGGCGCGCGGTGCGTTTTCGTTCAGATCGTCACGAATACAAGATTCCAGCGCCATCATTTCGACGTTGTTGTCCTGTTTCGTCACGCCGATACGACGGCAGAATTCACGGATTGACGCGGCAGTGTAACCACGGCGACGCAGGCCTGAAACGGTCGGCATACGCGGGTCGTCCCAGCCTTCTACGATTTTATCCGTCACCAGCAGGTTCAGCTTACGCTTGGACATGATGGAATATTCGAGATTCAGACGGGAGAACTCGTACTGACGCGGGTGGCAAGGGATGGTGATGTTATCGAGAACCCAGTCGTACAGACGACGGTTGTCCTGGAATTCCAGCGTACACAGCGAATGGGTGATCCCTTCCAGCGCATCGGAAATGCAGTGGGTGAAATCATACATCGGGTAGATGCACCATTTTTTGCCAGTCTGATGGTGTTCCGCAAACTTAATACGGTAGATAACCGGATCGCGCATAACGAAGAATGGCGACGCCATATCGATTTTTGCACGCAGACACGCCGCGCCTTCAGCGAATTCACCGTTGCGCATTTTTTCGAACAGCGCGATGTTTTCTTCTACGCTGCGATCGCGGTACGGGCTGTTTTTGCCCGGGGACGTCAGCGAGCCACGGTATTCGCGGATTTCATCCGGAGACAATTCATCAACGTAAGCCAGACCTTTGTTGATCAGCTCTAGCGCGTAGCCGTGCAGTTGATCGAAGTAGTCGGAAGAATAGTGAATATCACCGCTCCAGCCGAAACCTAACCACTGGACGTCGTGTTTGATCGACTCAACGAATTCGATGTCTTCTTTTGCCGGGTTGGTATCGTCAAAACGCAGGTTGCACTGCCCCTGATAGTCTTGCGCAATACCGAAGTTCAGGCAGATAGACTTCGCATGGCCGATATGCAGATAACCATTAGGCTCGGGCGGGAAACGGGTATGAACGGTATTGTGTTTCCCGGTCGCCAGATCTTCATCAATAATCTGACGGATAAAATTTGTTGGGCGGGCTTCAGCCTCACTCATTGTGCAATTCCTCTACGCAACATTGACTCTACAGATAACCTGTTATGTTCCAACAAGCCACGTCGGGAAACAACCGTTACTTGCATAAAATCGTGGTTATCTGCATACCGCGTGTCCGTAAACAATAAAAAACGGGAAGAGATTGCTCTCTTCCCGCTAAGACTTAACTCAACTGAATCAGCGTCAGGAAATTATTTACCCTGAATCTCAAACAGTTTGGTCTGACCGGCTACGACGGAACCGCTGGCCAGTGAAATCACACCGGTGTAATCATCGATGTTGCTGACCACAACCGGGCTAATCATTGAGCGCGCGTTAGCGTTCAGATAAGCCAGATCCAGTTCCAGTACAGGCTGACCGGCAGTGACCGTTGCGCCTTCTTCAACCAGGCGGGTAAAGCCCTGGCCGTTGAGTGCAACGGTGTCGATGCCCATGTGCACCACGATTTCAGCGCCGGAAGTGGTTTCCAGGCAGAACGCATGGTTGGTGTTGAAGATTTTCACCACGGTACCCGCAGCCGGAGCGACGACTGTTTTATCCGTAGGACGAATCGCGACACCATCGCCTACCGCTTTGCTGGCGAAGGCTTCGTCTGGCACCTGATCCAGCGCTACGATGTCACCGGTAACCGGAGCCACCAGCGTTTCAACGACCGCTTTAACGCTATTCGGAACAGCCTGCGGAGCCGCTTTCACAGCCACAGGTGCTGCTGCGCTGCCTGCCGCAACCGGACCACGCGCCATCACTTTCTTCATTGCATCAGCCAGAGATTCCGCTTTTGCACCGACGATAACCTGAATGCTTTGTTTGTTCAGACGAACAATACCGGACGCACCCAGACGTTTACAGGCTGCATCATCAACAGTACCGGCATCTTTCACGTTCAGACGCAGGCGGGTAATACAGGCATCAATACCTTTGAAGTTATCAGAGCCGCCCAGTGCGCTGATGTAGCTCACGGCCAGCTGGTTCAGACCTTCTTCAGTATTGCTGTTCGCTTCCGGTTCACCGATATGGTCGGCGTCGTCTTCACGGCCCGGCGTTTTCAGGTTGAACATGCGGATAATTACGCTGAACAGTACGAAGTAGATGACGAAGAACACAACACCCATCACCAGCAACATCCAGACGTTTTTACTTGCCGCCGGCAGGTTGTACATCAACGCGTAGTCAATCGCACCCGCAGAGAAGGAGAAGCCAGCGTGGATACCCAGCGCAGTTGCAACGTACAGGCTGATCCCGGTCAGGATGGCGTGGACTAAATACAGCAGCGGAGCAAGGAACATGAACAGGAATTCTAACGGCTCGGTCACACCGGTCAGGAATGCAGTCACCGCAACGGAGACCAGCATACCGCCCACCAGTGGACGACGTTCTTTCGGTGCTGCGAAGTACATTGCGCATGCTGCGCCTGGCAGACCAAACATCATGATAGGGAAGAAGCCGGACATGAACATCCCTGCGGTGCCGTCACCCGCGTAGAAGCGGTTGATGTCGCCGTGGAATACTGTGCCTGCTGCGTTGGTGAAGTCACCAATCTGGAACCATGCGATGGTGTTCAGAACCTGATGCAAACCGGTTGGGATCAGCAAACGGTTTACGAAACCGAAGATACCCGCACCGAATGCGCCTGCACCTACGATCCACTCACCACCGGCGCGGATTGCATCCTGCACCGGAGGCCAGACGTAACCGAAGATCGCGGCCAGAATCAGACAGAAGAAGCCTGTTGCGATAGGAACGAAACGTTTCCCACCGAAGAAGCTCAGGAAATCAGGAAGTTTGATATCAGACCAGCGGTTGTAAACCATACCGCCGACCAGACCGGTGATGATACCTGCCAGAACGCCCATATTGACGGCCGGGTTGATGGTAATCATCGCTTTGGTCAGAATGAAATAACCAATACCACCCGCCAGTGCCGCAGCACCCGCGTTGTCTTTAGACCAGCTTGATGCCACACCAATAGCAAAAATCAGGGCCAGGTTATCGAAGATCCCGCCACCGGCTTGCGCGATGAACGGCATATTAAGAAGATCAGGCTGACCGAAACGCAGCAGTAACGCAGCGACCGGTAGCACGGCTATCGGCAGCTGAAGTGCTCTGCCTAAACGCTGAAAGAATCCAAGAATATTCACATTTCCCCCTATCCGCCGCCAGGCGAATCACCTAAGTAGTTTAATTAGTATGGTTACTACCTTTACTCATTTACCGTTCCGATTTAACCAACTGCTTTGCGAGTGTAAAAAGATTATTTCGTATCGCAAATTAAAACCTCTATTTTTGTGAGAAATGTCACCAAAAAGAGGCCATAACATGCCATCAGGCTGGTCAACACACAAAACTTATTTTATCATTAAAAAAATCTAGACGGCATTGTGCCAGCCACAAACCGTCACGGTGGTTTACGCTTAACATGACCGCCCTGAACCAAAACAGCTTTGACTTCCTTATCCGGAGTCACTGGGTTACAGGCAGGCGGCAATCGAAAAATCCGTTGCGCTTACTCCGTTAAGCCAGGCAGAGATTCGAAAGCAGCCAACACCCCTGCAACGTCAAGGACAAAGGATATACACAGTATATTCAATATTCTGAAACTAAGAGGTACGTGATGAGACTTATTCCTTTAAACACCACCACTGAAGTTGGCAAATGGGCAGCACGTCATATCGTTGAGCGTATTAACGCCTTCAAACCCACTGCCGACCGCCCGTTCATTTTGGGCTTACCTACCGGTGGCACACCACTCGAAGCTTACAAACATTTAATCGCCATGCATAAAGCAGGCCAGGTTAGCTTTAAGAACGTGGTTACCTTCAATATGGACGAATATGTTGGCTTACCGCAGGAACACCCTGAGAGCTATCATACGTTCATGTACAAAAACTTCTTTGATCACGTTGATATTCCACGCGAAAATATCAATCTGCTGAATGGTAATGCACCAGACGTCAACGAAGAATGCCGTCAGTACGAAGCAAAAATTAAGTCTTACGGTAAAATTCACCTGTTCATGGGTGGCGTGGGCAACGACGGTCACATTGCCTTCAACGAACCGGCATCTTCACTGGCTTCACGCACCCGTATCAAAACCCTGACACACGAAACCCGCATCGCGAACTCCCGTTTCTTCGACAATGACGTCTCTCAGGTGCCAAAATACGCCCTGACCGTTGGCGTGGGCACACTGCTTGATGCAGAAGAAGTGATGATTCTGGTCACCGGCCACGCGAAGGCGCAAGCGCTTGAAGCGGCCGTCGAAGGGAACATTAACCACATGTGGACCATCAGTTGCCTGCAATTGCATGCAAAAGCCGTTATGGTGTGTGACGAGCCGTCCACCATGGAACTGAAAGTCAAAACTGTTAAATATTTCCGCGAGTTAGAAGCGGAAAATATGAAAAACCTTTAACAAAATTTATGCCCAAAGCCAGTCGCGTTGCAGCAAGGCGGCAACGACGCGAATCTCCGGGAGCTTACTGAAGTAAGTGACCGGAGTGAGTAAGGCAGCCAACGCAGCAGCAGCGTGACTGGAGAAGGGCAAGCGAACGAGGGGGCATGATGTACGCTTTGATTAACGGCCGGATCTATACCGGCCACGACGTTCTGGATAACCATGCGGTCGTGATTGCCGATGGCAAAATCGAACGTGTCTGCGCGGTCAGCGAGCTGCCGGACAATGTGGAAACCCGCGATCTGGACGGTGCCATTCTTGCCCCCGGATTTATCGACCTGCAACTTAATGGTTGTGGCGGCGTGCAGTTCAACGATTCACTGGAAGCAATTTCCGTAGAAACGTTAGAAATCATGCAGAAAGCCAACGAAAAATCCGGCTGTACCAGTTTCTTACCTACGCTGATCACCTGTAGCGATGACTACATGAAGCAGGGCGTTAGCGTAATGCGCACGTATCTGGAAAAATATCCGAATCAGGCGCTGGGTCTGCATCTTGAAGGCCCGTATCTGAGCCCGTTGAAAAAAGGCACCCACAATCCGGCCTTTATCCGTAAGCCCGACGACGCCATGATTGATTTTCTGTGTGAAAACGCCGATGTCATCACGCAACTGACGCTTGCGCCGGAACAGGTTGAATCCCGCTATATCCGCCAGCTGCGCGCTGCCGGAATTGTGATTTCCGCAGGCCATTCCAATTCGACGTATGCCGAAGCCCGCGCCGGTTTTGCGGCTGGTATCACCTTCGCAACGCACCTTTATAATGCAATGCCGGCGATTACAGGTCGTCAGCCTGGCCTTATTGGTGCAATCTTCGATACACCGGAGGTGTATACCGGTGTGATTGCCGACGGTTTGCATGTCGATTACGCCAATATTCGTAACGCGAAAAAGCTCAAAGGCGAGAAACTGGTGCTGGTCACCGACGCCACTGCGCCAGCGGGTGCCAATATTGATGAGTTCATTTTTGCCGGTAAAACAATATACTACCGTGACGGACTCTGTGTGGACGAAAACGGAACACTGAGCGGCTCTGCGCTGACCATGATCGAAGCAGTTCAAAACAGCGTTGAACATGTCGGCATTGCACTGGATGAAACGTTGCGTATGGCATCGCTTTATCCGGCCCGCGCGATTGGCCTCGACGGCCAGTTGGGCAGCATTGAAGCAGGCAAAGTCGCCAACCTCACCGCGTTCACTCATGATTTTAAAATCACAAAAACTATCGTTAATGGTGACGAAGTTTAATTGAGCGGATAACAGCATTGATGACAACTGGCGGACAGCAGGCACAAATCGGCAACGTTGATCTGGTTAAGCAGTTAAACGGCGCGGCGGTTTACCGCCTGATTGACCAACAAGGGCCCATTTCGCGCATTCAAATCGCCGACATGAGCCAGTTAGCGCCCGCCAGTGTCACCAAAATTACCCGACAGTTACTTGAGCGCGGGCTGATCAAAGAAGTGGATCAGCAGGCTTCCACCGGAGGTCGCCGCGCTATTTCAATCATCACCGAAACCCGCCCTTTTCATACCATCGCCGTTCGACTTGGCCGCCATGACGCGACCATCACGCTCTACGATCTCAGCGCAAAATCACTGGCCGAACAACATTATTCACTGCCAGAACGCACTCAGGAAACGCTTGAGAACGCCTTATTTGAGGCGATCTCGCAATTTATCGAGCTGAATCAGCGCAAAATTCGCGAGCTGATTGCCATTTCCGTGATCTTGCCAGGCCTGGTCGACCCGAATAAAGGCATCGTCCGCTACATGCCGCATATCAGCGTCGGTGCGTGGAAATTAGTCGATGCGCTGGAAGCCAGATTCAAAGTAACCAGCTTTGTCGGCCACGATATCCGCAGTCTGGCCCTTGCCGAGCACTATTTCGGGGCAACCCGCGACTGTCAGGACTCCATTTTGGTTCGTCTTCACCGCGGTACCGGCGCAGGGATTATCGTTAACGGCCAGATTTTCCTCGGCAGTAACGGCAACGTGGGTGAAATTGGCCACATTCAGATCGACCCGCTGGGCGAACGGTGCCACTGTGGCAACTTCGGCTGCCTGGAAACGGTCGCCGCGAATGCCGCTATCGAAAACCGTGTACGTCATCTGCTCACGCAGGGCTACGCCAGCAAACTCAGCCTGAACGATTGCTCAATTTCCGCTATCTGCAAAGCCGCCAATCGCCATGATGCGCTGGCCACTGAAGTGATTGAGCATGTGGGCCGTCAGCTTGGCAAAGGCGTTTCCATTGCAATTAACCTGTTTAATCCGCAAAAAGTGGTGATTGCCGGTGAAATTACGGAAGCGGATAAAGTCCTGCTGCCGGCCATCCAAAACTGCATTAATGCTCAGGTTTTGAAAGATTTCCGCCGCAATCTACCTGTTGTGACTTCCGCGCTTAATCATCAGTCCGCGATTGGTGCGTTTGCGCTGGTCAAACGGGCTATGCTGAATGGCGTTCTGTTGCAGCGTCTGATGGAAAATTAAGGCGTGCTATAGTAATGGGCTGCCAGGAATGGGGCTGAAAATGTGGGTTTGGAAATCATGACAATTAAGAATGTAATCTGTGACATTGATGGCGTGCTGTTGCACGACAACACTGCTGTACCCGGCGCCGATCGCTTTCTGGCCCGAATTCAGGAACAGGGAATGCCTCTGGTCATTCTCACCAACTACCCTTCCCAAACCGCTCAGGATCTGGCAAACCGCTTCAGCGCTGCCGGTCTTGAAGTGCCGGAAAGCGCGTTCTTCACGTCCGCGATGGCGACGGCTGATTTCCTGAAACGTCAGGAGGGCAAAAAAGCCTACGTCGTTGGCGAAGGCGCTCTGATTCACGAGCTGTATAAAGCGGGTTTTACCATCACAGACATCAATCCTGACTTTGTGATCGTCGGCGAAACGCGTTCGTACAACTGGGACATGATCCATAAAGCAGCGTATTTCGTGGCGAACGGTGCGCGTTTTATTGCGACAAACCCGGACAATCATGGCCACGGTTTCGTCCCTGCCTGTGGCGCATTGTGCGCGCCGATTGAGAAAATCACCGGACGTAAGCCGTTTTATGTCGGCAAACCGAGCCCGTGGATTATCCGTTCTGCCCTTAATAAAATGCAGGCACATTCAGAAGGTACGGTCATCGTTGGCGATAACCTGCGAACTGATATTCTGGCCGGTTTTCAGGCGGGTTTGGAAACGATCCTGGTGCTGAGCGGTGTTTCTTCACTTAACGATATTGAAGGAATGCCTTTCCGCCCGACCTGGATTTATCCTTCAGTCGCGGATATCGATATCATCTGACCGCGTCGGGTAAGTCTGTGAAAACGAGTCTGAATCTGCATTCAGGCTCGTTTTTTTTTACCTTGCTGACTGATTTTTATCCGTTTTTTTGTTTTTTTGAATTCCCACCAATTTTTCGGCATTAAATTGATAATCCATCAACAAAAAAACCATTAAACTGAATATCCGCTAACAAACCAGCCTCACCAACACACTATTTATCAGAAGAGCGTTAAACTGCTTGCACAACACAAGGGTTTTGACGCATTTTCATAGTCAGCAACACAACAAAGCCTGACTAAAACTGAAAGAACGGCAACGTTGATCCTCATTCGCAAACATAAAAATGACAGCCAGAGAAACGTCGTTAGGGAGATAGAAATATGTGTTCAATTTTCGGTGTGCTCGATATCAAAACTGACTCCGTCGAGCTGCGCAAAAAAGCGCTGGAACTCTCGCGCCTGATGCGTCACCGCGGGCCAGACTGGTCCGGCGTGTTCGCCAGCGACAAAGCGATTCTGTCGCATGAACGTCTGTCGATTGTCGACGTGAACAACGGCGCACAGCCTTTGTACAACGCAGCACATACCCACGTTCTGGCTGTAAACGGCGAAATCTACAACCATCAGGCTCTGCGCGCTGAATTGGGCGACAAGTATGAGTTCCAGACCGCATCTGACTGTGAAGTCATTCTGGCGCTGTATCAGGAAAAAGGCCCGGCGTTCCTCGACGAACTGCAAGGTATGTTCGCCTTCATACTGTATGACACAGAAAAAGACGCGTACCTGATTGGCCGCGACCATCTGGGCATCATCCCGCTTTATATGGGTTATGACGAGCACGGCAACATGTACGTGGCGTCTGAAATGAAAGCGCTGGTGCCGGTTTGCCGCACCATCAAAGAATTCCCGGCGGGCAGCTATTTGTGGAGCCAGGAAGGCGAAATCCGTGAATATTACCAGCGTGACTGGTTCGATTTCGAAAACGTCAAAGATAACGTCACTGATGCTGCGGCACTGAAAGATGCGCTGGAAGAATCCGTGAAAAGCCATCTGATGTCTGACGTGCCTTACGGCGTGCTGCTGTCCGGTGGTCTGGATTCTTCCGTGATTTCAGCCATTACCAAGAAATTTGCCGGTCGCCGCATTGAAGATAAAGATCAGAGCGAAGCCTGGTGGCCACAACTGCACTCCTTCGCGGTCGGTCTGGAAGGTTCTCCGGATCTGCGCGCTGCTCAGGAAGTCGCAAACCATTTAGGCACCGTGCACCATGAAATTCACTTCACCGTGCAGGAAGGTCTGGACGCTATCCGTGACGTGATTTATCACATCGAAACTTACGACGTGACCACTATTCGTGCGTCAACGCCAATGTATCTGATGTCCCGTAAAATCAAAGCGATGGGCATCAAGATGGTGCTGTCCGGCGAAGGTGCCGACGAAGTACTGGGCGGTTACCTGTATTTCCATAAAGCGCCGAACGCGAAAGAATTCCACGAAGAAACCGTACGTAAATTGCTGGCTCTGCACATGTATGACTGTGCCCGTGCCAACAAAGCGATGTCCGCCTGGGGTGTTGAAGCCCGCGTACCGTTCCTGGATAAAAAATTCCTCGACGTCGCAATGCGCATCAACCCGAAAGACAAAATGTGCGGCAACGGCAAAATGGAAAAACATATCCTGCGCGAATGTTTTGAATCTTATCTGCCACACAGCGTTGCATGGCGCCAGAAAGAACAGTTCTCTGACGGCGTAGGTTACAGCTGGATCGATACGTTAAAAGAAGTCGCGTCTCAGCAGATTACCGATCAACAGCTCGAAACTGCGCATTTCCGTTTCCCGTACAACACGCCGACGTCAAAAGAAGGCTACCTGTACCGCACCATTTTCGAAGAACTGTTCCCGGTTCCAAGCGCGGCTGAATGTGTTCCTGGCGGCCCGTCAGTGGCCTGTTCTTCAGCGAAAGCCATCGAATGGGATGAAGCGTTCAAAAACATGGATGACCCTTCTGGCCGTGCGGTTGGCGTTCACCAGTCAGCGTATAAATAAGCCTTTACCGGTTATTCTCCATGAAGCAAGCGGGCCTTTTCAGGCCCGTTTTTTTATGGGTAAAGCCAGTAAAAATAATGTCTTTTGCCCAATTAATCACCAGAGTGGTTATAAGCCAGACAAATGGACGCTCTCACGCCTTTTTCTCCAAAAAAGGTGTTGACGCAAAACGGTCATATACGCATAATGCGCCCCGCAACGCCGATGAAGGTAGCGCGAAAAAAGATGGCTACGTAGCTCAGTTGGTTAGAGCACATCACTCATAATGATGGGGTCACAGGTTCGAATCCCGTCGTAGCCACCATCTTTTTTGCGGGAGTGGCGAAATTGGTAGACGCACTAGATTTAGGTTCTAGCGCCGCAAGGTGTGCGAGTTCAAGTCTCGCCTCCCGCACCATTTCATCGAGTCGGCAGCACAGTTGGGGTATCGCCAAGCGGTAAGGCACTGGTTTTTGATACCAGCATTCCCAGGTTCGAATCCTGGTACCCCAGCCATTTTCTTACCCTTCGCACCTCTGGTGTGAATGTGAGAAAAAACCAATTTGAAGAAGTTGTACTGTTGGGGTATCGCCAAGCGGTAAGGCACTGGTTTTTGATACCAGCATACCCTGGTTCGAATCCAGGTACCCCAGCCATACTTCTTTCTGTATAATTGGTAAGCACTTGAAATTTATTATTAAGTTAGTTAAATTAGTGCTTGAAGTTTTGAAGTAAGTCAGTAGAATTTGGCTACGTAGCTCAGCTGGTTAGAGCACATCACTCATAATGATGGGGTCACAGGTTCAAATCCCGTCGTAGCCACCATTTTACTTGCAGTACACTGCTCAAAAGGTAGTGAGTTTTAAAATTGGGGTGTCGCCAAGCGGTAAGGCTCTGGTTTCTGATACCAGCATACCCAGGTTCGAATCCTGGCACCCCAGCCACATTAAGAAAGCCCGCCTCGTGCGGGCTTTTTGCTATCTGTCGGTTGAGTCAGACTCAAAAAAAAAGGCAAGCCGACATTCATCCGGCCAGCCCTTCTCTCACTTAATTAAATTCCTAATGCATATTTCAGCGCTTTGGTTTTCAGTACCCCTGCACGTTGTGCCGTCATCAGTGCCAGATTTCTCAATGCTTTGACGGGTGCCAGATCGTTACTGAACGCGGTATAGAACAAATCCATGCCGCTTTGCATCAGCAGATTATCCAGGCGACGCTGACGCTGATAACGCATCAGCACGCTCTCGCTGCTCCACGCTTCATCGTGGTCACGCGCTTTTTCCAGCACCGAAAGCAATGCTTCTACGTCGCGATAACCCAGATTCACGCCCTGCCCGGCCAGCGGATTGATCGTATGCGCCGCATCGCCCACCAGCGCCAGCCCTGGCAGGACATAACGCTGCGCATGGCGGCGAACCAGCGGGAATGCGCCCGCTGCTATTGCATTGATTTTTCCAAGACGTGCTGGGAAGGCCAGCATAATCTCCGCCGTCAGCTGTTTCATGTTCAGCGTTTTCAGATAACGGATGCGCTGCGGGCTGTCGTACCACACCAGCGACGCCTGATTGCCAAACAACGGCAGGAATGCGCGCGGGCCGGATGGGAAAAACTGCTGCCAGGTGACATCCTGATCCGGCGTTTCGGTTTCAACGTTAATCAGCATACAGTGCTGGCGATATTCCCAACCATCAACGCCGATGCCCGCCAGCTGGCGCACCAGAGAATTCGCCCCGTCGGCCGCGACGACCAGTTTTGTACGCAGCAGTTCACCGGTCGTCAGCTGAAGTGACCAGGTTTTATCGTCATGCTGCAGGAGATGACGCAGTTTCGCCGGGCAGAAACGGGTCAGATTGGAGAAAGCACTAAACTGCTGCCAGAGCGCCAGCTGAAGCACACGGTTTTCGACCATGAATCCCAGCTCCGGTAATCCGAGTGATTGCGCATCGAATTTTACGTCGGAACCGTCAACTTCCCAGGTTTCAAGGCGGCGATACGGCACCGAGCGCATTTTTTCAACAGCAGGCCACGCCTCTAATTTCTGCAAGAACCGTACCGAAGCGCAGCCAATCGCGGAAATTCTCAGGTCTGCCGCCGCTGATGCGTCAAATTCAGCCGGCTCTTCATTTTCGATCAGTGCAACCTGAAGCCCCTGACGGGCCAGTCCGAGCGCTGCCGCAGCGCCTACCATCCCGCCACCGACAATCACTGCATCAAATGACTTCTCTGAATTATTCATTTTATTCCAGCTTTCTATTTCAGTTCATTATGCGAAGTGTACCGGATTTTTGTGTCAGCATCAGGGCCTAAGCTGCTTTCCCGCACTGGTCAGCGCTAAGGTGAGGGTTTACAATACCGCCCCTGAACAACGCTATGCACTGCGGCACTGCCGATCTAATGTTCCCCGTATTGAGTACTGACACGCTGATGACTAAAAAACTGCACATAAAAACCTGGGGCTGCCAGATGAATGAATATGATTCATCCAAAATGGCCGATCTTCTTGATAGCACCCACGGTTACCAGCTGACGGATAACGCTGAAGAAGCAGACATTCTGCTGCTGAATACCTGTTCAATCCGGGAAAAAGCCCAGGAGAAAGTGTTCAGCCTGCTGGGACACTGGAAATTATTAAAAAAGAAAAACCCGGATATTATTATCGGCGTCGGCGGCTGTGTGGCATCTCAGGAAGGGGAATTGCTGCGTAAGCGTGCGCCCTGCGTTGATATCGTTTTTGGCCCGCAAACCCTGCATCGCCTGCCAGAAATGGTCAACCATGTTCGCGGCACCAAAAGCCCGGTCGTGGATATCAGCTTTCCGGAAATTGAGAAATTTGACCGTCTGCCGGAACCACGCGCAGATGGCCCGACCGCATTTGTCTCCATCATGGAAGGTTGCAACAAATATTGCAGTTTCTGCGTGGTGCCTTACACGCGCGGCGAAGAAGTCAGCCGCCCTTGTGATGACGTCCTGTTCGAAGTCGCTCAGCTTGCCGCTCAGGGCGTGCGTGAAGTTAACCTGCTGGGGCAAAACGTCAACGCCTACCGCGGCGATTCCTTTGACGGCGGCATCTGCACGTTTGCAGAATTACTGCGTCTGGTGGCGGCCATCGATGGTATAGACCGCATCCGCTTTACCACCAGCCATCCGGTAGAATTTACTGACGATATTATCGAGGTCTATAAAGACACGCCTGAAGTGGTGAGCTTCCTGCATCTGCCTATTCAGAGCGGTTCTGATCGCATTCTGACCATGATGAAACGCCCTCACACGGTGCTGGAATACAAATCGACTATCCGTAAATTGCGGGCTGCGCGTCCGGATATCCATTTCAGTTCTGACTTCATCATCGGCTTCCCGGGCGAATCCAACGATGATTTCGAACGCACTATGGATTTGATTGCGCAGGTCAATTACGACGTCAGTTTCAGCTTCATCTACTCACCACGCCCGGGAACACCTGCGGCCGACATGGTCGATGACGTGAGCATGGACGAGAAGAAACAGCGTCTGGCGCTGCTACAGGACCGGATCACGCAGCAGGTGATGCGGTTTAGCCGCGCCACGCTGGGTACCGTTCAGCGCATTCTGGTCGAAGGGACGTCCCGTAAAGACATTATGGAACTGACCGGACGCACAGAATGCAACCGTGTGGTCAATTTTGAAGGCACGCCGGACATGATTGGCAAATTCGTGGATGTCGAAATTGTCGATGTCTACGCCAACTCCCTGCGTGGCGTGGTCATCCGCACAGAAGAACAAATGGCGCTGCGCCTGCACGAATCACCGCAATCTGTTATTGCCCGCACACGCAAAGAAAATGAACTGGGCGTTGGGATCTATCAGCCCTGAATCATTAAAGCGAAGAATGACAGAACCCCACAGGGCGCTCCGGCGTCCTGTTTCTTTTGAGAATTCAGACGCAACACCAGCTTCAAGGGTTTAATTTTCCAGGAAAGGCCGCATATCCGGATGCAGGTTCATGTAACTGCCGGCAAGCCGCAGCATATTTTGCCAAGGGCATGTATTATTAACTCAGGTATGGTTGACGGCTGTAAGCAGTTTACGGCCGTATGTCTCACTGAACGTACCCTGAATTATGCAGGGTAAACTGGTCCAGAGTGACCCAAAGGATAAGTTTGAACGTTGTAACACAAGAGATTTTACTGGAGCCCGAAGACAATCAGCGTCTGCTGAGCCTGTGCGGGCCGTTTGATGACAATATCAAACAACTGGAACGCCGGTTGGGCGTTGAAATCAACCGTCGTGATAACGCATTTAAACTTGTTGGAAAGAGCCTGCCGGTTGCGGCAGCCGCTGATATTCTGCGCGACTTATACGTAGACACTGCGCCGCTGCGTGGTGAGATTCAGGATATCGATCCTGAAAAAATCCATCTGGCGATTAAAGAAAGCCGCGTGCTTGAGCAAACGGCTGAAAGCGTGCCTGATTTTGGCAAAGCGGTCATCATTAAAACCAAGCGTGGCGTGATCAAACCGCGTACGAAGAATCAGGCGCAGTACGTTGCTAATATTTTGGATCACGACGTCACGTTTGGTATCGGGCCTGCCGGTACGGGTAAAACTTATCTGGCCGTTGCCGCTGCCGTTGATGCGCTGGAACGTCAGGAAGTGCGCCGTATTCTGCTGACGCGCCCTGCCGTTGAAGCCGGTGAAAAGCTGGGCTTCCTGCCGGGTGATCTGAGTCAGAAGGTGGACCCGTATCTGCGTCCGCTGTATGACGCGCTGTTCGAAATGCTCGGCTTTGAGAAAGTTGAAAAACTGATTGAGCGCAACGTTATTGAAGTGGCTCCGCTGGCATATATGCGCGGGCGTACGCTCAATGACGCCTTCATTATTCTCGATGAAAGCCAGAATACTTCCATCGAACAAATGAAGATGTTCCTGACCCGTATTGGTTTTAACTCGAAAGCGGTTATCACCGGTGACGTCACGCAAATCGACTTGCCGCGCCATCAGAAATCAGGCCTGCGCCACGCCATTGAAGTATTGTCTTCGGTTGAAGAACTGAGCTTTAACTTCTTCCACAGTGAGGACGTCGTCCGTCATCCTGTTGTCGCACGAATTGTTGTAGCTTACGAAGCGTGGGAAGAAGAAGACCAAAAACGTCGCGATGCGATTGCCGCAGAGCGTAAACATGAACATCAAAACAACGCATCCCAGCAGGTTAGTCAATGAACACGGTAATCCTCGATCTACAAATCGCTTGCGAAGAAAACGCAGGTTTACCGTCAGAAAATGACTTCCAGACCTGGCTGGAAGCTGTGCTTCCGCAGTTTCAGGAAGAGTCGGAAGTGACCATCCGCCTGGTCGACATCCCGGAAAGCCATGAATTAAACATGACTTATCGTGGCATGGATAAACCGACCAACGTGTTATCCTTCCCGTTTGAAGCTCCTCCGGGCATGGAAATGCCGCTGCTCGGCGACCTGATTATTTGTCGTCAGGTTGTTGAGAAGGAAGCCAAAGAGCAGGAAAAAGAACTTTGGGATCACTGGGCGCATATGGTTATCCACGGCAGTTTGCATTTGCTGGGTTATGACCATATCGTTGATGAAGAAGCCGAAGAGATGGAAGCGATTGAAACTGAAATCATGCTGGGACTGGGTTATCCTGATCCCTATATTTCGGAAAAAGAAGACAACTGAAAATAGCCCGGATTCATACAACGCGTGCTACGGAGATCACTCTCCCGCAGGCGTTTCAGGCTAAGAGTTGATCATAATGACCACCAACACGAGAAAACTAAACCAAACGCCATGAGCGATGACCATTCACAAAATAGTGACAGCCCCAGTCCCAAGAAGGGCTTCTTTTCCCTTATCCTTAACCAGCTCTTTCACGGTGAACCTAAAAACCGTGGCGATTTGGTTGAGCTGATCCGTGACTCAGAACAAAACGATCTGATCGACCCCGATACCCGTGACATGCTGGAAGGCGTGATGGATATCGCCGAGCAGCGCGTCCGGGACATCATGATCCCACGTTCTCAAATGATCACGCTCAAACGCAATCAACCGCTGGAAGAGTGCCTCGATGTCATCATCGAATCCGCACACTCCCGCTTCCCGGTGATCAGCGAAGATAAGGATCACATTGAAGGCATCCTGATGGCCAAAGACCTGCTGCCGTTTATGCGCACAGAGTCCGAGCCATTCAGCATTGATAAAGTGCTGAGAACCGCCGTGGTGGTTCCCGAAAGCAAACGTGTTGACCGCATGCTGAAGGAGTTTCGCTCCCAGCGTTACCATATGGCGATTGTTGTCGATGAATTCGGCGGCGTATCCGGCCTGGTCACTATCGAAGATATTCTCGAACTGATTGTCGGTGAGATCGACGATGAGTATGACGAAGCTGAAGATCTGGATATCCGCCAGCTTAGCCGCCATACCTACACCGTCCGGGCGCTGGCACCGATTGAAGATTTTAACGAAGTCTTCCAGACCCATTACAGTGACGACGAAGTCGATACGATTGGTGGTCTGGTTATGCAGTCCTTCGGCCATTTACCGGCACGAGGCGAAAGCATTGAAATTGACGGTTACCTGTTCAAGGTTGCGATGGCAGACAGCCGCCGTATTATTCAGGTTCACGTAAAAATACCGGACGACGCGCCGCAACCGATACTGGAAGAATAATTACTCCATGGCAATTGCCTCTTTATATCAACGCCAGCGGGTTCGCGCCCTGCTGGCGCTCTTATTCGGTGCCTGTGGCACCCTCGCTTTTTCCCCCTATGATTTCTGGCCTGCCGCAATCGTCTCACTCTGCGGTCTGCTGGCATTTACGCTGGATCGCCGTCCGGCGCAATCCGCGTGGATAGGTTTCTGCTGGGGATTTGGCCTGTTTGGAACAGGCGTCAACTGGGTTTACGTCAGTATCGCCACCTTTGGCGGCATGCCGGAAGCCATCAACCTTTTCCTGGTGATTTTGCTGGCGGCTTATTTGTCGCTGTACACCATGCTGTTTGCCGGTATTTTCAGCAAACTCTGGCCAAAAACCACCTGGTGGAAACTGGCAATTGCCGCGCCTGCACTGTGGCAAATTACTGAATTCCTACGCGGTTGGGTACTGACCGGCTTTCCGTGGCTTGAATTCGGTTACAGCCAGATCAATGGCCCCCTGAAAGGCCTTGCGCCAATCACCGGTGTGAACGGCATTACGCTGTTACTAACTTCACTGAGCGGTCTGCTGGTTTATGCCATTTACCAGCGCCGGAAAGCCCCGGGTATTATTGCGCTGGCAATGTTGTTGCTGCCATGGCCGCTGCGTCATATCCACTGGTATCAGGAACAGCCTGAGAAAGCTGTTGATGTTGCACTGGTTCAGGGCAACATTCCGCAGTCCATGAAATGGGATCCGAAGGCGCTGGAAAGCGCACTGCAAACGTATCTGGATCTCAGCCGTCCTTATCTTGGCAAATCCAGCATGATCATCTGGCCGGAATCCGCGATTTCCGATATTGAGTCCGATCAGCAGGGCTTCCTGAGCATGGTGGATAATATTTACCGTTCTCACGGGACTCAGCTGGTCACCGGGATTATCGACGCACGCCGCAATGAAGAAGGCATGAAGGTGTACAACAGCGCCATCGTGCTGGGCGGTGAACAAACTTATCGCTACCCGGACGACAACCGTTTCAACAAACACCATCTGGTGCCCTTTGGTGAATTTGTTCCTCTGGAAACGCTGCTGCGCCCTCTCGCGCCGTTCTTCGATTTGCCAATGTCAGGCCTGACCAGCGGGGATTATGTGCAAAAGCCGTTGTTTGTCAGCGGGCTCAATCTGACCACCGCTATTTGTTATGAAGTGGTATTTGGCGAACAGGTGCGCGACAACCTGCGGCCGGACACCAACTTCCTGCTGACCATTTCCAACGATGCCTGGTTCGGACATTCGATTGGCCCGTGGCAGCATTTCCAGATGGCGCGTATGCGTTCGCTGGAATTAGGCCGCCCGTTGCTGCGCAGCACCAACAACGGTATTACCGCCGTAGTGAATGCTCAGGGCGATGTAACCGCCCAAATTCCGCAGTTTACCCGTCAGGTGCTGAACGTGAAGGTCACGCCGACAACCGGTATGACGCCGTATGCTCGCGTTGGCTGGTGGCCGGTGTGGATAGTAACCCTCATCATGGCCGTCGCGGCACTGTGGCTGGGCCGTCGCAAAAATTGAGTTTTCGTATTTTCTCTTTAAATCAGGCGTCTTCGGGCGCCTGAACTGTTTTGTCGCATCTTCTTTTTAACCCCAGCAATCTTCCCCTTTTACCTGCTGTCGTTTGTGATAAACCCGGCATTAAGCGCTGATTATCTGACCGGTGATGAAGTTAAATCAGGCTTTCTGGCATGACTCTTGCTACATCTAATTGAAAGATATCTGATTAGTTACTTTTTATGACGTCGTGCATCATTTTGGAACAAAAAGGCTATTCCTCATGCACTTTCAAAGTGCATAGCCCGTTAATTGCTTTTAATTGGTGCGTGTCTCGTCTCAAAAAAGAAACAATGTGGTTTCATAAAATTCACATTCAGTTATTTTCTAGCTTCATATGACGAGGCATTAGCACTTTCTGATCCGTGATTTGGATCCCTAATGACAGCAAGGAGTTGGACATGCAATTGCGCAAATTGGCGTTATCCGTAGTGTTGGCAAGCGTTGCCGTAAGCAGCTTTGCTCACGCAGAAGAACTGACCGGCACCCTGAAAAAAATCAAAGACAATGGCGTTATCGTGGTAGGTCACCGCGAATCCTCAGTGCCATTCTCTTACTACAATAACGAACAGAAAGTCGTAGGTTATTCACAGGACTATTCCGACGCCATTGTTGACGCGGTTAAGAAAAAACTGAACCTGCCAAACCTGCAGGTCAAAATGATGCCAATCACCTCGCAGAACCGTATTCCGTTGCTGCAAAACGGCACCTATGATTTTGAGTGTGGTTCTACCACCAACAACCTCGAGCGCCAGCAGCAAGCCGCTTTCTCCGACACTATCTTCGTTATCGGCACCCGTCTGTTAGTGAAGAAAGGGTCTGAGATTAAAGACTTCGCTGATCTGAAAGGCAAAACCGTTGTGGTGACTTCCGGGACAACCTCTGAAGTGCTGCTTAATAAGCTTAACGAAGAGAAAAAACTGGATCTGCGCATCATCAGCGCGAAAGACCACGGTGACTCGTTCCGTACTCTGGAAACCGGTCGTGCCGTTGCCTTCATGATGGATGACGCCCTGTTAGCCGGTGAACGTGCGAAAGCCAAAAAACCAGACAACTGGGAAATCATCGGGACTCCGCAGTCCAAAGAAGCGTATGGCTGCATGATGCGTAAAGATGATGCCGACTTCAAAAAACTGGTCGATGACACCATCGTGAAAGCACAGACTTCCGGTGAAGCGACCAAGTGGTTTGAAACCTGGTTCAAAAAACCGATTCCTCCGAAGAATCTGAACATGAACTTTGAACTGTCTGACGACATGAAAGCCCTGTTCAAAGCACCAAACGATAAAGCACTGTAAAAAAATACCAGACAGACGGGTATAACCAAGAGAAGTGTAATTAAAGAATAAGGCTGGACCACCAGCCTGTGATGATGCAGACCGGATGCGGGGTGGTCGTTCCCCACCCCGCATATCCTTCCAATCATTTTTCACGCGGATCACGTCATCACTCAGATGGGTAGTTCATTACCCGGTTTACGGAGTTTTTATGTCAATAGATTGGAACTGGGGCATATTTTTGCAACAAGCCCCCTTTGGGAATACCACCTACCTTGGCTGGATTTGGAATGGATTTCAGGTCACCGTCGCGCTGTCGATTTGCGCCTGGATTATCGCGTTCTTCGTCGGTTCACTTTTCGGGATACTGCGTACCGTTCCCAACCGAATCCTTTCCGGTATCGGCACCTGTTACGTTGAACTCTTCCGTAACGTGCCACTCATTGTGCAATTCTTTATCTGGTATCTGGTTGTGCCTGAACTGCTGCCCGAAAATATCGGTATGTGGTTTAAATCAGAGCTGGCACCGAATGTGCAATTCTTCTCCTCGTCAGTAATCTGTCTCGGTCTGTTCACCGCTGCCCGCGTGTGCGAGCAGGTGCGTGCGGCCATTCAGTCACTGCCAAGCGGCCAGCGTAATGCCGGTCTGGCAATGGGCCTGACGCTGCCTCAGACCTATCGTTATGTTTTGCTGCCGAACGCGTACCGCGTGATCGTGCCACCGATGACATCCGAAATGGTTAACCTGGTCAAAAACTCGGCTATCGCGTCCACCATCGGTTTGGTCGATATGGCGGCACAAGCCGGCAAGTTGCTTGATTACTCCGCTCATGCGTATGAATCATTTACTGCGATTACCGTTGCCTACGTCCTTATCAATGCCGTCATCATGCTCCTGATGCATTTTGTAGAACGTAAAGTCCGCCTGCCGGGCAACATGGGAGGTAAATAAGAATGCATGAATTTGACTGGAGTTCTATCGGCCCCGGCCTGCCGTATTTGTGGCAGGGCATGGTCATCACCCTGAAAATCACGTCGCTGGCGATTGTTGTCGGTATCCTCTGGGGTACGCTGCTGGCGGTGATGCGTTTATCGTCTTTCAAACCGGTCAGCTGGTTTGCCTCGGCTTATGTCAACCTGTTCCGCGCCGTGCCGCTGGTCATGGTGTTGTTGTGGTTCTATCTGATTGTGCCCGGCTTCCTGCAAAAAGTGCTCGGTTTATCCCCTAAGACGGATATCCGCCTGATTTCAGCGATGGTTGCGTTCGCCTTGTTTGAAGCGGCCTACTATTCCGAAATCATTCGCGCCGGGATTATCAGTATTGCCCGCGGGCAATCTTCTGCCGCGCTGGCGCTGGGCATGACCCAATGGCAGTCCATGCAACTGGTGATTTTGCCGCAGGCCTTCCGCGCGATGGTGCCGTTGTTACTGACCCAGGCGATCGTCTTATTCCAGGATACCTCGCTGGTGTATGTTCTGGGCCTCGCCGACTTCTTCCGCAGCGCATCCAATATCGGCGACCGTGACGGTACGCTGGTAGAGATGGTGCTGTTTGCAGGACTTATTTACTTTGTTATCAGCCTTTCCGCTTCCTTGCTGGTGCGTTATTTGAAGAAAAGGACCGTTTCATGATTTCACTGAAGAATGTTTCTAAATGGTACGGGCACTTTCAGGTGCTGACCGAGTGCAGCACCGAAGTTAAAAAAGGTGAAGTTGTGGTTGTTTGCGGGCCTTCCGGGTCGGGTAAATCGACGCTGATCAAAACCGTTAACGGACTGGAGCCGATTCAGAAAGGCGAAATCCTGGTCAACGGCACGCCGGTCAATGACAAAAAAACCAATCTGGCTCAGCTGCGCGCAAAAGTCGGCATGGTGTTCCAGCATTTTGAGCTGTTCCCGCATTTATCGATCATCGACAACCTGACGCTTGCTCAGGTAAAAGTGCTGAAACGCGATAAAGCAGCCTCGAAAGAAAAAGGCCTGAAATTGCTGGAACGTGTGGGCTTATCCGCTCACGCCAACAAATTCCCCGGCCAGCTTTCCGGCGGACAGCAGCAGCGTGTCGCTATCGCCCGCGCATTATGTATGGATCCTATCGCTATGCTGTTTGACGAACCGACTTCCGCACTTGATCCGGAAATGATCAACGAAGTGCTGGACGTAATGGTTGAGCTGGCAAACGAAGGCATGACAATGATGGTGGTCACCCACGAAATGGGCTTTGCCCGTAAAGTGGCAAACCGCGTGATTTTCATGGATGAAGGTAAAATTGTGGAAGACCGTAATAAAGACGACTTCTTCAATAATCCGGAATCTGATCGTGCCCGCGATTTCCTGGCGAAAATCCTGCACTAAAACGTGAATTGCCTGCTTCCGGTCTGCTCCGGAAGCAGGCAATCAAATATCACGGTTCAAACGGGCGACGGCTAAATTCGGTATTTCCGCATTTTGGACAGCGGCTCAGAATTTCTGGCGTGTATACCGCCAGATGAAAATGACAATTTTCACAAACCAGATTTCCCAGCCCCACCACTTCCCCGCTGTGATAAATGCCATGATGGCTGACGTCTTTAAACACTTCTTTCCATTCCAGCTGCGTTTTGTCCGTCAGGTCAGCCAGTTCTTTCCACAGACTTTCTTTAATCACACGTAAAAATACGCTGTCGGTTCCGTCATCTTCAGCCACCGCGCGCTGACTTTCGCCGTAACTGCGCGCGAACTCATGCAGGTCGCGCCTGACGGCGGAGGTTAACTGTTCAATCTGAATTTCTGACAACTTACCTTCATGTTGCAGACGGACACGGGCATCCTGCACCAGTGCGCTGATATCACGTTCGCCATTTTTTAACCGCTCGGTCAGCGAAGACACTAACTGGCGGTAAGATTGCGTAATATTGCTCATAACTTCCTCTCCTTGAACTGACATGACCGTTTGCCCGGCGGGAGCGTATTGTCTTTATTTTAGACGTAAATCCCTGATACGTTGCGCAGATTATCCCGGGCTGGCTCGCAGATTATGAATAATGCGTCAGAAGAAGGCAGAAATCCCCGTTAGCCCTTCAGCGGGTGTTGTTGCACCCTCCGCTTATCGGCTATGCTATGCGGATCTTTTGATTAAAACTTTTTGAGCTACAGGCGTAGCTGTTTTCACTCACAGGACCACCGGCCGCCATGCAAGAGCAATACCGTCCAGAAGACATTGAGTCACACGTTCAGCTTCACTGGCAAGAGAAGCAAACCTTCAAAGTTACCGAACAGCCTGGTAAGGAGAAATATTACTGTCTCTCCATGTTGCCTTATCCGTCAGGTCGTCTCCACATGGGACACGTGCGCAACTACACCATTGGTGACGTGATTTCCCGTTACCAGCGCATGCTCGGTAAAAATGTTCTGCAGCCTATCGGCTGGGATGCATTCGGCCTGCCAGCCGAAGGTGCCGCGGTGAAAAACAACACAGCACCGGCGCCGTGGACTTACGAAAACATCGAATACATGAAGAACCAGCTGAAACTGCTGGGCTTCGGCTATGACTGGGATCGCGAAATCGCGACCTGCAAACCGGATTACTACCGTTGGGAACAATGGTTCTTCACCAAGCTTTATGAAAAAGGCCTGGTTTATAAGAAGACTTCCGCCGTTAACTGGTGCCCGCATGACCTGACCGTTCTGGCGAACGAACAGGTTATCGACGGTTGCTGCTGGCGTTGTGATACCAAGGTTGAGCGTAAAGAAATTCCACAGTGGTTTATCAAAATCACCGATTACGCCGATCAGCTGCTCAACGATCTGGACACGCTGGAAAGCTGGCCTGAGCAGGTTAAAACCATGCAGCGTAACTGGATTGGCCGTTCCGAAGGTGTGGAAATCACTTTCGACGTGGCGGACAGCGACGAAAAAGTCACGGTTTACACGACCCGTCCTGATACTTTCATGGGCGCAACCTATGTGGCTGTTGCCGCCGGTCACCCGCTGGCACAACAGGGCGCTATCAATAATCCAGCCCTGAACGATTTCATTGACGAATGCCGCAATACCAAAGTTGCCGAAGCAGAAATGGCAACCATGGAGAAAAAAGGCATGGCAACGGGCCTGTATGCGGTTCATCCGCTGTCAGGTGAAAAACTGCCGGTTTGGGTCGCCAACTTTGTCCTGATGGAATACGGCACAGGCGCAGTAATGGCCGTTCCGGGCCACGACCAGCGCGACTGGGAATTTGCCACCAAATATAACCTGCAGATTAAGCCCGTTATTTTGAATCTGGATGGCAGCCAGCCGGACGTCAACGCAGAAGCCATGACCGAAAAAGGCACGCTGTTCAATTCCGGCGAATTCGACGGTCTGAATCACGAAGATGGCTTCAATGCGATTGCCGATAAACTGGTCGCTCAGGGCGTGGGCCAGCGCAAAGTGAACTATCGTCTGCGCGACTGGGGGGTTTCCCGTCAGCGTTACTGGGGTGCGCCAATCCCGATGATCACACTGGAAGACGGTACTGTTATCCCGACACCAGAAGATCAGTTGCCGGTTATCCTGCCGGAAGACGTCGTCATGGACGGCATCACCAGCCCGATTAAAGCCGATCCTGAGTGGGCGAAAACTACAGTGAACGGTATGCCGGGTCTGCGTGAAACCGACACTTTCGATACCTTCATGGAATCATCCTGGTACTACGCGCGTTACACCTGCCCGCAGTATGACGAAGGCATGCTGGATCCGGCTGCGGCTAACTACTGGCTGCCGGTTGATCAGTATGTTGGTGGTATCGAACACGCCATCATGCACCTGATGTATTTCCGCTTCTTCCACAAACTGATGCGCGATGCGGGCCTGGTCGATTCTGACGAACCGGCTAAACGTCTGCTGTGTCAGGGCATGGTTCTGGCGGATGCGTTCTACTACACCGGCAACGGCGGCGAGCGCGTCTGGGTTTCTCCGGCCGATGCTACCGTTGAGCGCGACGAAAAAGGCCGTATCACCAAAGCGACTGACCCACAGGGCCGCGAGCTGGTTTATGCCGGCATGAGCAAGATGTCCAAGTCTAAAAACAACGGCATCGACCCGCAGGTCATGGTTGATAAATACGGCGCGGATACCGTACGTCTGTTCATGATGTTCGCTTCTCCGGCAGAAATGACGCTGGAATGGCAGGAATCCGGCGTTGAAGGGGCGAACCGCTTCCTGAAACGTGTCTGGAAACTGGCTTATGAACATTCCGAAAAAGGCCCGGCCGTTGCCCTTGATGCGGCTTCCCTGAACGAAGCGCAAAAAGATCTGCGTCGCGACCTGCATAAAACGATCGCCAAAGTCACCGACGATATTGGCCGTCGTCAGACTTTCAATACCGCAATCGCCGCGGTGATGGAGCTGATGAACAAGCTGGGCCGCGCACCTCAGGAAACTGAACAGGATCGCGCACTGTTGCAGGAAGCTCTGCTGGCCGTTGTCCGCATGCTTTATCCGTTCACCCCGCACGTTTGCTTCAGCCTCTGGCAGGCGCTGAACGGTGAAGGTGATGTGGATACTGCGCCGTGGCCACAGGCTGATGAGCAGGCCATGGTCGAAGATTCCAAACTGGTCGTTGTGCAGGTGAATGGTAAAGTACGTGCTAAAATCACCGTAGCCGCTGATGCTACCGAGCAACAAGTGCGCGAGCGTGCGGCAGAAGAACATTTGGTCGCAAAATATCTGGATGGGGTTACGGTCCGCAAAGTAATCTACGTCCCGGGCAAACTGCTTAACCTGGTTGTAGGTTGAGTCAAGGAGGATCTGTGCGACATCCTATAATGACGCTGCTGCTGACCGCAGCAGTGCTGGTAACAGCAGGCTGTGGTTTTCACTTACGTGGAAAAACCAACGTTCCGGACGAGCTGAGAACCATCGTTCTGGACAGTAGTGACCCGTACGGTCCGTTGACGCGTAACATACGAACTCAGTTACGTCTGAGTAACGTCACCATTGTTGATGATCCAACCAAAGAACAGCGTAAGAATATTCCGTCGCTGCGTATCGGTGGTGAATCGACGGGCAGAAGCACCGCGTCAATTTTCCAGGACGGGAAAACAGCTGAATACCAGATGCAAATGGACGTCAGTGCAACAGTCCTGATGCCGGGTAAAGACCTCTATCCGATCCATGTAAAAGTGTTCCGCGCCTTCTTTGACAACCCGTTAACGGCGCTGGCAAAAGATAACGAGCAGGACATTATTATCGGAGAGATGCGTCAGCAGGCGGCTCAGCAGCTGATCCGTAAGTTACTGACGGTTCATGCGTCAGAACTGCGTAAAGCGGATGAAGTGAATGGCCAGGTAGAAGTGATTTCTACCCGGTCAGCTGACAGCACGTCGTATGATACCTCTGAAGTATCAACCCCGGCTCCGGCCAGCACTTCCGCAAAATGATCCGAATTTACCCGGAACAACTTGCCGCGCAGCTCCGTGAGGGGCTGCGCGCCTGTTATCTGTTATGTGGAAACGATCCTCTGCTTTTGCAGGAAAGTCAGGACAGCATCCGTAAAGCGGCTCAGCTTTCTGATTTTCAGGAACACTACACTTTTGCCCTCGACACCCATACCGAATGGGAGTCAATTTTCAGTATCTGTCAGGCGCTGAGCCTGTTTGCCAGCCGCCAGACCCTGATGCTGATCCTGCCTGATAATGGCCCGACTGCGCCGATGGCAGAACAATTACTCAAGCTGACCACCCTTTTGCATGACGACATCTTACTGTTGCTGCGCGGAACCAAACTGACCAAAGCGCAGGAAAACAGCGCATGGTTTAAAGCGCTGAGTGATAAAGGCGTGTTTGTCAGCTGTCAGACGCCGGAACAGGCGCAGCTTCCCCGCTGGGTCACACGCCGCGCTCAGGCGTTATCGCTTGAACTGGATGAACCGGCAAACCAGCTTTTATGTTATTGCTATGAAGGCAATCTGCTGGCGTTAGCTCAGTCCCTCGAGCGGCTTTCCCTGCTTTATCCTGACGGAAAACTCACGCTGCCACGCGTTGAAACGGCCGTCAACGACGCCGCGCACTTTACGCCCTATCACTGGCTCGACGCACTGCTGGCAGGTAAAAGCAAACGTGCCTGGCACATCTTGCGTCAGCTACAGCAGGAAGACAGCGAACCGGTTATTTTGCTGCGAACCGTGCAACGCGAACTTCTGATGCTGCTTAACCTGAAGCGTAAAATGGATTCGACGCCATTGCGCACGCTCTTTGATCAGCAAAAGGTCTGGCAAAACCGCCGGACGCTGGTGACGCAGGCGTTACAACGTTTATCACTCGAACATCTGACGCAGGCTGTCCGTTTGCTGACTCAAATGGAAATCACCCTGAAACAGGATTATGGTCAGTCTGTCTGGTCAGAACTGGAAAGCCTCTCCATGTTATTGTGTGGAAAACCGCTGCCGGTTGATTATGTAGGTTCGGGTTCGTATTGAAGCAGGACACCGGTATGTCACTCACCACTTCACATTCTTTCTCACGCCCGGCACCATTACTGGCTTTCTTCGGCGGAACCTTTGATCCGATTCATTTCGGGCACCTGAAACCGGTGACCAGCCTGGCCGGACAGGCCGGATTTGCTCAGGTCATTTTGTTGCCAAACAACGTGCCGCCTCATCGCCCGCAACCGGAAGCCAGCTCGCAACAGCGTCTGCACATGGTTGAGCTGGCCGTTGCAGGTAATCCGTTGTTTTCCGTGGACTCACGTGAGCTGAATGTCGATACGCCGTCCTACACCATTGAGACACTTGCAACGTTACGTAAAGAACATGGCGATGATTGCCCGCTGGCGTTTATCATTGGCCAGGATTCATTGCTGACCTTGCACAAGTGGCACCGCTGGGAATCGTTGCTCGATTTTTGTCATCTGGTGGTGATGGCGCGTCCGGGATATCAGGAACAGCTCGATACGCCGGCGCTCCAGCGCTGGTACGACGCACACCGGGTGGCCGATGCGGAGAAACTCAAACTGAAACCCGCCGGATTCATTTATCAGGCCAATACGCCGCTGCTAGATATTTCAGCGACGGAAATCCGCGAACGACGTCATGCGGGGCTTGATTGCTCAGATTTGCTGCCATCTGCCGTTGAGCGCTATATAGAATCACAGGGCTTGTACCGCGAGTAGCTAACGCGTGGTATACTGCGCCGCTTAATTTCGGCTCTCGATAACGCTGCGTGATTAACCAATACAATGTATTGATTGTTAAACGTTTTCAGTTGTTTTCCTGATTACCGCTATGTGTATCCATCATGAGACGGGCCTTTACTTCGGTGATTCACCGTCGGCTGTCTTGTGAGGTCAATTGTTTCAAACATCCCCAGGGGGAACCTTTGCAAGGTAAAGCGCTCCAAGATTTTGTTGTCGATAAAGTCGACGACCTGAAAGCACAAGACATCATTGCCATTGATGTTAAAGGTAAATCCAGTATTACTGATTGCATGATTATTTGTACCGGTACATCCAGCCGCCATGTAGTGGCTATCGCCGGACATCTGGTTGAAGAAGTGAAAGCGGCCGGTATGGACGCGATGGGCGTGAAAGGCATCAACGAAGCCGACTGGGTTGTTGTCGATCTGGGCGAAGTCATCGTTCACGTCATGCAGGAAGAAAGCCGTCAGCTTTATGAGCTCGAGAAACTCTGGGGTTAATGCGTGAAACTGCAACTTGTCGCCGTCGGCACAAAAATGCCTGACTGGGTACAAACCGGTTTTAACGATTACCTGCACCGTTTTCCGAAAGATATGCCGTTTGAACTGACTGAAGTTCCGGCAGGGAAACGCGGTAAGAACGCTGATATCAAACGCATTCTTGAAAAAGAAGGCGAACAGATGCTGGCTGCTGTCGGTAAAGGTAATCGCATTGTAACCCTGGATATTCCGGGCACACCGTGGGAAACCCCGCAACTGGCGCAACAACTGGAACGCTGGAAACAGGACGGACGAAATGTCAGCCTGTTAATCGGCGGCCCGGAAGGGCTGGCACCGGCCTGTAAAGCCGCAGCGGAACAGAGCTGGTCGCTCTCTCCGTTGACACTTCCTCACCCGCTGGTTCGGGTTCTGGTCGCGGAAAGCCTTTACCGCGCCTGGAGTATTACCACTAATCATCCATACCACCGCGAATAACGGGTGGTGAATGTCAGCAACATGAATTAAGTAGTGGGATGAAAATAGATCGTAACCCTTTTCGCGACTATACGGCTGAATCAGCCCTCTTTGTGCGCCGTGCACTGGTGGCGTTCATAGGCATTCTGCTACTTAGTGGTATCCTGGCTTTCAATTTGTATAACTTGCAGATTGTCCGTTTTCAGGATTATCAGACCCGTTCCAATGATAACCGGATCAAGCTGGTGCCGATTGCGCCAAGCCGCGGCATTATCTATGACCGCAACGGAACTCCGCTGGCGTTAAACCGCACTATTTATCAGCTCGAACTTGTGCCCGAAAAGGTCGATGATCTTCAGGCCACGCTCGAAGGGCTGAAACCTATCGTTGATTTAACCCCGGACGATATCGAGAACTTCAAAAAAGAGCGCCAGCGTTCGCGTCGCTTTACGTCTATTGCGGTGAAAACGGCTTTGACAGAAGTTCAGGTCGCACGTTTCTCCGTGAACCAGTTCCATTTCCCCGGTGTGGAAGTCAAAGGCTATCAGCGCCGCTATTACCCGTATGGCTCGGCCCTCACGCACGTTATAGGCTATGTGTCGAAAATTAACGATCGCGACGTTGAGCGTCTGGATAAAGACGGCATTCTGGCAAACTACGCCGCGACGCATGATATCGGTAAACTCGGCATCGAACGTTTTTACGAAGACACACTTCACGGCAAAACCGGCTATGAAGAAGTGGAAGTTAACAACCGTGGCCGCGTGATCCGCCAGTTGCATGAGGAGCCGCCTCAGGCCGGGAAAGATATTTATCTGACCATCGACCTGCCGCTTCAGCAATATATTGAAGTCCTGCTGACCGGCAGCCGCGCCGCCGTGGTGGTTACTGATCCGCGTGACGGCGCAATCCGCGCGCTGGTGTCTAACCCAAGCTATGATCCGAATCTGTTCGTCGACGGGATTTCCAGCAAAGACTACAGTTCGTTGTTAAACGATCCGAACAAACCGCTGATCAACCGTACCACGCAAGGCGTTTATCCTCCGGCGTCAACCGTGAAACCGTATATTTCCGTGTCGGCGCTGACGACCGGCGTGATCAACAAAAACACCTCTCTGTTTGACCCCGGCTGGTGGCAGTTACCCGGCTCAGACAAGCGCTATCGTGACTGGAAACACTGGGGTCATGGCCGCCTGAATGTGACCAAAGCCCTTGAGGAATCGGCGGATACCTTCTTCTATCAGGTTGCGTACGACATGGGGATTGACCGTCTTTCTGAATGGATGGGGAAATTCGGCTATGGTCAGTACAGCGGTATCGACTTATCCGAAGAGCGCAGCGGCAATATGCCAAACCGCGACTGGAAATTTAAACGCTTTAAAAAACCGTGGTATCAGGGTGACACTATTCCTGTCGGCATCGGTCAGGGTTACTGGACCGCAACGCCGGTGCAAATCATGAAAGCCATGACCACGCTGATTAATGACGGCAATGTCAAAACGCCGCACCTGTTGCTGAGCACGAAAGTGGATGGCAAACAGGTGCCGTATCAGCAGCAGGAAACCACGCAGATTGGCGATATCCATTCCGGTTATTGGGAAATTGCGAAAGACGGGATGTATGGCGTTGCCAACCGTCCGAACGGTACGGCCCGTAAATATTTCGCCGATGCGCCTTACAAAGCGGCTGCGAAATCCGGGACAGCACAAGTTTACGGTTTGAAAGCCAATGAAATCTATAATGCGCATAAGATTGCTGAGCATCTGCGTGACCACAAACTGATGACCTCTTTCGCGCCGTATGACAAACCGACCGTCGCCGTTGCTGTAGTGCTGGAAAACGGTGGTGCAGGCCCGGCGGTAGGGACAATTTCGCGGCAGATACTCGACCATATTTTACTGGGCGATAACACGACACAACTGCCGGCTGACGCACCCGCGCCACCGGGAACTGAAGGTGATTAACCGGCAATGACTGAGAACCAACAAAAAAGATCATTGTGGTCGAAAATGCACATCGACCTGACCATGTTGCTGATCATACTTGCGCTGCTGACATACAGTGCGTTCGTGATGTGGAGCGCCAGCGGTCAGGACATGGGCATGATGGAACGTAAAATCGGTCAGATCCTGATGGGCCTGGTGATTATGCTGGTGATGGCGCAAATTCCCCCGCGCGTTTATGAAAGCTGGGCGCCTTATCTTTATATATTCTGCGTTTTCCTGCTGGTGCTGGTCGATGCGTTTGGCAGTATCAGTAAAGGTGCGCAACGCTGGCTGGATTTAGGGATTATCAAGTTCCAGCCGTCAGAGCTGGCGAAAATAGCCGTTCCGCTGATGGTCGCCCGCTTTATCAACCGCGACGTTTGCCCGCCATCATTGAAAAATACCGCCATTGCACTGGCGCTGATTTTCATCCCTACCCTGCTGGTTGCTGCGCAGCCAGATCTCGGGACGTCAATTCTGATTGCCGCATCAGGCCTGTTTGTCCTGTTCCTGTCGGGCATGAGCTGGAAACTGATTGCCGTCGCCGCCATTCTGGTCGCCGCCTTTATTCCGATATTGTGGTTCTTCCTGATGCACGATTATCAGCGAGACCGCGTCATGATGCTGCTTGATCCGGAAAGCGATCCGCTCGGGGCGGGCTATCATATTATTCAGTCGAAAATTGCGATTGGCTCCGGCGGCCTCTCAGGCAAAGGCTGGCTGCACGGAACGCAGTCACAGCTGGAATTCTTGCCAGAGCGTCATACCGACTTTATCTTTGCCGTACTGGCCGAAGAACTGGGCCTCATCGGCGTGCTGGTTCTGCTCGGGCTTTACCTGTGCCTTATCATGCGCGGACTGGTGATCGCGGCCAATGCGCAGACCACATTTGGGCGCGTAATGTCCGGTGGTTTGATGTTGATTCTGTTCGTTTATGTGTTTGTTAACATCGGTATGGTCAGTGGTATTGTCCCGGTAGTTGGGGTACCTTTGCCTCTGGTCAGCTATGGCGGGTCGGCACTCATCGTGCTAATGGCAGGGTTTGGTATCGTCATGTCGATACATACTCATCGAAAAATGTTGTCAAAAAATTTATAGAGGTGAGCAATGCGTAAGGAGTGGCTTGGAGCTGTCATTATCGGTTTGCTGTTAAGTGGCTGCGCCACTGATGAAACTCAGCAACAACAACCGGCACCGCAACAAGCCTACAACGGCCCTGTGGTGGAAATCGGCGGGGCTGATCCGCGTTACGAACCTTATAATCAGGGCACGATGCAGGATTATACCGTCAACGGTAAAACCTATAAGATCGTCAAAGATCCGTCAAACTTCTCGCAAGTCGGTCAGGCAGCCTGGTACGGTCAGGAAAACGGCGGTAATACCACGGCGATTGGCGAAGAATTCGACCCGACAGCCATGACGGCGGCGCATCCTACCCTGCCAATTCCAAGCTATGTGCGCGTTACCAATATGGCAACCGGACGTATGCTGGTGGTGCGTGTAAATGACCGTGGCCCGTATGTTCCGGGCAAAATCATTGATTTGTCTCAGGCTGCTGCAGATCGTCTGAACCTGACTAACAGCACCAAAGTCCGCGTTGATTTCATTAACGTTGCACCGGACGGAACGATGTCAGGCCCGGGCACCATCGGTACCACCGTAGCCAAGCAATCCTATGCCCTGCCATCACGCCCGAGCCTGGGTGCCAGCAGCATGGGTACGCCGACACTGTCCTCAGAACCGGTCAACACGTCTGACGTGCGTCCGATCAGCAACAATACGCTGAGCAATCCGAACGCAGCACCGCTGACCAATGACGAAGACAGCAGCAACGCAAATGTGCCTGCGGCCACCACAATGTCCGGCAACAGCGGCGGCGGCGGTTTTCTGAGTGCGCCAACGCCATTGCGCTCGGGCGTTCTTGAAGGCAGCGAACCTGTCGCGCCGGTGGTAACAGCCAGCGCGGCGCCAGTTATCGCGGCTTCTTCCGCGCCGGTTGCCGCCGCACCCGCGCATACTACTGCCATTCCGAGCTCTGGTTATATGGTACAGGTCGGCGCACTGAGTAATCCTCAGAACGCACAGTTATGGCAGAAAAGCCTGAGCCAGCGCTTCAATGTTCCGGGCAAAGTGCAGGCCAATGGCAGCACTTACCGCGTTCAGCTTGGGCCCTTCAGCACGCGCCAGCAGGCGGTACAGCTGCAACAGCGGCTCGCCAGCGAAGCCCAGCAGCAGTCTTTTGTCACTGCCAGCATGTAATACCCCTCCGGGGCTCAGGCCCCGGACTTATAAGTCCCTTTTCTTATAAGTAAAAGTCAGTAAGCGCCGGTAATCGAAGATGTCTGACTTATGACTCTTCTGCTATAGTGGCGCACGTTTATCACTTACCTCCACGGATGTTGTTGTCCCGATCATGAAACTTGTAAACACTTCACGTTTAGTCAAAAGCCTCGCATTTGGCACCGTAATCACTTTCAGTGCAGCGTCCGCCTATGCCGACGATGTTAATTTAAAAACAATGATCCCTGGCGTTCCGCAAATTGATGCAGAAGCCTACGTCCTGATCGACTACAACTCCGGCAAAGTTCTGGCAGAAATGAATGCCGATGCGCGTCGTGATCCCGCCAGCCTGACCAAAATGATGACCAGCTATGTTATCGGTCAGTCCATCAAAGCCGGCAAAATCTCTCCGACCGATATCGTCACCGTGGGCCCGGACGCATGGGCAACCGGTAACCCGGTGTTCAAAGGTTCTTCCCTGATGTTCCTCAAACCTGGCGATCGCGTGCCGGTTTCTGAACTCAACCGCGGCATTATTCTGCAATCAGGCAACGATGCCTGTGTGGCAATGGCCGATCACGTCGCAGGAAGTCAGGATGCTTTCGTTGCTATCATGAACAACTACGTGAACGCGCTGGGCCTGAAAAACACCCATTTCGGTACCGTTCATGGTCTGGATGCCGCCGGTCAGTACAGTTCTGCTCGCGACATGGCGTTGATTGGTCAGGCACTGATCCGCGATGTACCGGAAGAGTACGCAACCTATAAAGAAAAAGAGTTCACGTTCAACAACATCCGCCAGATGAACCGTAACGGTTTGCTGTGGGATAACAGCCTGAACGTTGACGGCATCAAAACCGGCCATACCGATTCCGCGGGTTATAACCTGGTGGCATCCGCAACAGAAGGCCAGATGCGTCTGATTTCTGCTGTCATGGGCGGCCATACTTATAAAGGCCGTGAAGTTGAAAGCAAAAAACTGCTGACCTGGGGCTTCCGTTTCTTCGAAACCGTTTCTCCGCTGAAAGCAGGTAAAGAATTTGCCTCTGAGCCAGTCTGGTTCGGTGATACCGATCGCGTTGCGCTGGGCGTTGAGAAAGATGCTTATCTGACCATCCCGCGCGGCCGCATGAAAGATTTGAAAGCCAGCTATGTGCTGAACACACCTGAACTGCACGCGCCATTGCAGAAAAATCAGGTCGTGGGTTCAATCAATTTCCAGCTTGATGGTAAAACCATTGATGAACGTCCGCTGGTCGTGATGAACGAAGTGAAAGAAGGCGGTTTCTTCGGCCGCATCGTCGATTATATCAAGCTGATGTTCCACCACTGGTTTGGCTAAGTTGCCCGCTTGAAAAAGTTTGCAACAATCCCCATATAATCGGTATAGATTATGGCTCCCGCTTCGGCGGGAGTTATACTTTCAGAGATAAAACTTAATACGCTGTACAACACGCTGGAGTGCACATGAAAACCAAACTGAACGAACTGCTCGAATTCCCTTGCTCCTTTACCTACAAAGTAATGGGCCTGGCACAACCCGAGCTGGTGGACCAGGTTGTGGAAGTCGTGCAACGCCATGCGCCTGGCGACTACAACCCTCAGGTAAAACCGAGCAGTAAAGGGAATTATCACTCCGTTTCAATTACGATCACCGCCACCCACATCGATCAGGTCGAAACCCTGTATTCTGAACTGGGTAATATCGAAATTGTCCGCATGGTGCTGTAAGCCCTTTCTGACCGACCCGCGCGAGAGAAATTCTGTCGCGCGTTTTCCCTCCTCCTACTGACGATAACTGCCGTGCAATCACATAATCCGCAAGAACGTATCGTACTGCGCCAGCTTGGCCTTCAGCCGTATGAGCCTGTCTCTCTGGCCATGCACCATTTCACTGAGCACCGGAACGCCGACTCGCTGGACGAAATCTGGCTGGTTCAGCATCCGCGCGTATTTACTCAGGGTCAGGCAGGAAAGGCAGAGCACGTTTTAATGCCCGGCGATATTCCGGTGATCCAAAGCGATCGCGGCGGTCAGGTCACGTATCACGGACCGGGCCAGCAGGTGATGTATGTGATGGTCGATTTGAAGCGGAAAAAACTGGGCGTCCGTCAGTTAGTCACAGCTATCGAACAAACCGTAGTGGATACGCTGGCGCACTTTTCTATCGATGCTTACCCGCGTGCCGATGCGCCCGGTGTTTATGTCGATGGCAAAAAGATTTGCTCCCTCGGCCTGCGCATTCGAAAAGGTTGTTCATTGCACGGGCTGGCATTGAATATTGATATGGATCTCGAGCCGTTTCACCGGATTAACCCGTGCGGATATGCAGGTCTGGAAATGACACAGGCTAGCCTGGAAAAGCCGGGGCTGACCGTTGATCAGGTTATGCCGGTTCTGGTGAAATCCTTCAATCACCGTCTTGATTATCAGCAAGTGGATTATCTGCCCTGGCAAATTGAGCAGTACGTAACTTCTCCGCTCTGATTTCTGTGCTTTACCATCAGACTTATCAACGTTTTAGCAGTTTTACTTCGCATTCTGGTTTACTATCACCCGCTGAACTTTTTAGCATTTTATCGCTTACGGATAAGCACACTTCCCGGCTCATAACCGGGACAGTCCTTCACACTGCCGGGAAACATTTATGGATGATAAAGATATTAGTGCCAGCCTGAATAAACTTCGTAACCTTGATCTCAATTTGCTCACCGTTTTCGAAGCGGTATATCTGCATAAAGGTATTGTTCACGCCGCCAAAGCGCTGAACCTGACGCCGTCGTCAGTCAGCCAGTCCATTCAGAAATTACGCAATACCTTTCCCGATCCGCTCTTTATCCGCAACGGACAAGGTATCAGCCCGACGGCGTACGCCATTAATTTGCATCAGCACATCAGTCAGGGATTGAGCTCGATTCTCACCGGTCTGGACTTCACGCACGATAACGACAAATCCCGTGTACTGACCATCAGTTGCTACCCGTTTGTTGCACTACAAACGTTTCCGCTGATCCTCAAAGAGTTGATGAAAATCAACAGCAACTACACGCTGAAACATCTGCCCCTCAGCGACCCGGAAGATACGCTGATCCAGCATCGTGCTGATTTAGTGATTGATACCAGCCCGCTGTTTAACAAGTCGCTGAAAGGCATCCGGCTGATGTCAGATACCGCGGTATTTGTGTGCAGAAAGAATCATCCGACGCTGGATAAAACCATTACGCTCGAACAGGCGCTGGCCATGCCGCAGACAACTGTGATGACAAATGCCAGCGATCTCAAACGTATACAGTTTGAAATCAGCGGCTCCCTGCCTGACCGCCCTATTGTGTTTACCAGCTATAACGCGATCAATACTCTCTCGATGGTTGCCAACACGGATTTGCTGGGGATATTGCCGAGAAAAATGGTCGAACTGCTGCAAAAGAGTTTTCCGGTCGATATCCTCGAATCGGATATTCCAGCGGTGTCATTTGATATCATCATGTATTACAACAAAACGGCAAAAAGCGACAAAACGCTGAGCATGATTATTGATGCGATCAAACTGGCTTTCTCACAAGATGAACCGCTGACGTCTTCCGGCTGAATTTTCGGTATAGGCGAAAATATTTACACACCATTAACACCGAAAGAAGATAACAAGAGACGCACTTAAAAAATCATATTTATCATAAGATTAAGTGTTAAATAAGAATGATTTTTAAAGACTAAAGTCTTCTTCAGGTTAAATAAATGCAGCATTTAGCACTTCAGGCCATGTGTAAGGGCTGAATCCGGTGATGCTTCAATGATATAATTTCCGTATTATTTCTACTTTTTTTGATGAATCAGCCAGTTCATTGAATGTCCTGAAAAAACTCGAGTTACGAGAGACGAACCTGGAAGCTGCAAGATTATGAGTAAACCGATTCAGATGGAACGCGGCGTCAAATACCGCGATGCAGATAAGATGGCGTTAATCCCGGTGAAAACCGTGGTCAGTGACCGGCAGGAAATGTTACGTAAGCCGGCATGGATGAAAATCAAGTTGCCTGCGGACTCAACGAAAATTCAGGGCATTAAATCCGCACTGCGCAAGAATGGCCTTCACTCCGTTTGTGAAGAAGCCGCATGCCCGAACCTTTCAGAGTGCTTCAACCACGGCACCGCGACCTTCATGATCCTCGGCGCAATCTGTACACGCCGCTGCCCGTTCTGCGACGTGGCACACGGTCGTCCGACCGCGCCGGATACCAATGAACCGGAAAAACTGGCACAAACCATCGCGGATATGGGATTGCGTTACGTCGTCATCACCTCGGTTGACCGTGATGATTTACGTGACGGCGGCGCGCAGCACTTTGCCGACTGTATCACGGCGATCCGCGCTAAAAACCCGACCATCAAAATCGAGACACTGGTACCCGATTTCCGTGGCCGTATGGATCGCGCACTGGATATTCTCAACGCCAGTCCGCCGGATGTGTTTAACCACAACCTGGAAAACGTGCCGCGTGTTTACCGTCAGGTTCGTCCGGGCGCTAACTACGAATGGTCACTGACGCTGCTGCAACGTTTCAAAGAAGCGCATCCGGAAATCCCAACCAAATCAGGCCTGATGGTCGGTCTGGGTGAGACAAACGAAGAAATCATCGAAGTGATGCGTGACCTGCGCCGCCACGGCGTCACCATGCTGACGCTGGGCCAATATCTGCAACCCAGCCGTCACCACCTGCCGGTGCAGCGTTACGTCAGCCCGGAAGAGTTTGACCAGATGAAAGAAGCGGCGATGGAAATGGGCTTCACGCACGCCGCCTGTGGCCCGTTCGTGCGTTCGTCTTATCACGCCGATCTGCAGGCCAAAGGGTTAGAAGTGAAGTAATATCTCGTTACTTCTTGATGCCCAAAACGCAAAAAAGGTTGTTCGCAAGAACAACCTTTTTTAATGCCCGAAATGTGTAACCGGAAAAAACTTCGTAAAAACTCAGTCTTTGTGTTCTACACGTTCGGCTGGTTTTTCTTCGGCAGTGGTTTTTTCAGCAGGTGCCGGATCATCATTCATGGCTTTCTTGAAGCCACGCAGTGCAGCACCGAGGTCACCGCCCAGAGAACGCAGTTTGCTGGTACCGAACAACAGAACGATCAGCACGCCGACCACCAACAATTTAGTAATACTTAGACCTTCCATACATACCTTCTTTACACTGAGTGCTGGAATACAGCAGTGACAATTTGCCGTTATTAACGGCCATTCGCGACGTTAATACAACCCTAAAATGTAACAGAACGGATCCAGAACTGTGCGCATTATGACCACAGTAAGCTATTATGAGCTTGAATAGCACGCTCATAAAATCTTTCAGTTTTTAAAATCTGTAAAACACCTTCAAATTTGATTTCGACCAGATTTATTAGCCCGGGTTAACTGACCCTGTAATGAGAACCGATGCCGAAAAAGCTTCATACGACTCTGGTTAACGATACTCATCATTCCGGAATACGTTTTGCCAAAAGGACTTATTTGCCCCGCATCGTAGGACTGGGAACGGGCAGTTTTTGTGTCGGCTCGGTGATGATTGAGCACACAACGCCCGTCTGGCTCTGGCTGTTGCTGTTTTTAAACGGATTCATCTGGCCGCACATTGCCTACTGGAAAGCAAAACGTTCGGCAACCCCGTTTAACAGTGAAATCAACAACCTGAAGGCCGACGCGATTTTTGGCGGCATCTGGATTGCGATGATGGGCTTCAACGCCCTGCCCTCCGCCACCATTTTTGCCATGATGGGCATGAATAATATCTCCGCAGGCGGCCAGCGGTTATTCTTCCGGTGCGTTATCGCGCAAATCACAGTTGCCATTGCGCTGCTGCTTGTCGCCGATATCCCCTTCATGCCCGAAACCACACCGTTCCAGCTTTATCTCTGCCTGCCAATGATCATGATTTACCCGATTTTTCTCGGCAACGTCACCTACCGCACATCGCGAAAACTGGCCGAACATAAACAGGCCATCATGCAAATTAGCGTGCGCGACGGGTTGACCGGGCTGTACAACCGTCGCCACTGGGAATCGCTGCTTAACACCGAGCTGGAAAGCTTCCGCCGTTACCGGCATAAAACCACGCTGGTGCTGATCGACATCGATCACTTCAAGGCCATTAACGACAATTACGGGCACAGCGTCGGCGATCAGGCCATTATTCTGCTGGCGCAGGAACTACAGCACACGATGCGCGCCGCCGATATTATCGGCCGGTTTGGTGGTGATGAGTTCGCCGCTATTTTGCCGCACAGCACGGAGCTACAGGCCCGGCGCGCGATAGAACGTTTGCAAATCCGGCTCGATAACAGCCTGTTTCCGCAACATCCTGACCTGAGGATCCACATCAGCGCAGGCATTGCTGAATGTGATGACGTTCAGGAAACCGCGACACACTGGCTGAATGCCGCTGACCACGCATTGTATGAAGCCAAAAAAAACGGGCGGAACCGGGTGGAAACGGCAAGTTAAACTTGCCCGGTTCCCGGTTTCAGCCCGTCTGGTTTTCCTGCGGTAAGCGTCAGATAAAGCGGCTGAGAAACGCCTGCGTACGCGGATGCTGCGGATTGACCAGCACTTCATCCGCCGCGCCCTGCTCGACAACATAACCGCGATCCATAAAGACCACCCGGTCAGCCGCTTCTTTCGCAAACCCAATCTCATGCGTGACCACAATCATCGTCAGCCCCTGCTGCGCCAGATCACGCATCGTCGCCAGCACTTCCCCCACCAGTTCAGGGTCGAGCGCCGACGTCGGCTCATCAAACAACATCAGTTTCGGTTTCACCGCCAGCGCGCGGGCAATCGCTACTCGTTGCTGCTGCCCCCCGGAAAGATGACGCGGATAAGCATCGGCTTTGTCGCTCAGCCCGACTTTCTGCAACAACTCACGGGCATATTTTTCGGCCTCATGGCGGCTTTCCTTATGCACACCGACCGGCGCTTCAATGATATTTTGCAAAACGGTCATGTGCGGATACAGGTTAAATTGCTGGAACACCATCCCAATATCACGGCGCTGGCGCGCAATCGCCCGTTCGGACAATTTATGCAACCTGTCGCCACGCAGCTCGTAACCAATTTGCTCGCCACCCACCATGATTGAGCCACGGTCGATATCTTCCAGATGGTTAATACAACGCAGGAACGTGGATTTCCCGGATCCAGAAGGCCCCAAAATCACCACCACCTCGCTGGGTTTGACATCCAGATCAATGCCTTTCAGCACTTCGTTATCGCCATAGCTTTTATGTACATTACGGGCAACAACCAGAGATGCCGTTTCGGATGACTGAGCGTCGGCAGAAAGTTGACTCATAAGTCCTCCTTGCGGGCCAGGCCCGGTGGATTCATAACAGGAACCGCTTTTTCTTCCGCATTTTCCTGACGACGCTTGGCGCTCGCCACCGTGCGGCGTGTCCCACGGGAATAATAACGTTCAATCGCCGACTGGCCGAGGTTCAGCACTGAGGTGATCAGCAGATACCAGACCACCGCCACCATCAGCATCGGCACCACTTCAAAGGTGCGGTTGTAAATGGTTTGCACCGAGTACAGTAAATCGCCCATCGCGATCACGCTGACCAGCGATGTCGCTTTGATCATACTGATCAGCTGGTTACCCGTTGGCGGAATGATCGAACGCATCGCCTGTGGAATGATAATCCGGCGCAGCGCACGGCCACGGCTCATCCCGAAGGCCTGCGCCGTTTCGGCCTGTCCGTTATCAACCGACAGCAAACCGGCACGAATGATTTCCGCCATATACGCCGCTTCATTCAGCGCCAGACCGGCAATCGCCGCCGTCAGCGGGGTGATCAGATCATTGGTATTCCAGCTCATGTATTCCGGCCCAAACGGGATGCCGATCACCACGCGGGGGAACAGCGTCGACATGTTGTACCAGAATAAAAGCTGCACCAGCAGCGGTGTGCCACGGAAAAACCAGATGTATAAACCGGCCAGTTTGCGCAGCAACAGGCTGTCAGACAAACGGGCGATCGCCAGCATCAGGCCGATGAACACCCCGATCAACATGGACACCACGGTAAGGCCGAGCGTAACGCCCAGGCCTTTGATGATCGTCGCTTCCGTGAACCACTGCGCGACCACATGCCATTCGAAATTCGGGTTATGCGAAACGGCCCAAATCACATCGGCGGCAATCAGCAGCACGACAATCCACGCAATCCAGCGGCCAATGTTGCGTGGCGCGTGGGAAAACTCAACGTTACGTCGTGGATCCTGCGTATAGTCGTCCTTGACTGCCGGCTTTGAACTATACGTTTTATCAGTCATTTAGGTTGTGCCTTTGCCAGATTGATCCCCGGCGCCTGGATCATGTTGCCTTCCAGACCCCATTTTTTCATGATGATGGCGTAGGTCCCGTTATCGAACAGTTTCTGATATCCCGCCAGAATAGCGTCCCGCACAGGAGAATCCTTCGCGACCACCGTTCCCTGGAAAATATCGCCAAAACCATTGGATTTTCCGGTGCCGGTGAGTTCCAGCTGGCCATTCGCTTTCTCAACAAAATAGGTCAGCGGTGCCTGAGAAGAGAAGAACGCGTCCGAACGGTTAGAACGCACAGCCAGAATCGAGGTAGGCTGGTCAGAGAAAGATTGTACGGTAACCGCCGGTTTACCGTCTTTCACGCACACTTCAGACTGCTTGCGGATCACCTGTTCGGCAGAACCACCCGCCATGACGGCGATGCGTTTACCGCAGGTATCATCCAGAGAATTAATATTTTCCGGGTTGCCTTTGCGCACGCCGAACACGACGTACTCTTTCACAAAATCAATAAAATCATTTTTCGCCTGACGATCCGGGTAATCACCAATCGGGCCGATGCCCATCTGATAACGCCCTGCCGCCATTCCGCTGAGAATGCCGGATAAACCGCTTACGGAAGCGTGCTCAATTTTCACACCCAGCACTTCTGCCAGTGCATGCGCCAGATCCGCACTCGCACCGTCCAGGCCATTCGCCCCGGTCACGATTTCGTACGGAGGAAACGAGCCGTTGTTCACAGAGGTCATCACACCGGATTTTTGAATATCCGCAGGTAATTTGGCGTGAATTGCCGGATCCATCGTCTGAGCCGGGATCGCCACCGTTTCAGCAGCAAAGGCATTCATGGACGTTACGGAAAGTAATGCAGCGGTCAGTGCAGCAGCCTGACGTAATTTTTTTGCCATCATTCTCTTATTCCTCTGTGTAAAAAGTCGGTCTGTGAGTTTATGAATGTTGTGTATTTATAATGAAAACCTTCCCTGGCTCAGATCTTGTTTAAGTCTTATGAAAAACGAGTTCCATGGTGAGGCGCTCGGTACTGCTTTATTCACCGGACGGTGCAGCCGTTGAGGACCGGCTGCGGTCAGGTTCAGTCATTGCGGAGTTGCGGCAAACCGAAGCGGCGGTTCGCCAGCACAGGCAATACTTTACGGGCATGCGCCAGACGGTCTTTGTCCAGCTCAGCAAAAACCAGTGCAGGGGCTTCAGCCGCGCGCGCAATCGCCACGCCCAGCGGATCGACCACCATACTGTTACCGATATTACGTTCGCCACATTCGCCGACGGCGACCATATACGTGGTGTTTTCCAGCGCACGGGCCGTGACCAGCACTTCCCAATGCATTTCTTTCAGCGGACCTTTGACCCACGCAGCCGGCAAGACCAGCACGTCCGCGCCATCCAGTACCAGACGACGCGCCAGCTCCGGGAAACGCACGTCATAACAGGTCATCAGGCCGACATTAAAACCAGCAACCTCCACCAGCGGCGGTACATCGCTGCCCGGCGTGACGTTTTTGGATTCCTGCGAGGAGAACGCATCGTAAAGATGCAGCTTACGGTATTCTGAAATGATTTCACCATTTCTGATAGAAATCAGTACGTTCCACGCGCGACCATCGGGTGCTGGCGTATGAACGCTCATCATGGTCGTCATCTGATTGCCACGGCTGGCGGCCACCAGCTGACTGACAAAAGGACCATCCAGCGGTTGTGCGGCTTTCAGAACCAGATCCGGATCGGTAATGTCGCGCGCCAGAATACCTTCCGGCAGCACCAGTAAATCCACGCCTGCTTCCAGAGATTTCGCCATCAGCGAAAGGCAGGTTTCAACGTTGGCTTCCCATTCGCGGGAAACGGCAAACTGACCTAATGCAACTTTCATTTTTACTCTCCCGTCACTTTTGTGTGGCGAACTGAGGGAACAAATCAGCCGGTGTGAGGCGCTGCGCCGTCAGCTTCTGGGCATATAATTCATGTGCAAAATCATCGATCATTTTTTCATTGGCAGCGAAACCGTTTGCGTTCCAGTCCGCAGGTAAATCAACCACCGTGCGACGTAAGTCGTCCAGCAGCCACGGTGTGGTATCGGCATATTTTGCGCGTTTATCCATCCAGACCTGATAAGAACGGTCGATGATTTCACTCAGCGCCTGAGGCAGCCACGGATGTTCTTCGGCCAGGTCAGGTTTAATCGCCAGCAGGTGAATGCCGGGGATGTAACCCACGCGGTTGAAATAGGCCAGCTCTGCCGCACGGAAATCAGGCTGGAACTGACGGAAACCGGAATCAGACTTGAAGAAACCGTCAGGCATGAATGGCGTGAATACGGCGTCCAGCCAGCCTTCCTGCAACAGTTCCATCATCGGGCGCTCTTCCGGCACCGCTTCAATGCGCCCTTCGCGACCAAATCCGGCCAGACGATCGACAACCGGATGCGATTGCGTCAGACGTCCAACGTACCAGTTTGCGTCTTCGATACCGACGCCTTCCAGCGCCAGCAGCGTGCGGGTCCAGGTGTTGCCGGAATCCTGCCAGCCGGTCAGGCCGATGCGCTTGCCCGCCAGCTGAGAAAGTTCGGTCAGCGGGCTGTCTTCACGGGTGATGATGCAGCGCTGGCGGAAGCCGCGCATCAGAAAGTGTGGGATCGCCAGCAGATCAGATTCACCGCGAGCCCGCCCCTGCGCATAACGGCTGAAAGAGACTTCACCCGCGTCATATTTATCACTGGTCGCCAGGTTATCCACCAGCGTTCCCACGCGATCTATCTCGAGATTAAACCCTTCAGGTTTAAGGTCGCCCAATGCCAGCGGCGTAAAATAATCCCAGTCACGAACAGCCAGCCTGATGGTAATCGTCACATCTATCCCCTTAAGTGTCAGCATGGTTGATATGCAGAAAGACAACTGTGCGTTTACAAACCTTATCGGAAACGCACCAAATTCTTTTACGAAGGAGATCATGTTCAGCGCAATGTGATTATTTTATCGCCTCCGCTGGCTAAGTTTGATACTAATTGCATAAATTAATATGTACAATAGAATCTTTGTTACTGAACAAAAGGCAAAAACATGGCAGATAAACCCCTCGAAAAAACGCTGGATGCAGAATGGTTAGCGACACAATTACAGGATCGTTCGATGCGGGGCATTGCAATTGAAACAGCGGCGATGATCCGTTCCGGCGTCATCGAGATCGGCACGCATCTGCCCGCCGTCCGTGAACTGGCGCAGGCTCTGGGCGTCAGCCCGGCCACGGTATCGGCCGCCTGGGGTCAGCTCCGTCGCCAAAAAGTGATTGCCGGGCGAGGCCGCAACGGCGTCTGGGTGTGCGGCGACATGCTGTCACCCCGACCGGCAAGGTTTGAAAAAATCGGTAACTTTGGCGAGCATATTATTGCGGATCTGGCGCTGTCATCGCCCGACCCGGCGCTTTTGCCTGATTTGCGAGAAGCCATGCAGCACGGCGTGGGCGCAGATAATCTGAACAGCTATCAGCGCGAAGCCATCGCGCCTTCTCTGCTGGAGGCCGCGCGTCACGACTGGCCTTACGACGCACCGGCGTTTATGTCTGCCGACGGCGGATTTGACGGCATGAATCTCACGCTGCAAACCCTGCTCATGCAAGGCTCGGTCGTGGCGATTGAAGACCCCACCGCCACGCGTTTGCTCGATATGCTGGATAATCTCGGCGCGCAGGTGATCCCGGTAAAATGCGATGAGTTCGGCCCGACGCCGGAATCACTAAGTCTGTCGTTGTCCAAAAATCCGTCCGCGTTTATTTATCAGCCGCGTACCCATTCACACTGCGGCCACGCCATGAATGCGGAGCGTTACGCGGAGCTTGCCGAAATCCTCCGCCACACGAATACGCTGATTATTGAGGATGACGGCATCGGGCAATTATCCCGTTACGCGCCCGTCAGCATGGGCAGCGTATTGCCGGATCGCACGGTACATGTCCGTTCGTATTCCAAAGCCTACGGGCCGGATTTACGGCTGGCGGTGATTTCCGGTTCGAAAGATTTAATCAAACAAATCAAATCATTCCGGAATTTCGGGGCGGGATGGTCGAGCCGTATTTTGCAGGAAGCCCTGGCATGGCTGATCAAAGATTCTAAAACGCAGGAAAGCATTGCCCACGCGAAAGCGGTTTATGCTCAGCGCCGCAAAGCAATGTCTGACGCCCTGCGCATTCGCGGAGTCAATATCCCGGAACGCGACGGGCTGGCGATGTGGATCCCCGTTCCGTCGGAACAGTTTGCGCTGGTCACGCTGGCGGCGCGCGGCATTGCTGTTCTGCCCGGCGAGCGCAGCCGCATCGGGCCGGGGCAGTTTATCCGTATCAGCACCAGCCAGATTAAACCTGAGAAAGTCGACCTGATTGCCGACGCCATCGTTCTGGCGCTGGGCGCATGATGGTCAGCGGGGAGTCAGCTTTTTCATCAGATACTTAGGCGATTCTTCATATTCCGCGCGGGCGTAAAACACGTGCGCGCGGACACGGCGCGTATGGCTGTGAACTTCCATCCGGTCACAGCCACGGTCGGCGGCCAGCCTTTCAGCCTCATCGAGCAATTGTTGCCCGATCCCCCCGCCGCGCGATTCACTGCTCACGCACAAATAACTGATCCGGCAGAATTCACCGGCGAGAGCGATTTGCGGGATAAAATGCAGCGAAATAAAACCGACGGCGCGCCCTTCGCTCTCGGCTACCCGCAATCGGCTGTCCGGATTGGCGGCCATTGCGACGATCCGCTCAGCGATCGCTTCCGGCGTATTAGGATAATCCAGATCACCGAGTAATCCCGCCAGAACCTGCGCGTCGTTCACATCACCTTCTCTGATTAACATGGCTATTTCCTTGTTAAAATCTGTTTCTCATTCGCGGCTACACAATCGCTATCACACACTGTAAACTTACCGCCTGCAATATGGAGATGACATTCCTCCCAAACCGCCTTTACCGGCTGATGATGTCTACGCAATCTCGCGAGAGGTTCGTAGCGTCGTGCCCGGGCCTTTCTGAATTTCACTTATTTTTAAGGTTTTTTTATGTTCAGTACCTTTCTTGCTGTGTTGATTGGTGGTGCGGTTGGCAGTGTCGCTCGCTGGTATCTCGGGCTTAAAATGAATGTGATCACGCCCGTGGTGCCTCTCGGTACGCTGGCCGTCAATCTCATCGGCGCATTTATTATTGGCCTGGCTATCGCGATTTTTGGCCGGATGAACAGCGTCGATCCGGTGGTTAAGGCGCTCATTACCACCGGTTTTTGCGGCGGGCTGACCACCTTTTCCACGTTTTCCCTTGAAGTCGTCACGCTGTTGCAAATGGGCCGTTTTGGCGATGCCCTGCTCAATATCGCGCTTAATCTTTTCGGTTCAATTGCCCTGACGTTGCTCGGTTTCATGCTGGTCAGCTGGTACACGGCGCACTGATCCTACCTTCCGGCGATGCCTTTTTTATGACAACGGGCATCGCCGTAACAAATTTGTGACGCAGCTTCACCTCTTCTCTGCGTTTCTTAATGTTTCCTTCATGTTATCTGCAGATAATGGCAAAACCGCTCAGGTTTCTAAATTGAGGTATGCCATGTTTTCCGTTCCAAAAACGTCTTCTGAATTTCTGGTTGTTGCCCTGTGTATTCTTACTGTAGTGGCTTTTTTACAGGCATATTTTGGTTAGACAGATGCGCCCTGCGCGCCAGTAATACTCCCCTTTCCGCCGACGGCGCATTCCTGATGGATGCGCCTTTTGCCTTTCTGAATCCCTGCAAACCGCGCTGAAACGAAACGTCACTTTTCATTCCATTCATAATACAAATATTTACCTGTTCCTCCTTATTGCCTATAATTGAGAATGATCGTTCACACTCATTTTCAACAGAGGTGCCAGGTATCCATGCTTCACCCACAACTTTGCAGTAAAGACGCGCGTATCAGTGCGCGACGCGACCAGATCATTGCTGCCGCCCGGCTGTGTTTTCGCAAACACGGTTTTCATGGTGCAGGCATGGCCGAAATCGCCAAAACGTCGCAGCTCAGTGTGGGGCAGATTTACCGGTATTTCGCCAATAAAGACGCCATCATCGAAGAAATTGTTCGTCGCATCGTGATGAAGAAAATCCGCCTGATGACCGGCAACGCGCATAACTTGCAGCAGGTTGCTCACAACCTGGCACACCGCCGGATTGGCAATTTAAGCGCGCCTTATAAAGAAGATCAGTGTATCGAACAAAAAGAACAGGCAGAGATTGACCACGCGCTGATGCTTGAGGTTGCCGCAGAAGCGACCCGCAATCCTATCGTAGAAAAAATCTGGCGCGATTCAGAAAAACAACTGTTCAGCGAAGCAAAATCCCTTCTCAGTGCCACTTTCCCGCAATTTTCAGAGGCTGAAATGACGGCGAAAGTCGAATCTCTGGCGGTGATCTGTGAGGGCACCGCATTCCGACGTATGACTACCGTTCACGCCGACGCAGAGCATCTGGAAGCTTTATACAATCGCTACTTCCAGGATCTCTTTGAAACGGATTTAACCACCAGCAAACTGGAATAAACTTTTACCATGAGCGCTCATCTGCAAGAAAAACGCCTCGGTTACGCCCTGGTTCTCGGCTCGCTTGCCGCCCTCGGCCCGTTATGTACAGATTTATATCTGCCTGCATTGCCTGAAATGGCCGGCGATCTCAACACTTCCACCGCCAGCGCACAACTGAGCCTGACCGCCGGTTTACTCGGCCTCGGTTTCGGCCAGCTCTTGTTTGGCCCGCTCAGCGATCGTTATGGCCGCATGCGTCCTTTGCTGTGGTCGCTCGCGTTACTGCTCGCGGCATCGGTCTGGTGCGCCGTCGCGCAGGACATCAATCAGCTGATTGTCGCCCGCCTGTTACAGGGCATTGCGGGCGCAGGCGGCGCTGTGCTTTCACGCGCCGTCGCCAGAGATTTGTACAACGGCCATGAACTCACACGGTTCTTCGCGCTGCTGATGCTGGTAAACGGACTGGCGCCGATTATCGCGCCGGTACTGGGTGGCGCCATGCTCAGCTGGATGAACTGGCGGGGGATTTTCGCCGTGCTGGCCTTTATTGCCATCCTGCTGTTCAGCTTCTCATCCCTGAAACTGCATGAAACCTTGCAGCCGGAACGCCGTGCGCAAGGTGGTATTTTCAGCATGCTCGGTTCCGTATTCAGCCTGCTGAAACATCGTCCGTTTATGGGGCTGTGCCTGACGCAAGGTTTTATCATGGCGGGAATGTTTGCCTACATCGGCGCTTCTCCTTTCGTACTGCAACAGATTTACCATCTCAGCCCGCAGATGTTCAGCATGTGTTTTGCCATTAACGGCATCGGACTGGTGATTTCTGCGCAGGTTTCCACGCGCCTCAGCCGTCGTTTCGGTGAAATGGCGCTGGTTAAAGCCGGTTTAGTGATTGCGGCCGTAGCATCTGTTGCGCTGGTGATTGCTGCCAGCCTGAATGCGCCGCTGGTGACGCTGCTGGTTCCGCTGTTCTTCTCGGTGATGGTGATCGGGATTATCGGGCCGAACGCCGGGTCGCTGGCGATGCAAAGTCAGGGGAAAAATGCGGGGAGCGCGTCGGCACTGCTGGGCGTGTGTATGTTTGCGCTGGGTGCGATTGCCGTACCGGTCACCGGTTTTGGCAGCATGCCTGCTCTGTCGATGGGCCTGACGATTTTAGGTTGTTACGCGATCGCCATTTTGATGTTCGTAACGCTGGTGCGCAAAACCGCGTAAGGTTTGCCGTTATACGCACCAATGTACAGGCAAAAAAAAACCCGCTTCGGCGGGTTTTTTAAGAAATCGGCTAAAGTCAGATAGCGATAACGTTAGCAGCCGACGGGCCTTTGGCACCATTGGTGATTTCGAACTCTACGCGTTGGCCTTCAGCAAGGGTTTTGAAGCCGTTGCTGGAAATAGCAGAGAAATGAACGAAAACATCTTTGCTGCCATCTTCAGGGGTAATGAAACCAAAACCTTTAGATTCATTGAACCACTTAACGCTACCTTTAATCTTAGACATCAAACTTACCTTTACGTGAATGTTGGACACAAAACGTGTGTCAAATACAGTACAGCAACAGATTTAACTTTTGTCCAGAATTCTGATGGCAATAAGCGATAAAGCTCTCACTCTTCACTTTCTGCCGCCGTTTTCTGCTGTCAGAACGGCCTTTAATAGCCGTCTGACATCAAGCGGTTAGAAAAACGAATCGTCGTCGTTGCTGTAATCGTCGGAATTAAAGTCGTCAGAACCAAACCCTAAATCAGAATTATCGTTATGCAGTGAGGCATCTTCCCAGGACGGCACATTGCTGTCGAAGCCCTGCGAGTTGTCGAGGAAGCTGCTGTCGGCAGGATTCAGATCCTGCACCGGTGGCTCTTCAATGATATTGACGATTTCCTGCGGCTGACTGTGATGGAACATTCCGGTCAGCATATCTGCCAGCACAACCCCGCCCGCAACACCGGCGGCAGTCCGCAGCGCGCTGCCCAGAAAGCCGGGTGCCTGTGGCGCGGCCTGAGCCGGAGCCTGCTGTTGTGGCGCGTATTGTTGCTGCTGAGGCTGTGCGCCCCAGGCCTGCGTGCCCGGGATCGGCTGGCTGCCTTGCGAGGACTGACGCGCAGGTTCAGGTTGTGCCGAACCGCCGCCAAACAGCCCGGCGAGGAAACCGGTACTTTGCGGTTTCGCATTTTGCGCCTGCTGTTGCAGCTGTTCGTTTTGCTGTTGCAGTTCCTTCACCTGAGCATTCAGCTTAGTCAGCGCCGCTTCCTGAATAATCATCGCCTGCGCCATGTAATAAGGGGCAGACGGTTGCTGGCGGATATGGGCCTGAATCACACGTTCAGCTTCCGCATCGCGCGGTGCCGTATTGGACTCAGCCTGTTGTAAGCGACTAAAAAGCCCGTCAATTAAACGCTGTTCTTCAGATTGCATAAATTCACCTTATTGATGTGTCGTACTACGCCAGTCGGCGTTATGCAGATACAGTAATACAGTTATATTTTTGTATGAATTAACGGAGTGTCAACAAATGTGACGGAGGTAAAGTTTGTGCAGAAACGCCATGACGGGGTTGAAAACCCGCCTGCGAGGCCACAGGCGGGGAGACTCAAAGACTTATTTCTTCGGTGACCAACCCAGAATGAAATCCTGATCCGGCAGATTGGTATAGTTACGCACCAGGTCGTGGTAGGTTTTTGCCGGATCCAGATTTTTAAACTGTTCCGGATAAATGAATTTCGCCAGATATTCCATCCCGACGATATTGTACGGGTGGTTGTAGAACTGGTGGTAAACGCCGTAAACGTGCTGGCTGCTGACCGCCGGGATCTGCGCCACGCCGGTGCGGGAAAGCAGAACTTTCGCCTCTTTATCGATGCTGGCTTCATTCGCGCCATAACCGAACGGCAGAATGTGGGTCACGGAACCGTTTTTACTCGGGCGCGCGGAACCGGTCATGATGTAAACATCCGGCTTCATGCTGATCACCTGCTCCAGAGAAACCGTGCCTGATGCGCCCGGCAGCAATTTGGTGCCGATATTATTGGCGTCTACCGCCTGAATCAGTTTGCCCCAGCCCGCGTCGCCGTGGGTAAAGCAGCAGGAATCATCGCGACCGGCAATCGGCTCGATGAACACGTTTGGTTTGTTTTTAATGGCCGCAACGGCTTTCTGAATGCTCCGGAAGTGCTCGTTATAGAACGCGGTGTACGCGCGGGCATTGTCTTCCTGATTCACGATTTTACCCAGCAGCTCGATGCTCGGTGCCGTGTCTTTCGCCGGATCTGCTTCGTAGTCAACAAACACAACCGGGATGTGCAGCGCGGCAAGTTTATCCAGCACACCCGCCTGTGCCAGAGAATTCTTCGCACGTACCTGCGCAATCATCAGATCAGGTTTTTTGGAAATCACGGTTTCCAGATCAACCTGCCCTTTGTCCGTGAATCCCATATCCAGAATTTTGGATGACTCAGGCCATTTGCTTTTCAGCATGTCCCAGGTGCCGCTGTCGGTGGTTTTCAGCAGATTGTTCCACGCCACGACGCGCTTAAACGGATCGGCTTTATCCAGCACGGCAAGTGCCAGAATATCGCGGCCATCCTGCAAGATGATGCGCTGCGGGGCTTTGTCGAGCGTCACTTTCTGCCCGCTAAGATCGGTAACAGTCAGCGGATAGGTGGTAGCAAAAGTGGAAAATGAGGCGGCCATCAGACCTGCGACAGACAGCACGCGAGCGGTATTCTTTAACATGCAAATCCCCGAAAATGAGAATGAATAAGAAATGATTTTGATAATTGTTATCAAATGAAGCGGAAATAATAAACAAGGAATGAAGGGCGAGGCAACGCTTTTGGAAGGGAAAAAGCCTGATAAAACATGTCGAAATATGACTGAGCGGGAAATTTTCCCCGCTCAGTCATGTCACGCCGTGCACGGGAGTTACGGTTTACGCCCGATGAAATGCAGCAGGAACTCGCTCACCAGAGCACGTTTAAACGCCGACTGCGTTTTGTCCGCCGCCGCGCTGTGCCCGCCTTCGGTGTTCTCGTAGAAATACACATCAGGAATACCCAGTGCCTGCATCTTCGCGGCCATTTTACGTGCATGATCCGGCCCGACGCGGTCATCGCTGGTCGCGGTCGAGAATAATACCGGCGGATATTTTTTCTGCGGGTCGATATTGTGATACGGCGAAAATTCGCGGATAAACGCCCACTCTTCCGGCTTTTGCGGGTCGCCGTATTCGGCAATCCACGATGCCCCCGCGGAAATCTGTGTGTAGCGCTGCATATCCAGCAGAGGCACTTCGCAGACTATCGCACCGAACAGTTCCGGATATCGTGTCAGCATATTGCCCACCAGCAGGCCTCCGTTACTGCCGCCCTGCGCCGCCAGATGCGCCGGTGACGTGATTTTGCTGGCAATCAGCGCCTTCGCCACTGAAGCAAAATCTTCATACGCACGCAGGCGCTTTTCTTTCAGCGCGGCTTTATGCCACTCAGGCCCGTACTCGCCACCGCCACGGATATTCGCGACCACGAAAACGCCGCCGCGATCCAGCCACGACACGCCGCTGACGCCCAGATAATAAGGCTCCAGCGACACTTCAAAACCGCCATAACCGTATAACAGCGTCGGATTTTTGCCGTCATAAACCACATCTTTGCGGCTGACGACGAAATAAGGTACGCGCGTCCCGTCGTCAGATTGCGCAAAATGCTGGCTGACCTGATAGCGGGAGGCGTCAAAATGCGACGGATCCTGTTTCAGCAATTCGGCTTCGGCGTCAGCGCCGTTGTCCAGATTGCCCAGCGAAAGGCTCGCAGGTTGCAGGAAACCGCTGACGCTCATGAAGTATTCGTTGGTTTTATCATCCACTCCCCAGGCGCTGATTTTACTCAGCGCCGGCACATGCCCGAAGGGTGCACGCTGCCATTCGCCGTTCTCTGGCGTCAGCACTTCAAGACGATTCACCACATCACGGGTAAGACTGAGAATGATGTGATCGCGGGTATGTGAATAACCGTTGAGCTGATCGCGGGTTTGCGTCACGCCGCTGAGCGCTGAACCGGTATCCGGAACAAACAGCGGTTTCAGCGTGCGTTCTCCGGCCATAAAGGCGTCGAAATTCATCGTGAGCAGCGAACCGGACGGCCAGCGCTGGCCATTCACCTGCCATTCGCTGGACGGTTCGATAAGGATCCATTCCTGCCAGGTGGTGAATTTGGCATCGTCCGGAATGTCGATTTTGACCAGCGCGCGGGTGTCATCCACCAGAAAAACTTCGCGATGATAGAAGTCGATAACCCGCACCACGTAATTGCGTTTGATGTCCCCGCCGGATTCCTGATAACCCGCAGCCATCATGTCTTTTTGCCCGGCGCTGTAAACTGTCACCGCTTCGCCGAGCGGCGTTCCGCGTTGCCAGATTTTCACGATACGCGGATAGCCGGAATCGGTCATCGAGCCTTCGCCAAAATCGGTGGCGACAAACATATGGTCGAAATCAATCCAGCTGATGCGGCTTTTGGCTACCGGCAGATAAAAACCGCCGGTGACAAATTCCTTGGCTTTCAAATCAAATTCGCGGACTTCGCAGGCATCGCCGCCGTCCGGTGAAAGCACCACGAAAGCGCGCTCAAAGCCCGGTTTCAGGTTCCAGAAACCAGAGAAAACCCATTCAATATTTTCGGCTTTCCCCAGCGCATCGACGTCGAGCACAGTTTCCCAGCGCGGCTCGGCTTTGCGGAATTCATCGAGCGTGGTTTTGCGCAGCAATCCTTTTGGATTTTTCGCATCCTGCCAGAAGTTGTACCAGTCGTTATCGCATTTCCAGACACCCGGAATTTGCTCCGGGGAATTCAGCCCCTGAAGGACTTTTTCGCGGATCGTGTCAAAATCCTTTCCGTGCGTAAAAGCAGAAAGTGTGACCGAATTTTGCTCATGTGCCCAGGCCAGCGCTTTTTCATTGCGCAAACCTTCCAGCCAGATAAATTCGTCCTGCCCGTTTTCTGGCACTGTTTTGCGTAAATCTGTTTCACGTGAATCTGTGGTCATATCGTCGCGTCCTTCCCGTCCTGAGAAATAAATCAAAAATCAGACTTGGGGTTTAGATAACTGTTTTGCTCACGCCATTTCAAGCGTTTTTCAAACAGGGATGATTCGCAATCTTTCCGAAAAATCCGAATATGCGATCCCGGAGGGCTCTCTCGCCTTCTTTTTGTGAGTCAGTTCAAGCATTCAAATTATCTGAACGCCTATAAAGAAATCATTACCTTGTGATGACAAAAAATGACGTGGATCTGAGGTAGAAAAAGGGACACAGAAATCAGGCAGCAACAGGAAAGGAGCGAGAATATGGAATGGAAAATCATAGATATCCTGAGTATCCCACAGACCGGACTGAAATATATCTGCATTCAGGCATTCAAAAACCTGAAGTTGATCCTGTCTGTTGATAACGACTTTACACTGCAAACCGGCGACACTTTAGAGATTACGCCGGAGGGTTATTCCCTGAACCGCCATCAGGCGCAGAGCCTGAAAATTCATCGCATGATGCCGTATTGTCAGCAACGCTGGCAGTCACTGGGGATCCAGTGAGCGTCCCTTCAATTTCATGAATGAATTCCAAATAAGCCGGTTTTTACACCGGCTTTTTGTTTGCTTCCCTTAGGGAATCTGAAATCCCGTCGTGGTCACCAAACTTCTGTTCCGGCACATCCAGCCAGCGGTCTTTACGCGTCGCTTCATATTCCTGATTCAGCGGATAATAAATGCGGTTTTCCGGCTTATTTGCTTCGCCAACGACCAGCAGACGCACTTCATCTTCACTGTTATTGATGAAGGTATGGCAGATGCCGGTGCCGTGCGGAAACGCCACGGCGTCGCCGGGTTTGAGCCGGTGCAGGTGGCCATTTATCCACGCATCAGGCTGCCCTTCCAGCACATAAACAAACTCATCTTCAGAACTTTCAGCATGCGCGTAACAGGTACGTCGCCCCGGCAGCAGACGTTCATGATGAATGCCGATACGCGTCAGCCCCAGCGCTTTGCCGAGCGGTGCACCAATCGACATCAGTTCATCATCGCCCGGATAACTGCTGTCGTCCGGCCCTTCGAGCTCACGCCAGTTGGCGATAAAGTCGGGTCTTTCCTTGCTCATCGTTGACTCCGTTTCCCGCCGGTCGCTGCATGTGTTTTACGCAGTCAGCCTCAGTACAGCGACGGGGATTTTTGTTGAATTGAGTAAGTGCTTTGGTTTGAATACGTGCTTTGCGTCGCCGGTTTCGGCAGGCACGCAAATCTTATGTGTACACGGTCACCGTCATTGCTTTCACCCAGCGTCTGGAATTTGCCTGTACAAAAATCGAAGATCTTTTTATAGGTATCCGCACGACGCTGACGTTCCAGAATGGAGAATACGGAAGACGCATAGCTCGCCTGCCCCTGCGCAAATGAAGCATCAAAGTTTGCAGGCCGGTAGACTTCCGCGCCAACGGGTTCATCAATCGATGAACATCCTGCCAATAAAGTTGCTGCTGCCACCGCTGCTACCATCATTATTTTGATATTTTTCATTATTTATCCCGAGACATCTTCCATTCTATTCAGTGTAGATGAACAACGGCCTAAGCCCTGCCCGCGCTGCCAATGCTGTTTTTTCCATTCTTTTTCACGCTCACCAATGCCCGTTCTGCGGCGGCCAGCCACTGGTTGTAATTCTCATGATTTCTGGATGTCGCCACGCCAATGCTCAGCGAGCACTGAAAACCGGAATCCTGCGACAGGCGAATTTCCGATGTTTTCAGCAGCAGCCGGTATCCGACCGCATACGCTTCTTCTTCGGAAATGCCCGGCAGTATCACCACAAACTCGTCTCCGCCCAGTATGGCCGGAAAATCGTGCTCAGCCGTTTCCTTACGCAAAATAGTCGATACCGATCGTAAAACATAATCGCCCGCTTCGCGTCCGAACAGATCATTCACCATTTTCAAATCATCGACGCCCAGCACCATCAGACAGGCCAGATCCTGCTTTGAACGTTCAAATTCCAGCATCAGGCGGCGATCGAGCAAACGCCGGTTTGGCAGGCCAAGAAAAGGATCCATCAGCGCCGATTTCTCCAGTTCGTGCTGCTTATCGCGCAGTTTGCGGGAAATGGAATAATTGGCAGCGCTGAACGCGATAATGTAAATCGTGGAAAGCGGCAGCGTCAGCCATAACGTCCGGTCGCTCACTTCGGTATAAAGGCTCATCCCGGAAAGCGGCCAGCACAGGATAAATCCGGCACAGTAAAACAGCGCGGCGCGGCGCAGTAATTGCCAGCCACCGGCAGAAAACCGGTCGGCAACCAGAATAGACGTAATGATCGCAGAAGGCAGCGGACACACGCCCATCAGCGCGACCCACGCGCCACCGGCAATGGCGTCGAACGCCAGGTTTCTGAACTCAGCCTGATTGGGATGTTTGGAGCGGCGGGAAATCAGCATCGCCACGTGCGGCCAGACAAACGCGTTCAGCACCAGAAAACCCAGCGGGATCCAGGAAACTTCGCGTTCTAAAAGCACCGAGGCGACAGGGAAAAAACAGAGAAAAGTGCCAAGTATGCGCATTAAGTACATTCGTCGTAAGAAACGATCTGAACGCTCACGAACGAGACTTTCATCTGTAGAAAAATATGCCATACCAGAAAAGACTCTATGATTGATTTTTATTTATAGTAGTCGAGTTAGATATCACAGAGCTACTGAAAGCACCGGTTTTAATGGGCCGAACATCGGGGTTTTTTAGGCTTAAATAAAACGGTTCAGCGAATAAGGCGGTAATTTAGGATAAAAAGTCGAAAAGCTAAATCAGACGTGCAGAATTTATCGTGAGGGAGAAAACGGGCAGCTTATTTGCCGCCCGTCCTGAATTGCCTGAGAAGTTAAAATTCGAACGTCGAGGAAAGAAGTAACGTTCTTGGCATCCCGACCGCCAGCTGGCCGCTGCCTGCTGCGCTCCAGTAACGTTTATCGGTCACATTATTCACGGTTGCCTGGAATGTGGCCTTGGTTCCGGCCAGTTTTGTGGTGTAACTCGCGCCCACGTTGTACGTCGTATAGCCCGCCACAAACGCCTGATTCTGGGCATTCACCGGCCGTGAACCGACATAATACGCGCCACCATTAACCGCCAGGCCGTCGATGAAATCCAGCTTGTGGTTGATGAAAATGTTCGCCACTTTTTTCGGCGTATTTTCCGGCGTTTTCCCCAGCAGCTTTTCATTGGTGGTTGAGGTGACTTCCGCACTCAGCAACATGACAGAACCCATCACCGACGTATTTTCCGTGACGTCGCCCTGAAGCGAGAATTCCCCGCCGCGGAATCGTGCTTCGCCGTTAAGGGAATAAATCAGATCATCGCCGGTACTGGCAGACGGTTGTTTCAACTCGAAATAAGCCGCCGACGCATAAAGTCCGCCGTAAACCCGTGTGCGGATCCCCACTTCTTTCTGTTTGCTGACCGCCGCTTTCAGGGATTCCCCGGCGTTAGCGGCGGTTGATGGTGCCGTTCCCGCCGATTCCAGACCTTCCACATAACTGGCATACAGGCTGATATCCGGCGTGACTTTATAAAGCACGCTGACGGCTGGCGTAACCGCGTGAACATCTTCGGAAGCCGCATCAAGCTGCTGGCTGGTATAGCGCCCGTAACGTACAGCGCCGGTCACCTGCCACTGATCGTTGAGCGTGATCCAATCTTGCAGGAACAGGCCGCCGTCGCGGATAGTTTGTTCTTTAAAGCTGCGGTCAGTCAGCGTTTTTTTGCTGTTTTTAGCCGCGCGCGTCAGCGATGTAATGGTCACCGGGTCATACATATTCTGCGCGGCAGAATACATGTAGGTCTCAAAACTCGGCTGGTAAAGGCGGTTCTGGCTGCCACCAAACAGCAGTTCATGCTCAACGGAACCGGTATCAAATGTGCCTTTAATTTCCGCCCGGACGTTCTGGTTCAGATAATCTTGGCCGGGCTGATCGGCACCATAAACAGTTCCCTCGCCGGTCTGCGCATTGTAATTATCAAATACCCACAACCAGCGGTCACGCCTTGTACGCGATTGCCCGGCGCTGACTTTACCCGTCCAGTTATCGGTCAGGGCATATTCAGCCTGAAGTAAGTGCGTTTCTGCCGAGGAATGTGTGTCTTTTCCTTTCATCGATAACAACTTTTTCGAATCAGGTATCGAAGGAATGGTCATGACGCCGTTAACGGCGGTCGGTGTGGCGATTGCCGCCTGTTCAGTAATGCGTGCCCGGATTGACTCATAGTCATATTTGAGTAAAAGCCGGTCCGTCGCCTGCCAGTCCAGCGCGGCGCTGAACATCCGGCGGTTACCATTATCGCCGTCTATCGGCGTATGGATATTATTGGTGACGGCATTGATGCGGACGCCAAAATTCTTCTCTTCACCAAAGCGGTCAGCCAGATCGACGTGCGCGAGGGACGATCCATTATCATCGGTCGAAAACGTTACCGCTCTGACAGGCTGCTGCCCCGCCCGTTTGGTCACCATATTCACCACGCCGCCGGGCGCGACAAAACCATAATAAAGTGCCGATGCGCCTTTCAGCACTTCCATACGCTCTTTATCTTCCATCGGGATCGGCAGGTTATTATCAAAAGGCAGAACGCCGTTAAACATATAACTTGAGCGGTTATCCAGATTAATACCGCGAACGGAAAGCTGGTCGTAAGCAATTCCGCTTTGTTGCTGGCGAACAATACCCGCCACATTTCGCAAAGCGTCAAATAAGCCGGTGCCCTGCTGCGCCTGAATAATGTCTTTGGAAACGACGCTGACTGACGCGGGAACATCCATCATATCGCGTCCCTGATAAGCCCCTACGTCAGCATAGCCGGGAATATATCCTGAAGGTTCGCTGTAAGAAGTTCCGTTAACTTCAATGGTGTCATCTTTTTGCTGATTTTTATTATCACTACTTTGATCAGGGTGATTAACGCTATTTTCGCCGGAAAGCGTTTCAGCCAGACTTTCTTTGACAGGCAATAAAACAGGAACGCTGGCAATTAACAGCGCCAGCGCATTTTTTTTCATTTTGTTGAAGTTCATACAATCCCCAAAAACATACGTAAAAGTATTTAAATCAAAATTAATTTCAGGCCGGCTTTTATTATTCTGTCAGCACATCCGCGCCGACTTTCTCAGGAAAAAAAACCTGATTACTGACCCGGTTATTGCGCGAAACACAGGCGCCGCTGGCCAGTTCCTGCTCAATCTTACAGGAATCAAAGTGCTCACTAAATTAGAATGATTATCATTCCATCACGCGGGACTGTAGTAGTAAACGTCAGGCGGTGAAGTGAAAAAAAGAGAAGTCCTGCGGGGTAAAAACCGGGATTTTATTTTTTATATCCCTCTGAAATTGAATATATTATTTTCATAATCTGTTCTGCAAAACCCGCCCGGGGAAGCCCTGATTTTCCGGCACACCTTCGTAGCGTTGACTACTACAGTTACGTACTTCATCATGATTCTTAAAAGATAATGATAATTCTTCTCATACAGTATCGGGAAGAGTTCCACACGATCCGCGCAAGTTTTAAAGACTCAGCCAGAAGGAATAACAGATTGAACCCGGACAGCCCCCTGCCCGCTCCAGCGCAGTACCCCACTGAAAAGAAAAGCGTTATCAGAATTACCGCCAAGCCAGAACTCGCGCCGCTGGTTGAAAAAATCATTGCGGCATTCCGTCTTGTTCACCCTGATATTGCAGTCGCCGCCACTTTTTGCCATGACGATGCCGCGTTTGCCTTTCTGATTAACCGTCGTGCCACGATGGCGCTGATTGAAAGAGAAATTACGCCCACGGAATCCGTGCCGTATAAAAAGCAGCGCGGCTCAGCACCGTCTTCTGTGAAGCTTGCGGTCAGTCCGGCAACGCCAGCCGTGTACGTGCATCACAGTAATCCACTGACTGAAATTTCGGTGACCCAGCTTTCACAGATTTTCACGCGCGGAAATGCACAGGGTGATTTTTCGAACTGGGGACAACTCATTACGTCTTCTCACGATGCCAGTATTCTGCCGCTGAGCCTGCCGGAAGACAGCGCCCTTCAGGTGTTCTTACAAAAGCATTTATTTGCCGGACGTGAACTGACTGCGCGGACTGAATATGTGGCGGATTCGGCCACGCTTCTGGCGCGGCTTGAGAATACGCCAGACGGCATTGGCATTGCTGACACCGCCGGAGAACATCCGCTTTTACGTAAAGTGCCTCTGAGCGGTCAGGCGCGCGACCCGCTTACCCGTTTTCTGCATCTTTATCTGCCCGCCGGTGAAGGCCCCGACGCACATAAACTGGCCGGTTTCCTGCTTTCCGATGAAGGTCAGGCAATTATCGCAGATACAACCTGTCTGCCTCTGGAACCTGCTGAACTCGCTCAGCAGCGTGCAATAATCGCGGTGCATTCATGAATTCAAACACACTTAATCTCCCGCTGCCGGTTGTCGGAAATGACGGCATGGCTTCTCTGGTTCTTCCGTGGTGCGCACTTTTTTGCGAAGCGAATCCGGCAATTTCTTTCGACTGCACGCTGGAAGGCTCGTCCACGGCGATTATGGCACTGGCGGCTGACGCCAGCTGGCTGGCACCGATGTCACGCGCGCCATGGCCTCATGAACTGGCAGCTTTTGAGCGCGTAAAAGGCTACCGGCCAACGGAAATCCATGTCGGATATACCGGCCACGGGCCGCGTCCGGAAGCCAAAAGCCCGCCTGCGATTTATGTTCACCGCGATAATCCTTTGCCGGGGCTGACCATGGCGCAGCTGGCCTCGGTTTTCTCTTCAGGGCATAGCAGCGGAGATATCACTGACTGGCAACAACTGGGGCTGGAAGGCAAATGGCACAACCGGCGCATTCATCTTTATGGCCTGCGGGATAACGGGAAATACGCCACCGCTTTCCGGCACGCACATCTGGCCGGTCGTCATTATCCTGCGCATTATGAAGGTCTCGCCGATCGCCGCGCCGTGATTGAAGCGGTGGCGCAAGACCCGTTCGGGGCGGGCTGCCTGGGCTGGTGCAACGCGGCACTGTTCTCTGACGACGTGCGTATTTTGCCGCTGGCCTCAGAAGCAAATACCGCATTTTATTCGCCGGATTTAGTCAATGTGGCGCAGGGGAATTATCCGCTTTCAAGCTATGTTTCGTTCTGCTTTGACCTGCCGCCGGGAGCCACGCTGGATCCGTTGGTTAAAGCCTGGCTGGAAATGACGCTGTCTGATGCCGGACAAGCTATTGTGGCCGCACAAACTCACAGCCCGGAAGGATACGTACCGCTTGAACCGTCAATGCTGGCTCATCAACGGCAAAGACTGGCAAGCCTGTAAGGCGCTCCCGAAGTACACTGTAAAAAATGGCAGCAATGTGAATGAACAGGCGTAACTGTGAAAAACCCGAAGACTAAACCCAACCGCTCCGGCCCGGATCTCTACGGCGAACGTTTCCGCCTGCGCAAAAACCAGTTATCACCGCGCCTGTTTGCCGTCGCACAGTATATTCATACTCACCGGGGCGCAGTGCTGGATAAAACCGCCATGGAAATCGCGGCAGATACCCAAAGCTCGGATGCTACGGTCGTGCGTGCCATTCAGGCGCTGGGATTTTCCGGCCTGCGCGATCTGAAAAATGTGCTGGCCAGTTATCTCGGGGAGTCGCTGACGTCGTCGGCAAAGATGGCAACAACGGTGAGTTCCCTGACGCCGGATACCAATTCCAGCATTGATTTCGTGCTGGACGGCTACCTTTATACCTGCCAGATGCTGTCGGAGGAGAAGAACCGGCTGGCGCTTTCGCGTGCCAACGCGTTGTTGCAGGCCGCCGACCGGATAGCCATTTTTGGCATCGGGGCTTCCTCGCTGCTGGCGGAATATACCGCCCGTTTGTTCAACCGTAACGGGACGCCCGCGTATGTGCTTAACCGCACCGGCGCGTCGCTGAGTGAGCAACTGATCGGCATGCGTCCGGGCGATGTGCTGATTATGATGGCGCAACGCAGCGCCCATCGGGAAGGTGTCACAACGCTGGCGGAAGCCAAACGCCTGGGGATTTCAACTATTTTACTGACCGGCTCGGCCGAATCCGTTTTTATCAAAGAAGCGGACTGCGTGGTGTTTATTCCTCGCAGCGCTGATGCGGAAAAAATCCCCGTCCACGGCACACCTGTCATTTGCCTCGAAATTCTGGTGCTGGCGCTGGCCGCCTCTTCACCAAAAGTCCCGCTTCAGACCATGAACCGGCTTTATGAGCTGAGTAATTCCATGACCAAGCCCCGCAAAAATCCGCGCGGATGAAAAAACGCAGAAATCCCGTCCGGCACAACCGGACAGGATCGCGTTCATTTCAGATGCCTAAAAATCACTTCTGATACTGAGCGTCTGTCACTTTTTCCAGCCACTCAACCGGGCTGCCGTTAAGAGATTCGGCAATCGCAATGTGGGTCATTGCATTTCCCGACGTCGCGCCGTGCCAGTGTTTAACCCCTTCAGGGATCCACACGATATCGCCGACATTCATTTCGCGAATTTCACCGCCCTCTTCCTGCAACCACCCACGACCGTGAGTGATGATCAGCGTCTGGCCCAGCGGATGCGTGTGCCATGCCGTGCGCGCGCCCGGTTCAAACGTCACGGTTGCGCCGCCAACACGCGCAGATTCAGTACCGCTGAACGGCGCATCGATGCGCACTTTGCCGGTAAAATAGCTTTCCGGGCCATTCTGCGAAGGAACAGAACCGCTTTTGGTAATTCTCATTTTGTCAGACATTTTATTCTCCGTTTTCTCGTTCTGATAAAAGGTACAGACATTCCGTTTAAACGACTAGATGACAAAATATGAAAGGAGTTATGAGCGGGATTCATAAATAAAACACAAGGCACGGCTGATGCAATATTAGAAAAATTGATAATTTATTGATTTTTATTAGAATTTCATTCATCCTTTGCGGACTTTAAGAAATATTGTATTTTTCGCATTTGCGGCCCGCCTGGAGCGGGCTTTTTTATGTTTTTAACACTTAAATTTGACTTAGGAGTTTCTTTAACACAATTAATCTACCCGACGAACTACCCGGCACGGATTACCACAGGCAATAACGCCCTGTGGAATAGAACGAGTCACCACGCTGCCAGCACCAATTGTACTTCCCGCTCCGGTAGTGACGCCCGGCAGAACGATGCACCCTCCGCCAATCCAGACATCATCCCCGATTGTGACCGGCTGCGCGCTCCCGATATGTTCCCTGCGTAAATCAATATTCAGCGGATGTTGAGCGGTATAAATTTGCACATCCGGCCCGATAAAAACGTTATTCCCAATACACACCGGCGCGCAATCGAGCAGGACAAAATTGAAATTGATAAAAACATTGTCCCCGATCGTCGTATTAATACCGTAATCGATGCGCATGCCTTTTTCAAAATGAACGTTGTTCCCAACCTGACCGAATATTTTTCTGACCAGGCTGTCTTTCTCAGCCACCTGGCGCGCACCGAGTGCATTAAACTCGTCCACTTTGTCCCGGGTCTGGTAGCGGATTTCAATAAGTTCCTCATCATTAATCGGATAATCCAGACTGTTAACCATGCATGTCAGCGCAGACATAATCTTCTCCCTATTCAAAATTTATAACCGGCTTACTGCCCGATATCCCGCAGTTTTTTCCCTGCCATCAGATTTCTTTCAATCTGTTCAAGCGTCACGTTTTTCGTTTCAGGAATGAGAATAAAAGTAATCACAACAAACGCGAGATTCAGCGCGGTGTACAGCCAGAATGTCCCGGCGGCGCCAATATTGTCCATCAGCGTCAGGAACGTCGCACCGATAATCATGTTGGAAATCCAGTTGGTGGTCGTAGAGCAGGTGATACCAAAGTCGCGGCTTTTGAGGGGCTGAATTTCAGAACAAAGGATCCACACCACCGGCGCAGCACTCATGGCGTACCCGGCGATACACATCATCGTCATCCCCACCGATAGCCAGGAAAGCCCGGCTCCCGCCGTTCCGTGATTAAACTGCTGAAGGCAATATCCCAGCACCAGCGTTCCGAGCGCTATCACGCTGAAACCTATTTTCAGCGCAGGTTTACGCCCCGCTTTATCAACCATGCCGATGGCAATAAAAGTCGCCAAAACAAACGTCAGGCCGACAATAATCGTGGCAATCATCTGTTCCCGCGTGCTGGTAAATCCGGCCAGATTAAAAATTTTCGGCGCGTAATACATGATGATATTCATGCCGGTAAATTGCTGCATGGCCTGCAATAACATGCCGAGATACACCGCCCGACGCACATTGCTGTTGGCCTTAAATAAATTCCAGCCGCCCTGTTTTAGCTTCAAACTTTCACGAATTTCATTCAGTTCCTGACGGGCCTTTTCAGAGGTATCGCGCAACATCCGCAGCACACGTTCTGCTTCAATATGTTGCCCTTTCGCCGCCAGCCAGCGCGGGCTGTTGGGTAAAAAGCAGACCGCGAGCATCAGAACTAATGCGGGGATCGCCAGAACCCCCAGCATGGCGCGCCAGTCGCCGCTTGCGCTGAACGCCGTATCAGACAAAAAGGCCAGCAAAATACCGAGAGTTACCATCAGCTGATACATCGCGATCATTTTGCCGCGGATAGTTTCTGATGCCATTTCAGAGAGATAGAGAGGCGCAGTATAAGAGGCGATGCCAACTGCAAATCCGAGGATCAGACGAGAAACCATCAGAATTTCAACACTCGAAGCAAACGCTGAACCAAGCGAACCGAGAACAAACAATAATGCTGCGGCCATCAGGCTGTATTTGCGCCCCAGCCGGAAAGAGAGCCAGCCATTGGCAAGCGCCCCGAACGCCGCACCGAGCATCATGATGCTGACGACCCATTCCTGCTGCCGGCTGGTAAGGACGAAATGGTCAGTAATAAAGGGAAGCGCACCCGAAATCACACCGATATCAAGGCCGAACAGCAGCCCGGCCATTGCCGCCGCAAAAGACACAAAGAGGTTCATCACTTTGGTATTTTTCAGCGGGTTTTCAGTCAGTTTTGCTACATCAGATGACGACATTTTTTTCTCCGGATAAAAGGAAATACAGCGACGGACATCAGAAAAAAATAAATCCGGTCTTCACGATAAGCACAACTCACCCCCGCAGTGAGAGCAGGACGGGTACATATATAAACAATCGTGCTGCGCCGGATTTTTTGTGATCAAGATCACCAGCCCGCAGTAATCACAGCAAGTAAACGTGTCAGCCGCCCCCTCACGATTTGCGAGGCACTTTCCAGATTTGAATTAAAAACACTGTAAATACATACAGGCCATTTCTTTATTTTCCGGTCAGGAATAGAGTCAACGCAATTAAAGGCGGCCCGGAAAGCTGCTTCAATTTTACTGACGCAGGATAAACATCATGATGAATTTCGAAAGCGGCACAGCATTTCAGCAAAACTCAGTCACCGTTTTTCGCTCACTGGTTGCCGGGCTGGATCTGGGGAATTTTAACGAGGGGCAGCTTTACGACCTGAGCGCACTGGCGTCCGAATCCGCCGAAGGTTTGTGTCAGGGTTTGCTGTGCCTGAGTGAAGGGCTGGAGAACGGAGAATTGCTGCCGCCCGAAGGCATTTTGCAGGTCAGCGCCTACCTGAAAGCCTCAGCGCATATCCTGCCGGTCCTGTTTGAGCTGTCGGAGAAGGCCAGCGACAAACTGGGGAAAGTGAAGAAAAAGATAACTTACCCGATGATGTGACCATCACCAGCAGGCAATCCCCGCTGCGGGACTAATTCCTGCATAAAATATTCAAAGAAAGATGAAACCACGGTAGCGGCGGGCCTTATGGGTAAACGGAGTAAATGCATTGGTCTGGATACCGGCGCGTAATCGGGTAATACGCGGTTCAGCCGTCCGGCGTCGATATCATCTTGCAGCGTGACGCAGGAATGCATAACGACGCCCAGGCCAGATAATGCGGCCTGACGGATAGCTTCACCGGAATCCACGGTAAGGCGCGGGACGATATCGATATCAACCTGCCCTTCCGGCCCCAGAAGTTGCCAGCGATGAGCAGAGCGCCACTGGCTGAAACTGACACAATTATGTCGGGCTAAATCAGCGGGCGTTACCGGTGTTCCGTGAGTGTCCAGATACGACGGTGAGGCTGCCAGCACCATCTCATAAGGGGGCAAAGGAACGGCGACATAACCTTCATCCTGAAGATTACCAATACGTATCGCTATCTGAAAACGCTCTTCAATCATATCCACACGGCGGTCGCTCAGAACCAGATCGGCGTTGACGGCGGGATAGTGTTGCAAAAATTTCGACAATATTGGCGTGAGGATACGCTGACCAAAAGCAACCGGCGCGCTGATACGCAGCATGCCCGTGACCTGTTCGTTAAGATGACGCGCCAGAGAATCGGCATCTTCTATCGTTGAGAGGATCTGCACTCCGTAAAGATAAAAACGGTGCCCTGCTTCCGTCAGCCCCTGACGCCGGGTGGTCCGGTTAATCAGCACGCAGCCCGTGCGCGTCTCCAGCATCTGGATGTGCTTACCGACCATTGCAGGCGTGATACCCAGTTTATCGGCGGCGGCCGTAAAACTACCGGATTCTGTCGCGGCGATGAACGATTCGACACACTTTAAGTAATCCATTGCTCTGCTCCGTGAAGGTAAAGTGAGCCATTATAAATTTTTATTATCGAATAAATAAAGCAGACCTCTGTTTATCTCCTGCGCCCGCTTCACGATAATCGCCGCAATATTCACAAAGATTGAGTTAAGGAAAGGCAATGAAAGCACTGGTTTTTGAAAATCCGGGTTCGGCCGATGTATTACATCTGCATGAGACGGCGGATCCCGTTCCGTCTTCAGGAGAATTACTGGTCGCGGTCACCGCAGCCGGGCTGAATTTTGCTGATATTTACCGCCGTCAGGGCCGTTATCCGCTGGCCGGGACCTCGCCGTATATCGCAGGTTATGAAGGGGCTGGCCGGGTCATTGCGGTCGGGGAAAATGTTACAGGTTGGAAAACTGGCGATCGCGTCGGTTTTGCTGATGTCCCGCTGGCACACGCCAGCCATATCCGGGTGCCGGTCGACCACGCAATCCGCTTACCGGAATGGCTGTCCGAAACCGATGCTGCTGCTGTTTTGCTGCAAGGTCTGACCGCCGATTATCTGCTTCACGATGTGCTGCCTTTGCGCGCCGGAATGCACGTCGCCGTGCTGGCCGCCGCGGGTGGCGTCGGGCGTTTATTGCTTCAGATGCTAAAACATCAGGGCATCCACGCCTTTGCTGTGGCATCAAGCCAGGAAAAGCAGAAAGCATGTCTGGAGCTTGGTGCAGATGCGGCTGCAAATTATGACATCTGGCCTGAGCAGGTACGTTTGTGGCAGAGCGCGGGTTGCGATGTAGTATTCGACTCGGTAGGAACAACGCTTACCCAAAGTCTGGATTCCCTGAAAGACGGCGGCCGCGTAGTGCTGTTCGGTATGTCCGGCGGCGCGCTTGCTGAGTTCGATCCGTCCCGCCTCCAGCTCAGCTCTCACGGCATACTGGGTGCCGATCTCTGGACGTATCTGACCTCTGCCGAAGAGCGCCAGCGCCGCGCAGACCGGCTTTTTGCCCTGATTAAAGAAGGCTGCGTCGTTCTTCCGCCGGTCACTCAGTTCGCATTATCATCCGGCGCAGATGCGCACCGCCTGCTGGAAACCCGAAGCTTCAGCGGCAAGATTGTATTGGTACCCTAGGGGAAATTGTTTAGCGGATTTTTGAAGACGTTAAAACAAGTAAGGATGGTACGCCCTACAGGGCTCGAACCTGTGACCTACGGCTTAGAAGGCCGTTGCTCTATCCAACTGAGCTAAGGGCGCATTGCTTGTCCCAAATTGGGAGCGTTGCGGGTTCGGATTATACGGGCAGACCGGGTTGAGTCAATGGCTTTTAAACTCTCTGCTTAATGCCTGAACAATTAGCCGTTATTCCCGGTATGCCTGATAAGTCGATGTCATCAGCGGTGGTTATTTTTCGTGCTCAGATTTCAGTGCAGCGGTGATAACACGCGCGGAGGCGTGGTACGCCACGCCTTCGTAGGCGGTCAGTTCCGGCTGCAAAGTTTGTACGATACCGTTTATGCCGATCACCGCAGGTTGCCCGATATACACGCTAAGTTCTTCATCCCACGCGGAAACCGGGTATACGCTCTGCGCATTGGATAGCACGGCATCCACCAGACGCGCCGTCGCGGTCGCAATACCAAAGCTGGTCCAGCCCTTCCCTTGCAGGATTTCCCAGCCGCCACCGCGAACGGCGTCGTCCATTTTTGCCCAGTCAACATCGCGATCGCCTGCCAGTTCAGCGACCGGACGTCCGCCGAGCGTGACGGTGCTCCAGGCGACAAACTGCGATTCACCGTGTTCGCCCATCACGTAGCCCGTGACGCTTTTCGGGTCAAAACCGAAAAACTCGCCGACGACGCGTTTCATCCGTGCGGTATCCAGAGACGTGCCGGTGCCGAATACCTGCGAGTCCGGCAGACCGCTGGTTTGCTGAATAATCTGGGTGATCACGTCACACGGGTTGGTGATATTGATAATAACGCCGCCAAAACCGCTGGCGATGACAGGGGGAATGACTTCACGGACTGCCGCACGGGTTTCGGCCAGCTCTTCTAAACGGTCTTCGCGTAACAGCGTTTTAGGGCCGACGGCGATGACCAGCACGTCAGCGTCATGCAATTCGCTGTAATCATTAGCGATGACCTGAACGCGCGAAGCAGTCAGTGAAGCCATATCGCGCAGTTCGAGCGACTGGCTCGCAGCTTTCTTTTCATTTTCATCCAGCAGAACAATGATGTCGCACAGGCCCTGTGTGACCAATGAAAACGCGACGTCAGCGCCCACGTGCCCGGCACCGATGATTCCCACTTTACGTGTCATTTATTCCTTTCCTCATGATTTAAAAAGAGTCACATCTAAAATAGACACTTTTTTCGCCACTGTCTCAGGTTAAATTCTCACCCGCCGATAACAAGTTATTCGCATTCAACGCCTGACAGCGCCCGCTGCTTCTGACAAAATAGGCGCATCCCCCTGCATTTTTTAATTGATGGATTTACTCCCTGATGGCAGCAAAGATTATTGACGGTAAAACGATTGCGCAGCAAGTCAGAAACGAAGTTGCGGCGCGTGTTCAACAACGACTGGCGGAAGGGAAACGTGCTCCCGGGCTGGCTGTCGTGCTGGTCGGTGAAAATCCGGCATCGCAGATTTATGTCGCCAGCAAGCGCCGTTCTTGCGAAGAAGTCGGGTTTATTTCCCGCTCTTACGATTTACCGGCGACGACCACCGAAGGCGAACTGCTTGGCCTTATCGATCAGCTGAATAACGACAACGAAATCGACGGTATTCTGGTTCAGCTTCCGCTGCCTGCGGGCATTGATAACATCAAGGTGCTCGAGCGTATTCATCCTGACAAAGACGTCGACGGGTTCCATCCGTACAACGTGGGGCGTCTGTGCCAGCGCGCGCCAACGCTGCGCCCTTGTACGCCGCGCGGTATCGTGACCCTGCTCGAACGTTATGGCGTTGATACTTTCGGGCTGAACGCCGTGGTGATCGGCGCATCCAATATTGTTGGCCGTCCGATGAGCATGGAATTACTGCTGGCGGGCTGCACCACGACGGTCACGCACCGCTTCACTAAAAATCTGCGCCATCACGTCGAAAACGCCGATCTGGTGGTGGTTGCCGTCGGTAAACCGGGTTTTATTCCGGGCGAATGGATTAAACCGGGCGCGATTGTCATTGATGTCGGTATAAACCGTCTGGAAAGTGGTAAAGTTGTCGGCGATGTGGAATATGATGCCGCCGCTGAGCGTGCTTCCTTTATCACACCGGTGCCGGGCGGTGTTGGCCCGATGACGGTCGCGACGCTGATCCAGAATACCTTGCAGGCTTGCGAGGAATATCACGATATCAGCGCCAATAAGTCTTAAACAATTAGCTCTACACAAAAAGTCAGGAATACATGGAAACTTTTTTTCTCGAAAAACATCCGCACGTTGAACTGTGCGACCTGCTCAAATTTATGGGCTGGTGTGACAGTGGCGGTACCGCTAAAGCGGTGATTGCTGAAGGCCAGGTTAAGGTCAACGGTAAAGTCGAAACCCGTAAACGCTGCAAAATCGTTGCTGACCAGAACGTTGAGTTCGCCAGCAATAAAGTCGTGGTGAAGGCGTCAGTTTAATCTTCTGACCCAATCCGGCTTCAAAAAAATGCCCTGCAAGCTTCACGCTGACAGGGCATTTTTTATGTCTGCTTTAGGGCAAAGACCAGATTACGGAGCCTGTGTGACCCACAACACCGGCCATTCTCCGCCGCTGCTGTAGCCGTCACAGCTTGGCTCTGACGCAAACGCGGCCAGGCGGAATGCTTTGCCATCAAATATCCAGCGGGAAGAGACGCCGCAATCTCCGACGCCACGGCCTTTATCGTAGGTCGTCAGCAATCCGGTTTTCGGATCAAAATCAGCATTGATGAGTTCCGGAGACTGGTCGTCTTCGCCCAGTTTGAACGGCATGCTCAGCGCCAGATCGTCCATTTTATACGGTGACTGCCGCGAAACCAGGAATCCCAGCGCGTAAAGGTTATACGCGCCCATATCGCAATTCACCGTCATCAGCGCTTTCTCGTTGCTGAGTGCAAAGATATGCACTTCGCGCTCCGACGGGTCGAGGCTGCAATCGTTGTTCTCAATGGTCGTCGCGGCATTCTGCGTAATCGCCGAAATCTCAGTTTCAGAAAGCGCATGAGGTTCGCTGAAACGCGGCAGAACTGGCGTTGCCGGGATCGGCGGAACGGTATTGACCGGCTTCGTTCCGCGGTTCGCCCAGGCAGTTTTCGTGCCAACGCGTTCCTGCTGTGCATCGATTGCCAGCAAAGCGGCCTTCAGCCCTTTGAGTGAAATAACCGGTCTGACCGGCTGCGCGGTATCGGCTTTACCGGCCAGCTGAATGCTGCTGCCTTCACGGATAGCGGCAATAAAATCATTCACCACCAGACGGTTACCGGTAGAAAGGTGTTTTTTGCTGACATCCCATTCGCGATGATTAAAGCTCAGCGTTTTGCCATTCATCTGCAAACGGCTGGCGATTGGCGCTTCAGCAGACTGTTCATCGCTGTTGCGCTGGTAATCAATGCTGACAGTCGATTTACCTTCCGGCCCGGCTTCGCGGGTAATTTTCATCACCAGCTCCTGCCCGTCCTGAGAATTTCGGGCGACGCAGTGATTGAGATTGTCGCAGCTGACCTGCCAGTCGTTATAAATTGCCTGCGTTGGCTCGGCCTGCGCGCTGAAAGCCAGCATTCCGGCCAGCAGGCATAAAGGGGCGGTAATCCATCTGCTCATTATGAGTTTCTGCTCTGTTCGAAATTATCTTTTTTGATAATAGCGTAACCGCCGCCAAGACTCTGCCAACAATGCAGCATTTTTTATTCGAAATAAGAAAGAGATACTTTGCCGGATTTATTTTTTTGCAGGCATTTATTTTTCACCACTTACGAAATCACGTAATGGTGACGTAACGAAACTTTCAGTACACTGACTCCGCCAATAACGAAAAAAAATGGCGAAAGGATGATGTTCATTTCTCCGGGAGATTCAGATGAAGTTATGGATTTGGCTGATAACGTTGTTCTCTCTGTCCGCGTGGGCGGAAGAGCCGCCGGTGGTGTACACCGGCACACTGGGAAAAACCAGCATAGTGGTTGAGCTGGACATGAATAAACCTGACGAAGTGACGGGCCGGTACTTTTATCAGAAGTACCATCTGGATTTGCCACTCAACGGCGCGCTGGACGGGCAGGAACTCAAACTTCAGGAAGGGCTGGACGATTTTGACGATACGCCACGTCCTGAATTTACCCTGACCAAAGATGAAAACGGTGGCTGGCAAGGCAACTGGACCAACCCGCAGGGCAAAACGCTGCCGGTGACGCTAAAACCTGCGCAACTTCCGGCGGCGGCTACCGACGACAGCTACCTCGGTTCGCTGATTCATACCGATCCTTACGAGTATCTGCGGTTATCTGAATTGCAGCTGAAGGCCGGTAAAAGCGAGAATTTCATGGGTTATCAGCTGCAATGGTGGGTTGAGCCTCAGTCGAAAATCACGCTTTTCGAGATTGTGTCCGGTTATCCGGACGCCAGTTTGCAGGCGATGAACCAGAAACTGCGCACCCGTTTATGGCAGGAAGTCAGCGGATGGCATGCGTGTATGCTCGGCGCCAGCCGGTTTGGTCAGGGCGAATATCAGCAGACGGTTACGCCGGAATTCATGAGTCCGGAAGTCGTCAGCGTCAGTCTGTTCACGTCCTATGATTGTGGCGGTGCGCATCCTGATTTCGGCGAAGCGCCGGTCAATATGAACGCCCAAACGGCGGATACACTGACGCTGGAAGATATCGTGTGGGTCGGTGACGGCGCGCCGTTCCATTATCTCAATGCGGAAGATCGCGCCTCACCGGGCAAAAATGACGTAGATTTCGATACCTTCGCCGCGTACCGCGATAAAAAATGGGCACCGTGGCTGGTGAAACAGCTTACTGCGGCGCATCCGGAACAGATGAAGAAGCCGACCGACGATAGTGACGACGACTGCGATTATTCGGATCCGTCCGTCTGGCAGTTCCCGGCGTGGTATTTCACACCGAAGGGCCTGTATTTTGATCCGACGTTCGCCCGCGTACAACGTTCGTGCGAAAGCCCGGAATGGTCAGTCTTGCCGTGGTCAGCGCTGAAAGGCCACGCAGGGAGCACCGCCATCAGTCTGGAACACTAAAACAACAAAGGCACCTGCGGGTGCCTTTGACTTTTAAGATAACAATGCCTTTTCGGGATTAAAACCTTTACGCCAGCCAGCCCTGCAACTGCGCGTATTGCAGCAACATAATCGTTTTACCGTCTTTGATGCGGCCATCTTTGATCATCGCCAGCGCTTCGGTGAACGGCACTTCCAGCACGTCAATATCTTCATCTTCCACGCCACCGCCAGCATTCGCCCGCTGCGATTCATCATATTCTGCGGCAAAAAAGTGAACGATTTCCGTCACGCTGCCCGGTGACATGTAGCATTCGAAGAGTTTCTCGACGTGCCCGACGGCAAAACCGGTTTCTTCAATCGCTTCTTTACGGATGCAGTCTTCCGGCGAATCGTCGTCCAGCAAACCTGCGCAGGTTTCCAGCAACATGCCGGTCGGGTTACCGTTGACATAGGTTGGCATACGAAACTGATTGATCAGCAGAACGGTTTTCTTTGGCCGGTTATAAAGCAAAATGGTCGCACCGTTTCCCCGGTCATACACTTCACGGGATTGCGGCTGACGTTCACCGTTGCGTTTGATTAAGTCGTAGGTGAATTTTCGAAGAACATACCAGTTATCAGAGAGTAACTCGGTCCGGACGTTTTCGATTTTAGATGACCTGCCATGAGATGACATTTAGCGTGCCTCCGCTCAGAAGTGGTGAGAGAAGCCCGATATCATAGCCGCAATAGTACGCCCCTGCCAGCGTCAGCCGTGCTCAATTGCGTCGAGAAGTTGCCCGCGATGCCGGGCAATCCATTGAGGATCCAGCGGTCCCCATCCGGAAATCTGATAGTAGCCGTCGTTGTTGCGCACGCCCTGCTGCACAAACTCCAGTTCGATACCCATGCCCGGTAACGCTTTCAGCACGTCCTGTAAAGTGCGGCGCGGCCAGCCGGTAATTTCCATCAGTTTAGGCACATTCGGTTTTTGTTCATTATCGAGCAACCAGCAAAGATAGAGACGGCGCGCAAACACTGAATTCAAAGTCAAACTCATCTGGACGACCCCTGCGTATTGTCATAAAAAGAAGATAGCCAAAGCGTAGACTGTTTCAGCGAATACGTGTGAGACATAACCCTGTGTGCGGGGAGGCTTTTTTACATTATCTCCTTTATTTCTCCACGTTTTATCGGGAATGAGAAGGTAAAGTGCATTGACGTAGAACGACACCCTAACACTCGCTCAGTCCTTTCCGGACGGTACTGCCTCTGAGAAAACCTTTTCAGGGGATTTTTTTGTCAGATTACTGACGCTCTGTTTGTTTGCTGATGTTAGTCACTCACGCCAGAGTGACAACGAGGTTCTTGACGCATGGCTAACTTTTTTATCGATCGCCCGATCTTTGCCTGGGTTTTAGCGATCATCATTTCCTTGTCCGGCGCACTGGCTATCTATTCTTTGCCCGTTGAACAGTACCCCGATCTGGCTCCGCCAAATGTGCGTATAACCGCCACTTATCCGGGCGCATCAGCTCAGACGTTAGAAAACACGGTGACACAAATCATCGAGCAGAACATGACCGGGTTAGACAACCTGATGTACATGTCTTCTCAGAGCAGCAGCAACGGCAGATCACAGATTACCCTGAGTTTTGTGGCCGGAACCGACCCGAATGAGGCCTTACAGCAGGTACAAAATCAGCTGCAACAGGCGATGAAGAGATTGCCACAGGCGGTGCAAACACAGGGGGTCACCGTCTCAAAAACCGGTGATACCAACCTGATGACCGTCGCATTCGTGTCCACCGACGGCAGCATGGATAAGCAGGATATCGCCGACTATGTGGCCTCCAATATTCAGGATCCGTTAAGCCGTATCGACGGCGTCGGCAGCATTACCGCTTACGGCACGCAATATGCGATGCGTATCTGGCTCGATCCGAACAAGCTGACTAACTACCAGATGACCACCAGCGATGTGGTGACGGCGATTGAAAACCAGAACAGTCAGGTGGCAGTCGGACAGCTCGGCGGCGCGCCGTCGGTTGATTTACAGGCGCTCAACGCTACGGTTAACGCGCAGTCGCAGCTGCAAACGCCGCAACAGTTTCGCGATATCACCCTGAAAGTGAATCAGGACGGTTCGCAGGTCAGACTCGGCGATGTCTCAACCGTCGGTCTGGGTGCCGAAGACTACAGTATTCTCAGCCGGTACAACGGCCAGGCCGCGTCCGGTATGGGCGTGCAGCTGGCGTCCGGCGCCAACGAACTGCAAACCGACAAACTGGTTCGCGCACGTCTGACGGAACTGGAAAAATACTTCCCGCACGGGCTCGAAACCCGCATCGCCTATGAAACCACGCCATTCGTCAAAGCGGCGATCACCGACGTGGTGAAAACGCTGTTCGAAGCGATCGTGCTGGTGTTCCTCGTGATGTATCTGTTCCTGCAAAATATCCGCGCCACGCTGATCCCGACCATTGCCGTCCCGGTGGTTTTGCTGGGGACGTTCGTGGTGCTGCATCAGTTCGGTTACACCATCAACACCCTGACAATGTTCGCGATGGTGCTCGCCATCGGGCTGCTGGTCGATGACGCCATCGTGGTGGTGGAAAACGTCGAGCGCGTGATGAGCGAGGAAGGGCTAAGCCCCAGAGACGCAACGCGAAAATCGATGGGGCAAATTCAGAGTGCGCTGGTGGGTATTACCATGGTGCTGTCGGCTGTATTTATCCCGATGGCGTTTTTTGGCGGTACAACCGGGGCGATCTACCGTCAGTTCTCCATCACGATTGTCGCCGCGATGGTGCTTTCCGTCTTTGTCGCGCTGACCCTCACACCGGCGCTGTGTTCAACCATTCTCAAGCCGATTGCCAAGGGCCATCACCACGGCAAAACCGGTTTCTTCGGCTGGTTTAACCGCACGTTCGATAAGAATGCGCACCGTTATGAACGCGGCGTTGGCAGTATTCTCCGTCACAGCGTGCGTTATATGCTGGGTTATCTGCTGATCCTCGGCATTCTGGCGTTCCTGTTTGTGAAGCTGCCGACATCATTCCTGCCGCAGGAAGATCAGGGCGTACTGACTGTTCAGGTTCAGCTGCCGCCGGGTTCAACGCTGCAACAGACGCAAAAAGTGGTCGAAAAAATCGAGCACTACTTCCTGTCGCAAGAGAAGAATGATGTGGTTTCCGTGTTCTCCACGCTGGGCGCAGGCCCGGGCGGTAACGGTCAGAACGTTGCCCGACTGTTTATCAGCCTGACGGACTGGGACAAACGCACTTCCGGCCATAACTCTGTCTTCGACATTATTGACCGCGCGACCAAAGAATTCCGTCACATCCGCGAGGCACGTGTTATCGCCAGCGGACCACCGGCCATCAACGGGCTGGGGACATCTGCCGGTTTCGATATGGAATTACAGGATCACGCCGGGAATGGCCATGACGCACTGATGGCCGCGCGCGATCAGCTTCTGGAAATGACCAGCAAAGACAGCTCGCTGAGCCGCGTTCGTCATAACGGTCTGGATGACAGCCCGCAGTTGCAGATCGACATCGATCAGGTAAAAGCGCAGGCGCTGGGGGTTTCCGTTGCGGATATCAACAGCACGCTGAGCACCGCCTGGGGTTCCACGTACGTAAATGACTTCGTTGATCGCGGACGTGTGAAGAAAGTTTATGTTCAGGCCGCCGCACCGTTCCGTATGTTGCCGGACGACGTGAATAAATGGTACGTACGCAATTCCAGCGGAACGATGGTGCCGTTCTCCGCATTCACCACGTCGCACTGGCAGACCGGTTCGCCGCGACTGGAACGTTACAACGGTTATTCTGCGGTAGAAATTGTCGGTGAAGCTGCAACGGGCGTCAGCAGCGGTACGGCGATGGATGAGATGGAGAAACTGGTGGCGAAACTGCCTGCCGGATTCGGCCTTGAATGGACGGGGCTCTCTTATCAGGAGCGCCTTTCCGGTGCGCAGGCTCCGGCGCTGTACGCCATCTCCCTGCTGGTCGTATTCCTGTGTCTGGCGGCGCTTTATGAAAGCTGGTCGATTCCGTTCTCGGTCATGCTGGTGGTGCCGTTAGGCGTAATCGGGGCGGTGATTGCAACGTGGCTGCGCGGGCTGGAAAACGACGTTTACTTCCAGGTCGGGATGTTAACCATTATCGGTTTGTCGGCCAAAAACGCCATTCTGATCGTCGAGTTTGCCAATGACCTTAACCACAAAGGCAAAGCGCTGGTGGAAGCCACGCTCGAAGCCTCAAGAATGCGTCTGCGCCCTATTCTGATGACGTCGCTGGCGTTTATCTTCGGGGTTTTGCCGATGGCGACCAGCACCGGCGCGGGCTCTGCGAGTCAGCACGCAGTCGGTACCGGGGTTATCGGCGGGATGATTTCTGCCACCGTTCTGGCAATCTTCTTCGTTCCGCTGTTCTTTGTGCTGGTCCGCCGCCGCTTCCCGGGGAAAACCGGTGAACCGGTCATCTCAGATATCGTCGCCACCGCCCCGCGCGAACACAAATAACAGGCACAAAAAAGGCGTTAATGTGAATTAACGCCTTTTTTATTAATGATTTATTGGCTGGTGTAAATCGTCGCTTAATGGACGTAATGGTCTTCCTGAACAAACGTTTTTATTATGACGCGCTGACACGGTGAATAAATCTTCTCTTTGCTTTGTCGCTGGTACTGTGGGCAATTACGCTTTCAACATACGGTCGATAAAGTCTTTCCAGTTACCTAATTCTTGCTCTAACATTTTTCTACCCTTGATTGGACGGCGTCATTATACGTCTATTTTTTGTACACGCAAAAATTCATTCGCGATTGTTTAATCGCGATCACAATCCCGCCCCGTCTGGATCCTGCCCGCGTTTTGCCTCATTATGTGAATTATTCGTGTCCCGCTTTTTGCGCTGGTCAAAAGTTCCTTTATTACTCACAGGTTATGTTTTTTTATGGCAACGACGTCTGCTCAAACCACGTTTATTCTTTACGGCATTAAAAATTGCGATACCGTCAAAAAAGCCCGCCGCTGGCTGGAAGAAAATGGCGTTGAATGCCAGTTCCACGATTATCGGGTTGAAGGCCTGGACGACGCGCTGCTGCAAAACCTCATCAGCAAACAGGGTTGGGAAGCGATGCTCAACACGCGCGGCACCACCTGGCGCAAGCTGGATGAAGCCACGCGCACGGCCTGTGATAACGAAGCCAGCGCTAAAGCCGTGATGCTTGAACATCCGGCGGTGATCAAACGCCCTTTCTTACTGGCGCCAGATGGCCAGTCTCTGCTGGGATTCAAACCAGAAAGCTATCAGCAATTTCTCGCACAGGTGAAGTAACATGAGTTGTCCGGTTCTCGATTTAGCCCAGCAGTTAATCCGCCGCCCTTCCCTCAGCCCGGACGATGCAGGCTGCCAGGAAATTATGATTGCCCGCCTGCAGGCCATTGGTTTTCATATTGAGCCAATGAATTTTGGCGATACCCTCAATTTTTGGGCGACACGCGGTGAAGGCAAAACCCTGGCATTTGCCGGGCACACTGACGTCGTACCGACCGGCGATCACAATTTGTGGGTGACCGGCCCGTTCGAGCCAACCCTGCGCGATGGCATGCTGTATGGCCGTGGCGCTGCCGATATGAAAGGTTCGCTGGCGGCGATGGTGGTCGCGGCTGAACGTTTTGTGGCAGCAAACCCGAATCACAAAGGCCGTCTGGCGTTTCTGATCACTTCCGATGAAGAAGCCAGCGCCGTGAACGGCACCGTCAAAGTGGTTAACGCCCTGATGGAACGCAAAGAGCGCCTGGATTTTTGCCTGGTCGGCGAGCCGTCCAGCACCACCCGCGTGGGCGATATTGTGAAAAATGGCCGTCGCGGCTCGATGACCGCCAACCTGCACGTGCATGGCGTTCAGGGGCACGTTGCCTATCCGCATCTGGCCGATAATCCGGTACACCGCGCAATGCCTGCGCTCAACGAACTGGTCGCGACGATCTGGGATAACGGCAACGAATTCTTCCCGCCGACCAGCATGCAAATCGCCAATATCAATGCCGGTACCGGCAGCAATAACGTGATCCCCGGCGAGCTGTATGTGCAGTTTAACTTCCGCTTCAGCACTGAACTGACCGATGCCATTATTAAGCAGCGCGTCGCTGAACTGCTGGATCGCCACAATCTTCAGTACACCCTGAACTGGGTGGTGTCCGGCCAGCCGTTCCTGACGTCCCGCGGTGAACTGGTTGACGCCGTCGTGAATGCCGTTCGCCACTACAGCGAAATCACGCCAGAACTGCAAACCACCGGCGGAACCTCTGACGGGCGTTTCATCGCGCTGATGGGCGCTCAGGTGGTCGAACTGGGGCCGGTGAATGCCACCATCCACAAAATCAACGAATGCGTACATGCCGCCGATTTGCAGGTTCTCAGCCGTATGTATCAGCGCATTATGGAACAGTTAGTCGCATGATCAGCCACGAAATGCTGACCGGTCGCTCAGACGCGCATCTGGTCACATTGGGCGAAGGCCCGCACCGGTTACAAAAAGCCGCCGCCGGTGCCTTTGCAGAAATGCAAAAAGCAGCGACGCAGGCCGGGTTTAATTTGCAGCCCGCCAGTACTTTTCGTGATTTCAGTCGCCAGCAGGCCATCTGGAATGGCAAATTTCGCGGCGAGCGACCAGTATTAGATAAGAACAGCCAGCCGGTGGACATCAGCACGTTGTCTGCCGCTGAACGTTGTGAACTGATCCTGCGCTGGTCGGCACTGCCGGGCGCAAGCCGCCACCACTGGGGCAGCGATCTGGATGTTTACGATCCGTCTCTGCTGCCGGAAGGCCGGACACTGCAACTGGAGCCGTGGGAATACGAGGAAAACGGCTATTTTCATCCGCTGAACCTCTGGATGTCGGCGCACATGGAAGCGTTTGGCTTTTACCGGCCTTTTGCGCAGGATCGTGGCGGCGTTGCCGTTGAACCCTGGCACCTGAGTTATCGCCCTCTGGCACAGCAATGCGAATCACAGCTGACGCCGGAGGTGCTTATCAGCGCGTGGCAGGGCCAGGATATCGCCGGTTCTGACTGGGTCATCAGTGAGATAGCGACAATTTTTCCGCGTTTTATCGCCCTAAACCCTACATAAATTAAGGAGCACGCCATGGAGTGGATTAAAGATTACTGGTGGATCGTTCTGATCATTCTGATCGGCATGTTTATCAGCGGGATGAAAGAGTTACGCCGTGTGGATGTGAAGAAATACCTGAAAGATAAACCTGAACTTCCACCGCATCGCGACAACAATGCCGAGTGGGATAAAGACGATGACTGGCCGAAGAAAAAGTAACACCGGTCAGCACGGCTAAAAAACCTAATCAATATTAGTCGGCGGATTATGTAGCGATTCTCCGCCGATTGACTCTCTCTCCGGCCAGTATCATGTGACGTGAAACTGACGTACGGAGAGACGAGTCCTTTGCCAACTTTAACAACCCCGACACCAGAGCAGGCGACGTTCGACGCCACGCAATTTCTGGGGCTTGCTCCATTTTTACGCATGAGCATAGCCGGTGACGAGTGCACCGAGATCGCGCAGGAACTGGTCACGCGTGCGCAGCAAAATCCTGATGATGCCATTTTGTGGATGAACCTTTCCACGGTGATGCTGTGCCTGCAACGCACCGATCTGGGTCTGACTATCCAGAATCAGGCGCTGGCGATGCAGCAGGTTTATACCCTCCGCGCGGCGCAAAAACCGGCAAGACTGCGTTTACTGATGCTGATGGTGCCCGGCACGCTGTCCGCCAACGTGCCCCTCGACTGTCTGCTGGAAAACAGCGACATCGACCTGATTTATTACTACATCACGCCGGAAGCGCCGTTTGAGGCGCCCATTCCTGAACATGACCTGCTGATGATTGGCATCAGCGCGACCACCGAAAATCTGTTCCTGTTGCAACAACTGGAAACCGTGACCCGCCAGTGGCCGGTGCCGGTGATCAACGCTCCCGAGTGCATTCCGAATTCAGAACGCCACATCGCCAGCCGCGTTTTACAAAACAAACCGGGGCTCACCATCGCGCAGGCGTATCCGGTGACGCACGCGCTGCTTACTGCGGTCGCAAGCGGGCAAATGACGCTGAGCGATGCATTACCGGGCAGTGATTTCCCGGTGATCCTGCGCCCGGCGGGTTCGCACGGCGGCCACGGTCTGGAGAAAATCACCCGGCAGGACGAACTGGCAGGTTACCTTGCGCGCGTTGGCGTTGAAGATTATTTCCTGTCGAAATTCATTGATTACAGCAATGCGGACGGCCAGTTCCGTAAGTACCGCATATCGCTGATCGACGGTAAACCTTACGCCTGCCATATGGCTATTTCATCGCACTGGATGGTGCATTACGTCAACGCGGCGATGTATGAAGATCACAAAAAACGTGAAGAAGAAGCGGCTTTCCTGACGAGTTTCCACGAATTCGCCGCGCGCCACCAGGCCGCACTGAAGGCCATTTATGACACAACTCAACTCGATTATGTCGGGATTGATTGCAGCGAAGCGCCCGACGGCTCGTTGCTGGTCTTTGAAATTGACCCGGCAATGGTGGTTCACGCCATGGATCTGGAAGTCATGTTCCCGCACAAACAAATCCATATGAATAAAGTTAAAACAGCATGCCGCGAGTTGCTGTTATCCCGTGCCTTTGCGCACGCCGACACTTCCGCTGATGCGCTAACAGGACAAGAATAAACATGATTTCACGTAACGCCCTGAATTTCTCTGGTGGCCCCGGCGCATTGCCGGAAACGGTTCTGGCGCAGGTCGAGGCCGCCATCAAAGAAGTGCCGGAGGTTGGTCTGTCGATCCTCGGGATCAGCCACCGCTCAGACTGGTTCGCTGCCGTCGTCGAAGAAACGGAAAACAACATCCGTACCCTGCTCGGCTTGTCTAAGGATTTTCATATTCTGTTTCTGCAAGGCGGCGCCACGCAGCAGTTTTCCATGGTGCCGATGACATTACTTCGCGGCCAGAAACATGCGGCTGAATATCTGGATACCGGCTACTGGAGCAGCAAGGTGGTGACCGAAGCGCGTCGCGAAGGCCCGGTAAAAGTGCTGTGGAGCGGTGAGTCCTGTGGTTTTAACCGTCTGCCATCTGATGACGAACTGGACTTTTCACCGGACGCACCGTATCTGCATTACGTTTCGAACGAAACCGTGGAAGGGCTGCAATTCCAGCGCGTTGTGGGCCGCGACGATGTGCCGCGCGTCTGCGATATGTCCTCTGATTTCCTGTCAAAACCGTGCGATGCCAATAAATTCTCAGTGATTTACGCTCACGCCCAGAAAAACATCGGCCCGGCCGGTGTGACTATCGTGCTGGTGCATGACACCGTAGTGAAAGCGTCTTCCGACGAACTGCCGACCTTTCTCAACTACCGCCGTCAGGTTGAATCCCATTCCAACCTGAATACACCGCCGGTCTTTGCGATTTACGTGGTTCTGCTGGTCACCCGCTGGCTGCTCAACGACGTGGGTGGCCTGGAAAATATGGCCCAAACCAACCGCCATAAAGCCGAATTGCTGTACGCGATGCTTGATAACAGCGACGGATTTTACAAAGGCTGGAGCAGTAAGGAAGACCGTTCACAGATGAACGTGGCGTTTAAATTGCCGGATGAAACGCTGGAGCAAAAATTCCTGGCAGAAAGCCATGAAGCCGGTTTCTCTGGTCTGGCGGGTCACCGCGCCATTGGCGGGATCCGTGCCTCAATCTACAACGCGCTTTCACTGCCAGCGGCAGAGAAACTGACCAACTTCATGGATGACTTCCTGCGCCATAACCGCAAATAAGCCTCTGTGATCTCAATAAAAAAGCCCCCGGCGGATCAACAGGCGGGGGCTTTTTTACAGGTAAAAATCAGTGCTGATGAGACTTCGGTTCGTAGTTTTTCAAATGCGCAATCGCGGTATTGATCATGTGTGAATCCAGCCCGTGGCCCATGCCCGGCTGAAGATTCAGGGTGCAATCACAGCCTAATGATTTGAGGCGCTCAGCGGCACTTTTTGACTGGAACGGATTAATCACCGGATCCTGTTCACCGTGAATAAAATGCACCACCGTACCGGCAGAAATCGGTTTTTCCGGCAGGACGGAGAAACGTCCGCTGAAAGCCACAATGCGCGAAGCCAGATGTTCTTCCACTTTGGTGGATTCCAGCGCCATGATGGTCCCCTGAGAGAAACCAATCAGCGTGGTATGTTCCGGCGGCACGCCGGTTTTCTGCTGCCAGTCGCGGACAATTTCGACGAATGCGGGCATCGCCGCATCGACACGCGGCTGACGGTTTTGCTCAGTCACGCCCTGCACGGAGAACCACTGGAAGCCACGGCCAAAATCACAGATGTCCGGGCTGCCGACGCTGATAACCTGCGCCTGTGGAAAAGAAAGCGCAAAAAACTTGCCGATCTCGCCCATGGAAATCGGGTTATCGCCCACGCCATGAAACAGTAAAATCAGCTGGTTAGCTCTTTCTTCCGGTTGCTGGACAATAATCTGTTCTGAGCTCATGAATTTCTCCCGTTGTAGGTTAATGGCCTTACTATACGCCGCCCGCCGGTCAGTGAAATCGGGTTTTATTGAACGAGTCTTTCCATTTTTTGCAATAAAACCGTTGATTTAATCGCCAGTGCGAGGAGAAATTGCCCGCTGACGCCAAATCTCACACGCCGCCGCATCTGTGGCTTTCAGCGCCTGCGCCGTTTCCTGACGCCAGCGGACCAGCAGGTCTTTCCGGCCATTCAGCCGCAGCATCTGCACAATGTCGGCGACACTTTTCCCCTGTTGCAGGTAAGCGCGCAGGGCGACCAGCGGCAGGGAAAGTTGCAATAAGAGGCGGTTCAGCGCCGGTAAACTGCTTTCCAGCGGCCGGTGCGCAAACGCGAATCCGGCCAGTTCGCGCCAGTCGGCTTCATCTGATGATAAATCACCCGTTAACGGGAGCGGCAGCTGGCGGTCAATCTCCGGTGCCAGCCAGCGCCAGTCGCGGTTGAGCTGCGACTCTGCGGCATCCGTCAGCGCCTTTCCGGCATGACTTAACGGTAACAGCGCCATCGCGGCGTAACATCCGCTGCTGGCCTCTTTCTGCGTACTCACGCGCACCAGACGAAAACCGGCCTGCTGCCACAACGCGGCGAGTTCATCGGTATACCCGAAACTGACCGACATAAAATCCAGCCCCTGTTGCTGCGCGCTATGTTTTTGCTGCATCAGCAACTCGCTGGCAATTCCCTGACGCCGGAACGCCGGATGAACAGCAATACGGCTGATGCGGCGCGAACGCAAAACCGCTGCCTGCGGGAAACCGGCGTGCGCGGCAAGAGATTGTGCGACCAGATTCCCGCGCGGACGCCGCCTTCCGGCCCAGACTTCATGCGCCAGTTCCGCACTCAGCCCGCCCTCTTCCACCAGCCACAGCGCACCGGTCAGTGTGTTTTTCTGCCGCGCGGCACTGAAAATCATGCCCGGTGCATCAAGCAGGCGGCGTAAATCCAGCGGCGAGGTGCGGTAATGCGCGCTGGTCAGTAAACCGTAAAACTGCTGTAAAAGCGCAGGTTCACGCAGCCAGTCGCCGGCATCGATGGAGAATATTTCGGACGTTCCTGTCGTGGTATCTCCGGCGGGAATGTCTTCCGAAAACAGCAATAACTCGCTGATGAACGGCTCCAGCAGATCGCGTGCTGACCAGCGGACCGGTTCGGTCAGACGTAAATCATGCCAGTGCGGCAGCGAGGCGCAGAATTTCAGCAGAAAACCGCGGCCGGTGCCTTCATAGCCCTGAACCGTGGTGGAAAGTAAAACGCGGGGAAACGACGCGATCAGCGCCATGAGCATCGGTGCGGGGATCGCCGCCGCTTCATCGATTATCAGCCAGTCGGCGTCCGTCACCGGCCCGGCGTCACATAATGCGAGCAAGGCATCCGGTGCGATAAAACAGGCCGATTCCGGAAGATGACTGAGGATTTGATTTGCGGACGCTTTACCCGGCGCGGTTATCCGGCAGGTGCCCGGCCAGAGGCTGGCGAGCATGCCGGCCAGCGTTGATTTGCCGCGACCGCGCGGTGCCGTCAGCACCCAGACGCCGGAGTCCGCACTCAGCAGCTGTTGTAAAATCAGATGCTGCTGAGGCGTTGGCTGGCCGTCGGGCGGTGTCCACGCAACGGCGGGTGATAAGGGTGAAATGGCTAAAGGCGCATTCTGGCGACACACGGAAATTTCAGGATGATTAAGCAATAAAGTCTGAAAACGTTGGATAAAACGCGGGGCCGGGATCGCCTGCGGCTGTTCGCTCCAGCGCAGACTGTCGGCATCAGGACGCTGCGGCCACTCATCCCATTCCGGCACCAGTAAAATCAGCCAGCTTCCCGCTTTCAGAATGCCGGAAAACACCGCCAGCGCGTCGGCATTCAGCCCGGTTCGCGCGTCGAATATGCCGTGCAGTTTTTCCTGCCCCAGCAACGTGTGAACCGCAGAAAAAGTCACAGACTGCGCGCCTGCCGGGGAATACCCACCGACCCACACCCAGTCGCCAGGTTGTCCTTGCGCGAACTGCTCCGCCTGTGCGGCACACCACGTGGCCTCGCCGCTGAAAACCAGCAGACGGCGAACGCCTTGTTCAAGCATCTGCTGTTGCAGGGTATTTTTTAGCGCAATATCCATGGGTTATCGCTCAGGTTTTTCCCACCAGCATCGACAGCAGACCTGCCGCAATCAGCGGCCCGACCGGAACGCCTTTAAACATCGCCACGCCCAGCACCGTCCCGACCAGCAGACCCGCCACCAGATGCGGCTGACTGCCCATCAGCGTCAAACCGCGTCCGCCCAGCCATGACACCAGCACGCCCACCAGGATCGCCAGAATGGATTTCCAGTGAAAGAAAGAGTGAACTACCGTACTGGCGCTGATTTTGCCGCTGGCAATCGGTGCCATCACGCCAATGGTTAAAATAATAATGCCGATGGTGAGGCCGTATTTTTCAATCCACGGAAAGAAATTATTGAGCGGTGTAATGCGCACCGTCAGGAGAAAAAACATTGCGATAGTGACGGCACTGTTGTGACTGATAATTCCGAGACCGGCAAAAACGAGCAAAATTAAAAGGGTTGGATCGAGAAAAGCCATGGCGTTCCCAGCGGTTCAACATGCAGATGAAAGAGAGGCTCAGTGAGCCTCTCAAAGTCGGACATTGATTATTGAACAGTTTTTACTGGCAGACCAGAGCTTATTCTCACTTAATCAGCGGCTGGCGAAGGTGTTGCACTGGTCAGGATTACCGGTGTCAAACCCGCGTTTAAACCAGGTGTAGCGCTGCTGAGACGTGCCGTGCGTAAAGCTGTCCGGCACGACGCGCCCCTGACTTTGCTGCTGCAAACGGTCATCGCCGATCGCCTGCGCGGCATCCAGCGCTTCTTTTAAATCGCCTTCTTCCAGGACGTTTTGCTGCTGCATCGCGTGGCCCCAGACACCGGCATAACAGTCAGCCTGAAGTTCCATTTTTACGGAAAGCTGATTCACCACGGTTTGCGAAGCGCCCTGCTGCATCTGACGAACTTTGCGCTCGGTGCCCAGAAGGTTTTGCACATGGTGGCCGACTTCGTGCGCAACCACATAACCCTGCGCAAAATCGCCGCCCGCGCCGAGCTTATTCTGCAAATCCTGATAGAAAGACAGATCGATGTAAACCGTGCTGTCCGCCGGGCAATAAAATGGCCCCATGACCGACTGACCGGTGCCACAGCCGGTTCGGGTTGAGCCGCGGTACATCACCAGTTTCGGCTCGCGGTAAGTCATCCCCTCTTTCTGGAAAATTTCTTTCCAGGTGTCTTCTGTTGACGCGAGGATCACGGACGTGAATTTTGCCTGCTCGTCATCTTTCGGGCTGATGGATTGCGATTGCGTCTGACGCTGTATGTCGCCGGACTGACCGCCGTCAATCAGCGGCGTCAGGTCGATGCCGTAATAACCGGCCACCAGCACGACGATAATAATCACGATGCCGCTTTTGCCACGGATAGGCAGGCGCATTCCGCCACCGCCCATTCCCGGCCCGCCGTTAGATCCTTCTCCGCGTCTGTCTTCTACATTGTCGCTTTCGCGACGCCCTTGCCAACGCATACCCCACCTCCGGACTGTTTTTTTAAAGACTAGCCAGCGCACACGATTAATACCATCTGCGAAGGGACGTAATTTTAGGCGAGGAATATTTAAATGAAATAAAACAGTGAGGAAAAGGGAAAATAAAACGTAAAGAAAAGAGCGGGTGATGATTTTCATCACCCGTTGAACACCGGGCTGCACCGCGTAAACGATTGCGCAGCCCCGCTAAAAAAATAGCGGTCGCTTAGTCCAGTTTTACACCGATGCGATGCGCAACTTCTTCGTACGCTTCGATCAGGCCACCGAGGCTCTGGCGGTAACGGTCTTTGTCCATCTTGTTCAGGGTTTCTTTATCCCACAGGCGGCTGCCGTCCGGGGAGAATTCATCACCCAGCACCACTTCACCGTTGAACAGACCGAACTCCAGTTTGAAATCGACCAGGATCAGACCGGCATCGTCAAACAGTTTGCTCAGAACGTCGTTCGCTTTGTAGCTCAGCTCTTTCATGCGCGCGAGGTTTTCCTCGTTTACCCAGCCAAAGGTCTTGCAGTAAGACTCATTGACCATCGGGTCATGCATCGCGTCGTTTTTCAGGAACAGATCGAACAACGGCGGGTTCAGTTCCAGACCTTCTTCAATGCCCAGACGTTTTACCAGCGAACCCGCAGCACGGTTACGGATAACGCATTCAACCGGGACCATATCCAGTTTTTTCACCAGCACTTCGGTGTCAGACAACAGGCGTTCCATTTGCGTTGGGATACCCGCTTCTTCCAGCTTAGCCATGATGAAATGGTTAAATTTGTTGTTAACCATGCCTTTACGGTCGAACTGCTCAATACGCTGACCATCCAGTGCTGACGTATCGTTACGGAACTCCAGTACCAGCAGGTCCGGGTTTTCGGTGGTGTAGACGGTTTTCGCCTTGCCGCGATACAACTCAGCTAACTTTTGCATCTTTACTTACTCCAGTGGAAAAAACAGATGTAAAAAGGGGCCGGAGCCCCTTGGTATTATTTTGCGCTGCTCTGGCTAAACGCGGCCTGCATGACCGCCACCATCGCGTCGTTTTGCGACTGGCTGAGAGCATGTCCTTTCGGATCAAGGAACTGCAAGCTACTACGGTTATCGAGGTCGCCGACCTGAATTTTGTAATCACCGGAAGTGAGGCCCGGATCTTTCGCACCCAGTGTCTGCCACGCGTCGTCGTTCAGTGGTTTGTAGGTCACGGACAATGTACCCTGCGGACGGCTGCTGTCGGTGACTTTCATGCCGGCTTTCGCCAGGGCATTCGGCAGGCGATCCCACACTACGCCGTACGTTGAACGAACGATCAGCACCGGTAAACCGGTATCATCCGCGCCGCTCTGGACATCAATCTCACCCACACGACGGTTGTCGAGGCGTGCCTGAGTATCCTGCTGCACTTTATCCAGATTCGCCGTGATGGCGTTCATCATCTGGCTGTTGTAACGCTGGATTTCAGCGGTTGTTGTGACCGCTTTATCCTGCTGTTTCAGCTCAAGCGTTTTCACGGTCAGCGCTAACTGGTAGCTCTGCTGTTTCACGCTGATCTGATAACGGCCCTGATACTGGAAGTCTTCATCCGCACGATTCCAGTTAACGAAATCTGTGGTCAGAGTCTGGTTAGCATCATCACGGTTAGCAATTTTGTAATTATTTTGCTCAACGGCTTTCACTACGCTGTTCCACAGGTCGCGGTTTTGCGGCGTGTTTTCCAGCAGCACGGTGCTGCTATCGCCAGAGAACTGGGTCTGAGAACCGTTCAGTAAGGCCAGAGGCTGGGACGGCGGACGAATGTCGAGTTGTTTACCGACAGCGCCCTGCATTGAACCGGCCTGAATTTCATACGTACCGTTCTGAACCGGTAAAATCATGCCCGCTGGCGCTTTCAGCTCATGCAGCGCAGCGGCGTCCAGATAGGATTCATCGCCGCTTACCTGGCGCTTATAACGTTGATCGCTTGAACAAGCGGCCAGCAACATAATCAGGGAAACCCCGACCACTTTTGCTACGGCAGACTTCTGCAAATGGGTCATCTGGAAACTATTCTTGTCAAATAAAGAGGCCATCAAATCTTCCTAAGAGTTACAGCAAACCGGCGCTTTTTAATGCTTCTTCCACGACCGGACGGGCAGCATCTGTTAACGGCGTCATAGGCAGACGCAGAGTATCGGTTGCCATCAAACCCAGTGCCTTACAGGCCCATTTCACCGGGATTGGGTTTGCTTCTACAAACAAATGCTGATGCAACGGCATCAGGCGCTGATTCAGGCGACGTGCTTCGGCAAAGTTACCGGAGGCCGCCAGCTCACACAGTTGAGCCATTTCACGGGCAGCTACGTTGGCAGTGACGGAAATAACGCCCTTACCGCCGAGCTGCATAAAGTCCAGACCACTGGCGTCATCGCCGCTCAGCAGAATGAAATCTTCATCATCAACCAGCACTTGGATCTGACTAACACGACTTAAGTTCCCTGTTGCCTCTTTAACAGCAACAATATTCTTCAATTTTGCTAAACGCGCGATGGTCGGCGGCAACATATCGCAGCCGGTACGTGAAGGCACGTTATAGAGAATTTGCGGCAGAGACGTGTTTTCAGCAATCGCTTTAAAATGCTGATACAGGCCTTCCTGCGTCGGGCGGTTGTAATAGGGAGTGACCGTCAGGCAGCCAACAACGCCACTATTTTCAAAGCGTTGTGTAAGAGAAATCGCTTCGGCGGTGGCATTTGCCCCGGTCCCGGCGATAACAGGAATGCGTCCATCGGCCAGTTCCAGCGTCTGAAGAACCACGTCACCGTGCTCTTCATGGCTTAACGTTGCCGACTCACCGGTCGTGCCAACGGAAACGATCGCCGCAGTACCACTGGACACATGATAATCAATCAGTTTTTTCAGACTCGCGCGATCGACAGCACCTTTGGTGTCCATCGGCGTAACCAGTGCAACAATACTTCCCGTAAACATTGACCTTCCCCTCCACAAACAGGTCACTCATGGTACTTTTGACACCACTGCAAAAGCAAGCAAACAACGAGCGGTAAGCGCTTGTCCGGCGGTTTTTTTTATGTTTACCTTGGGAATACTCCCAAGCACGACAGGAAGACACAATTTGCCGCAGCCACAACAACATTATCTGGTTATTACCGCATTAGGTGCCGATCGTCCGGGTATCGTGAACACCATCACCCGTCAGGTCAGCAGCTGCGGCTGTAATATCGAAGACAGCCGTCTGGCGATGCTCGGCGATGAATTTACGTTTATTATGCTGCTTTCCGGCAGCTGGAATGCCATCACGCTGATTGAATCCACCCTGCCGCAAAAAGGCGCAGAGCTGGAATTATTGATCGTGATGAAGCGTACCAGCGCACATGAACGCCCGCCGATGCCTGCTACGGTTTGGGTAAAAGTGGATGTCAAAGACTCCCCTCATCTGATTGAGCGTTTTACTGATTTATTCGATACACATCAGATGAATATCGCCGAACTTGCGTCAAAAACACGTCCGGCCGATGCGACCACGCCCGCACAGTTATCTATTCAGATGACCGCGCACAGTGCCGCCAATACCGACCCGGCAATTATTGAGCAAGCGTTCCATCAGCTATGTACAGAACTGAAAGCGCAAGGCAGTATTAATGTCGTTAGTTATTCTGAGAATGAAGATAAACTGCAGTAACAGCTAAGAGATACGGAGAAAGACAATGAGCCCACTGAAAGCCGGTGACCCTGCGCCGCAATTTAGTTTGCCCGATCAAGATGGTGAACAAATTAATCTGGCCGACTTCCAGGGACAGAAAGTCCTGGTCTATTTCTACCCTAAAGCGATGACGCCGGGCTGCACCGTGCAGGCCTGTGGTCTTCGCGACAACATGGATCAGTTGAAAAGCGCAGGCGTTGAAGTGCTGGGGATCAGCACCGATAAGCCAGAAAAACTGTCACGCTTCGCAGAAAAAGAGCTGCTGAACTTCACATTGCTGTCCGATGAAGATCATCAGGTCTGCGAACAGTTTGGCGTCTGGGGTGAAAAATCCTTTATGGGAAAAACCTACGACGGCATCCATCGCATCAGCTTCCTGCTCGACGGAAATGGCAAGGTTGAGAAAGTCTTTGACGACTTCAAAACTACCAACCACCACGACATTGTGATGGCTTACCTCAACGGTAACTGAGCCAAAAGGTCACCTTCGCACCTTCACAAAGTTGGCTTGCGGTAGTGGAAAATAAAAAAGCGCAGACGCGCTTTTTTTTATTGCTGCTAAACCACAATCTGCCGCCCTCTCAAACGGTTTCGTTCAGGGATTCATCCGGCCAGACATGAACCACGGCCTTGACCAGTGTGGCCAGCGGTATCGCGAAGAACACGCCCCAGAATCCCCACAACCCGCCGAATACCACCACCGACAGAATAATCACCAGCGGATGCAGATTTACAGCTTCCGAGAACAGCAGCGGCACGATAACGTTGCCGTCTACTCCCTGAACCACCAGATACGCCATAATCAGCGTCCAGAAATCCGCGCCAAGCCCCCACTGGAACATCGCCACAATAACGACCGGAATAGTCACCAGCATCGCACCGATGTACGGGATCAGAACCGACACGCCTACCAGCACGGCGAGTAAGAGCGAATAACGCAAGTCCATAACCCAGAACACCAGATAGGTCGCCACACCCACGATGATCATTTCGAGCACTTTTCCGCGGATATAATTGGTGATTTGCTGATTCATCTCTGCCCAGACTTGCCCGGCCAGACCGCGATCGCGCGGCAAGATACGGCGCACGGCGTTCAGCATCTGCTCTTTATCCTTGAGCAAAAAGAACACCATCATCGGCACCAGAATCAGGTAGATCGCCAGCGTCAGTAACCCGACCAGCGACGCCAGTGAATATTTCACTACGGATTCGCCCAGCCCCGACAGCTTGCTGCGCAGGTTTTCGGCCATCATATCGATGATGCCCGCATCCACCAGCGCCGGATAACGCTTGGGCAATGTGGCGGCAAAATCATAGAAACGGTTAAGCATACTCGGCAAATCGGCCAGCAAATTAACGCCCTGCTGCCACGTCACCGGCGCCACCACAAACATGCCGAGCAGTAAAATACCGGCAAATATAATCAGCACTACGCTGACCGCCAGCGTGCGCGAAAGCCCGATATGTTGCAGCCGCACCGTCGGCCATTCCAGTAAATACGCCAGCACAATCGCCACTAAAAGCGGTGCCAGAATGCCGTTGAGGAAATAAAGAATACAAAAACCCGCCACCAGAATAGCCAGCAGCGCGATGGCCTGCGGGTCAGTAAAGCGGCGGCGATACCATTGCAATAACATGTCCAACATCGTGAAAACACTCCTGTAAATTTCGGGTCTGGCGGGTTTGCGCTGTTCGTTCCCTGCGCGCTCAGACACAAGTAACTATCTTCAAATTTCGTTGTCACACAACTGTAGCTGCGGAGTGTTTTAAACTCTCACGAGGATAGCTACTATAGAGACCGGCGCAAAGAAAAGCGTCACAAAATAATGGTGTGACCAACAGTTCATGGATGAAAGGCTCTTAATGCTTATCGGCATCGCGGTTAACTTATTGGGAAGCAAATGTTTATGGTAATGCGGTTGAAAAAAACGGTGATCGCCCTGTGCCTGGGCAGCCTGTTCGCTGGCACAGTCCTCCCCGCAGGAGCCGACGACAGTTCATTCTGGTCGACGCCCGTTGGTTCTTCATCCCAAAACACCCGTTCACCGTCAGCGCCCGTGTCGAGCGATCAGCTTCCCGACATCGGCACCACCGCAGGCGGGACGCTCAGTATTAATCAGGAATTGCAGATGGGCGATTTTTACGTCCGTCAGATGCGCGCCAGTACGCCGCTGATTAACGATCCACTGCTGAATCAATACATTAACGCGCTCGGGCAACGTCTGGTCGCCCACGCGTATTCCGTCCGCACGCCTTTCCATTTCTTTATCGTCAATAACGATGAGCTGAACGCCTTTGCCTTCTTCGGCGGCAACGTGGTTCTTCACTCCTCGCTGTTTCGTTATACCGATAACGAAAGCCAGCTGGCTTCGGTGATGGCGCACGAAATTTCTCACGTAACGCAACGCCATCTGGCGCGTGCGATGGAAGATCAGCAGCGTAACGCGCCGCTGACCTGGGTTGGTGCACTCGGATCGATTCTTCTGGCAATGGCCAGCCCGCAAATGGGGATGGCGGCGCTGACCGGCACGCTGGCCGGAACCGCGCAGGGGATGATCAGCTTCACGCAGGCCAACGAACAGGAAGCCGACCGCATCGGGATCCAGGTGTTGCAGCGTTCCGGCTTTGATCCGCAGGCCATGCCCGCATTCCTGCAAAAGCTTGCCGATCAGGCCAGTTATTCGACGCGTCCGCCGGAAATGCTGCTGACGCACCCGCTGCCGGACAGCCGTCTGGCCGATATCCGTAACCGCGCCAACCAGATGCCACATCTGTTCGTCCAGTCGTCACAGGACTACGTGATGGCGAAAGTGCGTATCCTCGGGATGTACGGCTCAGAAAGCTATCCACTTTCCGATGACTATCTGCAAAAGCTGAGCAACGGCAATGTACGCGAGCAGCTGGCGGCGAAATATGGCCACGCATTGCTGTTCTATAAAGCGAAAAAATTCGATCAGGCGCGCGCCATTCTTGAGCCGCTGCTGACGACCTATCCGGGCAACGAATGGTTGCTCGATTTGTCCACCGATAATGACATCGACAGCAAACGCGCTCCGCAGGCGATCGCCCGTCTGGAGCAGGCCGGTGCGGCGACCAGTTCCAACCCTGTTTTGCAGCTGAACCTGGCAAATGCCTATCTGGAAGGTGCGAAACCGGCCAACGCCATGAAAATCCTGAACCGTTATACGTTCAATTATCCGGGCGACCCGAACGGCTGGGATTTATTGTCTCAGGCCGCTGCCGCGCAAGGCTTGCGTGCGCAGGAACTGGCCGCGCGCGCTGAAAGTATGGCGCTGGTCGGGCGTCTGGATCAGGCAATTGAAATGCTGAGTAATGCCAGCGCATTGCAGAAATTAGGCAGCCTGGAACAGGCCCGTTACGACGCACGTATTGATCAGCTCCGCCAGTTGCAGGGGCGTTTCCGTCAGTATCAGAAAGGCTGATGTCTGAATCTATCAGGGAGAAAGTTATGTCAGGTGAAGTTGCGATTTATCACAATCCGCGCTGCTCGAAGAGTCGCGAAACGTTGAAACTGCTGGAAGATGAAGGCATTACGCCGGAAGTGATCCTGTATCTGGACACGCCTCCGTCTGTCGAAACGTTGCAAGGTTTGCTGAAAAAGCTGGGATTCAGCTCTGCGCGGGAATTAATCCGCAAAGGCGAGGAAATTTATAAAACGCTGAATCTGGCCGATAAAAGCCTGAGTGAAGCTCAGCTTTTGCAGGCGATGGTGGAAAACCCGAAACTGATTGAACGTCCGATTGTGATTGCCAACGGCAAAGCGCGTTTAGGCCGGCCGCCGGAACAGGTGAAAGAGATTTTGTAATCCCCGCGTCAAATTCGGGTTCGCCACACGAACCCGGATCCTCTCCGGTCAGCCCTGATTTACAGCCCCAGAATTTCTTTCACAAACGGGATCGTGAGTTTCCGCTGCGCTGTAATCGAGGCGCGATCGAGCTGATCTAACGTCATGAACAATGTCCGCATTTCGCGATCCAGACGTTTTAACAGGAAACGGCCCACATCCTCCGGCAATTCAAACCCGCGCAGTTTGGCGCGCAGCTGTAATGCCTGAAGTTTTTCTTCATCGGAAAGCGGCTGGAGTTTGTAGATTTGCCCCCAGTCGAGACGGGAAGCGAGATCCGGCAGGCTGAGATTCAGCTGGCGCGGAGGACGGTCGCCGGTAATAAACAGGCGCGTGCGACCGGTTTCGAGAATGCGGTTATAAAGATGGAAAACGGCCGCTTCCCATTCATCATCTCCGGCAATCCCTTCGATATTATCAATGCAAACCAGCGCCAGATGCTCCATGCCGTCCAGCACTTCAGGGACGAAATAAGCGCGCTTGTCTAAAGGCACGTAACCCACGGCTTCACCGCGTTGCGATAATTCGGCGCAGGCAGCGTGTAAAAGATGGCTGCGGCCACCGCCTTCGCGGGACCAAAAATAGATATACGTGCCGTGTTCCTGATGCAATGCGGTCTGAATCGCAGAAAGCAGAGAAGAGTTTTCCCCCGGATGAAAACTGGCAAAAGTCTCATCATCGGGCAGATAAAGTGGCAGGGAAAGCTGTGCCGGCGTATTCAGAAGCACCTCAACCAAAGCGGTATGAAGACCGCAGATGTTGTCACGTCAATAAAAGGAACTGCCGAATTCTAGCAAGGATCCGCGGTGAAATGAACTGTGCCCGGTGCAACCGCTTGCGATCCGAGCACCTGACCGGTTGCGCGCTGGCAAACCGGTCAGGAATGATCACCCTCAGACTGGCGGATTTTCCCGCTCGTCTTCGATATCAATGATCTGTTCTTCGCCGCGGAAAATCTCGATCACTTTGAACAACAGGCTCAGGAAGATACCGACAATCGTGGCCAGCGCCATGCCTTTCAGCTCCGCCGCACCGATGTGGATCTTCGCGCCGCTGACGCCGATGATCAGGATCACCGCAGTCAGGATCAGGTTCTGCGCTTTGTTGTAATCCACTTTAGATTCAATCAGCACGCGGATACCGGACGCCCCAATCACGCCATACAACAGCAGGGAAACGCCGCCCATCACCGGAACCGGAACGGCCTGAATTGCCGCGGCCAGTTTCCCGATACACGAAAGCAGGATTGCCAGAATCGCCGCGCCGCCGATAACCCAGGTGCTGTAAACCTTGGTGATCGCCATCACGCCAATGTTTTCGCCGTACGTGGTATTGGGGGTAGAACCGAAGAAACCGGACAACACGGTAGAAAGGCCGTTTGCCAGCATCGAACGGTGCAGGCCCGGATCACGCAGCAAATCTTTCTTCACGATGTTCGCTGTCACGACTAAATGCCCGACGTGCTCGGCAATAACCACCAGCGCCGCAGGCAAAATGGTCAGGATCGCCACCCATTCAAAACGCGGTGTATAGAAAGTTGGCAGAGCAAACCAGTGCGCGTTTGCGATCGCAGAAACATCCACGACACCCATAAAGAAAGACAGCGCATAACCCACCAGCACGCCAATCAGAATCGGGATAATGGCCAGGAATCCACGGAACAGCACAGAGCCCAGAATAGTCACCGACAGCGTCACCAGAGAGATGATGATCGTCTTGGAATCCACCGGTACGCCGTCAGCCGGCAGCAAACCGGCCATATTGGCAGCCACACCGGCCAGCTCCAGCCCGATGACGGCAACGATTGCGCCCATCGCCGCAGGCGGGAACATTACATTAATCCAGCCAATCCCGGCTTTCTTAACAATCAGCGCCACCAGGCAGAACAACACACCACAGGCAATAAATCCGCCCAGCGCCACTTCATACCCCATCGGTAACAGCAACAGCACCGGTGAAATGAACGCGAAACTTGAACCCAGATACGCCGGTATTTTGCCTTTACAGACAAATAAATACAGCAAAGTCCCTATGCCATTGAACAGCAGCACCGTTGCCGGGTTAATTTTGAACAGAATGGGAACCAGAACGGTGGCACCAAACATGGCAAACAGATGCTGGAAACTCAGGGGGATTGTCTGCAGTAAAGGCGGACGCTCGCTTACCCCGATGACACGACGGGTCATAAATTGATCCTCTGTGAATGATGACGAGTAAAAAAAAATCAAAAAAAAGCCGACTTCTCAGTCGGCTATTGCTTGCTGCTTATTTGGTACCAAATATCTTGTCGCCCGCATCGCCGAGCCCCGGCATGATGTAGCCTTTCTCGTTGAGCCCCTGATCTACTGAGGCGGTGTACAGCTCGACGTCCGGATGCGCAGCTTCGAGAGCGGCGATCCCTTCCGGTGCCGCTACCAGCACCAGAACTTTAATGCTCTGGCAGCCCGCTTTTTTCAGCAGGTCGATGGTTGCAATCATGGAACCGCCTGTTGCCAGCATCGGGTCAACCACCAGCGCCAGACGTTCTTCGATGTTAGAAACCAGCTTCTGGAAATACGGCACAGGCTTCAGGGTTTCTTCATCACGGTACACACCCACCACGCTGATACGTGCGCTCGGGACGTGTTCCAGTACGCCTTCCATCATGCCCAGACCGGCACGCAGAATGGGCACAACGGTAATTTTCTTGCCCTTGATCTGGTCGATTTCAACCGGACCGCACCAGCCTTCGATAGTGACTTTTTCAGTTTCTAAATCGGCAGTCGCTTCATACGTCAGAAGACTACCCACCTCAGAAGCCAGTTCGCGAAAACGTTTCGTGCTGATGTCGTTTTCACGCATCAGGCCCAGCTTGTGTTTCACCAGCGGGTGTTTCACCTCGACGATCTTCATTGTTTATTCTCCTAAGGTGGTTGGGCTGCAAAAAAAATCGCGAGATTATAACGCCATTTTTTTTGAACGCCACTGCCAATTGCCTGATCTGGATCATCAGGAACCCGGTTAGAGTATAGACAGCCTGAAAACATCATCCGAATAAGGCGCTCGCAAACGTTTGCTTCCACTGTTAGAATTGCCCCGCATTATTTTTCAACCACCAACCCAAACCGCCGTGGGGACTTCGCAGTGACCGACAAAACCTCTCTCAGCTATAAAGACGCAGGCGTAGATATCGATGCCGGTAACGCATTGGTAGACCGCATTAAAGGTGTAGTAAAACAGACCCGTCGCCCGGAAGTTATGGGTGGATTGGGCGGTTTTGGTGCTCTCTGCGCGCTGCCGCAAAAATACCGCGAACCCGTGCTGGTTTCAGGTACCGACGGCGTTGGCACCAAGCTGCGTCTGGCCATGGATTTAAAACGCCACGATACCATCGGTATCGACCTGGTCGCGATGTGCGTCAACGATTTGATCGTTCAGGGCGCTGAACCGCTGTTCTTCCTCGATTACTACGCCACCGGCAAACTGGACGTTGATACCGCCGCCAGCGTGATCACCGGTATTGCAGAAGGCTGTAAGCAGTCTGGCTGTGCGTTAGTGGGCGGCGAAACCGCCGAAATGCCGGGGATGTACCACGGCGAAGATTACGACGTCGCGGGCTTCTGCGTCGGCGTGGTGGAAAAATCAGAAATTATCGACGGCAGCAAAGTGGCTGACGGCGACGTGTTGATCGGCCTGGCCGCCAGTGGCCCGCATTCCAACGGCTATTCGCTGGTGCGCAAAATTCTGGAAGTCAGCAAAACCAATCCGGAAACCACCGATCTGGCAGGCAAATCGCTGGCCGACCATCTGCTGGCACCGACCAAAATTTACGTGAAATCGATCCTGAATCTGATCGAAAACGTCGAGGTGCACGGTATCGTCCACCTGACCGGCGGCGGCTTCTGGGAAAATATTCCGCGCGTTCTGCCGGAAAATACTCAGGTCATCATTGATGAATCAAGCTGGCAGTGGCCAGACGTCTTTACCTGGCTGCAAACCGCCGGTAACGTCAGCCGTCACGAAATGTACCGTACCTTCAACTGTGGCGTTGGCATGCTGGTTGCACTTCCGGCTGAGCTGGCTGAACAGGCGATTGCTTTACTGAACGATAATGGCGAAAAAGCGTGGAAAATTGGCTACATTAAAGCCTCTGACTCCGCTGAACGTGTTGTCATCCAGTAATTCAACTCACTGAAGACAGGTATAGAAATGAAAAGGATTGTGGTTCTGGTATCGGGCGAGGGAAGCAATTTACAGGCCCTGATCGATGCCTGCCAGCAGGGAAGAATCAACGCAGAAATCTGCGCTGTTTTCAGCAATAAATCCGCCGCTTACGGGCTTGAAAGAGCCCGTTCTGCCCACATTCCGGCGCATGCGCTGGATGTCAAAGCCTACGAAGATCGCGCTGCGTTTGATGTCGCACTGGCCGATGCCATCGACACGTTCCGGCCCGATCTGGTGGTACTTGCCGGGTATATGCGTATCCTCACCGCAGAATTCGTTCAGCGCTTTGCCGGACGGATGATCAACATCCACCCTTCCCTGTTACCGAAATATCCGGGCCTTCACACTCACCGCCAGGCGATTGAAAATCAGGATGCCGAGCACGGCACGTCGGTGCATTTTGTCACAGAGCAGCTTGATGGCGGCCCTGTCATATTGCAGGCGAAAGTCCCGGTGTTTACCGAAGACACAGAAGAAGAGCTGGTGGCGCGTGTGCAAACACAGGAACACAGCATTTATCCGCTGGTGGTCGGCTGGTTTGTTGATGGACGTTTGTCCCTGCAAAATGGTCAGGCGTTACTGGATAACAATCCACTACCTGAACAGGGTTACGCGGCGGATTAATCTGCTTAAACGCGATGATTTCACTATAAACCGGCCCCGTGCCGGTTTTTTATTTTCTGTCATTTGACACTTGTTTACATTTCACCCGATATAATGCCCATCCCGGCGCACGTTTAAACGTCGTTTGTGCGCCGACCTTCATCTGAAACACGGTTGTTTCAGATCTCATATTCACGAAGGTTACCTCAGGTAAAACGGCTTTTTGATTTTTTGAGGAACACCCCATGTTTAGCAATAACAGCGTCAGATTACGTCCACTGGAAAAGGATGACCTGTCGTTTGTTCACCGTCTTGATAATAACGCCAGCATCATGCGTTACTGGTTTGAAGAGCCTTACGAGGCGTTCGTCGAACTGACAGATCTCTATAACAAACATATTCATGACCAAAGCGAGCGTCGCTTTATTATTGAATTCCAGGGCGGACCGGTCGGATTAGTCGAACTGGTCGAAATTAATCATATTCACCGCCGCGCGGAATTTCAGATAATCATCGACCCGCAGCATCAGGGCAAAGGCTTTGCCGGTGATGCCGTCCGTCTGGCCATGGATTATGCCTTCTCCGTTCTGAACCTCTATAAGCTGTATTTAATCGTCGACAAAGAAAATAAAAAGGCGATTCATATTTACAGCAAACTCGGATTTGAACTGGAAGGCGAACTGAAGCAGGAATTCTTTGTGAACGGCGAATATCGCAGCGCCATCCGCATGTGTATTTTCCAGCCGCAGTTCCTGGCGAAATACAAAACCAAGCCTGTTCAGGTCAAAACTGAATCACTTATTGGTGCCAGCGCTGTCTGATTTCGTATAAAACCCTTACCGGTGAGGGTGACAATGCCTTCACCGGCAAGACTTTTCCCGCGTTTTAGCCGCATTTATTCCCCCTGCAAAAACTCTCCTGAATTCATCCCCTGTAGTGTTGGACTTTCCTGTCAATCTTTCGCAATATTGGTAGTAGACACTAGGCCCTCTCACAAAAGGCTTCCTGTTGCGCCCGGCTTTTAAACAGACGGGTAACATGAAGATCACGTTGAGCTAAATTGCGGTGTTTTCAGGCAAATTTGCCTGTATGGGCCAGGTTGTAAGCCAAATGAACGGAGTGAAAATGGGTCAGGAAAAGCTTTATATCGAGAAAGAACTAAGCTGGCTGTCCTTCAATGAGCGCGTGTTGCAGGAAGCGGCAGACAAAAGTAATCCCCTGATCGAAAGGATGCGTTTTTTAGGGATTTATTCCAATAACCTGGATGAGTTTTATAAAGTCCGCTTTGCTGATTTAAAACGGCGGATCCTCATCAGCGAGGAGCAGGGTTTTCTTGGCGCGTCCCGTCATTTGCTGAAAAAAATTCAGGCAAAAGTGCTTCGTATCGATCAGGAATTCGACAGTCTCTACAACGATTTACTGCTGGAAATGGCACGTAATCAAATTTTCCTGATTAACGAGCGTCAGGTGTCGGAAAACCAGCAAGCCTGGTTGCGTCAGTATTTCAAACATCAGCTGCGCCAGCACATTACGCCAATCCTCATTAATCACGACACCAATCTGGTGCAGTTCCTCAAAGACGATTACACCTATCTGGCGGTAGAAATTATCCGCGGCGAAGAGATTCATTACGCCCTGCTGGAGATCCCGTCCGATAAAGTTCCGCGTTTCGTCAACCTGCCGCCGGAAGCGCCGCGCCGCCGCAAGCCGATGATCCTGCTCGATAACATTCTGCGTTATTGCCTCGACGACATTTTCAAAGGCTTCTTCGATTACGATGCGCTGAATGCCTATTCGATGAAAATGACCCGTGACGCCGAATACGATCTGGTCACGGAAATGGAATCCAGCCTGCTGGAACTCATGTCATCGAGCCTGAAACAGCGTCTGACCGCCGAGCCGGTGCGTTTTGTTTATCAGCGCGACATGCCGGATGAAATGGTGGAATTGCTGCGCGGCAAGCTCGGGATTTCCAACTACGATTCTGTGATCGCCGGTGGCCGTTACCACAATTTCAAAGATTTCATTGGCTTCCCGAATGTCGGCAAAGCCAATCTGGTCAACCGCCCTCTGCCACGCCTGCGTCATTTGTGGTTCGATAAATTCCGTAACGGTTTTGCCGCTATTCGTGAGCAGGACGTGTTGCTGTATTACCCGTACCACACGTTTGAGCACGTTCTCGAACTGTTGCGCCAGGCATCGTTTGATCCGAACGTTTTATCGATAAAAATCAATATTTACCGCGTGGCGAAAGACTCACGCATTATTGAATCGATGATCCACGCCGCGCATAACGGCAAGAAAGTGACGGTCGTTGTTGAATTGCAGGCGCGTTTTGATGAAGAAGCTAACATTCACTGGGCGAAACGTCTGACGGAAGCCGGTGTACACGTTATTTTCTCTGCGCCGGGTTTGAAAATTCACGCAAAACTCTTTCTTATCTCGCGCCGCGAAGGCGATGAAATTGTCCGCTATGCTCATATTGGGACCGGTAACTTTAACGAGAAAACCGCGCGGCTTTATACCGACTATTCGCTGCTGACCGCCGATGCGCGTATCACCAACGAAGTTCGCCGCGTCTTCAACTTTATTGAAAACCCTTACCGCCCGGTTTCTTTCGAACATCTGATGGTGTCGCCGCAAAACTCGCGCGACATGCTTTACCGCCTGATCGACAAAGAGATCGCCAACGTACAGGCTGGCGGAACCGGCGGCATTACATTGAAGATCAACAACCTGGTGGACAAAGGGCTGATTGATCGTCTGTATGTTGCGTCGAATGTGGGCGTCAAAATCCGCCTGCTGATCCGCGGCATGTGTTCACTGGTGCCCAACTTGCCCGGCTTCAGCGAAAACATTCAGGTCACCAGTATCATCGACCGCTATCTTGAACACGATCGCGTTTATGTCTTTGAAAATGGCGGCGATACCAAAGTCTTCCTGTCTTCCGCTGACTGGATGACCCGAAATATCGATTACCGCATTGAAGTGGCTGTCGCCCTGCTCGATCCGCGCCTGAAACAGCGCGTTCTGGACATTCTCGAACTCCTGTTCAGCGACACGGTAAAAGCCAGAGTGATTGATAAAGAACTGAGCAACCGGTATGTTCCACGCGGAAATCGTCGCAAAGTGCGCGCACAACTGGCGATTTACGAATATCTCAAAGATCTGGAACAACAAAGTCAGCAAGCCTGAACCCCTGGAGCGTTACACAACTATGCCCCTTAAAAGCAGCAGCCCATTGAATGCCAAGCCACAGGAAATTGCTGCGATCGACCTCGGATCGAACAGTTTCCATATGGTGATCGCCCGCGTCGTTAACGGCGCATTGCAGGTGCTGGGACGCCTGAAACAGCGCGTTCACCTGGCCGATGGCCTCAACAATAAAAATGTGCTCAGTGAAGAAGCCATTCAACGCGGGCTGGATTGCCTGGCTTTATTTGCTGAACGCCTGCAGGGTTTTCCGGAAAATAACGTCACTATCGTTGGAACCCATACGCTGCGTCAGGCGGTGAATGCTGAGGAATTCCTCAAGCGCGCCGCTGAAGTGATTCCGTATCCGATAGAAATTATTTCCGGTCAGGAAGAAGCACGTCTGATTTTTATGGGCGTTGAGCACACGCAGCCGGAAAAAGGCCGCAAGCTGGTGGTCGACATTGGCGGCGGTTCGACTGAACTGGTCATCGGCGAAGATTTCGAGCCGTTACTGGCCGAAAGCCGCCGCATGGGCTGCGTCAGTTTTGCGCAGATGTTTTTCCCGGACGGTGAAATCAGCCGCAGCAATTTCAAACGCGCTCAACTCGCCGCCGCACAGAAACTCGAAACGCTGGCGTGGCAGTATCGACTGCAAGGCTGGCAGTATGCGCTGGGCGCCTCAGGCAGTATCAAAGCCGCCCATGAAGTGCTGGTCGAAATGGGTGAAAAAGACGGTCTGATTACCCCTGAACGGCTGGAAATGCTGACCGAAGCGGTGCTGAACTTTAAGAATTTCAGTGCACTGGAGTTACCGGGCTTATCAGAAGATCGTCAGTCGGTATTCGTTCCCGGCCTGGCGATTCTGCGCGGCGTGTTTGATGCGCTGGCGGTGAAAGAATTACGCCTTTCCGACGGCGCGCTGCGTGAAGGCGTGTTGTATGAAATGGAAGGCCGGTTCCGTCATCAGGATATCCGCACCCGCACGGCGAAAAGTCTGGCCGAGCATTACAATATCGACCGGGAACAGGCGCGCCGCGTGCTGGAAACAACCGAACAGTTGTATGCCCAATGGCTGGCGCAAAATACCAAACTGGTGCAGCCGCAGCTCGAATCTCTGCTGAAATTCAGCGCCATGCTGCATGAAGTCGGCCTGAGCATCAACCACACCGGCATGCACAAGCATTCTTCATATATCCTGCAAAATACCAACTTGCCGGGCTTTAATCAGGAACAGCAAACGCTGCTGGCGACGCTGGTGCGTTTCCACCGCAAAGCCATCAAGCTGGAAGAACTGCCGCGCCTGAATTTGTTCAAGAAGAAGCATTACATTCCGCTGATTCAGCTGCTGCGTCTGGGCGCGTTGCTCAACAACCAGCGCCAGTCGACAACCACGCCGGAATCCCTGCGGTTATCGACCGATGATAATCACTGGACGCTGCGTTTCCCGGCCGGATATCTGGCCCAGAACAACCTGGTCCAGCTCGATTTCGAACGCGAACAAAGCTACTGGAACGATGTCACGGGCTGGAAACTGATGCTCGAAGAAGAAGACGCTGAGCCTTCTGACAAATAAATCCACACAATAAAAAAAGCCCTCTGGCATTTTGTGCTCAGAGGGCTTTTTACTGTTCAGCGTTCTGATAAATCAGTTTTTTTGAAATTCCAGCAGCGAGGCCAGCGGCTGGGGCTTGCCCACCAGATACCCCTGCATATAATCCACGCCCAGTGCGTGAAGTGCCGCTTTCTGCTCTTCGGTTTCCACGTATTCCGCCACAATCGACAGATGTTTCATGCGCGCCACCTGACAAATTGACTGCACGATGTAACCGTCCAGCGGATCAGTCAGCATGTTGCGCACAAAACTGCCGTCAATCTTCAGAATATCGGCCTGAATCGCCTTGAGGCGGCCATAACTGGCGTAACCGGTGCCGAAGTCGTCAATCGCAATCCGGCAGCCGTAAGAGCGCAGTTCACGCATCGCATAATCCGCATATTTCATATTTTGAAGTAAATGCGATTCCGTAACTTCTAAAACGATCTGGAACGGTTCGATCTCAAATTCCAGCATCAGCGTTTTAAAATCACGGGTAAACGTCGGGCGGCACAGCGTGGATGGCGTAAAGTTCACGGCAAAACGCAGGCTGGGAAGACGCACGCGGTTCTGATGAATAAACATCAGCGTATGCCGAAGAACCCACATATCCATCTGATAAGAAAGACCAAACTCATGCACCACCGGCAGGAATTTATCCGGCGTCACCAGTGATTCCTGTTCGCCATCAAACAGGCGCAGCAGAATCTCATGATAACTGTCGCCGCGCACGCCCAGTATCGGCTGCGCCATCAGCACAAAGCGGTCATCATCAAGGGCACGCTGGATTTTATGCAGCATGTCGACTTTCTCTTTAATCTCCAGCTGAACCTGACTGTGGTCGCTTTTATTGGATTCCGGCTGGCCGGTGGTCAGGGAAACTTCCGCAATACCACTGAGTTCGCCGAGCAAAATCGGCAAATGTTCAACCGGCGAATAGACCGTGCAGTAGGATAAACCGATGTTCGGATGCAGCGGCAGACCGTTCCAGATCAGCCGGAAATCTTCCAGATAATCATGCAAATACTGAAGCTTTTTATCGGCGTCTTCGCAGTTTAACCGCAGAACCAGATCATATCCCGGCAGATGGTAAACCCGCTCACTGTCCTGTAAATACGGTTTCAGGCCCAGCGCCAGCTGCTGTTTAAACTGGATACGCAGCTGCATGCCGTAGTTGCGGCTCAGCACGTCCATGTCGGAAACGCGGATGAAGCACAACATTGAGCGCGGATGGCGGGCCAGATCACGGTTAAACGCGCGCAGGTTGGGCAGACCAAAGACCGGATCCTGCAACGCCGCAGCGCTGAATTTTTTCATCAGCAGACGCTGACGGGAAGAAAGCACCGACATGAGCAACAGCGTCACGGTATAAACCAGCATCAGCGCAGAAACAAAGACCAGATTATGTGTAAACCCGTGTTCAGAGATAAAGCCCTGATAGTTATTGAATAAGACGGTAAGCGTAACCGTCCAGACGATGCTGATGAAGTAATAGCCATAACGCAGCGCGCCGAACAACAGCACCGGGAACAGCAGCGTCAGCGTGTAGTCGCTGAGCAAAATCTTGGTAAACGGCTCGCTGAGACCCGGTATGCACAGCAGCGTCACCATGAAGATAAGCACAACAAACCACAGCAGCACTTCGAGACGTTTCACGCCCGGCGCACGCTGTTTTCTCAGCATCATGCGCAGCACGCGGAAATAACGCGGCTGACGGATCAGGCGGATAACCAGATAAATAACGTGCGAGTTAAGCAAGATCCCCAGAATCATTGCCTGCAAATTGACCAGCGTTCTGAGGGTGACAAACTCTGCGGTCGCCATGCCCAGATAACCGGGCAAAAGCCCGCTTTCCACGACAATCTGCAAGACGATCATAAAAAAGAACGTCAGGAAAATCAGCAGCCAGCCGACACGGGCTTTTGCCAGCGTCATCAATCCCAACGGTGCCGACCAGCGGTTCCCGGCCTGCCAGCGATAGCCCAGCCACGCGAGAAACAGTGACGTGAAATAAATCACCGTCATCAGCACGCTCATGTCGAAGCCGACCCGCAGGTAATAACGCAGGAAAAGCGTGAGGACAATGCCGGGGAAAGCCGCCCAGTCAAATACCATCAATAAGGCAACGCACGTTGCCAGCGGCATGTATATCAGATACGTCCGGCCTTCCGGCAGCATAATGATCGGCGAAAGCCATGACGTCACTGGGATCAATACCAGCGCGCAAATAACAGGAAGTCCCCACCATTTGTGGCGCAGGTCATGCCAGGAGAAATTTTTACGCATCAAGTCCATCTACGTTTGCGCATGAGTTTCATGCAGCGGTGAGTGATTTAGCATCTGACAGGCAGCAGACAGGCAGTCCGGCTGTAATGTCGACGGCTCCGCTCTCATGTTTCGTTGTAAAATGTCATTTCACAGAAAAGTGAAGAAGAAAATAGAATACAGCTGACGAAAGCCATGTCGCAGATATTTAAAAATATGGCTGGATTCTAATGCGACTTATCTTAAATCTTTTGATGCAGATCATTAAACAGAATCTTTACGATTTTCACTAAAAATCATCTAAAACAAATTAATCACGCGATGAATAAGATGAAAAATCTTATTTGAATTAGCACTATGAAAAATGAGGAAAATTGGCCGCGATACTCTGTCTCCGGCACGATAAAACCTCAGATTTGTCAGTTTTTCCGATTATCTGGTTGCCTGTTTAGTTCTGTTATATATTGTAAATATTATCATTTGTCCTCTTTCATTCCCGCCACCGGAGCAAAGACTCACTTAAGCGATCTTAATTATGTCTCGAAAATCCAACATCAAGATGACGAAAATCGTTTTATCGATAAGCTTCATTATTTTGTTCGGGCGTCTCGTCTACTCAGCTATCGGCGCGTATACGCATCATCAGAACCAAAAACAGCCTGAAACGCCAACCGAAACCCGACAAGATCAGACACCCGAAAAAACATGTACCGGCACGCTGAAAAGTTGCCGCTACTTCAAGGAATAAGGATCTCTAATGTCTGCCGAAAAACCTAAGAATTACGGCCAAAAGCTGGCGGAAAGCCGCAGCAGGATCCTCGATCTCCTTCTGAATACCGACAATCTGGCTGAGAGCATTCTGGGCGAAGACCCGGATGTGGATGACGCAACGCGCGCAACGCTGATGGATAACACCGCCGAACTCAGCGCGCGCGTACAAAAACTGCATGCGGCGGACGTCGCGGACGTGCTGGAAGCATTACCCATCCGCGAACGTCTGGCGCTGTGGAGCCTGGTTGAGCCGTCGGCGCGCGGTAAAGCGCTGGTCGAAGTTTCAGAAACTGTCTGGGACAGCCTGATTGAAGAGATGAGCGATAAAGACCTGCTCAAAACCATGTCGCTGCTCGACGTGGACGATCAGGTGTATCTCGCCGAATACCTTCCGCGTGATCTGATTGGCCGGGTTCTGACGTCGCTCGACCCGCGCCAGCGCGATAAAGTCCGCGAAGTCATGAAGTTCAGCAAGGAATGCGTGGGCCGTATCATGGATTTCGAGCTGCTGAGCGTCCGCCCGGATGTCACGCTGGGCACCGTGCAGCGCTTTCTTCGCCTGCGAAAAACCATTCCGCAGGCGACCGATAAGTTATTCATTACCGACCGGAAAAATACGCTGCTCGGCGAACTCCCGCTGACCACGATTTTGCTGAACCCGCCGCATACGCCGGTTTCCGACGTCATGATCACCGACTTCACCAGCTTTGAGCCGGAAGATAAGGCCGAAGACGCGGCCAGCGCGTTTGAACGTTATGACCTGATTACCGCCCCGGTGGTGGATAAAAAGGGCAAACTGATGGGACGTCTGGCGGTGGAAGAGATTGTTGATTTCGTGAATAACGACACCGACAGCAATCTGCGCCGCATGGGTGGTCTGAGCCCGGAAGAGGATGTGTTTTCTCCGGTCAGCAAAGCCGTGCGAAACCGCTGGGCGTGGCTGGCCATCAATTTGTGTACAGCGTTTGTCGCCTCGCGCGTGATCGGCCTGTTTGAACATACCATTTCGCAGCTGGTGGCGCTGGCCGCACTGATGCCGATAGTTGCCGGGATTGGCGGTAACACCGGCAACCAGACGATTACCATGATTGTCCGCGGGCTGGCACTGCACCACGTTCAGGTGGGCAACCTGAAATTTCTGATGTTCAGGGAGCTTGGCGTTGCGCTGATTAACGGCCTGGTCTGGGGCGGGCTGATGGGCGTCGTCACCTGGTTGCTGTACAGCGACTGGCAAATGGGCGCGGTGATGACGCTGGCGATGGTGCTGAATCTGCTTCTGGCCGCGCTGATGGGCGTGGTGATCCCTCTGACCATGGTTCGCCTTGGCCGTGACCCTGCCGTGGGTTCCAGCGTGATGATCACCGCGCTGACTGACACCGGCGGTTTCTTTATCTTCCTGGGTCTTGCCACCATTTTCTTGCTTTAACGCACACTTTCCGGCTTTCGGGCCGGAATATTCGTTATCTATTACAACGTAATGTAGAATTTATATTAATAATTCATTCTGATTTTCCGATACTGATAACATGCCGCCGCGCGATCCCCACACTGCCGCGACGAGTAAAAAATAGAACAACAGCTATTACCGCATTTGTTTGTCATTAGCCGCCGGTCAGAAAAGGGTTTTCATCGTGGAAAGAAGCCAACCACCTTCTCTCATTGTTCACAGGGCAGACTGGAAAGCCCCGCTGCTTTTAGGCATTGCTATCTGCCTGCTGGCGCTCGCGTGCATGAACATTATTCAGAGACAGTCCAGCCTCGCGGGTTTATGGCTGCCGACGGCGTTGCTCATCCCGGTTCTGTTCCATCACCATTATCGCCAGTGGTTGCCGTTGCTTTGCGCCGCGTCTCTGGGTATTGCTGCTGCCCACGCGGTCATGGGCACGCCGTTCCCGCGCTATTTCCCTTATCTGCTCAACAACCTGATTGAAGCGTCTTTGTGTGCCGTATTGTTGCGCCGGATGTTGCCGCAGCAGGATCCGCTTTCCGGTCTTGGTTCCTGGGTGAAGTTTTTGCTGATTGCCGTGGTTTTCTGCCCGCTGGTCAGTTCTGTGATCATGATGCTCTTTATCCTGCACATTCATTCACCGGGCGAATTGCAAAACCGTTTTGCCACCTGGTTTATGTCTGAGGCCGTGGCGATCCTGGCACTCACGCCGCTGGGGCTGATTTATCAGCGCGGTTATTTCAGCAAAAACCTTACTTCTCAGCGTTTTTTTGAGCTGGCTCTGACACTGGTTCTGACGCTGATCGCCGGTTTTCTCGCACTGAAATGGCTGCCTTACACCTTCGCGTTTATCACCATTCCGCTGCTGTGGTGCGCCATCCGTCTGCCGCGCATTGAAGCCTTTATTATTTTCCTCTCGATGACACTGATGATTGCCCTGCTGCACACCAGCGGGATTATCAGCGTTCAGCCCCATACGGTGATGCAAATCCCGCAGGGCTTAATTTTCCTGCCGCTGCTGCTGATCCTCATGCCTGCCAATGCGATGGCCATGGCCATGCATTCCCTGCGCATGGAGAAATCGCACATTACACAGAGCGAAAATCGCTTCCGCAACGCCATGGAATATTCGGCCATCGGGATGACGCTGGTTTCCCCGCAGGGAAAACTGCTCCAGGTCAACAAGGCGCTGTGTAACCTTTTGGGTTATGAAGCGGAGTATCTGACTACGCTGTCATTTCAGGAAATTACCTATCAGGAAGACTTAGGCAAAGATCTCACGTTGTTCCAGCAGCTGCTCGATGATGAAATCCAGAGCTACACCATGGAAAAACGCTATTTATGCCGCAACGGTGAAATCGTCTGGGCATTGCTGGCGGTTTCGCTGGTGCGCGATGAACACCATAATCCGCTGTATTTCATTTCTCAGGTTGAGGATATTAACGAACTCAAACACACGGAAATGACCAACAAACGGCTGTCGGAAGCGCTGCATGAAGAAAAAGAGCTGCTGCACATCACCCTGAATTCGATCAACGAAGCCGTGATTTCCACCGACCGGAATATGAATATTACGTTCATGAATCCGGTGGCGGAGAAAATGACCGGCTGGGCAGAACAACAGGCGCAGGGGCAGCCGGTGAACCGGATCGTGCTGATCAGTAAAGGGCCGGACGGGCCGCTTATCGACAACCTGCTGCAATTTGATATCAACGAAAACCTGCACTCTTCCGTGGAACGTTCCCTCGTACTGCACGGCCACGACACCGGTTTGTTTGATGTCCAGCTGGCCGTTTCGCCGCTGCGCACGCTGAAAGATGAGCCGATCGGTATCGTGCTGGTGCTTCAGGACGTCAGTAAATCCCGCGAGCTGATGCGCAAACTCAGCCACAGCGCGTCCCACGATTTACTGACCGGGCTGGCTAACCGCGGCAGTTTTGAATCGAGCCTGAAAAAAGCACTGAACCTGACAGCGACGCGTCATCAGGTTCACACGCTGGCGTTTATCGATCTCGACCGTTTCAAAGCGATCAATGACAGCGCGGGCCACGCGGCGGGCGATGAGTTATTGCGTCAGCTGAGCGCGCTGATGCAGGAACATATCCGCAACAGCGATCGGCTCGCGCGTCTGGGTGGTGATGAATTTGCGCTGATTCTGTTTGATTGTCCGATGGAACAAGGGCTCGGCATGGTTCAGCAACTGGTGGATAAGATCAACGCGTACCACTTTATGTGGGAAGGGAAAATGTACCGTATCGGCGCCAGCGCAGGTCTGACGCAAATTTGTAATCCGCATATCAGCGGCAGTGAATTTATGGCGCAGGCCGATATGGCCTGTTATACCGCTAAACGTAACGGCCGCGGGCAGGTTTTCAAATACGAAGCTGACCAGAAAACCGCGACCGCCCACGCGCCGCAATCCTCGTCGCCGCCTCAGAACGGAACGGAGTAGTCAGGGCAAATCAGGCTGCCAGTCATTGTTAAACCATAAATGCAGCGTGGCGTAAGTGCGCCACGGTTTCCAGACTTCGGCGTAACGGGCGATTTTCCCCGGCGTCATTCCGGGAAACCGCTGCTTAATCAGATAATCGCCGCCCAGAAAAACATCCGGCGCAGACCAGGCACGCATCGCCACATAACTCGCCGTCCAGCTGCCAATGCCCGGCATCGCCAGCAACTGTTTTACGCCGTCCTGCACATCTTTCATTTCATCGAGCGGCAAACGCCCCGCTTCCACTGCCTGCGCAATTCCAATCAAACAGGCAGCACGCTTTGCCTGCACGCCGATCCCACGTAAATCCTCCACGGTCAGCCGAGCCACAATCGCGGGGGTCGGAAAAAGATGCGTCAGCGCCGGGAAAGGCGTGGTGACAGGCTCGCCCCACTTTTCCGTCAGGCGGGTGGCGAGCGTCGCCGCCATTTTTACGCTGACCAGTTGCCCGAGGATTGCCCTGATCGTCAGCTCAAACCGGTTAACGCAGCCCGGCAGTCTCAGGCCCGGCGAGTTTTCGGCGAGCCGCCCCAAACCTTGCGCAATCGCGTCCGGCTGCGCGTCGAGGTCCAGCAACCGCCTCACCTGCTGCGCTACATTTTCTGCAACCGGAGCCAGCGAAGGCGAAACGTCCAGCTCGACAACGTTTTTCTCCGGCAACGGACGCAGCCGCAACCAGCCGGTCAGCCGCTTTCCGTTGTGTATGACGGCCAGCGTGCGCTGGTAAAACTCGCCATCCTGCTGCTCGACGCCCTGCAAGGCGCGTGCGCCAAGAAAAGCGGTCATCCACTGCCAGTCGTACGGCGGCTGATAAGCCAGAAGCGTTTTTGTCACAGAACGATCCTTATAAAAAAGCCTCCGCAAAGGAGGCTTTATGAAACCAAAAGTATGAAGGAGATTATTTTCTGCGCCAGGTGGTTCCGTTGGCGCCATCTTCTAAGACGATACCCATTTCATTCAGACGGTCGCGCGCTTTATCGGCCATGCCCCAGTCTTTGCTGGCACGGGCGTCGTTACGCTGTTTGATCAGCGCTTCGATTTCAACCACTTCTTCGTCGTTATCCGCCTGCGCACCGGATTTCAGGAACTGCTCCGGATCCTGCTCCAGCAGACCCAGAACGCCCGCCAGCTGGCGCAGCTCTGCGGCCAGACCGTTTGCCGCAGTCAGATCTTCGGTTTTCAGACGGTTGATGTCACGCGCCATATCAAACAGCACGGAATACGCTTCCGGTGTGTTGAAATCGTCGTCCATCGCCGCGCGGAAACGGGCCACGAACGCGTCACCGCCGGCTGGCGTTGCGCTGGCATCTGTGCCGCGCAGTGCGGTGTACAGACGTTCCATCGAGGTACGTGCCAGTTTCAGGTTTTCTTCGCTGTAGTTCAGCTGGCTGCGATAGTGGCCAGACATCAGGAAGTAACGTACGCTTTCCGCGTCGTAATATTTCAGCACGTCGCGCACGGTGAAGAAGTTATCCAGTGATTTGGACATTTTCTCACGGTCAATCATGACCATACCGGAGTGCATCCAGGTATTCACATACGGGCCGTCGTGTGCGCAGCTTGACTGCGCGATTTCGTTTTCGTGGTGCGGGAACATCAGGTCAGAACCGCCACCGTGAATATCAAAATGCGCGCCCAGCTGCTTGCAGTTCATCGCAGAACATTCGATATGCCAGCCCGGACGGCCTTCGCCCCACGGAGAGGTCCAGCTCGGTTCGCCCGGTTTGGACATTTTCCACAGCACGAAATCCATCGGATTACGTTTCACGTTGGCTTCAACTTCCACGCGCGCACCGGCCTGAAGCTGATCCAGATCCTGGCGGGACAACAAACCGTAATCCGGATCGCTTTCGACCCAGAACATCACGTCGCCGTTTGCCGCAACGTATGCGTGATCGCGGTCGATCAGCTTCTGCACGATATCGATGATTTCAGCAATGTGCTGCGTGGCGCGGGGTTCAGAATCTGGCGGCAAAATATTGAGCGACGCAAAATCTGCGTGCATTTCAGCAATCATGCGGTCGGTTAATGCCGTAAAAGATTCGCCATTTTCAGCGGCACGTTTAATGATTTTGTCGTCGATGTCGGTGATGTTACGCACATATTTCAGGTCATAACCGAGGTAACGCAGGTAACGCGATACCACGTCGAAAGACACAAAGGTGCGACCGTGGCCAATATGACACAGGTCGTAAACAGTGATCCCACACACGTACATCCCGACTTTACCGGCATGAATTGGCTTGAATTCCTCTTTTTGGCGACTCAGGGTATTAAAAATCTTCAGCATCAGGCTATTCCGTGTGTTGGGCGTAGAAAATGACGTTGGCGCCTTTTCGGCGTCACTAAGGCTCATAATATAACGAAAATGGCTTTACCGAAACGGCATAAGGCCGCCGGACGGGCTTTAGTCACCACAAAGCCAGTGCTGACGGCAACTTTTGAGTTATGGTATAAGAAAAGGCTATAGTAGCCGCTCTGACAGAGAGCACACATTAACATTAGCAGGATGATAAATATGGTCACTTTCCACACCAACCACGGCGACATCGTCATTAAAACCTTCGCTGACAAAGCGCCAGCCACGGTTGAAAACTTCCTGAACTATTGCCGTAAAGGCTTCTACGACAACACAATTTTCCACCGTGTGATTAACGGTTTCATGATCCAGGGCGGCGGTTTTGAGCCAGGCATGAACCAGAAAAACACCGACGCACCTATCGATAACGAAGCGGATAACGGCCTGAAAAACACCAAAGGCACGCTGGCTATGGCGCGTACCAATGACCCGCATTCAGCTACCGCACAGTTCTTCATCAACGTCACTGACAACGATTTCCTGAACCACAGCGGCAAAAACGCGCAGGGTTGGGGTTACTGCGTATTTGCAGAAGTGGTTGAAGGTCAGGACGTGGTTGACGCGATCAAAGCCGTGAAAACAGGCCGCAGCGGTATGCACCAGGACGTTCCAAAAGAAGATGTTGTGATCAAAAGCGTCACCATCAGCGAATAATTAGCGTCGGGATGACCACGTTTTTTATCGCAGATATCCATCTTTGCGCACAGGAACCGGCAATCACTGCCGGTTTTCTGCGTTTTCTTCGCGAAGATGCGCCGCAGGCCGATGCGCTGTACATTCTCGGGGATTTATTCGAAGCCTGGATTGGCGACGATGACCCGGAACCGTTACACGCAGAAATCGCTGCGGCGTTAAACCAGCTCCGCCAGCAAGGCGTCCCCTGCTTTTTCATCCACGGTAACCGCGATTTTCTGCTCGGCAGACGTTTTGCGCGTGAAAGCCTGATGACGCTGCTGCCGGAGAAAAAAGTTCTCGAGCTTTATGGCCGCCGCGTGCTGATCCTGCACGGCGACACGCTGTGTACCGATGACATTGCCTACCAGAATTTCCGCAAAAAAGTTCACAACCCGTTTATCCAGAAATTATTCCTGATGCTGCCCCTGAAATGGCGGCTGGCGATTGCCGCAAAAATGCGCGCCAACAGTAAAGCGTCTAATCAGGGAAAATCGCTGGAGATTATGGACGTGAATCCGCAGGCGGTGATCAGTGAAATGCAGGCGGCAGGCGTCGAGTGGATGATCCACGGCCACACGCATCGCCCGGCTATTCATGACGTGCCTTTAGAAAATAAAACCGGCCACCGCGTGGTATTAGGCGCATGGCACGAAGAAGGCTCAATGGTGAAAGTCACCGCCGATAACGTGGAACTGATCAGCTTCCCGTTTTAAGGCTGCAAACGGGTACGCCTGAATGAAAGCGGAATTGCTCATCCGGCGACAAAATCAGTTCCGCTTCAATCCGGCCAAACTCCTCCACGCGTTCACTGATATCGGTTCCCGCATACTGCTCCGCCAGCGCCAGATAATCGGCAAAATGACGTGATTCTGAGCGCAGCAGCGACGTATAAAATCGCGACAGCGTTTCATCCAGATACGGCGCTATTTTGGCGAAACGCTCGCAGGAACGGGCTTCGATATACGCTCCGATAATCAGCCGGTCGACCAGAATATTCACATCATCATGATGCCGCGTATGCTTAATCATGCCACTGGCGTAGCGCGACGGCGAAAGCTGGGTGTAAGCGATATTGCGCTTTTGCATGATTTCCACCACCTGTTCAAAGTGGTGAAGTTCCTCGCGGGCCAGGCGCGCCGCACAAAACAGCAGCTCGGTGCGATCCAGATATTTTGTCATCAGGCTCATGGCCGTGGCCGCCGCTTTTTTTTCACAGTTGGCGTGGTCAATCAGCAACACCGTCTGATTTTCCAGCGCAACATCCACCCAGAGAGCCGGTGTTTCACAGTGAAGAAAATCGTAAATCGGTGCCAGTAAAGCCTGCGTCATAGTTCAGTTTCCAGTGGGGATGGCGAATATTATCGTGCCTGGGATTATACAAATCTGCTGCGCACTTCTCATCAAAAATGCACCGTATTCCGGCTACGCAACCGTTTTCCTTGCTTCGTGAGCGTGATATCATTTGCGCCCTCGCACGCTTTAAATCCGAATCACAGGAGCTATACAGACATGTCATCCAACGTTACCCCGGCAAAAATCGCCATCGTTATGGGGTCTAAAAGTGACTGGGCGACCATGCAGTTCGCCGCCGAAGTGCTCACAACGCTGAATATTCCTTTCCATGTCGATATCGTCTCCGCACACCGCACGCCGGACAAATTGTTCACCTTTGCTGAACAGGCTTCCGCTAACGGGTTTGATGTGATCATCGCAGGTGCTGGCGGCGCGGCGCATTTGCCGGGCATGCTGGCGGCGAAAACGCTGGTGCCGGTGCTCGGCGTGCCGGTGCAAAGCGCCGCCCTGAGCGGCATCGACAGCCTGTATTCTATCGTCCAGATGCCACGCGGCATTCCGGTCGGTACGCTGGCGATTGGTAAAGCCGGAGCCGCCAACGCCGCCCTGCTCGCTGCACAAATTCTCGCACTCCATGATACCGAAATTGCTGAAAACCTGGCCGCGTGGCGTGTCGCACAAACGGATGAAGTGCTGAATAATCCCGATCCGAGGGAAGAAGCATGAAACCGGTTTGCGTACTCGGAAACGGTCAGTTAGGCAGAATGCTGCGTCAGGCCGGTGAACCGCTGGGGATCGCCGTTTATCCGGTCGGTCTGGATGCGGAGCCGGAAGCGGTGCCTTTTCAGCAAAGCGTGATTACGGCTGAAATTGAACGCTGGCCGGAAACCGCCTTAACCCGCGAACTGGCAACGCATAATGCGTTCGTTAACCGCGATATTTTCCCGCGTCTGGCCGATCGCCTCACGCAAAAACAGTTACTCGACCAGCTCGGTCTGGCGACCGCGCCGTGGCAGTTGCTGGCCGGTGCCGCTGAATGGCCGCAGGTTTTCGCCACGCTCGGTGAACTGGCGATTGTGAAACGTCGCGTCGGCGGTTACGACGGCCGCGGGCAATGGCGTCTGCGTTCCGGCGAAGAAACCGCGCTGCCGCAGGATTGCTACGGTGAATGCATCGTTGAGCAAGGCATCAATTTCTCCGGCGAAGTTTCACTGGTTGGCGCACGCGGTCACGACGGGAAAACCGTCTTTTATCCGCTGACGCACAATCTGCATCAGGACGGTATTTTGCGCACCAGCGTTGCACTGCCGGAGCCGGACGCTGCGCTGCAACAGCAGGCAGAAAGCATGCTGTCGGCGATTCTGAACGAACTGAATTACGTCGGTGTGATGGCAATGGAATGTTTCGTGGTTGCCGAAGGTTTGCTCATTAATGAACTGGCACCACGCGTTCACAACAGCGGGCACTGGACGCAGAACGGCGCATCCTACAGCCAGTTCGAAATGCACCTGCGCGCAATCCTCGGGCTGCCGCTGCCGAAACCGGTGGTCAGCACGCCGTCAGTGATGGTCAATCTGATTGGCACCGATGTATCAGAACAATGGCTGAACCTGCCGCTGGTGAATCTGCACTGGTACGAGAAAGAAGTGCGTCCGGGTCGTAAAGTCGGACACCTGAATCTCAACGACGCCAGCGCCAGTCTGCTGAAAGAAAACCTGAACGCACTGGTGCCGATGTTGCCGGAAGAATACGCCAGCGGAATCGCCTGGGCCGTTGAGAAGCTTTAAATCCAACGGCTCTCCCCTTTGACGGGAAGAGCTGTTGGGAACCTAAATAATTCGGGTTGCGGGCAGGCGGCAAGTAAAGGAGTCCCGATGAGCTTACTCCAGTAAGTGATTCGGGTGACTGAACGCAGCCAACGCATCCGCAGCTCGAAGTATGACGGTTACGCGTCGTATTGCCTGAACAACGCCCTGCCCCGCAGTAATCTCACGCCCAGCCAGCCTCCGCAGACAGACAGCAGCAACGCACTGACCACCGGTACGGCAATCCACATCAGGTAATTAGGTTGCCACGGGAAATCGAACACTTTGCGCTGCAACAACCATAACGCCACTTCGGCACCTATCGCCGCCGCAATGCCCGCCACCAGCCCGAGAACCGCAAATTCGCACCAGAGCGTGCGGTGCAGCATCTTTTTACTCGCTCCCAACGTGCGGTAGACGATCAGTTCCTGACGGCGCTGACGCATCCCGACCTGAATCTGTGCCAGCAACAGCAAACCGCCGCACAGCATCACCAGAATCACCATCACTTCCAGCGCCCGGCTGACCTGCTGTAAGACCTGCCCGACCTGCCGCAGAATCGAACCGACATCCAGTAAACTTAGCGTCGGGAACTGACGGTTCAGCTGCGTAATGGTGCTGTCATCGCCGTGATAACGGAAACTGGTCAGCCAGCTTTGCGGCTGGGCATCCAGCGCGCCCGTCGGGAAGATAAAGTAGAAATTCGGCTTCAGGCTGTCCCAGTCCACTTTACGCAGACTGGTGATTTTGGCGGTGAAATCCTGCGTATCGCCGGTGAACGTCACCGAATCGCCGATTTTCAGCCCGAGACGTCCGGCCAGCCCTTCATCGATGGACACTTCACCCGCTTTCGGTGCGCCATTGCCCGCGGTCAGCGGATTATGATCCGGCAATCCGTCCATCCAGGTCAGATTCAGTTCACGGTTTACCGCTTCCCCGCCCGCATCGTCCGGCTTGATTTTGTCCGTCGCGGCTTCGGCGTTAATCTTCGTCAGACGCGCCCGCACAATCGGATAGAACGCTTCCGGCTGCGCATTATGCTGATGCAGAAAATCCGTCACCTGCGGAACCTGCTCTTTGGTAATGTTGAGCAGGAAGAAGTTCGGACTGTCCGGCGGAAGCTGCTGCTCCCAGCGGTTCAGCAGATCCCCGCGCATCACCAGCAACAGCGCCAGCAGCATGAACGACATGGAAAACGCCGCCAGCTGGCTGAGCGTTACCCACGGCTGTCGCAGCAGACGGTTGACCGCCAGACGCAACGGAAGCTGGCGGAAAGACAGGCGGCGCAGCAAAAGTAAAGCGCCCCAGCCAATCACGCCCAGCAGCAGCGATAACACCAGAACGCCGCCGAGCAGCGACCACAGCAATGCACTTCCGCCCATCAGCGCGGCCAGAAGCCCGACGACAACCAGCACCATTACCGGCAGGAAATAGCGCAGCGGCCAGACATTCGCCACAACGTCATTTCTTAGAACGCGCAACGGTTGCGTGGCCAGCAACTGACGGTAAGGACGGATGCCAATCATCAGTGAAATCACGACCATTGCGCCCATCGACCAGACCCACGGCCAGCCACCGGCGGGCGGCAGTTGCGCGGGAAGCACCGGCGCGAGTACTTTCATCAGAACGGCTTCAAAGGCCAGCCCGACGAGGCTGCCGCAAATCCCCGCCAGCACCAGAACCGCCAGCCACTGACCAATAATCAGTTTTCGCAGCGCCTTTTTCCCGGCGCCTAATGTTTTCAGCACCGCCACCAGATCGTACCGGCTGCGGCAGTAATGCCCCATCGACACGGCAATGGCGGCAATCGACAACATCAGCGTCAGCAGGGCCGACAACGTCAGGAATTGCTGTGAACGCTGTAATGATTTGCCCAGCGCGCCTTCGGAATCCTCCATGCCGGTCCAGCGCTGATCGGGTTTCAGCAGCCCTTTAATGGCGTCGCCGTAGGTTTGAATGGCCTGCGGGGAACCGGCAAACATATAGCGGTACGTCAGGCGGCTGCCTGGCTGAACCGCGCCGGTTTTCGGCACATCATCCAGATTCATAATTACGCGCGGTGCAGTCTGGAACGGGTTAAAACCTGCATCCGGCTCCTGAACGATCAAACCGGCAATTTTCAGCGTACTGTCGCCGACATCCAGATCATCGCCCACTTTCACGTTCAGCAGGGCCAGCAAACGGGGTGCCACCAGAACGGTGCCCGGCTGCGGTTTCAGCCCCGCCGGCTCCGTCTGCAACGCGCCGTATAACGGATACGCCAGATCAGTGGCTTTTACCGACGCCAGCTGCGGCGTGTTTCCGGCAAAGGTCATGGTCATGAAAGAGAGCTGACGGCTGACTTTCAGCCCCTGCGTTTCGGCATCCTGCAACCAGGCTTCAGTAATCGGATGAGAAGATCGCAGCACGCGGTCGCCCGCAATAAACTCGCGACTTTGCTGGCTCAGCCCTTTGTCCATGCGGTCGCTGATACTGCCCAGCGCCAGCACGCAGGCCACCGCCAGCGTAAGCGCCAGCCAGACAATCAGCAGCGAGGGCGATCGCCATTCCCGCCAGAACCAGCGCCAGATCATGCTTCCTCCCACAATTTCCCGTCACGCAGACGCAGACGCCGCTGACAACGCGCCGCCAGTTGCTCGTCATGCGTGACCAGAATCAGCGTGGTGGCCGCATCGCGGTTCAGTGAAAACAGCAGATCAACGATACGTTCACCGGTGGCGCGATCCAGATTGCCGGTCGGCTCATCGGCGAACAGCAGTTTAGGTTTACCGATAAACGCACGCGCCAGCGCCACACGCTGCTGTTCGCCACCGGAAAGCTGCGCCGGAAGATGATTCAAACGCCCGCCCAGTCCGAGACTTTCCAGCAACTGCACTGCCTGCTGACGGCTGTTACTGTCACTTTCACCGCGCAGCAACGCCGGAAGTTGCACGTTTTCCAGCGCGTTCAGCGTCGGCACCAGCATAAAGGACTGAAATACAAAGCCGACGTTTTTTGCCCGCAGCGCGGCGCGCCCTTCCTCATTGAGAGAGTTCAGGGATTTGCCGAGCAACATCACGTCGCCCGAGGTGCCGTCATCGAGCCCGGCGAGGATCCCCAGCAGCGTCGATTTACCGGAACCGGATTCGCCAATCAGGGCAATTGTCTGGGCAGGTTTGACAACCAGCTCGACACCGGACAGGATGGTGAGCTGACCTTCACCCTGACCGACGTGCTTACTAAGATGATGAACTTCAAGAACGTTTTCCGCTGGCATCTCCCCTTCCTTATGTTGTTGGGATTGCTGAGTTTTCGCGCCGTAGCTGCTGATAACTTACTGATTATCGGCGACAGTTTAAGCGCCGTCTATCGCCTTCCGGTAGCCGAATCCTGGCCGTCGTTGCTCAATAATAAGTGGCAAAAAGAAGGGGATAAACCCACGATTATTAACGCCAGCATCAGCGGAGATACCGCCGAACAAGGGCTGGCCCGTTTAGAGACTTTGCTGCAACAACATCATCCGCGCTGGGTGCTGATTGAACTGGGCGCGAACGACGGACTGCGCGGCTTTCCGCCGCAGAACATTTCACAAACGCTGACCCGGATTATCAGTCAGGTAAAACAGGCCAACGCCGAACCGCTGCTGATGCAAATCCGTCTGCCGCCAAACTATGGCCGCCGTTACGGTGATGCGTTCTACGCCATTTATCCGGCGCTGGCAAAGCAGGAAAACATCCCGCTGGTGCCGTTCTTTATGGAACAGGTCGCCGCAAAACCTGAGTGGATGCAGGACGACGGTTTACATCCGGCACTGGCGGCACAGTCTTTTATTGCCGACTGGATGGCCGACAAACTCGCGCCGCTGGTGACGCAGTAGGGTTACAATAAATAATACCGTGACGTGATTAAAACCAAGACGTTACCTTTTTCATCCGACTCCCTAGTAAATCACAGCCATAAAAAATAGGGACACCTCACAGGTAAAGTTATGCAAAAAGCAGTATTAATTACCGGTTGCTCCAGCGGAATCGGGCTGGTTGCCGCACAAGATTTACGGACTCGCGGTTACCGTGTGCTGGCCGCCTGCCGTAAAAGTGCAGATATCGAGACTCTCAGCCAGCTCGGCTTTGAAACCATTGCGCTCGATCTTGATGACGAACACAGCGTAGAGCTCGCCGCCGCGGAGGTTATCGCACTGACCGGTAATCGTCTTTACGGCCTGTTCAACAATGCCGGATACGGTGTTTACGGCCCGCTGAACACCATCAGCCGCGAGCAGTTTGAGCAACAATTTTCCACCAATCTGTTCGGCACGCATCAGCTGACGCAGCTTTTACTGCCCGCAATGTTGCCGCACGGCGAAGGCCGCATTATTCAGACCAGTTCGGTGATGGGGCTGGTGACGACGCCGGGCCGCGGAACCTACGCCGCCAGCAAATTCGCGCTCGAAGCCTGGTCAGATACATTACGCATGGAGTTACACGGCACAGGCATTCAGGTGAGCCTGATTGAACCCGGCCCGCTGAGCAGCAACTTTACGGCTAACGTGAATCAGTCACAGGCTGACCGGCCGGTCGAAAACCCGGGGATCGCGCGGCGTTTTACGCTGCCGCCGGAGGCCGTTTTGCCGAAATTGCACCATGCTTTAGAAAACCCGAAGGCGCGTCTGCGGTATCCGGTGACGCTGGTCGCCCATGCGCTCACCGTCCTGAAACGCCTTTTACCTTCACGTTTGCTGGACAAAATATTGCGCGGAAACAGCTAAGTAAACGCTGCCGGGGGTTGAAGCCGTAAAAGCTGCCCCCATTTGATATTTAAAGCGTTAAATGATTTTGAGCCTTAAGCAGAGAGAACTGATCCATGCTTGCACAACCTACTGTTATCGATATCAACGAAACTAATCTGCATCAGACGCTGGAACAATCCATGTCGGTGCCGGTGATGTTCTACTTCTGGTCTGAGCGCAGCCAGCATTGCCTGCAATTGGGGCCAATTCTCGACAAACTGGCGGCGGAATATGCCGGTCAGCTGGTTCTGGCGAAAGTGGACTGCGATGCCGAGCAGATGATTGCCCAGCAGTTTGGCCTGCGTTCTATCCCGGCGGTTTACCTGTTCAAAGACGGTCAGCCGGTGGATGGTTTCCAGGGGCCGCAGCCGGAAGAAGTGATCCGCGAATTGCTGCAAAAAGTTCTGCCGAAAGAAGAAGAACTGAAACTCGCTCAGGCACAGGAACTGTTGCAGGCAGGCAATGTGGCGGAGGCTTTACCGCTGCTGAAAGAGGCCTGGCAGTTAAGTAATCAGCGCAGTGATATCGGGCTGCTGCTGGCAGAAACCCAGATCCATCTCAACCGCTCCGACGATGCGGAAGCCGTGCTGGCAACCATTCCGTTGCAGGATAAAGATTCCCGTTATCAGGGGCTGATTGCCCAGATTGAACTGCTGAAACAGGCGGCTGACACCCCTGAAATTCAGCTGCTGCAACAGGAATTACAGCAGGATCCCGAGAACGCCGAGCTGGTGGTTAAACTCAGTCTGCAACTGCATCAGGTCGGGCGTAACGAAGAAGCGTTGGAACTGCTGATGGCTCCGCTGAAAAAAGATTTAGGTGCGGCTAACGGCGCTGCGCGCAAAACGCTGATGGATATCATGGCGGCACTCGGCACCGGTGACGCGCTGGCGGCTAAATATCGTCGCCAGTTATATTCCCTGCTGTACTGATTCACGCTAAAAATTTCTTACGCACGTCGGGCACTCCCCCCTTCCTGACGTGCGTTTTTTTTCGCCTTTTTCCCTGCCTTTTATCCCCTGAACTATCCTTTATTAATACGACGCGTTAGTTATTTGTGCGACAATTGCGCACGCGCCTTACTATCGGTGAGTGCGCCAGGGACATGTTTTTACTCGAATATTCCGCCGGAATATTCAGGACACAGTTTTACAGGAGTTTCATACTATGTTTGACCTCATTCCCATTCCTATCCTTATTCTGATCGTACTGGCGCTGCTGGTGGTTTACGCCGGGATCAAAATCGTGCCACAGGGCTACCAGTGGACCGTCGAGCGCTTTGGCCGTTATACCAAAACCCTGATGCCGGGGCTGAACCTGGTTGTGCCATTTGTTGACCGCATTGGCCGCAAAATCAATATGATGGAACAGGTTCTGGATATCCCTTCTCAGGAAGTGATTTCCCGCGATAACGCCAATGTCGCCATCGACGCCGTGTGTTTTATCCAGGTTATTGATCCGGCGCGTGCCGCCTATGAAGTCAGCAATCTGGAACAGGCGATCGTGAATCTGACCATGACCAACTTCCGTACCGTGCTGGGTTCGATGGAGCTCGACGAAATGCTGTCACAACGCGACAACATCAACGCACGTTTGCTGCATATCGTCGATGAAGCCACCAATCCGTGGGGCGTGAAAATTACGCGTATCGAAATCCGCGATGTGCGTCCACCGGCTGAACTGATTTCTGCGATGAACGCACAGATGAAAGCGGAACGTACAAAACGTGCCGACATTCTGGAAGCCGAAGGCGTTCGTCAGTCCGCGATCCTGCGTGCGGAAGGTGAAAAACAGTCGCAGATCCTTAAAGCCGAAGGTGAGCGTCAGTCGGCGTTCCTGCAAGCTGAAGCCCGCGAACGTGCGGCAGAAGCGGAAGCGCAGGCCACCAAAATGGTCTCTGAAGCGATTGCTGCCGGGGATGTTCAGGCCATCAACTACTTCGTGGCACAGAAATATACCGATGCGCTGACCAAAATCGGCTCGGCGAACAACAGCAAGGTCATCATGATGCCGCTTGATGCCACCAGCCTGATGGGCTCCATTGGCGGGATTGCTGAGCTGCTGAAAGAAACCAAAGGCGGCAAATAATGCTTCGCGATTTCATGGCAAGTCCGCATGTGTTCTGGCTGTCTTTAGGCGGCCTGTTGCTGGCGGCAGAGCTGGTAGGAGCAAGTGGTTACTTACTGTGGAGTGGCGTAGCGGCGGCGCTGGTCGGGCTGGTGACGTGGATTTTGCCGCTGCCGTGGGAATGGCAAGGCGTGGCGTTTGCCCTTCTGACCATTATCGCCGCATGGCTGTGGTGGAAATGGCTGAATCAGCGCACGGACAAAACCAGCGGTAATTCGGCGCTGAACCAGCGCGGACAGCAGTTAGTAGGTACTTACGCCACCGTGCTCGAACCGCTGAAAAATCAGTATACGCGGGTACAAATCGGCGACAGCAGCTGGCGGGCGTCATGCGCTTCGCCGCTGGAAGTCGGTGATAAAGTGGTGATTACCGGTGTTGAGGGCGCGACGCTGCGCGTGGAACGCCCTGCGCAGTAGCGCCTGACGTTAGTGTTTGTGGCAACAGCCAGAAAGATTATCGATTATCGGGCAGTCTGCGCCGTCATCGCCGGGGCAGGATTCCGCCAGCGTCAGCAGGCGCTGGCGCATCAGCTGAAGTTCTTCAATGTGCCGCTCAATTTCGGCGGCCTTTTCTAAAGTGCGTGCTTTCACATCTGCGCTGTGGCGATCCGGATTATGGAATAACGCCACTAACTCCTGGCACTCCTCCAGCGTAAACCCCACCTGCCGCGCCTGACGAAGTAACGTCAGTTCTTCGATATGTTTTTGTGCATAGCTGCGGTATCCGTTCTCGCTGCGCGCCGGTGCCGTCACCAGCCCTTTCTCTTCGTAAAAACGAATTGCCTTGCTGGTCAGCCCGGTTTTTTTCGCCACATCACTGATATTCATTTCGCCTCCGCGTCGCCCTGTTTTTGCACTTTATCTGAACAGTATACGCGTTTACTGTTTTACGAAAATGCTCAGCTGTAATGCACGGTCTGTTTTTTGGTGCGCATCAGCAGCCACATGGGTAGCGGTAACGTCACGATAAGCAGGATCCACAGCAGCGAATACACCGACGTCACGCCGTCGTTTTGCAAGTTGATAAACATTTTGACCGGAATACCCTGCGGGAAATAACAGAACACCATGACAATGCCGAATTCACCAATCGCCCGTACCCAGGCAATGGCGATCCCGGCGGCAATTCCGCGTGAGGCCAGCGGCAACGTGAGCCGGATAAGCACCTGAAAAGGCCGTGCGCCCAGCGTTTGCGCGGCTTCTTCGACATCGCGCGGCACCGCTTCCAGTGCGCCACGCGCCGAGAGAATGAAATAAGGCAACGCCCCATAAATCTGCGCCAGCACAAACGCAGGCGCATTGTTATTGAGCGTCATACCGATTGCAGAAAGTGTTTCACCGACCGAACCGTAGGGCCCGTAAACCGACACCAGCAAAATCCCCATCGCCAGCGGAGGCGTCAGCAGCGGGATCAGCACCAGCACTTCCACCAAAGTGCGCCAGCGCGAGGTCGTTTTTGCCAGCCAGAACGCGACCGGCAGCCCGAGCAGAATAATCAGGCCGACCGATATCAGACTCAGGCCGAGAGAAACCACCACCGCATGGCTGTCGCCGTAAGCCAGATGAAAATCTGACCACGGCGTCAGGAAAAGCAGCGTGACAAAAGGCACCATCAGCAGTGCCAGCGCGGGAACCGCCATTCCTGACGCGCGCAACTTAAAGGTTTCCGCCTTTAGGTTTGTCGTAGCCGTTTTGTTCAAACAGCTTCTGACCTTTGGCGCTTTGCAGGTAAGTGATAAATTCTTTCGCCAGTTTCGGATGCGGCGCGTTGTTCAGCACCACCGCGTAGAAGACAAGCGGCTGCGTGCTAAGCGTTTTCTCTTTGCCGGTGGAATCTTTCACGTTGAAAGTCACCTTGCTGTACCAGTCTTTCGACATTTGCGGATTGCTCAGATTAATTTCATCCGGCAGTTTGATGTACGGCAGGTGCGCGGAAATCGTGGCGCTTTCGTAGCCCGATGCGGCATCAACCTGACCGGCTTCCAGACGGGTCAGAAGACCGCCCTCGCCCGAAATCTGCTTAGGATTCTGCACATCGCCCAGCACGGCTTTTTCCAGACCCGGCTGTTTGTAGTAATTTTCAGCCAGCATCATGGTGAAAATAATGTTCTGGCCCTGGGGATCGCTGACCGGATCGGTACGGCCGAACTGTAATCCGGGAGTTTGGAGCACTTTCCACCAAGGTTCAGCGCCCGCTTTGCCTTCCTTTATCGCGGCAAATTTTTCGGCATACTTTCCTTTCGGATTATAAGCAATGACCATGCTGGTGCTGGCCACCGGGATCGCCTGCCCGGCCATGCCCGCTTTTTGCAGGATTTCAACCGGCCCAGGCGTGATGGAAACAAAAACGTCCGCCACCACTTTTTTCGATGCCAGCAGGTTTGCCATACCATACGCGCCCTGCCCCTGGCCCTGATAATTCACCTTGTTCTGCTTCGCAAAATCGGGCCCCAGATACTTATCCATCACCACGCCCATCGAACCGGCGTAGGTGACGCGGAAATCATCCGCAGCCTGGGAAGCCTGCGCCGCCATTAGCCCTGCAATAAGCAGAAGCGTTGTCTGCATCTTAGCCATTGAAAATCCCCTTACCCTTCATCGTTATATAATTTGGGAGATAACGATAAGCCAATCCGCAAGGGAATTTCTAAATAAAGTGTAAATGAGAGAAAAATGAAAAATACCGGTAAGGCGAAACCGTTGCTTGACCTTCCCCTTGCTGGAAGGTTTATCCTCTGTCCTTAGTGAAAGTTAACCCAAGGAAAACCACTATGACCACCACCGTATTATCTCTGCAAGGCCTGTCCTGCGGGCATTGTGTGGCTTCAACGCGTAAAGCGCTCGAAGCAGTTGACGGCACCACCGCCGTTGAAGTTTCTCTGGATAAAGCCATTGTGAAAGGCGACGCCAGCAGCCAGAGCCTGATCGACGCCGTCGTAAATGCCGGATATGAAGCACAACTGCTGGAAGACGCGTCCCCAAAATCTGAGCCGCTGACCGATAAGGCGAGTGTTTTGCCGGAACCCCTGTCAGCGGCCGCGTCACCTGTTCCGGCTGAAAACCACATTCTTAAAACCTCAGCCTCTGACGACAGCGTGCAGCTGTTGCTCAGCGGCATGAGCTGCGCCAGCTGTGTCAGTAAAGTGCAGCGGGCGCTGGAAGGCGTGAACGGCGTCGAACGTGCGCGGGTCAATCTGGCGGAACGCAGTGCGCTGGTCAGCGGTGATGCTGACCAGAATGCCCTGATTGCGGCGGTTGAACGCGCGGGTTACGGCGCTGAAATCATTATTGATGAAACCAGACGCCGCGAGCGCCAGCAGCAAACGGCGCGCAGCAGCATGATCCGTTTCAGCTGGCAGGCGGCGGTCGGGCTGGCGGCGGGTATCCCGCTAATGTTATGGGGATTGCTGGGCGGCGAAATGATGGTCACCGCCAGCAACCAGACCGGCTGGCTGATTGTCGGCCTGCTGACGCTGCTGATCATGATTGTCGCAGGCGGCCATTTCTACCGCAGCGCGTGGAAAAGCCTGATGCACGGCAGTGCCAATATGGACACGCTGGTATCACTCGGTACCGGTGCGGCGTGGATATTTTCCATTTCCGTCAGCCTGTGGCCGGATGCCTTTCCGATGCAGGCGCGGCATCTTTATTACGAAGCCAGCGTGATGATCATCGGCCTGATTAATCTCGGCCATGCGCTGGAACAACGCGGGCGTCAGCGCTCATCACGGGCTCTGGAACGCCTGCTGGATCTCACGCCGCCGACGGCGCGCGTGGTGACTCCGGAAGGCGAAAAAACGCTGCCGCTGGCCGATGTGCAGCAGGGTATGACGCTGCGCCTGACCACCGGCGACCGCGTTCCGGTTGACGGCGAAATCCAGAGCGGCGAAGCGTGGATGGATGAAGCGATGCTGACCGGCGAACCTGTCCCGCAACAAAAATCTCAGGGCGAAAAAGTGCATGCCGGTACGCTGGTCAGAGACGGCAGCGTGTTGTTCCGCGCGGATGCGATTGGCAGCCAGACCACACTCTCGCGCATCATCAAACTGGTGCGGGAAGCGCAAAGCAGCAAACCGGAAATCGGCAAACTGGCGGATAAGATCTCGTCCGTCTTCGTACCCGTCGTGGTGCTTATTGCCCTGTTCAGCGGTGCCATCTGGTATTTCTTCGGCCCGCAGCCACAACTGATGTACACGCTGGTGATCGTCACCACGGTGCTGATCATCGCCTGCCCTTGCGCACTGGGGCTCGCAACGCCGATGTCGATTACCGCCGGTGTCGGGCGCGCCGCTGAGTTTGGTGTGCTGGTTCGAGATGCCGATGCCCTGCAAAAAGCCAGCATCCTTTCGACGCTGGTTTTCGATAAAACCGGGACGCTGACGGAAGGCCAGCCGAAAGTGACGAATATTCACACCTTCGGCCGTGTCACTGAACAGCAGGCACTGCGCTTTGCCGCGGCGCTGGAACAGGGCTCGCACCACCCGCTCGCGCAGGCGATTGTCGATAAAGCAGAAGGTCTGGTTATTCCTGACGTGCGGAATTTCCGCACGCTCGGCGGGCTGGGCCTGCGCGGTGAAGCAGAAGGCAAAACGCTGTTGCTGGGGAATCAGGCGCTGATGCAGGAAAACGGCGTCGATACGCAGCAGGCCGATGCGCTGCTGGAAGCGATGTCTGAGCAAGGTGCAACGCCGGTACTTCTGGCGGCAGACGGTGAAATTTCCGCGCTGTTCGCCCTGCGGGATCCGCTGCGCAGTGACAGCATTGCCGCACTGCAACGCCTGCATCAGCTTGGTTATCAGCTGGTGATGCTGACCGGCGATAATCCGCGCACGGCACAAGCTATTGCCGCGCAGGCAGGCATCGATACGGTGATTGCGGGTGTACGCCCGGAAGGAAAAGCCGAGGCGATTAAAGCGTTGCAGGCCAAAGGCCAGCAGGTTGCGATGATTGGCGATGGCATTAACGATGCGCCCGCACTGGCGCAGGCAGATGTCGGGATTGCAATGGGCGGCGGCAGCGATGTGGCGATTGAAACGGCAGCCATCACGCTGATGCGGCCAAGCCTGAACGGCGTTGCCGATGCGCTGGCGATGTCGCAGGCCACGCTGCGCAATATGAAGCAGAACCTGTTAGGCGCGTTTGTGTATAACGTGATTGGCATTCCGGTTGCCGCGGGCGTGCTCTACCCGCTGACCGGCACATTGCTCAGCCCGGTTGTCGCAGGCGCGGCGATGGCGTTGTCTTCCATTACCGTTGTCACTAACGCAAACCGCCTCTTACGCTTTACCCCGAAAAAACAAGACGTTTCCTCTGTTCGCTAAAACGCTGACGCGTTAGCATGGTCTCTCATTTTTCGGGAGACCATGCGATATGGCGCAGTTTTTCAACCAGGCTTTCAGCTGGCTACGCAGGCTGTTTCCTGTCGAGTATTCCTATCCTGCCATGGATATCCGGCTTCCCGGCAACCGCTCGCTGCATCTGGTCGGCAGCATTCATATGGGCACGCAGGATATGCAACCGCTGCCCGCGGCTTTGTTACGCCGCCTGCAAAAAGCCGATGCCCTGATTGTCGAAGCCGATATCAGCGGAACAGAATCCCCTTTCAGCATGTCCGGTGAATTTCCGCCTCTGGCCGATCGTCTGACCGAATCCGAATATCTCCACGTTGAACGCTTATGCGAAGAGCTTGGCGTTTCTATGTGGACGCTGAACCCGCTTCCTTCGTGGCAGGTCGCGCTGATGTTGCAGGCAACACAGGCACAGCGTCTGGGATTGCGCGGGGATTACGGCATCGACTATCAGTTGCTGCAATCGGCAAAGCAGCAGAACACGCAGGTGATTGAACTGGAAGGGCCGCAGGAACAGTTTGAACTGTTGCAGCAACTGCCCGACGGCGGCAGAGCACTGCTCGAAGACACGCTGACGCACTGGCACACCAACGCCCGATTGCTGCAAACCATGATCAGCTGGTGGCTTGATGCCAAACCGGGGCTGGCGATTGAACAGCTGCCGAATACTTTCAGCAACGATCTCTACGATATTCTGATGAATCAGCGCAACGTACGCTGGAAAAAACAGCTTTCCGAACTTCCGCCAGGAAATTACGTGGTCGCCGTCGGCGCGCTGCATTTGTATGGTGAAGGGAATCTGCCGGAATTGCTGAAAGGATAAAAAAATGGCCGGTTTTTAAGGCCGGCCAGTCAAAGAGGAATTTCATTTTTTTGTTATAGCTTCAGTGCGAGCCTTTTCAGGCACAGCACCGGCGCGCACAGGGTAGCAACCTGTAGCGGGTCTTGGCAATAACCATTCATTGCTCTACTATTTCCCCTCCGCGTAATAAAGATACTTTGTTGTTAAATTTCATCAGATTGAGCTGATGACGTTTTTTCGAACAAAAAAGCAAAATTAGGAGACAGGTATGACCCCTGCCGTATTGCTCCTGGAAAAAAATAAAGTCAGTTTTACCCTTCACCCGTATGAACACAGCAGCGAAGAAACCAACTTTGGCGACGAGGCGGTGAAAAAGCTCGGGCTGGATGCGCGTCAGGTCTACAAAACATTGCTGGTTTCACTGAATGGCGATCCCAAAAATCTCGCCGTTGCCGTTACGCCGGTGGCATCAATGCTGGATCTGAAGAAAGTCGCCAAAGCGCTTGGCGCCAAAAAAGCCGATATGGCCGATCCCGCCATTGCGCAGCGCGTAACCGGTTATCTGGTGGGCGGCATCAGCCCGCTGGGGCAGAAAAAGCTGCTGCCGACGGTGATCGACAGCCCGGCGCAGACTTTCTCCACCATTTATGTTTCAGGTGGTAAACGCGGGCTTGATCTTGAACTGGCGGCAGGCGATCTTTGCCGCTTACTGAAAGGCCAGTTTGCTGAGATCGCAAAAGCCGGCTGACCGTATCGATGCATTCCCGACACGCATTCCTATATGCACAAATAAGACAGGTTCATCTGCTATGACCGACAATACGGCCACGCCAGACAGCCCGCAGAAAGACGCAGTCAAAAAGACTGCGTTTTCTATTCTGGCGGCGATCAGCGTTTCTCATCTGCTTAATGACATGATTCAGTCGCTGATCCTGGCGATCTATCCGTTGCTGCAAAACGAATTCTCACTCAGTTTTACTCAGATTGGCCTGATCACGCTGACGTATCAGATTACCGCGTCGCTGCTGCAACCGCTGATTGGCTATTACACCGACAAACATCCGCAGCCGTATTCGCTGCCCATCGGCATGGGATTTACGCTGTCGGGCCTGCTGTTACTGGCCGTGGCGCAAAGTTTCCCGGTTGTACTGCTGGCAGCCGCGCTGGTCGGTACAGGTTCGTCGGTGTTCCATCCCGAATCGTCACGCGTGGCGCGTATGGCTTCCGGCGGACGTCATGGGCTGGCGCAATCGTTGTTCCAGGTTGGCGGTAATTTCGGGGCATCGCTCGGCCCGTTGCTGGCGGCGTTAATCATCGCGCCCTACGGGAAAGGCAACGTCGCGTGGTTCTCTCTGGCGGCGCTGCTCGGCATTGTCGTTCTGCTGCAAATCAGTAAGTGGTATCGCCAGCAGCATCTGATCGCGAAAAAGCGCGGGCCGGTGAAAAATACCGTAACCGTATTGCCGCGTAAAACGGTGGCGATGTCGCTGGGGATTTTACTGGTGCTGGTATTCTCGAAGTATTTTTACCTGACCAGCCTGAGCAGTTACTACACCTTCTATCTGATTCATAAATTTGGTGTTTCAGTGCAGAACGCGCAAATCCATCTGTTCGTTTTCCTGTTCGCTGTGGCGGCCGGGACCATTATCGGCGGTCCGGTTGGGGATAAGATTGGGCGCAAATACGTCATATGGGCGTCAATTCTCGGCGTCGCGCCATTTACCCTGCTTTTGCCGCACGCCAATCTGATTTGGACCAGCGTTCTGAGCGTCATTATCGGCGTGATTCTGGCCTCGGCATTTTCGGCGATTCTGGTGTTTGCCCAGGAACTGATGCCGGGAAAAGTCGGTATGGTTTCGGGGCTGTTCTTTGGCCTGGCGTTCGGCATGGGCGGCCTCGGCGCTGCGGTGCTGGGCTATGTGGCGGACAGAACCAGCATCGAGCTGGTTTATCAAATTTGTGCCTTCCTGCCATTGCTGGGGATACTGACCGCATTCCTGCCAAATATTGAACGTAAACAAGCCTGAAGCATTCCCTTCCGCTGCCGATAATCATTTATCGGCAGCAAAAAAAGCCGTTGCCTCTTGAGATTCGCCCGCGAAAACCCATTTAAATCGTCCGTTCGAATTTTTTTTTCGGTCTGTCGGGCATTTAGCGCAAAAAAGGCCAAAAAATACCAACGCGTAAACGATTTTTACCATAAACTTAGAAACAATCTGCAACACATTTGTGCCATGCATAACCAGAAGGAGTCTGAATGCATCATTCTACGCCTCTCATCACTACCATCGTCGGCGGTCTGGTACTCGCTTTCCTGTTAGGAATGCTCGCCAACCGCCTGCGAATATCCCCTCTGGTTGGCTATCTCGCCGCAGGCGTGCTGGCCGGGCCTTTTACACCGGGCTTTGTTGCTGATACTTCACTTGCACCGGAGCTGGCCGAAATCGGCGTCATATTGCTGATGTTTGGCGTCGGTTTGCATTTCTCCATGAAAGATTTACTCGCGGTAAAGTCGATAGCCATTCCCGGCGCTGTAGCGCAAATCGCGGTAGCGACGCTGCTTGGGATGGGTTTATCGCGTTTACTCGGGTGGGACATTGCAACCGGTCTGGTGTTCGGGCTGTGTCTGTCCACCGCCAGTACCGTGGTTTTGCTGCGTGCGCTGGAAGAACGGCAACTCATTGAAAGTCAGCGCGGGCAAATCGCCATCGGCTGGCTGATTGTTGAAGATCTGGTGATGGTGCTGACGCTGGTTCTTTTACCGGCATTCAGCGGCATGCTCGAAAGCAACCACGCCAGCATTACCGGCCTGCTGACTGAACTGGCGATTACCATCGGCAAAGTCATTGCCTTTATGGTGCTGATGATGGTTGTCGGCCGCCGCGTGGTCCCCTGGATCCTGGCAAAAACCGCCAGCACCGGTTCACGCGAGCTGTTCACGCTGTCGGTTCTGGCACTGGCGCTGGGCATCGCCTACGGCGCGGTCGAATTCTTCGACGTGTCATTTGCACTGGGCGCGTTCTTCGCCGGGATGGTGCTGAACGAATCCGAACTCAGCCAGCGTGCCGCGCACGATACCTTGCCGTTGCGTGATGCTTTCGCGGTTCTGTTCTTTGTGTCGGTGGGCATGTTGTTTGACCCGATGATTCTGGTGCGCGAACCGCTGACAGTTGTCGCTACGCTGGCGATTATCGTGTTCGGCAAGTCGATTGCCGCCTTCTTCCTGGTGAAGATGTTCGGGCATTCGCGGCGCACGGCGCTGACGATTTCAGTCAGCCTGGCGCAGATCGGTGAATTCGCATTTATCCTCGCCGGTCTGGGTATTTCGCTGGGGCTGCTGTCTGAGCATGGTCGTAATCTGGTTCTGGCGGGCGCAATCTTGTCGATTATGTTTAACCCGCTGCTGTTCAGTTTGCTGGAAAAGTATCTGGAAAAAACCGAGACCATCGAAGATCAGAGTGTTGAAGAAGCGGTGGAAGACGAAAAACAGATCCCGTTTGATCTGTGCAATCACGCCCTGCTGGTCGGTTATGGCCGCGTGGGAAGCCTGCTTGGCGAGAAGCTTCAGGCTGCAGGAATTCCGCTGGTGGTCATCGAGAATTCCCGGCCACGCGTGGAAGCCTTGCGCGAACAGGGGATCAGCACGGTGCTGGGGAATGCCGCCAATCAGGAAATTATGGATCTGGCGCGCCTTGATTGTGCCCGCTGGCTGCTGGTGACGATTCCGAACGGTTATGAAGCCGGTGAAATCGTCGCATCTGCCCGAACCAAACGCCCGAATATCGAGATTATCGCCCGCGCGCATTACGATGACGAAGTCACGTATATCATGGAGCGCGGCGCTGACCGCGTGGTGATGGGCGAGCGTGAAATTGCCAACAGCATGATCGATATGCTGCAAATCGATATCATGACTGAAGAAGAAAAACGGCCTTTCTGCCCGATCTGATCGGGCAAAAAACAGAGGCTCAGTACACTGACTGAGCCTCTTTTTCCTCTGCGCATTTTTCCTTTAACTCCCTTCTATAAAAATATTCGAATTCAAATCAATTCTCTGTATTCTGTGTTTATGCCAAATAGTGATCGGTAGGCGCAATGTTGTTATCCCATCTGGAAACGTTAAACATTTTAAGTACGCCGGTCTGGATCGTTTCGGCGCACAGTCAGCACATTCTTTTTGCCAATACCGCGGCAAGAAAGCTGGCAGGCAACAGCCTTTTGGGGCCCCTGCGCAACGGCCAGTTCTCTGTTTATTCCCAGGAATCTCTCGAAGCCTATCTGCCCAATCTGAAGAAAGGCGATCAGATTGTTGAAATCTGGACCATCCATAAAGAAGGCCGCGCATTTCCGCTGAGTTGCCGCCTTTCTCTCGCGAAATTCGGGATTCAGGAACCGGCCATCGTGTTCGAAGGCTCGTACGCTTCGTCTGCCAGTGTGCCAGTGGTTAATCCTTTCCCCGATGAAACAAAGCCTTACCGTCGTGACGAAAGCGGTTTCTATGAACGCTTTTTCCAGACCAACAGCGCCCCGATGCTGCTGATCGCCCCTGAAAATAACGGACAGATTGTCGATGCCAATCAGGCCGCCACGCGGTTTTACGGCTATTCACGCGATGAGATGTGCATGAAACACACCTGGGAAATCAATGCGATGGGCCAGGACGTGTTGCCCGTGATGCATGAAATTGCCCGCTTTCCCGGCGGCCACAAGCCCCTGACGTTTGTACATAAACTGGCAGACGGAAATCTGCGCCATGTTCAGACTTACGCCGGGCCGGTGGTGGTGGACGGCACACGGCTGATGTTGTGCATCATCCACGACATCACTGAACAGAAACGCCTTGAGCAGGAACTCGAGCGCGCGGCGTTGCTGGATCCGCTGACCGGCGTGGGAAACCGACGCCAGTTTATGCAGCTGGTGGAAAATGCCCGCACGCAGAACCCGCAGAGAACGCACAATTTCAGCCTGATGCTGGTGGATGCCGACCATTTCAAAGCCATTAACGATCGTTACGGACATAACAAAGGCGACGATGCGCTGGTGATGCTGGCCAGAACGCTGGAAACGGGGATCCGCGAAACGGATACGGTTTTCCGCTGGGGAGGTGAAGAGTTTTTAATTTTGCTTCCGCTGACGGGTCTCGAAGGCGCGATGCACGTGGCGGAATCTTTGCGCAAAACGGTCGAAGAAAGGGTCAGCCCGGATCTTCCGGCGCTTACGGTCAGCGTTGGCGTGGCGCAATACGAAACCGGAGAGGATTTTACCCGTCTGTTTAAACGTGTGGACGACGCGCTTTATCAGGCCAAAACATCCGGCAGAAATCAGGTTCAGGCGGCGAGAGGTTCGGTAACGGGGGAGTTCCCCCCGTTACACTGACTTAACGTTCCCAGTAACTCTCTTCGAGGCTGTCTTCACGTTCCGGCAGGCCGCGCGTCAGGCGCGGTGAATGCTGGTTCAGTACCTGATAGCTCACACGGTTAGCGTATTTACAGACCTGCGCCAGCGATGAATAGGTAAGATACTCACGCGCATGTTTGCTGGAGTTGGGCACCGAACTGCGGTGGAATCCGTTCGCCGCGATGTCATGTAACAACGCCGATAATGCGCCATCGCCCGCCCCGTTGGTGTTCATGATTTTTTCCGGTCCGCCCATATACGGCGCGATGTGCGAATAAATTTTCATCGGCTGCTGGCAGCAGTCGCGGCGCATTGCGCGGCTGAATTCATACTGGTTGAATTCGGCAATCGCGCCCGGCAGCAGCGGATGCTGCGTAGTGCGTTTGAATTCCTCTTCGGTATAACTCGCCATAAATAAGCCGTTTGGCCCGGCGGTACATAACACCAGATCCACCCACTCCAGCGCCTTGTCGGCGGCCATCAGCGGGTCTTTCAGGCCGGTCAGCGCAAAACCCTCGTCTTCGTTCATCGCCAGAATCGAAACGTGGTCACGCAGGAAATCACGCCAGGCCTGCGGATCGTCAGCAATGACATATTGCGTACCGAGCGTTAAGACCACCGGCACCTGATGTTTTTTCGCGTATTCAATCGCCTGCATTGTCGCTTCCGGCATCGGTTCGCCGGGTTTGCTGCGCAACAGATAGGACGTCAGCAGCAGCGCGGACGCCCCGGCAATGACCTCTTCCGGCACGCTTGAGGCACGCAGTTCGTTCATTTTACCCGGGCTGATGGCAAAAGTGCGTTCGCCGGTATCGCTGATCAGCGTGAAACAGCGGCCAATTGCGCCGTCAACGCCTTGCAGGTAATTGAGATCGACACGGCTGGAGGTGTTACACAGATAACGGTAGGCGTAATCGCCAATCTTCACGTTGCTGCACATCACGCCGAGCAGGACGGAACGGTCATCGGCCAGTACGGAATAGTTGTGCAACGTATTACCCACGGTGCCGCCCGCAAACTGATGAGAAATGAGATCATGACTTCTCAGTTCCTGATAAAGCGCTTCCGACATATCATCATTCAGAATGTTGGATTCGCCGGGCGTCAGCCCGTAGCGGGCCACAAAATTTTCATCCACGCGCGCTTCAATATCTACCATGGTCTGGTCGATACCCACGATATAAGACGCGCCGCCTTCTGATTCCGGCTGCATCTCCTGCAACATGGAATCACGCAATAAGGGGTCACGTGCGCTGACCGGAAAATAGTGTTTAGACTTACGTTTACCAGGAAATTTCATTCATTGTTCTCGGGAAATTCAAAAAGCTCAGGCTTCAGTCAGAAGTGCTGAGTGACCAGCTGTTGCAGCAAATCGATATGCTCGGGCTGGTCGTTTAAGGCGTCAATATATTCGAAGCGCTCGCCGCCTGCATGAATAAAAATCTCACGGTTCTCTTCTTTGATTTCTTCCAGCGTCTCCAGACAGTCCGCCGCAAAGCCTGGACAGATAATCTGAATGTGCTTAACGCCCTGAGCCGGAAGGCCTTTCAGCGTTTCATCGGTATACGGCGTCAGCCAGGGTTCGCGGCCAAAGCGCGACTGGAACGTCAGCATAATTTTGCCGGCGGGCAGTTGCAGCGCCTCGGTCAGCGCCTGCGCCGTTTCATGGCAGCGTTTTTCATAATCATCACCTTCCGCCACAAAACGTTTCGGGATCCCGTGGAAGGACAATACCAGACGATCCGGCTCACCATGCTGAGCAAATGAACGTTCGATGCTGGCTTTCAGCGCAGAAATGTACGCCGGATGCGTGGCGTAATCGCGGATAAAGCTCAGGGAAGGCAGGCGACGCTGGGATTTCAGCACACGCGCCACGCCGTCAAATACGGCCGCGCTGGTGGAACAGGAATATTGCGGGTACAGCGGCAGAACCACCATTTTCGTTACGCCCTGCGCCAGCAATTTTTCAATCGGCTCTTTCATGCCCGGCTTGCCATAACTCATCGCCAGTTCCACTGGCGTCCCCGGCAGACGTTCTGCCAGTGCCTTTTGCTGACGGCGGCTAAACACCATCAGAGGCGAACCTTCTTCCATCCAGACCGCTTTATACAGTTTAGAAACGCGCGGTGAACGCAGGGGCAAAATCACGAAATTCAGAATAGGCCACCACAGCAGACGTGGGGTATCCACAACGCGGATATCACTCAAAAACTCAGCCAGATATTTTTTAACGGCCTGCGGAGTTGGTGCTTCCGGTGTCCCGAGATTGACCAGAAGGACACCGAATTTGGTCTGCGTCATGCGGAATTTCCTAAATTGAAGGCCCTGAAGCCAGTGTGAAAAGATGGGCGCCGCCGTTTAACTGAGACGTGGCAAAGTGGCGCACGTCATTGTAACGAAAACAAAGACAATCGGAACAACGGCATTAGCTATCAATGCGAATTGTTATTAATACCCGTCATACTTCGATTGGCCGATGCGTTGGCTACGTTCACTCACCCGAATCACTTACTTCAGTAAGCTCATCGGGACTCGTTCGCTTGCCGCCTTCCTGCCACTCGAATTATTTAGGGTATCAGGGAAAATGGAATGCCAGAAAAACAAACGGGGCGACCGAAGTCACCCCGTGATAGTGCAGAACTTGTGAGGATTAGCCTAAAATTTTAGCCAGTTCATCACGTACTGCTGAAACCTGCTGTGTACCGTCGATTTTGACGTATTGGGTGTTACCCGCAGCGGCTTCTTTGCTGTAGTAGGAAATCAGCGGCTCAGTCAGCTCATGGTATTCCACCAGACGTTTACGCACGGTTTCTTCCTGATCGTCTTTACGGGTGATCAGTTCTTCGCCAGTGACATCGTCTTTGCCTTCAACTTTCGGCGGGTTGTACTGGATGTGGTACACACGGCCAGAGCCAGGGTGTACACGACGGCCAACGATACGGTCAACGATCAGTTCGTCCGGCACATCGAATTCCAGCACGTAATCCACGCTGATGCCTGCGTCTTTCATGGCGTCAGCCTGCGGGATCGTGCGCGGGAAACCGTCTAACAGGAAACCGTTGCGGCAGTCTTCCTGCTGAATACGTTCTTTCACCAGTGCGATAACCAGTTCATCGGTGACCAGTTTACCGGCATCCATAATCTCTTTTGCTTTCTTGCCGAGCTCACTTCCGGCCTTCACAGCGGCGCGCAACATATCACCGGTAGAAATTTGCGGAATACCAAATTTCTCCATGATGAATTGAGCCTGAGTACCCTTACCTGCGCCCGGAGCGCCCAGCAGAATGATACGCATTGCGTAAATCCCCTTGCATGTAATTTTTATGAATCTCGAAAAACGGTCAACCATACCATTCTGAGCACTTTTGCTCAAGGAACACGCCATTCGGGAAGGAGAGTTAAACCCCATATTAACCGGAGAAGCAAACCAGACCGGTGGCAAAATGTCGCCCATAAAAAAGGGCATCGCTTGCGCGACGCCCTTCTTGTTTCTGTTCACACAGACCGGATGATTACGCCTGTAACAGCGTATTCATACGGCGGATAAACAGGTTTGGATCTTCCAGCGTACCGCGTTCAGCAAACAGCGCCTGATCGAGCAGCAGTTCGATCCACTCGCTGAACTGCGCTTCGTCGGTGACGTCAGAAGCCCGTTTCACCAGCGCGTGTTCAGGGTTCAGCTCGAAGATGTATTTCACTTCAGGCGCGTCCTGGCCCGCAGCGGCAAACAGTTTCGCCATCTGCGTGGTCATTTCGTCCGCGCCGGTGGTGACGATGGCTGGCGTGTCGGTCAGACGGTGCGTCAGACGCACTTCTTTCACGCGATCGCCCAGCAGCGTTTTCACACGTTCAACGAACGGCTCCAGCGCTTTCTCAGCTTCTTTCTGCTCTTCGCTTTCGTCAGCCAGTTTGTCCAGCGTGTCGTCGGCTTTGCTGACGGACTGGAAGGTTTTGCCATCGAACTCAGTCAGATAACTCATCATCCATTCGTCGATGCGGTCAGACAGCAGCAGAACTTCAATGCCTTTTTTGCGGAACAGTTCCAGATGCGGGCTGCTCTTCGCCGCGGCATAGCTGTCAGCGGTGATGTAATAAATCTTGTCCTGACCTTCCACCATGTTCGCCACATACTCTTCCAGCGACAGTGTTTGCGCGCTGTTGTCGTTGCGGGTGCTGGCGAAACGCAGCAGTTTGGCGATGGTTTCTTTGTTCGCGCCGTCTTCTGCCGGGCCTTCTTTCAATACCAGACCAAACTGTTTCCAGAATTGCAGATATTTCTCGTTGTCCTCTTTCGCCAGTTTTTCCAGCATTTGCAGAACACGCTTGGTCAGCGCGCTGCGCAGGTTCTGGGTAATACGGCTATCCTGAAGAATTTCACGCGAAACGTTCAGCGGCAGATCGTTGGAATCTATCAGACCCCGCACGAAACGCAGGTAATTCGGCATGAACTGCTCGGCTTCGTCCATGATGAACACGCGCTGAACATAGAGTTTCAGGCCGTGTTTGTGATCACGGTTCCACATGTCCCACGGTGCCTGCGAAGGGATGTACAACAGGCTGGTGTATTCCTGTTTACCTTCAACGCGGTTATGGCTCCAGCTCAGCGGATCGCTGAAATCATGGGAAATGTGTTTGTAGAATTCGTTGTATTCTTCGTCGGTCACTTCCGATTTACCGCGGGTCCACAAAGCCTGCGCTTTGTTGATTTGTTCCCAGGTCACGGTGCCGTCTTCTTCGTTGCGGGTTTCGACTTCAACCGGCAGCGCAATGTGGTCGGAATATTTGCTGATGATGGAACGCACGCGCCAGTCATCCAGGAATTCGTCCTGGTCTTCACGCAGGTGCAGGGTAATTTCGGTCCCGCGATCGGCTTTTTCGATATCAGCCAGGGTGTACTCGCCTTCACCGGCGGATTCCCAGAACACGCCTTCCTCAGCGCTGGCGCCCGCCGCACGGGTACGCACGGTCACTTTGTCAGCCACGATGAAGGCAGAGTAGAAGCCCACACCAAACTGGCCGATCAGCTGGCTGTCTTTAGCCTGTTCTGAGCCGACAGATTGCAGGAAAGCCTTGGTGCCGGATTTCGCGATAGTCCCGAGGTTGTCGATGACTTCATCGCGGGTCATCCCGATGCCGTTATCGCTCAGCGTCAGGGTGCGTTTTTCTTTATCAAACGCCAGACGCACATGCAGCTCGCCGTCGCCTTCATACAGTTCAGGCGTAGACAGCGCGCGAAAGCGCAGTTTGTCTGCGGCATCGGAAGCGTTAGAGATTAACTCGCGCAGGAAAATTTCTTTGTTTGAATACAGAGAATGGATCATCAGATGAAGCAGTTGTTTTACTTCAGACTGGAACCCGCGTGTCTCTTGTCCTTTCATACTCATCAAATTACCTCAATCCAGATACTGTTAGTGACCAAATCAGACGTTGAGGAGTAAGTGGGGTTATGGGCCGGAGTTTTCAAGCATAAGGGGAAATTTTTAAGAAGAAATGCAGAGGGATAGCAGAAATAAAGCCGGGCGCAGCAAGGTACGCCCGGCGATAACAGTCAGAACCGGAAGGGATTGCGCCCGGCGAGAGAATGCGACAGCGTGGTGCCGTCAACCATATCCAGCTCGCCACCGACCGGCACACCGTGCGCGATACGGCTCGCCAGCACGCCATACTGGCCGCACATTTCTGCGATGTAGTTAGCGGTCGCTTCACCTTCAACCGTCGGGTTAGTCGCCAGAATCACTTCCTGGATGTTCTCACTCTCCAGACGCTCTTCCAGACGGCCTAAACCAATATCGTCCGGCCCGATGCCATCCAGCGGTGACAGGTGGCCCATCAGCACAAAATAGCGACCGGAAAACTGACCGGTTTGTTCTATCGCGTGAATGTCCGCTGGGCTTTCGACCACGCAAATCTGACCGTTCTCTTTACGCCGTGGATTGGCGCAAATCGTACAGATTTCCTGCTCGGTAAAAGTACGGCAATCGGCACAGTGACCGATTTCAGACATAGCGCGCGTTAAAGACTGCGCCAGCCGCATTCCGCCGCTGCGATCGCGTTGCAGCAGCTGGAATGCCATACGCTGCGCTGACTTCGGGCCAACGCCCGGCAGGCAACGCAACGCCTCCATTAAAGATTCAAGGAGAGGGCTGGTTTGCATCAGAATGGCATCTTAAAGCCTGGTGGCAATTGCATGCCGCCAGACACGGCTGCCATTTTTTCTTTCTGAGTTTCGTCGATACGACGGGCTGCATCGTTGAACGCCGCAGCGATCAGATCTTCCAGCATGTCTTTATCGTCTTCCAGCAGGCTTGGATCGATTTCAACGCGACGCACGTTGTGCGCACCGTTGATGGTGATTTTCACCAGACCAGCGCCTGATTCACCGGTGACTTCCAGCTGAGCGATTTCCGCCTGAGCTTGTTGCATTTTTTCCTGCATTTGCTGGGCCTGTTTCATCAGGTTACCAATGCCGCCTTTTCCAAACATAGTCTTCTCTCTCAGCAATGGCCGCGTCACAACCGCGGCGTTTAAATAGGGCGAATACTTTCTTCATCCAGCTCTGCATCGAAGAAACGACGCAAAGTCTGAATGTTGTTATCCGCAATAATAGACTGACGCGCCTGCGCCAGCTTTTCTTCATAAATGGCCTGACGCCATTCCAGCGGCGTTTTCACCGCCAGATTATCATCTTCCACCACGGTCAGTTCAACCGGAGTCTGATGCAGTGCCGATAAGGCATCCGACAGTACTTTCTGCGCCGACGGCGAATTCAGGTGCTTTTGCGATGAACGCAGATGCAGGCAAATTTTGCCCGGCTCGGGTTGCTCACAAAATGCATTCAGTGCCAGCTGCTGTACCAGTTTTGGCATTGGCATCTGGCTAATCTGAGCGGCCCATGCGTCACGTTCAATAGCTTCTTCGGCGAGGCGCGAAGCCAGTTCCGGCGATTTTTCATGTTCAAGCGCGGCACGTAATGCTTTTGGCGTGGCGACCGGTTCCGGCGCTTCTTCCGGCTCGTTCTGCGCAACCCAGCGGTACGCTTCTTCTTTTACCGGCGCAGCGGGTTCTTTCTTCACGCTGGCCATGGTCTGCGCACGTTCAGTCACCGAAGCGAGGCGCTCCAGTGCTGAATTTGCCGGCCGCGCTTTTCCTGGCGCTGCCGGCTCAGCTTTTTTTGGGGTGGTACTCCCTTGCCTAAGCAACTGAGTTCGCGCCTGCAAAAGCTGGGCGGTGGTGTCCGGCATCTGCGCCGGTTCCGCATTGCCCTGCGGCGGCGGTGACGAATAATTCTGTGGAGCCTGAGGCGCATTGTACGGCGCGGCAGACTGCGCCGGTGCCAGTGGTGGAACGTACGCTGCAGGTGCCACCGGCTGAGGCGCCGGTTCTGCAATAATCACTTTCGGATGGAAGGCCAGCGCGCGCAGCAACGTCATTTCAACGCCCATGCGTTTGTCCGGCGCATACGCCAGCTCTTTGCGGCCAATCAGTAATGTCTGGTAGTAAAGCTGGACGTCGGCTGGCGGAATCACCCGCGCCAGCTCACGCAAACGCTGTTCGATCGCGGCGTAATGGTTGTCGAGGACGGAAGGCAACAGCTGAACCATCGCAATGCGGTGCAGCAATGCCAGCGTTTCCACCAGCAGATTTTCCCAGTCCACACCGCGCGATGCGGCCTGTTCCACCTGCGCCATCATCTGGCCACCGTCCGCACTGACCAGCGCTTCAAGCATGGCCAGCGGCTGTTCGTCGTCAAGCGTACCGAGCATCTGCGCCACGGTTTCTGTCGTCACCGCGCCCTGCCCCATGGCAATCGCCTGGTCGGTAAGGCTCAGCGCATCACGCATACTGCCGTCCGCCGCGCGGGAAAGCAGCTGAAGCGCACGCGGTTCAGTCGTGATGGTTTCTTCAGTTAAAACGTGTTCGAGCTGTTTGCGGATCTGTTCAGCGTCCAGCGCCTTAAGATGGAACTGCAAACAACGCGATAAAATCGTGACCGGTAATTTTTGCGGATCGGTGGTCGCCAGCAGGAATTTCACGTGCTCCGGCGGCTCTTCGAGCGTCTTCAACAGCGCATTAAAGCTGTGGCGCGAGAGCATGTGGACTTCGTCAATCAGGTAAACTTTGAAGCGGCCACGGGCCGGTGCGTATTGCACGTTATCAAGCAATTCGCGTGTATCTTCAACTTTGGTGCGGGAAGCAGCGTCGATTTCGATCAGGTCAACAAAACGGCCCTGCTCGATTTCGCGGCAGTTATCACAAACGCCACAAGGTGTGGACGTGATGCCCGTTTCGCAGTTAAGCCCTTTCGCCAGCAAGCGGGCAATAGTGGTTTTCCCCACGCCGCGGGTACCGGAAAACAGGTAAGCGTGATGGATGCGCCCGAGCGACAGGCCATTAGCCAGTGCGGTCAGCACATGTTCCTGTCCGACGACGTCGGCAAAAGTTTGGGGGCGCCACTTACGGGCAAGAACCTGATAGCTCATTAATACCGGGAAAGTCAGGGGATCATGAAGGCAATGCTATCACAGCCTCGCCTGAGCAGGCGAGGCTTGTCTGGATCAATGCCCGTCGAAAGAAACCAGGCTGTAGCAGTTGATGCTTAAATCGTTGAGGCGTTTCTCACCGCCGAGTTCCGGCAGGTTGATGATGAATGCGGCGTCGGTCACTTCCCCACCCAGACGGCGGATCAGTTTCGCGGTGGCTTCAATCGTGCCACCTGTTGCCAGCAAATCGTCGATCACCAGAATTTTTTCGCCAGGTTGAATGGCATCAACGTGGATTTCAAGGCTGTCAGTACCGTATTCAAGATCATACGTTTCGCTGATAGTTTCACGCGGTAATTTGCCTGGCTTGCGAACGGGGACAAAACCCACGCCCAGAACCAGGGCAACCGGTGCGCCAAACAGGAAACCCCGAGCTTCGGTGCCGACCACTTTGGTCACACCGGCGTCGCGGTAACGATCGGCCAGTAACTGAATGCTTGCAGCATAAGCTTTCGGGTCTTCCAGCAAGCTGGTGACGTCACGGAACAGTATGCCTGGCTTAGGATAGTCAGGGATGGTTTTAATACTGTCTTTAATAAACTGTAGCTGCTGTGCGGTAGCGGTCATAATGTTAATTGCCTGATAAAGCTGCTGTTCATACTTAAACGCGGGCGGTCAAATGTCCCCCGTCACGCTCATATAAAGCATGCCGTTTAAGGAAGGAAATTGGGAGCGCACCGACGTACGAGATGCCCAAATCTATGCAAAGCTGCTTTAAAAAGCAACCCGCAGCCGGACATGATCACCTTTTTTATTGCTCAAGGTCAACCACTGGTAATCGCCACATCATGATCAGCAACATAAACATCATGCAGACCAATAAAATACGTACCCATAATAGCGGGACAAAATAAATCGAAATGGCGAAAGTCACTGCGATCAGGATCACTGCTTTGGGTTTTGCCCCTTTTGGCAACGCACGATGTTGCTGCCAGTGTCGAAGGTAACCACCAAACCATGAACGATAGAGTAACCACTGGTGGAAACGTGGCGATGATCGGGCGAAACACCAGGCGGCGAGCAGCAAAAAAGGCGTCGTTGGTAGCAACGGCAGGACGACACCCAGCGTGGCCAGCACGACACATATCCAGCCAGCGATAATCAACAGAATACGTTTCATGGACAGGTTCAGGTTCTAGGATGAGGAAAGATGTGTCCCAGTGTAAACAAGTGTGAGATGGCTGTCATATCCGGGTGAGACTTGTATCGCCGGGGGTTACAGGTAAGCTAGGCGCGTCATCCAAGGAGAGTCGCCGTGAGCACAGAACGAATTTTACATGTCCTTGATCAGCAGATAGAAACGCTGGCGCGGGAAATTGAGCCGATTGCCCACGTGTCGGCTTCTCAGGCGCGCTTTGATGTCGCCCTGTTTTCAACCAAAGGCACCCGTCTGCGGGATTATCTGGCTGAAATCAAAATCAATTTGCAGCAACTGAATCAGGAAGTTGTCGAAAAACGTTCGGCGCAGGTGGCTTTTATTGCCGAACGACTGGTGGCGCAAATTACCGCCATGCAGCGTGAACTGGCGACGCAAACATTACGGAAAACGCACCAGACGCCGGAACGCAAAAGCCATGATAATTATACGCGACTGGCGGAAACTCAGCAGTTTGAGCGCCGTCTGGTGGCCATGATTGAAGATCGGGAAACGACACTCGGACAACTGGCGACTTTCGCCGATCAGCAGCGGGTACAGAAAGAACTGGCTGCGCTGGAAGGCCGTCTGATGCGTTGTCGTCAGGCGCTGGCTAAAATTGAGAGACAAATCGAGCGTCAGGAAAAAGGTTTTTGAATCTTTATCACATTTTTTGAATCCGGCATTCAGGGCCCGCCTTTTCTTATCTATAATGATAAGTCCAAAACCTGCTTCTAATAATGTTGGCCAATATGTCAGTAGAAAATGCGCCCCCCGAACTTCAGCTTGCTGTCGATCTGATTTACCTGCTTGAGTGCAATGAAATAGCGCCCGAGACGGCTCTTGCAGCACTGGAAATCGTTCAGCGCGATTATCAGGAAAAGCTGAAAAACAGCAAAAACACGCTTTCTATCAGTTATCTCTAAGCCTTCCGGCTGCCTGTTTCAGGGGAACCCGTCGCTTTCCCCTGAATTGTCCGGCGGTAATCAGCCCTGTGGCAGCGCGTCCGGTTCATCTCCCGGCTGTCTCAGCGATCGCTTCACTTCCTGCACTTCGTTCCCGTCCTGGTTATGCAAATACACTTCCAGCTGATTGAAGGCGATATTGATGTCGTTTTCGCGGCAAAGTTTATCAATGCTGCGGTTGAGTTCATCGACGGTATAGCTGCGGTCCCCCAGTTCACGGACATAAACCCGCAGTTCGTGATCAAGCGTGCTGGCACCGAAATTCAGGAAGAACACCAGTGGCGAAGGATCACTCATCACGCGCGGATTCTCATGCGCCGCCTGCAATAAGATCTCTTTCACTTTGTCGAGATCGGATCCGTAAGCCACACCGATTTTGATCAGCACGCGGGTCACGGTGTCGCTCAGCGACCAGTTGATCAGCCGCTCGGTAACAAACGCTTTATTCGGGATGATCACTTCTTTGCGGTCAAAGTCGATAATAGTCGTCGCGCGGATACGGATGCGGCTGACCGTACCCGAGAACGTACCGATGGTGACGGTATCGCCGATACGTACCGGGCGTTCAAACAATATGATCAGACCCGATACGAAGTTGGCAAAAATCTCCTGCAAACCAAAGCCCAGCCCGACCGACAGCGCCGCCACCAGCCACTGTAATTTGTCCCACGAAACGCCGAGCGATCCGAGTGCAGTTATCGCGCCAATCACCGTAATCGAATAGGTCAGGATCGTGGTGATGGCGTACGACGTCCCCTGCCGCAGTTGCAGGCGCGAAAGCACCACAACTTCCAGCAACCCCGGCAAGTTGCGCGTTAAAACATACGCCACAATCACCGCCAGGAATCCAAGCAGTAAATTCCCCAGCGTGACCGTCTGTTGCGTCACGGTTCCGGCCACTGTGCCGGAGTAATGCCACAGCGAAATGCTGTCGAGATATGAAATCACCGTCAGCAAATCAGACCAAATCCAGTAAAACACGGTGGCGAAGATGAAGAACAACACCATGGTGGTCAGCCGCAAAGACTGCTGGTTAATCTGATCTAACCCAAGCGGCGGTTCTTCTTCTACCGGTTCATTCCCTTCCGCGCCCTCTTTCGCAACGGCAGTCTGCCGCCTTGCCAGCGCACGGCGATAAGCCAGCCGTCGAGCCGCCACGCTGAGCCCGCGCAGCGCCGTGAGATACATGATGTTCCAGAAAATCAGCAGATAAAGGCTGTCAATCCAGCGCCCCGCCAGACGCAGCGTGGTGTAGAAGTAACCGGTGACCACCAGCCCGGTCAGGAAAACCGGTGCCAACGCAATAGCCGTGACCATCACGAGACGGATGCTGTGAGAATCTTTTTCACGCCAGCCGTCGCGGGCAATCGGGAAGACCAGCACGCTCAGCGCCAGCAAGGTCAGGAATATCACTATCTGCCCGATGATGTCGTCCACCAGCCCCAGCGGCGCTTTTTCACCGCGTACCGACCAGAAGATCAGCGGTAACATCACCAGGCTCAGGCGGATCACCGAACGCCGGTAATGTGCGCACGTGGCAACCGGCGTATTAAAGTGGCGTTCATTAATGCCGCCCGGTTTGAGCATCCGGTAACAGAAGCCCATCACAAACTGGAAAACGGCCAGACGCTGCGCCAGCGTCCATAAAAAATCACTCGAATCGATATCGCATTGTGAAAGCCAGTAGCCGACACCCAGCGTCAGAAACACACCCGGCAACACGTTAAGCGCCAGAAGGATCAGTGCCTGCGGCGTGTGCAGCTGGCTGTCGTGCTTGAGCTGGCCAACATCGTTGCTCAGTGATTCGATGCGCTGGTTGATGTATTTCCTTCGCCAGAGCAAAAGCAAAATGACCAGTAAAACCGGGATCGTAGCGGGCAATGAATGCAGCGCGCCCATCATCAGTTCGCCGCGCGGGAAATTAAAACTCAGGCTGCTCAGCTGGTTTTTCACATCGTCAGGCAACGACTTTATGAATTCCCAGTTCATCGGTTTATTGCTGCTCACCCAGAAAATCTGCTGCGTCAGCGTTTCGGTCAGCGACTGATTAATACTTATCAGTTGCTGCTGGTTAATCTGCAAATTGATTGCCAGAGACAGCTGATTACCGAGTTGTTTATTCAGCTGATCGAGCAGTTCACGGCGCATGTCCACAATCTGATCGAGCGCGTCGCTGATATCTTCGTTAATGTTTTCTTTGCTGGTGGCGACGACGCCCTGAATGTAGCTGTCGCCCTGGAATAACGCGTCACGCTGCTGATTAATAGTGAACTGTTCGAGACGTAAATCGGCTATGTGCGCCCTCATGTCGGTGATCAGACCGGAGGGCGGAATGGTATTTTGCTGTTGCTGATACAGGATCCGCGAAAGCAATAAGCTGCCTTTCAGCACGGTAATTTGCTCTTTAAGATCATGTTCGGCCTGCGCAGAACGGTCGAGCCAGTTTTTTACCGTGATATTTTTCTGAACCAGCTGGTTGCCCTCTTCCGTAGCGGCAATCAGACGTTCGCTGAGCTTGCGGTTAATTCCCAGCTCCTGCGCCACCAGCGGGTCGTTCTGAATGTTCGAGGTATCGTCCGGCGTCTGTGCTTCTTTCGCCGTCCGCTCGGACAAAATCAGCCGCTTGCCATTCACCACTTCCTGCAATAACTGCGCGGTATGTTCGAGCTGATTTATGTGTGCGTTGGTGTAGTCACGTTGCTTTTGCAGTAAATCCTGCAACGTGGTGTTGGCCTCGAGGCTTTTGCGCTGTAAATCAATCTGCGCGCTGAGCAGCGCCTGCTGCGTCACCAGCATCGTTTGTTGTGTATTGCGAAGATCCTGTTGCCCCGGCGACATTCCGTTGAGCTGATTACGGATTTTCTGAATCGCCAGAGAATAGCTGTACATCGCGTTCTGCACGCGTTCGGGCTGGGTTTGCAGCGAAATCAGCTGGGTGTTGAACGTCGACAAATCTTCCTGAGAGGACTGGAGATCATCGAGCGTATCGTTGAGGCGATTCTCCAGCTGACGCAGTGACAACGCGGAAAGCTGCGCTTTATCCACGTCATCTTTGGTGCTGTTCTTTAACTGATCGAGCCCGTCCATCGCCACACGCAGTTTCTGCGGCGCTTCGGCAACCTGCTGATGAAGCTGAGTAACATCCTGTTTAACGCGATCTAACGCATCCAGATATTCCAGCGTGTGAATCAAATCCTGCTGCGACAATTTATCTACCGGCGTCAGGTTCTTCTGCCGGTTTAACGCATCAAGCTGATTTTGGACTTCATTGCGGGTCGGAATATCGTTGCTGGCGGCGTGACCGGGAAGGGAAAATATCAATAATGAGAGATAAATCACGAGCGCGAAAACACGCCAAATCCCATTTCTTTTCAGGTCAGAAACGTTATCTGAAGGAACGGTCATACACCGGATAAACATACGTCAGCTTCAACTCATTTGCCGAATGAATAATATGAAGATGACAATAGCAGCGTTCGACTTTAAAGGAAGGAGAAAAGCGTATCTGAATACAACATTAGAAAGTGTAATTTCAGGGCGGAAGGGTCAATAAAGATTGCAGACTTATTAATTAGGAGGAAACGATTACACGGTTTTGGGCGGGAGAACCAGGAAAGAGGAGTGGCGGAGCATGTCGAGATAGGTGTCCACAAACCGCTCAGCATTACTTTGTAAATCAAAGCTTTCGGGGATAAACAACCAGTTTTCCATCAGCCCGGTCAGATAAGCACGCAAAATAACGGCGGCCTGACGGGTATCCAGCGTGACAGGTAATTGTTTTTCTTTAATACATCTCTCAAGAATACGTTCAATTTTACCGTATCCTTCCATATAGAGGGATTTCCTGGCCTCGTGAACGGACGTCATCTCCCCAACAAATTCACATTTATGGAATATAATTTCCATCAATGCCTTACGCTGAGGATCAGTGACCGTGGCGACCAGAATGTAAATCAGGATTTCACGCAAAATACGCAGTGGATTATTCGGAAACTTTGTCTGATACTCTAGTTCGAGTACTTTAATCTGGGACTCGTAGGCCTCCCAAATCGCGTTAAACAGTTCCACTTTGTTCCTGAAATGCCAATAAATTGCGCCCCGCGTCACACCGGCTGCATTCGCAATATCAGTCAGTGATGTCGACGATACTCCCCGGGCAGAAAACTCACGCACAGCCGCATCCAGTATGTGTTGTCTGGTTTCGAGCGCCTGTGATTTGGTTTTTCGTGCCATAGGGTTATCTTTCAGGGGAGTTTGATTTACATACATTCTTGAATGTATGTAACATAGCATGCACATACTAAGAGCGCAGCAATGGATTTTAAGTCTTGTGATCCATTGGACAATTTGAAATCGGACACTTGAGGTTTATTTATGAACAAAAACAGAGGGTTAACGCCTCTGGCGGTAGTTCTGATGCTATCCGGAAGTTTAGCACTTACAGGATGTAACGATAAAGACGCCCAGCAAGGTGCGCCGCAAGCCCCTCAGGTAGGCGTCGTTACACTGAAAACAGAACCGCTTAATGTGACTACCGAACTTCCTGGCCGTACTGCTTCTTTCCGTATCGCTGAAGTACGTCCGCAGGTTGGCGGCATCATTCTGAAACGAAACTTCGTTGAAGGCAGCGAAATTAAAGCCGGGACCTCTTTATATCAAATTGATCCAGCCACTTATCAGGCCGCGTATGACAGCGCTAAAGGCGATCTGGTAAAAGCGCAGGCTAATGCGCAAATTTCTCGTCTTACCGTGACCCGTTACAAACCTCTGCTCGGCACCAACTACATCAGTAAGCAAGATTACGATACTGCTGTAGCGACCGCAGCGCAGGCCGATGCAGCTGTTGTGACAGCCAAAGCGGCTGTTGAAACGGCGCGTATCAATCTGGCTTACACCAAAGTGACCTCCCCTATCAGCGGACGTATTGGTATTTCCTCTGTGACCGAAGGCGCGCTGGTCTCTACCGGCCAGACAAACGCGATGGCGACCGTGCAGCAACTGGATCCTATCTATGTTGACGTGACCCAGTCGAGCAATGACTTCCTGCGTCTGAAAGAAGAACTGGCCGATGGTTCCCTGAAACAGGTGGACGGTAAAGCACAGGTCAAGCTGCTGTTGGATAACGGTAAAGAATATACGCAGGCGGGTACATTAGAATTCTCTGATGTGACGGTTGATGAAACGACGGGCTCCATTACATTGCGTGCCATTTTCCCTAACCCACAAGGTTCGTTGCTGCCGGGCATGTTCGTGCGCGCACGTCTTGATGAAGGGGTAAACAACAACGCTCTGCTGGTTCCTCAGCAAGGTATCACCCGTAACCCACGCGGTGATGCGACAGCGATGGTGGTAGGTGCTGACAATAAAGTTGAACTTCGCACTGTCACCACAACGCAGGCAATCGGCGACAAATGGGTCGTGACCGATGGCCTGAAAAGTGGCGATAAAGTTATCGTGACAGGTCTGCAAAAAATTAAGCCAGGCGTACCGGTTACTGCACAGGAAGTTGATCAAAACGCAGCAGCACCCGCTACAGCGACGAAGTCTTAATAGGAGCCGGTAATTCATGGCTAAGTTTTTTATAGATCGTCCCATCTTTGCATGGGTGATCGCCATCATCATCATGTTGGCGGGGGCACTGGCAATTCTTAAATTGCCTATTGCACAGTATCCAACCGTTGCGCCACCGGCTATCCAGCTGACCGCAACTTACCCGGGTGCGGATGCGCAGACGGTACAGGATACGGTCACGCAGGTTATCGAACAGAACATGAACGGTATCGACAACATGATGTACATGTCGTCGACCAGTGACTCTTCTGGTACGGTTCAGATCACCCTGACCTTTGCTTCTGGAACCGACGCGGATATCGCGCAGGTTCAGGTACAGAACAAACTGCAGCTGGCAACACCGTTGCTGCCGCAGGAAGTTCAGCAACAGGGTATCTCCGTTGAGAAATCGAGCAGCAGCTTCCTCATGGTAGCGGGCTTTATCTCCAACAACGGTACGATGACCCAGGATGACATCGCCGACTACGTCGGTTCGAACATCAAAGACCCGGTGAGCCGTACCGCCGGTGTGGGTGACGTTCAGCTGTTTGGTGCCCAGTACGCGATGCGTATCTGGATGGATCCGAACAAACTGAACAACTTCCAGCTGACGCCGGTTGATGTCATCAACGCAATCAAAATTCAGAACAACCAGATTGCCGCAGGCCAGCTCGGTGGTACACCACCGGTTCCGGGCCAGCAACTGAACTCCTCTATCGTGGCGCAGACGCGTCTGAAGTCCGCTGATGAGTTCGGCAAAATCATTCTGAAAGTGAATCAGGATGGCTCTCAGGTACGTCTGAAAGATGTGGCAAAAATTGAACTCGGTGGTGAAAACTACGATGTTATTGCCCGCTTCAACGGACAACCTGCATCTGGTTTAGGGATCAAACTGGCGACCGGCGCTAACGCCCTTGATACAGCAGCATCGGTCAAGGCAACGCTGGCTAAGCTTCAGCCATTCTTCCCGGCTGGCCTGGAAGTCGTTTATCCGTACGATACAACGCCGTTCGTTAAAATCTCGATCAAGGAAGTGGGTAAAACACTGTTCGAAGCTATCGTTCTGGTGTTCCTCGTTATGTTCCTGTTCCTGCAAAACTTCCGCGCAACGCTGATCCCAACCATTGCGGTTCCGGTCGTATTGCTCGGTACGTTTGCGATTCTGGCAGCATTCGGATACTCGATAAACACGCTGACGATGTTCGGGATGGTGCTTGCGATAGGCTTGCTCGTCGATGATGCCATCGTGGTGGTAGAAAACGTCGAGCGTGTAATGGTCGAAGACGGCCTGCCGCCAAAAGAAGCCACCAAGAAATCCATGGAGCAAATCCAGGGTGCTCTGGTCGGTATCGCGATGGTACTGTCCGCAGTATTCATCCCGATGGCCTTCTTCGGCGGTTCTACCGGTGTTATCTACCGTCAGTTCTCCATCACTATCGTTTCGGCCATGGTGTTGTCTGTTCTGGTGGCGATGATCCTGACGCCTGCGCTGTGTGCGACCATGCTTAAGCCGGTTGCCAAAGGCGAGCATCACGAGAAGAAAGGTTTCTTCGGCTGGTTTAACAAGAAATTTGAGCAAAGCACGCACCACTACACCGACAGCGTAGGCAACATTCTGCGCAGCACAGGTCGTTATCTGGTGATTTATCTGCTGATCGTTGTCGGCATGGCGTTCCTGTTTATTCGCCTGCCAACCTCCTTCCTGCCGGAAGAAGACCAGGGCGTATTCCTGACCATGGCGCAGTTGCCAGCAGGTGCGACGCAGGAACGTACGCAGAAAGTGCTTGATGAAGTCAGCGACTACTATCTGACCAAAGAAAAAGCCAACGTGAACTCCGTGTTTACCGTTAACGGCTTTGGTTTTGCGGGTCGTGGGCAGAACACCGGTATCGCGTTTATCAGTCTGAAAGACTGGTCTGAACGTGGCGGCGCTGAAAACAAAGTTCCGGCTATCGCAGGCCGTGCAATGCATGCTTTCAGTACCATCAAAGATGCACTGGTGTTCCCGTTCAACTTACCGGCAATTGTTGAGTTAGGTACGGCAACAGGCTTCGACTTCCAGCTGATTGACCAGGCTAACCTTGGGCATGACAAACTGACACAGGCACGTAACCAGTTGCTGGGCATGGTTGCTCAACATCCAGACTTGCTGACTCAGGTTCGTCCAAACGGTCTGGAAGATACACCACAGTTCAAAATCGAAATTGATCAGGAAAAAGCAACGGCTCTTGGCGTTTCAATTTCCGACATCAACACCACACTAGGTGCGTCGATTGGTGGTAGCTACGTCAACGACTTCATCGACCGTGGTCGTGTGAAGAAGGTGTACGTGCAGGCTGAAAACAAATACCGCATGCTGCCTTCAGATATTAATAATCTGTATGTTCGTGGCAGCGCAGGCCAGATGGTACCGTTCTCCGCGTTCTCGAGCGCGAAATGGGAATACGGTTCACCGCGTCTGGAACGTTATAACGGTTTGCCTTCGATGGAAATTCTGGGTCAGCCAGCACCGGGTAAAAGTAGTGGTGACGCGATGGCAATGATGGAGTCTCTGGCTTCTAAACTGCCAAACGGCATCGGCTTTGACTGGACTGGTTTGTCTTATCAGGAACGTCTGTCAGGTAACCAGGCGCCGGCGCTGTACGCCATCTCACTGATTGTCGTCTTCCTGTGTCTGGCAGCGTTGTATGAAAGCTGGTCTATACCGTTCTCGGTTATGCTGGTGGTTCCGCTCGGTGTGGTCGGTGCTCTTCTGGCCGCAACAATGCGCGGCCTGAGCAACGACGTTTACTTCCAGGTAGGTCTGTTGACCACCATCGGGCTGTCCGCGAAGAACGCCATATTGATTGTCGAATTCGCCAAAGACCTGATGGATAAAGAAGGTAAAGGTCTCATCGAATCAACGCTGGAAGCGGTGCGTATGCGTCTGCGTCCGATTCTGATGACCTCACTGGCCTTTATCCTCGGTGTAATGCCGCTGGTTATCAGCTCCGGTGCAGGTTCCGGTTCTCAGAACGCCGTAGGTACTGGCGTAATGGGCGGGATGATCACTGCAACACTGCTGGCGATCTTCTTTGTTCCGGTCTTCTTCGTGGTGGTTCGCCGCCGCTTTGGTAAGAAGAACGAAGACATCGAACATACCCACAAAGTAGAGCATCCGACGCTGTAACAGGATCCGCTCCACAGAAAAGGCCGCTTATGCGGCCTTTTTTTTCGCCTGAGTCTTGAACCGGAAAACAGATGGGTGCATACTTATTGTTATAGTATAACATAACACTTAGAGGCATTATGAAACCCGCTATCCATCCTGCGTATCGCACCGTGGTTTTTCACGACACCAGCGCAGACGAATACTTCAAAGTCGGCTCAACCATTTCTACTGACCGGACCATTGAGCTGGAAGGCGCAACTTATCCGTATGTGACTATCGAAGTCTCTTCAGCGTCACATCCGTATTACACCGGCAAGCAGAAAGAGTATTCCAAAGAAGGCAGCACCGCGCGATTCAATCAGCGCTTTGGCAGCTTCCTCGGTAAGAAATAAACAACTCCAGGGAAAATGAAATGCAGGTTCTCAGTTCATTACGTTCAGCGAAAAACCGACATCCGGATTGCCGCGTAGTCCGTCGTAAAGGCCGGATTTATGTGATTTGTAAAAGTAATCCACGCTTCAAAGCGGTACAGGGTAAGAAGAAGAAACGTTAATATTTTCTGCTGGCCCGTTTACCCATAAAAACAAAAGCCCCGCCGCTTGCCCGACGGGGCTTTTTCTATGATTAAGACATGATGTAAACCTCCCCACAGCATAACCGTGAGGAGGGAAATCTTATTTCATGCTGGCGACAATCGTCTCAACGTTATGCTTGAAAGCTTTCACATAAGTCGTTGCCGGACCTTGCGGGCCTGACAATGCTTCCGGATACAACTCTCCACCCGGTTGCGCCCCGCTGGCAGCAGCAATCTGCTTAACCAGACGTGGATCGGTTTGGTTCTCGATGAAGTAAGTTTTCACTTTCTCTTCTTTAATCTGCTTAATCAGTGAAGCCACACCACTGGCGCTGGCTTCCGCTTCGGTAGAAAAACCGACCGGTGCCATAAAGCTGACGTTATATTCCTGACCGAAATAACCGAATGCGTCATGACTGGTCAGCACTTTACGTTTTGACTGAGGGATACCGGTGAATTCCGTTTTCGCCCAGGCATCCAGCTTTTGTAACTGCTCAATGTAAGCCGTGCCGCGCTGGCGGAAATAATCCGCATCTTCCGGATCGGCTTTGATTAACGCATTCATCACATTGGTCGCGTAAATCACCCCGTTCGCCATGCTGTTCCAGGCATGAGGATCGGTGATTTGCTTGCCGTCTTCTTCCATCTTGCGGGAATTAACGCCTTCAGATGCCGTTACCAGATGGCCTTTGTAGCCGGAAGCTTTCACAAGTCGATCAATCCATCCTTCCAGCCCCAAACCGCTGACAAACACAACGTCAGACGCATTGATGGCTTTGCTGTCTTTTGGTGAAGGTTCAAAACTGTGCGGATCACCATCCGGCCCGACTAACGTCGTTACTTTGACGTGTTCGCCCCCCACTTCCTGAACGATGTCACCCAGAATAGAAAAACTGGCTACCGCGTCGACGGTTTTCGCCATCGCCAGCGGGCTCGACAGCAGGGCAGCTACTGCGAGTGATACAGGTAATACTTTCATCATGTCCCCTTAATAGTGGTACTTCTTAACAACGCGAGGCCGTTAACATCCCGCCACGCTTTCCAAATAAAACTGAAATGAAGAAAATAACGGTCGCGCTAAGCACAATCGCCGGTCCTGCCGGCAACGACGCGTAATAAGACCAGATCAGCCCTACCACGCTGGCGATGACACCAATGATCATGGCACTCAGTAAGGTATGCGGTAAATCGCGCGCCCAGAAGCGTGCGCTGGCGGCAGGCAACATCATTAAACCGACTGACATCAGCGTGCCGAGGATCTGGAAACCGGCAACCAGATTGATGACGACCAGCGCCAGAAAAATACCGTGGATCGCTGCCAGCCATTTACCGGCGCTGACGCGAAGAAATAAGGAGTCGAAAGATTCAATCACCAGCGCGCGATAAATGCATGCCAGCACCAGCAATGACAGGCTGGTGATAATGCCGACCATAATCATGGCGGAAGAATCGATGGCCAGAATCGAGCCGAACAAAACGTGCAGAAGGTCGACGCTCGAGCCGCGCAGCGAAACCAGCGTGACGCCGAGCGCCAGCGAGCCGAGATAAAAACCGGCAAAACTGGCGTCTTCTTTAAGCTGCGTTCTGCGGCTCACCAGCCCGGATAACATGGCAACCGCCAGCCCTGCGATAAACCCGCCAATCCCCATTGCGACCAGCGACATGCCTGAAATCAGATAGCCGATAGCGGCACCGGGCAACACCGCGTGCGAAAGTGCATCGCCGACCAGGCTCATACGACGTAATAACAGGAAAACGCCCAGCGGCGTGGCGCTGATTGATAATGCGATACAAGCGATTAAGGCGCGGCGCATAAAACCAAATTCAATAAAGGGATCGGCCAGCAAATGAAAAAGCATCATGAATTTGCGACTCCCGCCGCCAGAGAGAAAGGTTCAGCCGAAACGCAGGCATGTGCCTGATGGGGGAAATGTCCGAGAACGTCGTGCGCACTTCCCCACAAATTCTGACTGGCACTGAGATAAAGCACGCGGGGAAAATGCCGGGCAACCATTGAGATGTCGTGTAAAACTGCAATCACGGTTTTACCTTCCTGATGCCACTGCGCAATGACTTTCAGCAGCAACTCAGTCGTCTGGCTGTCGATGCCGGTAAACGGCTCATCAAGCATAATTAACGGCGCCTGCTGAACCAGCAAACGCGCGAACAACGTGCGCTGCAACTGACCGCCGGAAAGCGAACCCACAGGAAGCTGTGACATTTCTGTCATGCCGACCGTATCCAACGCCTTTGCCACCGCCGCCGCAGACTGGCGGTCAATTCCGCCAAACAAACCGCTTTGCGGCCAGCAGCCCATGGCGACCAGATCAAAGACACTGATAGGAAATCCGCGATCCAGCTCAGCCTGCTGAGGTAAATACGCCAGCCGCGGACGTTTGCCGCCGGTAAATGTAATATCGCCCGCCACAGACTGTTGCAGCCCGGCGAGTGTTTTCAGAAACGTCGATTTCCCTGCGCCGTTCGCGCCGATAATGGCCGTCAGTGAACCACTTCGAAACTGCCCGTTCAGCGGCATGGCAACCGCATGCCGGTCATAACCGACTTCGACATTATTAACAAAAATCATGGTAGTGAAATCGCCCAATAAATCGCAGCCCATAAAACAACGAGCACAGCCAGTACAGCAACGCAGCGTACCGGCGAAGAAAGCGTAAAGAGTGTTTTAGTCATGGCCCCTCCAATCGTTACAATATAACATCACAAACCAGACTGTGGAGCAATACGTGAACTGTTTCAGTTTTTTACCGGCTGGAGGATTTCAGCAGGTGCCGCATCGCCGGGCTGCGGGTAAAAATGTCAGAAAAGGGTAAAAATTGATGTACTGACGGTAATTTTCATTACAATCAGAAAGTTATGAAGTTTCTGTCCGGGATTTTTTTTCACTGGTCAAAACACATCCTGTTAAAAATGTGCAATAATGAAAAGGTAAGTGAGTAAGAGGTAATTACTGTTGAAGAAAATCATCCCTTACGATATTAATGAGAAAATTCTATCTCCTCAGGAACTGCAACAGATAATTGAATGCACTTTATCTGAAATTGAAGCACCGTTAATTGGGGATTTACGTTATTTCTCAGAAAATGCGCAGTATGAGCCGAATTCTTTGCAAATCGTGTCAATAACACAAATTGACAAAAACTATTATTCAATGACTTACCGTTTCCGCTGGACAGTCTTCAATGGCTGCCTGGACATTAATGCCGAAGAGTTCATGACGCAAAGTGTCACATTCCATGTGAAGCCTGAGGGCCTGGAGTTTGATATTATTGAATTGAACAATGGAACGACGGCCGACGAATTGTAAGTTTGAGTAATACGTTTGCACAGCTTTCTGAAAATGAATTATATTTAAATTACTGGCTGTATATAAATTGAGTAAACCTCCGCTCAAAGACATTGTCCAATGTAAGGGTCTTTGAAATTTTAGTAAGTTCATAGCGTTTGTAGTGAGAGCCGTTTCCTGTAAGCCACCAAGTTTTGTTGTTTACTCACAGAGTGTTATCAACACCGAATAAACCATTACGGAGGGGATGATATGGATGAGTACTCGCCTAAGCGGCACGATATCGCTCAGTTACGCTACCTGAATGAAATGCTGTACGATGAAGGAATTGCGACACTGGGTGACAGTCACCATGGCTGGGTCAACGACCCGACTTCGGCTGTAAACCTGCAGCTCAATGAACTGATTGAACACATTGCGTCTTTCGTGATGAGTTTTAAAATTAAGTATCCAGACGATACCCATTTAAGTGACCTGGTTGAAGAGTATCTGGATGATACCTACACCCTGTTCAGTAATTATGGAATTAACGATTCTGACTTACGCCAATGGCAGAAAACCAAGAAGCGACTATTCAGAATGTTCTCAGGGGACTACATCTGTACCCTGATGAAGACTTGAGTAATAATTTATATGCAGTCATCAGATAAAAATGAAAAGGCGAAGATGAACAAAATCGACTATTTGATGCGTTTAAGAAAATGCACCACTATTGATACACTTGAACGTGTTATTGAAAAAAATAAGTACGAACTTTCCGACGATGAACTCGAATTGTTTTACTCGGCGGCAGACCATCGTTTAGCGGAGCTGACGATGAACAAGCTGTACGATAAAATCCCGGTATCCGTTTGGAAGTTTGTACGTTGATCGATAAAGTTGGGTCGAAATAACTTTCGGCCCAACGCTTATTATTTATACAAAATAACGTTAGCGTTATTTAACAATTTCTTTCAGATAATTCTCTCTGTTTTCTGTTTTCTGTTTGATCTGGTTGTGAAATGTCTGCAAAAGAAACTGAAAACATTGTTCGGTTTTCGGTGATCTCAATGGCGCGGGTTTACGCATCATCGCTACCGTGCGGCTTAATGTCGGCTGTTGCAAATGAATCACTGTTAATTCGTTATCAGTGAGCGTTGCAGTATATAACTCCGGTAATATTGCCACCGCCAGTCGCGAACGCACTAAACCATACAATGTTTCCTGAAAATCCACACGATAACCCACATGCAAATTCAGACGATGGCTTTCAATAAGCGACGTCACCAGCCTGCTCACATTTCCCTTTGAAAACATAGCAATATCCCTTTTTGCCAGTTGCCGCCACGGAATATTATGCCCTTCTGCCAGCGCATCATCGCACCGCATCACTGCCACAAAAGGATCCTCAAGCAGAGGATAAATCGCAACAGAACCCGGCACCGTACTGTCGGTTGCTCCGATACCAAAATCCACGGAACCATTCTCAAGTTCCAGTAATAAAGCATCGTTTGTCAGGTCGTGGAATTCCACACGCATATCAGGGAAATATTCGGATAATAATTGCGGCACCGCCGGAAATAACAATGTACTGACCGATGGCACAAGCCCGATACGCAAAGTCCCATCGCCACCCTGCCGCATAATTTGCTGCATATCATCGAATACGCCATGCGCCGTATTCAATAAGCGCTCTGCATATGGCAAAACCGCTTCGCCCTGCTCTGTCAGACTTACGCCCTGCGCGGTCCGGTGCAGCAACTTTCCGCCCAGCACCGATTCAATTTGCCGCAGCGCGCTGCTCAGCGCGGGCTGACTGATTGCGAGTCGGTTCGCCGTTTCTGTAAAACTACGCAACTGTGCGAGCGTGACAAAATACTGGATTTGCTTGAGCGAGAGTGCAGGCAACCGGCGCCAGGGTTCAGACATATTTGCAGCCATTCCGCGAAAAATAGAAAACGTTTGCTCAGCATAACCGCATCTTATAGACGGATAAAATAATTCATCTGTGCAAAGCCGTTTCCTCTGCCTACATTAGCCCGATAACACTGCAAATCCGGATACACAAATGACCGATAACATCGCTTCTGCTTCCCTGCGCCAGCGGGCTGTGAACGCTGCATTAGGGAAAATCCCTTTCGACCGCCTTCTGATAAATGCAAAAGTCATCGATATGGTGACGGGAGAAATTCGCGAAGCCGACGTCGGGATCACCGGCAATATGATTGCCAGCGTTCATCCGCGAGGAAAATTCGCACAGGCCAGCAACGTTGATGATTTATCCGGACATTATCTGTCACCGGGCTTTATCGATACACATGTCCACATTGAAAGCTCACACCTGCCGCCGGAAAAATACGCGGAAATCGTCGTCGCTCAGGGCACCACTACCGTGTTCTGGGATCCGCATGAACTGGCAAATGTGCTGGGTGTACCGGGCGTTCAGTACGCCGTTCAGGCCAGCCGGAATTTGCCCTTGCGGGTGATTTGCGCGGCGCCTTCCAGCGTGCCGTCAACGCCGGGGCTGGAAATGTCCGGCGCTGATTTCAAAGGTCAGGAAATGCAGACCATGCTGGGCTGGCCAGAGGTGGCGGGCGTTGCCGAAGTCATGGACATGTACGGCGTGCTCAACGGCAGCGAGAGAATGCTTGAGATCCTCGATGCCGGGCTTAAAAGCGGCAAGCTCATTGAAGGCCACGCGCGTGGTCTGAAAGACGAGCAACTCCAGGCGTATCTGGCGGCGGGCGTCACTTCCGATCACGAACTGACTTCCGCAGAAGATGCTCTCGAAAAATTGCGCGCCGGTCTGACGCTTCAGATCCGTGGGTCACACCCTTATCTTTTGCCGGATATCGCCGCCGCGTTGCTCGCGCTCCCGCATTTGTCCTCGCAAATTACATTGTGTACCGATGATGTCCCGCCAGACCAATTGCTGGAAAAAGGCGGACTTATCGCACTGATTAAACTGCTGATCTCTTACGGTTTACGCGTGGAAGACGTTTTGCGAATGGCCACATTCAATGCGGCTATCCGGATGAAACGTTCAGATTTAGGGCTGATCGCCGCAGGCCGTACCGCTGACATTATCGCTTTCGATTCACTTGAAAACCTGCATCCGGAAGCCGTGTACGTTGCCGGCGTTCGCGTTGCCAGAAACGGCAAACTTCTGTTTATTCCCGCCGCAGCCAGCGGCGTGGTTCCTCCCCGCGATACGATGCAACTTAAGCCGCTCAGCGAAGATGATTTCCGCCTGAAAATTCCTGGGCTGAACAACGGTAAGGCACGTCTGCGTAATATCAAAGGTGCGCGGTTCACACAGTGGAGCGAAGTCACGGTCAGCGTACAGGACGGCGCCGTTCAGCTTCCGGATGGCTTCAGCCTGATTTGGGTTCAGCACCGCCACGGCCGGCACGACGCAACGCCAAAAATGGCTCTGCTTGAAGGTTGGGGAGAATTGCGCGGTGCGATTGCTACGTCTTACTCGCACGATTCACACAATCTGGTGGTAATCGGCCGTGAACCCGCCGACATGATGCTGGCGGCAAACCAGCTTATCACCAGCGGCGGCGGCATGGCCCTGAGTCAGCACGGCAAGCTTCTGGCCAAAATTGAGATGCCAATTGCCGGAATGCTCTCCGACTTACCCGCAGAGCAGCTGGCAAAAGAATTTAAAAATCTGCGCGAACTCAGCGCACAGGTCGCTGACTGGGAGCCGCCTTATCGTGTCTTCAAAGCCATCGAAGGCACCTGTCTGGCGTGTAATGCAGGGCCACACTTAACAGACTTAGGCCTGACCGACGGTGGTTTACGTGAAATCGTCGATCCGGTTCTGGAAATCTGGCCGGATAACGTCTGAGTCGTTCTCAGCGCTAAAACACAAAAATGATAGCAAACACAACATTATAAAAAGCATTTCCAGGGGAGTTTGTATGAGTGAAAGTTCGGTAAAAAATGTTGCACCTGCGACTGAAGGCGGCTGGCTGGAACGCCGCTTTCAGTTACGTCAGCGCCAGACCAAAGTCAAAACGGAATGTCTGGCCGGAATAACCGGATTTCTGGCCGCGGCGTATCTGCTGGTCGTTATCCCGGGGTTGCTGGCGGTGGGCGGAATGGATAAAGGCGCGGCTACTACGGGCGTGATTGTAGTGTTTGTTCTCGGTTCTTTGCTGATGGCCTTTTACGCCAACCTGCCGTTTATGGTCGGCCCGGGAATTGGTGGCTCGGTTCTGGTCGGCATTACGCTGGCTGGGGACGGCGTCACCTGGCCGGTCGCGCTGGGTATCGCCTGCTGGTCTGGAATTTTGTTTTTTATCATGACCGTGTTCGGCCTGCGCGAAATTGTCACCCGCTCGGTTCCGCAGTCGATTAAATTAGGGCTGACGGCGTCCATCGGGATTTTTGTCGCCCTTCTCGGCTTTCGTAATGCCGGGCTGGTGATGGCGAACGCAAAGACATCGGCTCTCGGATTGGGTGATTTTACTGCACCGGGTGCGATGATTGCCCTGCTTGGATTGCTGGTTGCCATCGGATTACAGGCGAGAAAAGTACCGGGTGCCATTCTGTGGGCCATTTTACTGGCGACAGTTGCGGGTATTCCGTTCGGCGTCACGCATCTGCCTGAACACTGGCTTTCCCTGCCACACTCTGTCGCACCGCTTTTCGGTAAAGTTGATCTGGCAGGCGCAATCAATATCGCTTTCCTGCCGTTCCTGTTTATCTTTTTTGCATCTGAATTCTTTTCAACGATGGGCACTACGCTGGCCGTCGGCGGCGAGGCCGGATTGCTGGATGAACATGGCAACATGAAACACATCAACCGGCCCTTCATGGTGGATTCCATTGCTGCCGCACTGGGGCCGGTTGTCGGCATTCCTGCGGCGACGGCGCTGATTGAATCTTCCGCCGCAGCCGAAGCGGGTGGCAAAACCGGTCTGACGGCGCTGGCCGCGGCGGTCATGTTCCTGCTGATGCTGTTATTCACGCCGGTCGCGCTGATGATCCCCAAGGAAGCTACGGCGCCAGCGCTGATTTTGATCGGCCTGAATATGTTCAGTAATCTGAGAAAAGTTGATCTGGGCAATTTCACCGATGCGTTACCGGTGCTGATGATGGTCATGATCACGCTGATTTCGAACAGCTTCGGTACCGGTATTGCCGGCGGCTTACTGTTTTACATGATCATTAAAATCGTGGCCGGAAAAGGGCGCGAAGTCCCGCTGGGGTTGTATATTCTGGCTGTTCCGCTGGTGTACTACTTCGCCACGCTGGTGCATCACTGATTTCATTTCACCCAATAACGGGCGCGGAAATACCGTGCCTGTTATTTTCAGGCAGAACAAAGTTTATCTTGATGAGTGAACGGGATTGCAGAAGAGGTAAAACGGAAGGCCCTGAAATTGGTGGAGGCCCTGCCATCAGCCATTAGTACTAAATTGTGTAGGTTAATCAATTAGTTATCATTGTAGTACTACAACAGTACTGTACCACTCTCGATAGTACCGTCCAGCACAAAATCTTGCAAGCTAACGTGTCGGGGGAAGTAGGATGAGAGTCATAACATTTACATTGAGCACCAGCATGACGGTAGCCTATGTAAAATAATGGGAGTCCACATTTATCTGATATGCGTTAAGCGAATGCTAAATCTTGAATTGGATGAAAGCGTACGAAAAGGACGGCTCAAAGACATCTTTAACAGGCAATGCCGCCATATGCTTTGCTTACTTCATGATGACTTTCCCCGCAAGCTCTTAAAATAATAAGTGCATTCCGCATTAGTGCCTCACTGCGTTCAGGTTCAAACCATTCACCGTTGAATTTACCGCCATGAAAGAGGTTGTTCCTTACACGACGTATCAGGATTAAAATTTTTTTTGCGATGATTTTTTCTTCAATGGGAGTCTGATCCCAGGCAAGCACACCGTCATTAACTACCTGTTTTTTGGGAGGGAAATTTAAAAAATATTCGATTGCAGCTTTAAGCTCAGGATCTTCTGGTGACTCAAAGACATGAGTAACCGCCATAGCGTACATATCCCAGTTTGCTTTAGCATCTCTGGTATTGAATCGAAAACCGGTGGCTTTTAGACAGTACTCATAACGTGCAAACTCTCGGAAAAACTCATAACACAGATTGTCTATCATCGAGATTTCCTAGTTGGTTAATATCCGCTCAAACTTATAATATCCTAACGGTATAGATAGCAAGATAACATATTAAATAAATTTCACTTTAGTAATGACATCGAATGAAATATTAGTCAACACACGAAACTAAGCAGTGTTGCACTCTCATAACTTTTGTTCGGTAAAAATTTAAAAGGGGCGATTAAGCCCCTCTTGGGCTACTTCTTGTCTTTTGGTGGACAAGGATCGTTGCCGTGAGAATCTTTTTTCGCAATCTTGCCATCCTTGTTATGGATCACAAGCTCACTTTTTTGATTTGTAGCAATCCCTCTTGCTGCGTCCACCGCAGATTGCTTTGTTGAGTGAACGGAGGTCGCTTTACTATTTCCTTCCCCTTTGACGGCCCAACCTTCATCATGAGGAACAACATGCTGATCTTTACCCATTATCGAACCCTCTATTTCTATGGAAAAATCAGCATATAGTGACATCAACAACCATTCAATACTACATATTGTGTTTAAGTTGATTTTCATCACAAAACATGGATAGATATCGAAAGGATTCTTTTACTACAAACTGTAAGTACCCTTCCTTAACCCTATACCTCTATATCTGTTCATAATCTGGCAGTGCTCGCATACTCTGCCCTTTATTACCCACTATTCTTCTGTTAGAGACGAGTTTTTAGCCACCTTTGCGATAGTAGCTCTTGAACAACCGATCAAAGCCTGGATTTTGCTCCAGCTTTTACCGTCAGACAGCAGTTCTTGTACTTTATGATGCAAGCTCTCATCGACTGGACGACCACGATACTTTTTCTCTTTCTTGGCCTTTTCAATACCCTGCTTTTGTCGTCTGCGGCGATCTTCATAGTCCTTGCGACTGATTGCCGCCAACATATCGAGCATCATAGAATTCATTGCTTCAAACATACGTGCGGTGAACTCATCCTGAACATGCAAAAGCTGATGGCTCGTAGGCAAATCTAACGATACAACTCTGATCCCTTTAGACTCGATCAGTCCTCGTAAGGTTTTCCAGTCCTCTGCGGTAAGCCTACTTATACGATCTATTTGCTCACAGAGAAGAATATCGCCACGTTCCGCGATATCTAAGAGTAAAAACAATTGAGGACGCTGTAGGCTTGCACCTGATTCATTTTCTTTAAAGTACTTGGATATTTTTAAATCATGTGAATGAGCAAATGCCTCCAACTCTTTCAATGCCCGATCCGCATCTTGCTCTTTCGTCGATGCTCTTAGATATGCCCATACACGCATGATAGTCACCATCAGTCTGTTTTATATGGTTCATTATATACAGTCTGTTTTATGTTGTAAAATCCATTTAATGAACCAGTTTGAATGAAGATCTGTGCAGGTCTGCTTGAGGTATACCCAAATGAGAACGGATAGCTGACGTCGTTCGTTACCCTTTTACACTCTCCCCGAATCATGAGTTGTCTCATAATCACCTAACTCTTCACCAATACGGATCGGGCAGCAACAGATGTACCAAAGACAGGCTTAGGCTACCTCTAAGGGTATTTCTCCCCTCTTTAAAGCTAAAAAGAAAAAGCACTGGATATAAAACCAGTTATTGATTATTGTATCCATGTTCACTTTTACAGCCTTTCTTGTTTTCAAAAATGGCTGTTGCCTTTACATTATCTCTATGTTTCTTTAGGACAATGTGAAATGTTATGGCTGAGTTACATGATGTTAAACCAAGAGAACAAGCGGGAAGAGACACTTTAGAACGATATAATGCTCAAATTAGAGCAGCAAGTATCGCATGCCTGTCCATATTGGAAGGCAAAGATGTTAAACGTGTCTTTTGCGAATTTCATGATGACTTTGTGATTGAAAAAGTCATTGCTAACGATATTCATTACACTTTTGTACAAGTCAAAACCAAAGAGAAGCTGCGTGAAATATGGAAACTTCGAGATGTATTTGGAATTTTAAAAAGAAAAAGCACAAAAAACCCGCAAACGGATGAAATGATCAGAGATAGTTTCATTGGGAAATTATTGCAGCATACAATTAATTTTGAGGACTCCTGCAAGGAAGTCGTCTTCCTTACAAATACTCATATTGATGAAGATATTGAGGATATTGTTAATGATATCTTATCTGACTCCTTTTCTAATACGCATTGCAGACTTATTATTGATTCATTTAACAACTGTTTTATATCAATTCAAGATGGTAAGAAAACCCTAGATATTGATGCAATAAAACACAATCTCAAGAAATTAAAGTTTGAAACCGATGTTGAATATATTAAAAGTAAACATGAAACATTCGAGATACTTGCAAAGGAAAAAATATTTAAATTCAGTGAAATAGAATTATCACATATAGAAGCGAAGGAAATATTATTCTCTCTGTTGTCTCTTGTAAATACAAAATCTAGTGTGAAAATCAACAATTGCTCAAGGGAAAACCTTGAAATATATTCTGGCATAGGTATTGATGATCTTTTGGAGGTACTTAGTATCTCGAAGCGTGCTTATTATGAATTTTTAGATAATGGGGATGAACATGCCCTTAAATCAGCATCTGTAATTGAGAGACTATTGAGAAAGGCAGGAGCTAGCGACGTCGAAATAGATTTTTTCACAAGATGTAAGATAAAATGGGATCAGTGGTTAAGAAATAACAGACATATAATATCTGAGTTGGATTACATTACAATTGACAGAGAGATCAACTCAACTCTAGATAAATTGACATTTATGCATGGAAATTTATTTTTAGCAAGTTTAAGAGACTTCATTAATGAATTACATGATTCATTACATGTAAATAATTTACTTCACTCTTTAGACAAAGAGGCTTTGACTGGAAGTCTTTTTGCCAGGTTAGTTGAGCGTTCAAAATGAATTACGATGAATTTTTCGATATTGTATCTAACAAAGAAATCAGAATCGATATCAAAGATATTGAAAAACAAGAGAGCGTAGGATTAAATAATGAGGCCCTATTCCAACTGCCATTGATAGCTCTCATAATACTTCTTTTATCTAAAAACAGAGTAAAACCCCGGGCAAGTGAAGTTGGTAGTTTGGTGGGTAAACTTTTAGAAGATGTTATGCTGGGATTCAAAGGATCATCACAACTACTTGGATGGTCTGCAAATCTTAGAATACGTACAGTCACTGCTTTAAATTTCCTTGAATCTGTACAATTAATCATAGTTGATGAGAATAATAAGAAGTTGAATATTACTAAGTTAGGAAAAAAAGTAATTGATAAGGCATTTTCATATGAAACTGATTTATCTTATAATCTCGCATTAATAGAAAGATCATATAGAAATTACTGTGTTGATTCAAAATTGGACGGTGAGATATTATGAAGCTGCTAAGTATAAAAATTAAGGGTAGGGATATTGTTGGACTTGAGTCCGAAGAACTCACTTTTGGCAAACATATTACTGAATTTTATGGGCCTAATGGATGCGGAAAAACACCATTACTGCAATCTATCGCTTATTGTCTAGGATATCCATGTAAGTTTAGAGATGATATTTATAAGCTATGTAAATCTGCGATTCTTACATTTACTATAGCTAATGACACTCTTCGGGCCACTAGAGACTTTGAACATACTGAGTTCATTTTAACCTTAGAAAGCAAGAAAGAAACATTAAAATTTCACAATCAAGCTGATTACTCTAAATATATAATGGAAAGGCTATCATTAGCTTACCCATCACTTCTTACAACGCAGAATAAACAGTCATATCCTTATTTATCGACTATTCTCCCTATATTCTACCTAGATCAAGACTTAGGCTATTCAAAATTTTATTACTCACCAAGTAATTTTATAAAAGATCAATTTTCCGAAATGCTACGGATAATATTTTCCCTACCTGAGAAACACTCATTCGATGCAAAAAAGAAGGCAATTAACATCACAGAGGAAATTAAATATTTAGATAACTCACTAGCAGTTCAAAGACGAGATATTGAAATAGCTAAAGATGCTCATAATGACAAAAATATAGAATCAATTGATGACTCAATCAACAACTTAAAGAATGAATTAACTCAATTAAAAAACAGTAAATCATTAAAGAATGACTCTCTTTTTAGCATAGAAGAAATCATAAAAAAACAAAAAGAAAACCTAAGGGAATTGAATTCTGAATTAAATTTCATGGAAAGAAGGGAGTCATCGTTAATACAAATAATGAAAGAAATAAACACAGAAATTAACACGTTAAATCTAAATGAAGAAGCGAAGAGAATATTTCGCTCTTTTGAGGAGATTTGTCCATCAGTTGATTGTAAAATGTTTTCTCGTAGTTCTGAAAGTTATGCTAAACATCTTTTATATCTTAAAGACCAAATCAAGGATATTGAAAGGAGTTTAAATTTAGATAGTAATCGGCATGACAAAATTAAACAAGAAATACATTATTCCAGTAAAACCATTGAAGATCTAAATACGTTAAGAAACAATATTATAGAGGAAGAAGATATATCCTCGGTAATTGATGCCATCTCAGAAATAACATCCATGCTCTTTAAGCTGCAATTAGATAAAAGTGAATTAAACAAAATAGCGATCCTTGAGGATAAGTATGTCGGAATGCTTAATAAGCGTGAAAATGCATTAGATAAATTAGCTGGCCTCGATAAAAATAGACAATTAATTCCAAGACTGGCTAAAGTTAAAACTACATTAAGAGATAAATTCATCAACTGGCTCAAAGTGCTAAAAACTCCAAATATTGATTTTAATGTTACATTTGAAAATGACTTCAACCCTATCATGGGTTATGAAACACTAGAGCAATTAAAAGGAAGTACTAAAGTAAGAGCAATACTTGCATATCGCAGTGCATTAATCGAAAGCATGCTTGAAATGGATAACAAGTCTTTTATGTTTGCGATATTTGACACTCCAAAACAGCACGAAATACATTATGAAGATATAGATAACTTCGTCATCAATTTGAAGGGGCTATCTGAAAAATACGATTTTCAATTTATCTTTTCATCAACAGAATACAAATACTCAGGTGATAAAAACGACACTCTATTAACTCCAAAATACCCTGGAGAACAGCATGATATGTTTTTAATGCGATATTGACAGATAATTAACCCATGCTTATTTTTAGTGTATGGGTTATATCCCCTCTCTTGTTTTTATTATTAAAAAACTGGAGAATAATAACTAATAGCAACAAAGGACTGTTTCTTTGACTAATTATCTCTACCCCAAATAGATCCGCTTTATATTTTTTTCAAATAATATCAGAGTACGATACTGACATCTTGTAGCGGTACTGACCCATACTACTCCCCTTGCACGCCCCAAACGCCCCATTCCTTCAAGTACTGCAATAATTCAGCATCAAATACGCCTGATACGATAACTTTTGGACAGTACTTTATGATGTTCTTCAGCAGTACCGGGAAGCTTTTTCTATAGAATTGAGTACTGAACAAAATTTCATCAATCTTAATCGCTTCAAATATAGTACTAACACCAGACTGTACATTCCCAACACCAAGATAATTAAGGAAAAGTGCATTGCTACCATGTGAAAGTGATTTCAGTACTGGATGCTTCCCCCCTGCTCTTTTTTTATGTCTTCCTCTGAGATCAGAAACTTAACGTATGGCATTGATTTCAATAAAGTCTGAATGTATGCATCATGCTTCAAAATCAATGCAGTACTGGAATCAATACTGAGAGAACAAAATAGCTTATTCTTTATGAAAAATGCTTTGCTATTAGTAATAAAATGTATTATATCAATTAGATAAGCTCGTTTTTCGTGAATAGCCCAGTCCTGCATCATTTCAGCAGGTGTTGGCCTGAGTTAGTTTTGCCCACCTCTCTGGAATCTAGTCAATACTTCTACCCCTAACAACTTCTGATCTGTGGTCATTACGGGTTGTGCAAAGTATTGAGTAAGCATCTCTGGCTATCCTTACTTTAATGTACTGATGTCTGATTCTATTAGGAATATCAGCTAAAAACTAATGCGGATAAAAAACACTTTACTTTTAATATGTGTATGTAATCCCTTAAACTTTACATTTCGATAATAGCTAGCCTATGTTTATATTATTCGACACGTTTAAGACCAGTAACATTAGCACAATCGAGATTCCTATGTGGTGATATACACGTTTCTGATATCAGTGGAGCAAGGCAATTCAGAGGAAAGGCCTTATACATTATATTGGTATCTGATTTAGTCATAGAAAACTACAAATGGCTAAACTTAAATCAGAAACGTAAAAACTCTAGTTCTTCGATTATGTTTGAACTCGCTGCTTTATGAAAAAAGGCCGCTTTCGCGACCTTTGCTAGTACAGACATTTATTGAGAACGATCAAGTACCATGTACGCTGGCTGACACATGCTGCCGCGTTCTTGTAGCCAGTAGTAATCAAGAGCAGCAACCCTGTCATTCAGCCCTGAATCCACACGGTTGATCTGTACCCGTAGACCTACAGTGTCTTTATAGGACAGACCTGATTTAACAATGTATTTGTACTTAACCCCGCTTTCTTCTTCAAATGACCTGAGATAAGGGGTAATTTGCTTCTGAATTTCTTTCAAACAAATAACTTTATTGCCAATAACAAAGGGCTTTTCGATTTTCCCGTCCGGTACTGCCGCTATTGACGAAACAGAGCAACAAAATAGCAGTGCTGCTATAGAAGCCTTTTTCATTTTAATCTTCCTTATTGAAGGGTAGTACTTAATACTTCACCAGTATCAGCATTGAACGTACAGGAGTACTCAATATTTTTAAATGCACCAAAACCGTTTTGAGCTTGTGCTCTGTGCCCGTATAGAGTGACTAATTTCTTGTCTTTGTCGTACCAGTTATATGAAGAGAATTTTGGTTCACTAATTCCATCAGTCCATTTAAACTGGTACTGAGCAGATTTTTCTACAGCTACCTTACAAATATAATCTCCTGCTTTATGTTTCGAAGCGTAGCAATGAGCATCATCGAGACATTTAGCTTCTTCCTCTTTCGCTTTCCGTTCTTTTTCAGCAGCAAGAGCGGCATCCTGAGCGGCTTTTTCTGCTGCTTTAATACGCTGCTCTTCTGCGAAATTCGCATAATCAGCTACATTCGAAATATTATTTTCACGAGCAACAGAAAACTCTTTACCGTCTTTAAAACCAAGTTTTTGTGCTCTGGCTTCATCGCTTGAGGATCTGGCAATACTCGCCACAACAGCAAGCACAATGATCAGTACAGGAACCGTATAATTATTAACGAGTTTATAGGGTAAGTACTTAGCCCGTAGAGTACCGGCACCCACAACAGCCCAGCCGATCGCGGCAGTACTTGCCAGTAACTGGCACAATCCAGCGACGGAAAGCATTACGACCGACCAGAAGCCAGTACCAGCGGCGAAGAAATCACCAAACTTTTCCAGTGCCGCCAGACAAAGAAAGACTCCCCAAAGTCCATAGATTATCAGTTGTACAACTCTCACAGTCTTATCACTCCCGTTAGCTTCTTTCAGGCCAAAAGTACGGACTGAAACCATCCGTTTTCAAGCTATCAAGAGTAACACGTACACCCAATAACGATCGATATTAACGATCAATATAAAGGAAATTAATCGTTATAAACTATCAATATCTATTAATTCAATACAAATCAATAGGTAAAAACGATCAAGTGGATTCGTAGAACATGAAAAAGGCTATGTATCTGATTTCAATACGGGGAGTACTGGCGATTCCATCACGTAAACGCTCTTAAAGAGTCGCTACGGCGTTTTATGGGGTTTTGTGCGTCAGGTATGTCAGTAATGAACATCGCGTTCAGGGGCTTCCTGTGCGTTTTGTCGGAAACACCATCATGGAGGGGAATTGATCGGATCGGGTTCGCTTCGCTCTGAGCAGTACTGACAGGGCTTTTCCAGTAACTGAAACAGCAGATACCCCACTAAGTACAAAAAGGAATTATTTGTAGAATAAGTAATTAAATAACAATCAGTTATGTACTTACTGACAGAACAAAAAACGCGATTGGTTCGCTCTGCCAGTGACTGAAAGGAACGCAGCAGTAGAACCGAATCCAGCGAACAGTACACGCAAAGCGGGTGCTGTTTAAATGTTTTATCTATATAAACAATGGGATAGCCATCAAGTGCTCACTACGTGAGCACTCTCACTAACTACCCGAAACAGTTCGCTTGCTTCGCCGCTCCTGCTTTCAGGTAGTTAATTCGCATTCGCTCTTTGTGATGTCGGAAATTTATTACCTAAGGATTTATAAGGTATTATTTTTCGGACATTTGCTGTATGTGGTGGTGTTTCCGACAGGGAAGCAGAGCTATTTCTGTTTCTTTTTTGCTGCTTTTTCGTACTTCTCGTACATGGCTGCCCTTTCCTCAGTACTGAGATCGTCGTTGGCAGTACTTGCAAGGAACGCTTTGAATGCATCATGACCAAGCTCCGGGTTAGCTTTCGCCCAACGTCTGAAACGCGTTGCTTTAGTGTCATCAAGAGTGAAACGCTTTTCCTTGTTCGTTGAGCCTTGCGGCCTGCCTCTCTGCCCTTGTTCGTCATCATCAATACCGAGATCTATGTACTCAATATTGTCCGTAAGATAGCTGGCCTGCCATTCATCAAAAACATAGACTATCTGCGTTTTAGTACTGTTGAAATCCCTGGAAATCCCTCGTAGTACGAACTGGTGTAGACTTTCGTACTCTCTTGCGAGGTGTATCGCCTCGCCGTCAATCTCAAAGAACAATTCACACTGTTTAGCTTCTGTTTCAGAGGGACGCATACAAGCCAACCAAACGCACGTGAGCAAATGTTGGTACTGGTTGAATCCTCTGGCATCCGGGCTTATCTCTGTGCCGTTCTTGAGGCTCTTAGAATCGCTTTTGTTCTTCGTCCAGTAGAAGTCTTGCCCGCCAAGTCTGGTATCGAGGAAATCGTATATTCTTTGTACTTTATCAGGGTTGTTAGTTTTCCATGTCCTTGATAGTTTATGATTTTTTGAGAAGTAATAAACCTTTAATCTGTCTTTGAGATCTGTTTTTCGTGTCAGTAATCCTTCAAGTTCAGTACTTTCAAAGAGTTCTTTATTGCCTTTATAGATCAATGAATTTTCGAAATTAGCTCCGAGAAAGGTGATTGATACGTCTTTGTACTTATTGAGATCTTTCCATGCTGTGATATTAAGCTGTTCCTTTTCCGCATCAGTAAAGTACTCATTATTCATTATAAAATGATCATTATCATTCAATACTGAAAGTTGATTTGAAATGTTCTTTACTACATCGCCCTTTACTTCTGGATTTCTTTCAGCCGCAATATACATATTTCTGTCATCTAATGACTGTACTTTATGGATTAAAACATGACGGATAACGTTTTTTATTTCTGGACTACCTTCATTTATGTTCTGGAAAGAGTGAAAATTAGTCACATCGTCAATATAAACATTCCAGTTAGATAACAATTCACGAGGGATTTTGAAAAACGTTTTATCTGTTATGAGTAATGTTTTATTACTTCCAGATGAAAGATATTCAACAACTGAACTAATAACGCTTTCATCTTTTGGTACTGTATCCGTAATAATATACTCGCAATTATTGATTTGCTTTGCTGTCTGCTTAATAAGTTCTTGAGTGTTCTGTACTAATATATATTTTTCACTACTATTATTGATTATGTTACATATTGCTGTCGTTTTCCCTGAGCCACATTCAGCAGATACGTACTTAAACTTATTATAAATAGGTGTAGGATTAATCATTTGCTCACGCTCCATATTGATTAATTTAGAAAGGCCGATTCGTTACAGTGAATCGGCCTTTCGTCGTTTTAGTTATTAGTATTTAGGAGTTGCGAGTACTTCAAGGTTGTGCACATCGACAATAGACAGAAGCTGCTTTGCTGCTTCGTATCCTATGGGAAGTTTCATTACCAATGTTGAGTACATAATGAACTTAACTTCGTTATCTTCTATATCGACTTCTGTTATGTCGCCATGGTCAATATTTAGGCCACGATAACAAATCTCGTTGCCCTTCAGATAGATTGTGTGAATCCTTCATAACCTTGATACCGATCCAAAACCTGAATGTAGGCTTTAGCTTCGGTTTTCTTACGTTGGACGGTGACATCGAACTCTGCTAACTCTGAGAATAACCGATTGATTTCGCTAACAACTACTGCTGACACCTTACTGTTTTTCTTTGACATTTTTTTACCTCTCTAAATTAAAAGTCATCTCATGGTTAACCTCCTACGGCTGATGATTTGCTCGAATGACTACATGTTAACGGGCAAAAATGGCTCAATCAAGGAATAGTTGCAACTTTTTCTTGACAATTCCATCGCTATTAAAATTTAAAAGTCATATATGATTTTGACACTATCTTTGTACTTTATAACTGATACATCCTTCGATGGCTTTGCGAGTATATTTGTACTTTTTTACTGATACATTCATTAATTATTTCAAAGGTACTATTGTACATTCGAAGTGGTACATAAATTTATGAAGCCATATAATTAGATGGAATACTGGGTTACAAAAGATAAAAATAACAAAAAACCAATGCAATCACGTTAGCTTGCAAGATTTTGTGCTGGACGGTACTATCGAGAGTGGTACAGTACTGTTGTAGTACTACAATGATAACTAATTGATTAACCTACACAATTTAGTACTAATGGCTGATGGCAGGGCCTCCACCAATTTGTATCTAAGTACTTAATAAGTAATGATTAAAGTACTGAAATCCCGCCTCCATAGCCTTAGTGGTACAAAAACTGTGTATCACCAGTAGGCTTCACGATGTCTCTTATGCTCTCCCGTCAATAAGCAGGCTCTTAGCAAAGAGGCTGCTTAGTACGAAATCAAATATGTTCCAATAGATCATATAGTCGCGACACAGTCACTGATTTCCCATATCTTCTGTATGTTATTGAATTATCTGCATGTCCTAAGAATGCAGCAGCATACTGCTCCACTACACCAGCATTTTTCAACTTAGTTGCAATGTGATGTCTCAGTGAATGAAACTCAGGAACGCCTAATTTTTTACGATAACCGCTAAACCAACGGGTGAAGTAATGGCTATATGACCCTTTGTAGTGGGTTAACAGGGGAAATAATCTTCCCTTTTGCTTCTGTACATATTCTAAAAAGCCTACATCTATCAATCCGTTATGAATGGGTATTGTTCGTTTACTGTTCTCTGTTTTAACCACCTGTCCTTCATAAGGATCATCTATCCTGATGCACCACCTCCCATCATTTTTGAATATATCGTTATGATATAGTTGGCAAATTTCGTTTGCCCTCATCCCTGTAAAACGGCCAAGTAAAACAATCCACCTCTTCCATTCAGGCAAAGTAGTGATCCCATTCTCAAGATGTTTAATCTGAAAATCTGTATATGCCTCTCGCTTTTGGGATACTGGCTCACGATCCTTCTGGAGCAATCCTTCAAAAGGGTTTTGAAAATCATAGTCAGTACGATGTTTCAGCCATCGGAAAAATCCGCTGATTTTCTTAACATATTTGTTCTTCGTTGGAATGGCGACATCTAGCCCGCGAATAAATTCAGCAGCCCTACTACGCTTAAGAACTTGATCAGTAAAGTTAAAGTACTTGCTAATACAGCGTTTGATAGAAGCGGCTTCCCTCTCGCAAACTTCAAGGCTTTTAAACTCTACATACTGTACAGCCTGTAATTTTAGCTCTTGGAATGGCAATTCTGATTGAGGGGTTTGGCTCATACCGATTGTAGGACTGACAGTTTCAGTAATCAGCCAAGGGCGATCTGCAAAGCGTAACGATCGCTTTGTCGCTTCAGTCTTTGAACGAGTACCTAACGAACGACGAAACTCACGGCGTTTACCACAGGGTAAAACGTTAACTTTACGGTAATACCAGATCCCATGACGGGAGAGCATAAGAGACATCGTGAAGCCTACTGGTGATACACAGTTTTTGTACCACTAAGGCTATGGAGGCGGGATTTCAGTACTTTAATCATTACTTATTAAGTACTTAGATACAAATTGGTGGAGGCCCTGCCAGCTACATCCCGGCACACACGACACCTGCCATGGCTGCTTCCTTCCGGACCTGACCGAGTTAACAAGTTAGTGTTGCGGGAGAACCAACAGGGCCCCCATTGTCGTTGTTGGCTCCGGGTCTCTGCACAAGAGAATCGAAGCGGTGGGCATTATCTGTGATGACCAGAGCAAAAGCAAGTTAACCGCCGACAACCGTTGTTTTCTTAAACAATACGCCTCAATCAGGCCGGACAGAACCCCGATTTTTACGTCATACTGTCCGGCAAACACTGAGGAGGATGTCATGTCGGAACCCGATAACTTTCGCCAGCGCGTATTCCAGATTATCGCCGCCATCCCAACCGGACAAGTCACTACGTACGGTAACGTGGCGCAGCTCGCAGGATCTCCGCGTGCGGCACGTCAGGTCGGCGGCGTACTCAAGAAACTTCCGGAAGGCAGCACCCTTCCCTGGCATCGCGTGATTAACCGTCACGGCGAGATTTCCCTGCAAGGCGAAGATTTTAAACGTCAGCGTCAGGCGTTACTGGCTGAAGGGATTGTTTTTAAGAAAGGCAAAGTCGATTTAGAGAAATACGGCTGGAAATGGTAGAACTGCGCCCATAAAAAAGCACCGCCGAAGCGGTGCCTGAGTGCGCAGACAGCCTTTACATCAGTAAGTTGACTGTGATGGCACTGCGCTGATCGGTGCCGGCGAAGTGCCCAGCCCAGGATTAGACGGGTTGCTCAGCGGACCTGAAGCATCCGGCTTGGTGGCAACCGGTACGGCGACAACCGGCACAAGTTGCAGATCGGCACGGGTGCCCTGACCATGGTTAATCACTTCCTTAATGCTGTCCGTGACGAAGGTCATCTGACCATTAACGGTCACCGCTGCGCTCAGCAGAACGCGGGCATTTGGCGCAATTTCCTGCGGGTTATACGGCAGGATGAACGTAAACGGCGCCTGTTTACCCTGGGTTCTTGCGACTTTCTGTGAAATCACGCGCGAAGGCGCATCCGCCAGAGACGCATCAGACAATGTGACGGTCAGAACCGCATCAGGCGGTAAAGCCACTCGCTGATTGATAAACACGCTACCAGACACATTTGGGCCGGTGATCGCAGGTTCGGTCGACGGACTGGCCGCCGTATTAACAGGGGGCTGTTGCGCTGGGTCCTGGTGGTGCGGTGCGCACCCGGCAAGAGTCAGAGACAGCGCGGTTCCACCTACTATCTGCCAAAGTTTCATTGATCGTACTCCCTTTTTATTAGTCGCTTGTCGACAAGCTGTAATAAACGCCGACGATGAATTTAGTGACTTTAACCAGCTTACCTATTAATCATGGCACAAAAATCTGAAGTTTTCCTCCCGACGACAAAACAGGGCTTCTGAGCATCAGGAAGATCCACTATGATTAACAGGTTAGACCTGTGCCGGAGACCGCGTTTTTTTTCCGCCCGGCATGCATCAACCGGTAACTTTCATGAGGCCACTATGAGTCAGGCATTAAAAAATCTGCTGGATCTTTTAGATCTGGAAAAAATCGAAGAAGGGCTATTTCGTGGTCAAAGTGAAGATCTGGGTTTACGTCAGGTCTTTGGTGGTCAGGTTGTCGGTCAGGCGCTGTATGCCGCCAAACAAACCGTACCGGTCGATCGTGGTATTCACTCGTTTCACAGTTACTTTTTGCGTCCGGGCGACAGCAGCAAACCGATTATTTATGACGTTGAAATCCTGCGCGATGGCAACAGTTTCAGCGCCCGTCGGGTGAAAGCCGTTCAGCACGGCAAGCCAATTTTTTATATGACGGCTTCTTTCCAGAGTCAGGAAGAAGGTTTTGAGCACCAGAATACGATGCCGGACGTGCCACCACCGGAATCACTGGTGTCAGAATCCGATATTGCTAAAAATCTGGCGCACCTTATTCCGGAAAAATTCCGCGAAAAATTCATCGGCCATAAGCCAATCGAGATGCGCCCGGTGAAATTCCATAACCCGCTGAAAGGCAGTGTTGAAGAGCCGCACCGCGCCGTGTGGTTCCGCGCGAACGGCGAAATGCCTGACGATCTGCGGATCCATCAGTATTTGCTGGGCTACGCGTCTGATTTCAATTTCCTGCCCACCGCGCTGCAACCTCACGGCATTGGCTTCCTGGAGCCGGGAATGCAGGTGGCGACCATCGACCATTCGATGTGGTTCCACCGCCCTTTCCGCATGGACGACTGGCTGCTGTACGCCGTTGAAAGCACCTCAGCTTCCGGCGCCCGCGGTTTTGTTCGCGGCCAGTTCTATACGCGTGAAGGGGTTTTAGTGGCCTCTACGGTGCAGGAAGGCGTGATCCGCCAAAGACCGGTCGAGTAACCTCGCTTTTCACAAAAAGCAGACATAAAAAAAGGGGCGATAGTGATATCGCCCCTTCTGTTTTTTCATCTTTATTATTTTGTACTGCTTAATTAGAGAGTTAGCGCACTACTTTCTCTGAAATCAGCTTACTGGTTGTAAGCATTCTCGCCGTGGCTGTTCACGTCCAGACCTTCACGTTCCTGCTCTTCAGGAACACGCAGACCTACAATCATGTCAGCCACTTTGTAACCGATGAAGGCCACAACGCCAGACCAGACCAGCGTAACGCAGACGCTGAAGAACTGAACCCAGACCTGATGGCCCATGGTGACGCCTTCTGCATAACCCACACCACCCAGAGAGCTGGAAGTGAATACGCCAGTCAGCAGACAACCTACGATACCGCACACGCCGTGAACACCGAAAACGTCACAGGTATCATCCACACGCAGCCATTTTTTGAGGGTAACCACACCCCAAAGACCGGTGATGCCGCCTACCAGACCGATAATCAGAGCACCGCCCACGCCGACAGTACCGCACGCCGGGGTGATAGCAACCAGACCTGCGATAGCACCGGAGCTTGCGCCCAGCAGAGAAGGCTTACCGCGAACCATCCACTCAACCAGCGTCCAGGACAGGATTGCACCTGCGGTCGCAATAACGGTGTTGAGGAATGCCAGGGCTGCAATGGAGCTCGCCGCACTTGCAGAACCCGCGTTGAAACCAAACCAGCCCACGTACAGGATTGAAGCGCCGGTGAAGACCATCGGCAGGTTGTGTGGTTTGAACGCTTCTTTACCAAAGCCTGCGCGTTTGCCCAGCAGATATGCACCCACCAGACCTGCGATAGCGGCGTTGATGTGAACAACCGTACCACCCGCGAAGTCCAGCGCGCCATCAGCCGCCAGGAAGCCGCCAGCCCAGACCATGTGAGCCATCGGGATGTAAGAGAAGGTCAGCCAGATCACAGTGAAAATCAGCACCGCAGAGAAACGAACACGTTCAGCGATACCGCCCACAATCAGCGCTACAGTGATGCAGGCGAATGAGCATTGGAACGCAACGTGAATCATCTGGGAGAAGGTGCCCGTGACAGAATCCAGGCCGATGCCTTTCATCATCACATTGCTGAAGCCGCCGAAGAAGGCGTTACCTTCACTGAATGCGAGGCTGTAGCCATAAAGGATCCACAGAACACAAACCAGCGCGAAGGTCACGATAACCTGAGTCAGCATGGACAAAACGTTCTTAGAACGCAGTAAGCCGCCGTAGAACAATGCCACGCCAGGTACGGTCATAAACAGTACCAAGGCAGTACAGATCATCATAAATGCGTTGTCAGCGCCGTTTGCGGCTGCCGGTGCTGCTGCCATGGCAAGCGAAGGCAGCAATGCAACCGCGCCAAGCCCCATCATGGATAAAAGTTTTTTCATTATTAACCCACCCCTGTTTCTCAAAACTGTTTTTTCTAACCTGATTTATATCAAAGCGATTTATATCAGAGATAAAGGCCTGAAATTACAGTGCTGCTTCGTCAGTTTCACCCGTACGGATACGGATGACGCGTTGCAATTCTGCAACGAAAATTTTGCCATCGCCGATCTTGCCGGTGTAGGCCGCTTTGCTGATCACGTCGATCACTTCATCCAGCTGATCATCAGCGATAGCAATGTCGATTTTTACTTTTGGCAGGAAGTTCACGCTGTATTCCGCACCGCGGTACAACTCAGCGTGACCTTTCTGACGGCCGAAACCTTTAACTTCCGTTACGGTCAGCCCCTGAATTCCAACAGCAGACAGTGCTTCACGCACGTCTTCCAGCTTAAAAGGTTTGATCACCACAGTAACCAGCTTCATATTGCCACTCCTCGAATTAAGGGCTTGCCGCGAGAAACCTCGCGCCCGATACGGAATGGTTAAAGCAAAGGGTGTGCCAGAGTTGAAATCACGTAAATATTCATGCGATTCCCGCGTAATACGGCATTTTCAGATTATTCGTGACCCGGCGCACAGTTGTGGGGCCGTATTCAGCCTGACCCCATGCGCACCATTAAAGTGCCTGTCGCTGCTTTTTAGTGCAGAGAAAGTCAGCGGAACGTTTTGGATGCATGAATCAGGTGCGTGAGACGCGAAAAGGAGGGATTAAACGAACAGTAAGAAATGAACTGGCGCAGCAATCAGGCTGCGCCAACTGAAAGATTATACGTTTTCTGTTGCTGAAATAACCGCACCCGTGGATGCCAGTTCCTGCCCTGCGAGCTGCAACTGATACATCTGATAATAACGGCCTTTTTCAGCCAGAAGCTGGATATGGTTACCTTGTTCAACCGCCTGGCCCCGATGCAATACCAAAATATTATCGGCATCGACAATCGTTGAAAGACGGTGGGCAATCACCACCAGAGTGGTTTGCTGACGGATAGCCCGCAACGCACGCTGAATTGCCTGCTCGGTTCCGGAATCAATATTGGCCGTTGCCTCGTCAAGGATCAGAATCTCAGGCGCCTGCACCAAAACGCGCGCCATCGCCAGCAACTGTTTCTGGCCCACGGAAAGATTATTCCCCTGCTCACCCAGACGCGTATTCAGCCCTTCCGGCATTTCACGCACCAGCGGCGAAAGCTGCACGATGTCCAGCGCGTGCCAGACCTGAGCTTCATCAATGTCCCGCCCCAGTGTCACATTGGCGAACACCGATTCCGCCAGCACCACCGGATCCTGCTGAACCATTGCGATACCTTTACGCAGGCTGGTATGCGAGAGGTCAGCAAGATTGCGTCCGTCCACGCGAATCTCACCTTTATTGAGCGGATAATATCCCATGAGCAGATTCGCAAGCGTGCTTTTCCCGCTACCGGTATGCCCGACCAGCGCTACAAACCCGCGCGACGGAACGTGCAGGGAGATATTTTCCAGCACCCATTTGTCGGGCAGATAAGCGAAGCTGACGTCCCTGACTTCAATTTCTCCGCTGGTGAGTAATTTGTCGTCCGGACCGTATTGCTGCTGGGTTCTGTCCATCAAATCAAAAATACGCTCACCGGCAACGACCGCCTGCTGCAAAATAGATTGCTGCGAAGTCAATTCGATTAGCGGTTCGTTGAGGCGCCCGAGATAGTTAATGAAGGCATACAACACGCCCACACCAATAGAGCCTTCGGCACTGAATCCGAAAAGCAGCAACAAACCGCACAGGATCAGCGATGAAAACAGACTGAGCAATGGACGCAGCAGAAAACCTTCCAGCCTCAGCGTTTGCATACGCGCCATGTAGTGCGACTGGCTGGCACGCGTGAGGCGTTCGCCGAATCTTTTCTGCTGACGAAATTGCTGGATGACGTTCATGCCATTAATGACTTCGTTAAACCCGTCATTAATGTCCGCCAGATAAGCGCGCACCTTGCGGACAACCGGCGTGCTGTAGACCTGATACAGCCCCATCACGACAAATACTGCCGGGAAAATGCAAATAGCCACGGAAGCCAGCCGCCAGTCGAGGCTGAACATCGCGATCAACATTGCGCCAATCAGGGCGATGCTGCGCAACACTGTCGACACCACGGTCACGTATAAATCGCGGATCACTTCGGTATCATTGGTTACGCGGGAAATGAGCTGCCCGACCGGCTGGGTATCGAACGCACTGAGCGGCTGCCGGAGTGCGGCGTCCATGACATCGGTACGCAAACGCTGGACCACGCCCACGGCGGCACGGTTAAACAATAACGCCTGAAAATAGTGCAGGCTTGCGGCAAGAAATTGCAGGAAGATAAAGCAAAGTGCCAGCAAGCTGACTTTCCCCCACGGCAACTCCCCTTTCGCGACATAGTGATCAATAAAGAAACTGATCAGAATAGGCCCGGTCACTTCCGCCGCAGCGGCAACCCACAACATCACGACAGCATAGGAAAGTGGCTTGCTGTAGGGTTTTCCGTATTTGAGAAGTCGTTTAAGCGTTGGCCACAACTTCTGAATTTTATTCGTTTTTTGTTCAGCCACGTTGTTCCGTCTCCATTTCCTGCGGCACGTCGTCCAGCGCAGCTTCAAGCTGCTGATAGCGGAACATATCCCGGTACCAGCCGGGCTGCGCTACGAGCTGATCGTGATCGCCACGTTGCGAAATACTTCCATGGCTGAAGACCAGAATTTCGCTCGCTTCGGTCAGGGCTGAAAGGCGGTGTGCGCTGATAATCACCGTGCGGTCACTTCCCCACTGCCGTAAGTTATGCAGGATCTGGTGTTCCGTACGGCCATCAACTGCCGACAGCGCATCGTCAAGGATCAGGATTTCTGCTTTCATCAGCAACGCACGGGCGATGGAAATACGTTGTTTTTGCCCGCCGGAAAGCATTACGCCGCGCTCACCGACTTCGGTTTCGTATCCCTGGGGCAACCGCAGAATATCGTCATGTACACTTGCAAGCCGCGCCGCTTCTTCAATTTCTTCCTGAGTGGCTTCCGGACGACCCAGCGCAATGTTTTGCGCCACTGTGTCGGAGAACAGGAAAGGTGTCTGGCTGACAATCGCCAGGCGCGCGCGCCAGTCGTCGAGCTGAATTTCTTTAAGAGATAACCCGTGATAGCGCACGTCACCTTCTGTGACGTCAAACTGACGTTGGAGTAGAGCCAGAAGCGTACTCTTCCCGGAGCCGGTCGGGCCGCACAGCCCGAGCATTTTGCCCGGCTCCAGGGTGAATTCAACAGCATTCAGTGCAGACTGATTATTTTCAGGATATTGGAATCGGGTTATCTGAGCCTCGAGTACGGCCCGGCCAGCCGGTAGCGGTTTTGTTCCGTCACCCACCGCAGGGGCTTCCTGCAACAAACTGCGGATACGGCTGTAAGCCGCACTTCCGCGTTCCACGATATTAAACATCCAGGCCAGCGCCAGCATCGGCCAGATCATCAGCCCGAGATACATCACAAAACTGGTTAATTCGCCGAGCGTCAGGTGCCCGTTGACCACCATCCAGCTCCCGCCGCCAATCGCCAGCAGGTTTGCCATGCCGATAGACACATAAATGGTCGGATCAAAACGCGCATCAACACGGGCAACGCGCATGTTTTTAGCACCGGTATCTGCCGCAACATCGGCAAACTGCGAAGACTGATGATTTTCCAGCCCAAAAGCTTTGATCATCCTGATACTGGTGAGGCTTTCCTGCGCCTGATCATTCAGTGAGGAGAACGCCGCCTGCGCCGTTTTGAAACGGGAATGCAGCTGGTCGCCGTAACGCTTGATGATGATCGCCATCACCGGCATTGGCACCAGAGAAAGTAGCGTCAGTTCCCAGCTAATCTGCGTTGCCATTACAATCAGCACCGCCAGCCCCATGACCAGCGAATCCACCAGCGTCAGAACGCCCTCGCCGGCTGCAAAGACCACGCGGTCAACGTCGTTGGTCGCCCGGGCAATTAAATCGCCAGTACGATGACGCAGATAAAAGGCCGGATGCTGGCGGCTGAGCTGCCGGAAGAAATCCTGTCGCAGTTCGACCGCAAGCTGATAGGAGGCTCCGAATAACAGCACGCGCCAGACGTATCGCAACAAATACACCACAACAGCCGTGCCCAGCATCAGGCCAAGCCACGCGAAAAGCACACTGGCAGACATTTGTTTTGACGTTACGCCATCAATAATTACGCCAACCAGCTTGGGTGGCAGTAATTGCAGGATGGCAATAATGATCAGCAAGCCAACGGCACCCAGATACCGGCGCCATTCGCGTCGGAAGTACCAGCCTAATTGTGCAAACAATCTCACTCAGCGTTTTCCATACAAATAATAATGATTTTATTGAGTTAAACAGGTTTCAGAAACCCTGTTTTCTCTTCAGGACGACAAGGATACCAGAGTTAACATGCGTTTCTGATGAAACTTTTTACTGCAACTTTTGCATTAAATTGGCAATGCGGTGGTCGATTTTATGCGTTCCATCGCAAAACTTGAGGTCACATCGTTCAGTCCTGGAATGCCGTTCACAAGCCGCTTGTAAAAGTTGTCGTAGCTTTTCATATCGGAAACCTGAACCTGGAGTAAATAATCGTATTCCCCTGCCATACGGTAAAATCCGAGCACTTCGGGAAAGGCTTCCACCTGCTGTACAAATCGCTGATACCACTCGCTGTTGTGATGCTGAGTTTTAATCAGTACGAACGCCGTCAGGCTCAGCCCGAGTTTTTCACCATCCAGCAGGGCGACTTTTCCACAAATAATGCCGTCGTCTTCGAGACGTTTTATCCGTTTCCAGCAAGGCGTTGTGGTGAGATTCACCGCCTCAGCCAGTTCATTCAGAGAAAGCGTGCAATCCTTCTGCAACAACGACAACAGTCTGATGTCAATTTTATCTACCATAAGGCACTCCGGGAGAATATTTTTCTACAACACGCGCAGTTCATGGGTTAAAGGGTAACCTATTTCTCTGCCGCTTGCGTTATTCTTAATCCCACAAAACTTCTTCTGCGAGCTCTCATTATGCAAAACGCCTGGGTTAATCACGCTATCAAAGAAATCGACGCGGATTTTCAGCGTTCAGCCGATACACATTTAATTCGTCTCGCCCTGAATGATTTCCCCGGAATTTCGCTATATCTGAAAGATGAAAGCACGCATCCGTCCGGCAGCCTGAAACACCGTCTGGCGCGCTCCCTGTTTTTGTATGGTCTGTGCAACGGCTGGATACGTGAAAATACGCCGATCATCGAGGCGTCGTCGGGCAGTACGGCTATTTCTGAGGCCTATTTCGCGCGCCTGCTCGGCCTGCCTTTTATTGCCGTGATGCCTTCCTATACCGCGCCTCGCAAAATTCAGCAAATTGAATTTTATGGCGGCCGCTGCCACTTTGTTGAAAACTCCGGTCAGATTTATGCCGCTTCCGAACAGCTTGCCCGTGAACTGAACGGGCATTACATGGATCAGTTTACCTTTGCTGAGCGCGCTACCGACTGGCGGGGAAACAATAACATCGCTGACAGTATTTTCCGCCAGATGTCCCGCGAGCCGCATCCGGTACCGCGATATCTGGTGATGAGCGCCGGAACAGGCGGCACCTCCGCCACTCTGGGACGTTACATCCGTTATCAGGGACATAACACCGAACTGGTGGTGGTCGATCCGGAAAACTCAGTATTTTATGATTACTATCAGCAACGTGATGCAAGCGTAACCGCGCAATGCAGCAGTCGTATCGAAGGGATTGGCCGCCCGCGCGCCGAGCCTTCTTTTATTCCCAGCGTCATCGACAGCATGATGCAGGTGCCTGATGCGGCCAGTGTCGCGACGCTTCACTGGCTGGAAAAAGTGCTTGGCCGTAAAGTGGGCGGTTCAACCGGAACAAATGTCTGGGGCGCGCTGCAACTGGCTAAACAAATGCGAGAAAATGGCGAGACAGGTTCAATCGTTACGTTACTTTGCGACAGTGGCGAACGTTATCTGAATACCTATTTTGACGAGAACTGGATCGCGAAGAACATCGGGGATATTTCGGTGTACGCACAGCAGCTTGAAGGTCTTAGCTGAGGTTTTAGATTAGCCAACGCACCAGCAGTTTGAATTATAAAGGAAAAAAGCCGGGACAGATAATCCCGGCTTGCTGCAAAACCTTAATATTCGGGGGAATAGGTGAGGTTTGGTGTGTGCAGCCAGTGTTGCAAAAAGTGAGACACCGCCTGATTCCGGCAATGCCCGATAACTTGCAGATGCGGCGATTGTTCTTTCAGTACAGGCAATGCATTGCCCATGATCAGCCCCATTCCAACGCTTTCCAGCATTTCCCTGTCATTCATCGCATCGCCAAAGGCCATGCATTCAGACATTTTGATCTCAAGCCCCGCCGTCAGAAGTCCCAGCGCGCTGCCTTTGTTACAGCCTGCAGGTTGTACATCCAGGCAATCATGCGCCGAAAAACACAGGTCCAGACGATTGCCGAAATGCGCTTTCAACTGCGGAACCAGTTTCAGCAGGGTTTCATGCGGTGCGCAGAAACACACTTTGCTGTTGCCTGCATCGGGCAATGTGCGCAGATCCTGCAAATGATAACGGAAACCGCTGAACTGATGCGGGATCAGCAAGTCGGGATCGTCCAGAGCGGTAAACCAGCCGTCGTCACGAAAAACATGCTGACTCGCCGGTGTATCCCAGGCCGTGTGCAGCAATTCATGCGCACAATCTTCCGGTAAATCACTGGCGTGCAGTAAATGCCCGGACAGGTCATGAATACGCGTGCCATTGCCGGTAATCAGAAAACCTTCCATCCCGATATTGGCCAGAATATCTTTCATTTCAAGATAATGGCGTCCGGTGGCGAAGGTGAGACGCATGGGTTTTTCTGCCAGCTGGCGCAGCGTTGCCAGCGTTTTCTCGCCCAGGGTATGGTCGGGTAAAAGAAGAGTGCCATCCATATCGAATGCAGCTAAACGGTACATATTTCCTCTCTGGGCGGGAATGATTTTCACGTTCAAAGTATGGACTGCGATTTGCGGAACTAATAGTGAACAGTTTATGAATACTCTTCCGGGTTTAGTTCACACTTTGGTTTTCGGCCCCGCGCCATCGGTAAAAGTCTGCGATATGCTGAAGTGAATCCCGTACCAGAAAAATAAGGTTCCGTATTTTCCATGCGATTGCAAAACCGGCTTAATCAATACCAGCGTCTGTACGTGAAAACAGGGCAGGAACCCGTTTTACTGACTGTGACTGAACTGGCCGATATTTTCTGCTGCAGCGAACGCCACACGCGGACATTGCTGAGCCATTTTAAAGATGCGGGGTGGATAAACTGGCACTCACAGTCCGGTCGCGGAAAACGCGCGTCGTTGTGCTGCCTTAAATCCCCCGAGGATTTGCGCGGTGCTTATTTGCAGGAGTTGCTCAAAAACGGCGAGCATTCGGCAGCTTTGCAACTCAGTCAGCTGGACCCGACACATCTGAATACCCTGCTTGCGCCGCACCTTGGCGGACAATGGCAGGAAGATGCGCCCACGTTGCGGATCCCGTATTACCGCCCTCTCCAGTTTCTGGATCCCTTAACGCTGACCGGCCGCGCGGAACAACACCTGGCGCATACCATTCATGCCGGTTTGACGCACTTTGTCCCCGGAAACCCGACGCCGCAGCCGGATCTGGCCCATCACTGGCAAATCAGCAATGACGGCAAAACCTGGCAGTTCTTTCTGCGCAGTCAGCTTTTCTGGCACAACGGAGAACCGCTGAAAACATCGCAACTGCTGACCCGCTTTGAGCAATTGCGCCATTCAGCACGGGGGAAACACAATCTGGCATCTGTGATCCAAATATCTCAGCCACACGCACAGTGCCTGCAATTTGATCTCGACACCCCCGATTACTGGCTGGCGCACCGGTTTGCCGATCTCAATTGCCTGCTCTCGCATCCTGAAAATCCGCACATCGGCGCGGGGCCTTTCCGGCTGACGCATTTTTCTCCCGAACTGGTCAGGCTGGAACAACACACGCTTTATACCCTGCAACATCCTTATCTTGCGGCGATAGAATTTTGGATCACGCCGCAGTTATTCACGCAAAAGAATAATGTGAGCTGTCAGCATCCGGTGAGGATCATTCTGGGAGAAGAGGAAGAATTGTCGCGCGTCAAACCGGTCAGACGCAGCACCAGCCTGGGGTTTTGTTATATCGCCACCAATCTGCGGCGGGGCGTTCTGAATGAAGCTCAGGCACGGAAAATTGTCCGGCTGATCCAGCGCAGCGGCATGCTGGATAATCTTCCGATTGATCATGATCTTGTGAAAGCCAGCAAAGAAATGCTGCCTGGCTGGCCCATTCCTTTGCATGACGATACCGACGTTCCCCTGCCGGAAAAGCTGAGGCTCCTGTTTCATCCGCCGGTGGAATTTGAACTGGTCGCTCAGGCTTTGCAGCAAAAACTGGCTGATCAGGGCTGCGCGCTGGAAGTCGTTTATCACGAGGGGCGTTTGTGGGAAGACGGTGAACTGTTGAAATCTGCCGATCTGCTGCTCGGCGATCGTCTGATCGGTGAATCGCCGGAAGCCACGCTGGAAAACTGGTTGCAGCAGGATCCGCTCTGGCTGGAAATTTTACGCGAAGATGATCTGCACAATCAGCAACAGCGCCTCCTCCATATTCAGCAAATTCCGCTCGAAAACCGTCGCGCCGATGAACTGTGCGATCATTTTTATCAGTGGATGCAAACCGGGATCGTGACGCCTTTATTCAATTATCAGTATCAGGTCAGTGCACCGCCGCGGATCAGCGGGGTTCAGCTCACGGCGTGGGGCTGGTTTGATTTTTGTCAGGCCTGGGTTCCACCGCCTTTGTTATCCGAAAACGCGTGACCGAGCTGTTTCGCTACACTCTGACGTTAAAGAAAAGTACCATTAACCTAATTTTACTGCGCCGGACGCAGTCGGTTTCGTAATACAGGTAAACAGAATGAAAAGAGCAGTGGTGGTTTTCAGCGGCGGACAAGACTCAACAACTTGCCTGATTCAGGCATTGAAGCAGTATGACGAAGTTCATTGCGTCACGTTTGATTACGGCCAGCGCCATCGTGCTGAAATTGAGATTGCACAAAAGCTGTCCGTAGAATTAGGTGCCCGCGCACACAAAGTGCTGGATGTGAATTTGCTCAATGAACTGGCAGTCAGCAGCCTGACGCGCGATAACATCCCCGTTCCTAACTTTGGCGATGAAAATGACGGCGGCCTGCCGAGCACTTTTGTTCCCGGCCGTAATATTTTGTTCCTGACACTGGCAGCAATTTATGCCTATCAGATCCAGGCAGAAGCCGTGATTACCGGCGTTTGTGAAACTGACTTCTCCGGTTATCCGGATTGCCGGGATGAGTTTGTCAAAGCGCTGAATACGGCAGTCTCGCTGGGTCTGGCGCGCGATGTGCGTTTTGAAACCCCGCTGATGTGGCTCAATAAGGCCGAGACCTGGGCGCTGGCAGATTACTATCAGCAACTGGATTTGGTGCGTCACCAAACGCTGACCTGCTATAACGGCATTGCGGGTGATGGTTGCGGTGAATGTGCGGCCTGCCATTTACGCGCTAACGGCCTGCAACAATATCAGCAGGATAAGGACGGCGTTACCGCCAGCCTGAAGAAGAAGACCGGTCTGCGTTAACAGCCAGACGGCAGAGTTTTATGACGGGCGGCCTGAAAGCTGCCCGTTTTTGTTTTTCACTTTGCAATCGTGAATCAGTCGTTCTCCAGTTCCAGCTCGCGTAGTCTTTCCAGTAACTCACCTTCCAGTGGCAACGCTTTTTGTGTCCGCAGATCGATACACACGAATGTCAGCGTCGCATCTGCAACCACTTCACCTTCACAGGTCACCACTTGTTCGAGAACCCCGCTTCGCCCGTTAAGTTGCTGCAGGCTGCTGTCGATACGCAGAACATCACCGAGCACCGCGGGTTTGCGGTAATTGATATTGATATTCACCACGATGAAAGCGATTTTGTTTTCGCTCATCCACTGGAAACCGGACTGGTTATCCAGCCATTCCCAGCGCGCGGTCTCCAGAAATTCAAGGTAACGTGCGTTGTTAACGTGCTGGTAAACATCAATGTGAAAACCGCGAACTTTAATAAACGTATGCATAGTGGTTAAAAAACTCCTGATAATCGCCTGAGGCATACAACCAAACTGGTCAGATGTCTTTAGAGATTAGCAGAAGAAAACGGCGGCAACCGTTCAGGAATTGCCGCCGCGACATCCGTCACAGTTTCAGAAGGTCCTTGTTACGTTCAAACAGTGCAGCGCCGATCCCCGGCACTTCGCGCAGCTGTTCGATGTCGGTGAATTGCCCAAGTTCCTCACGGTAGCTGATAATGGCCTGCGCCTTTTTCATCCCTACGCCATTCATCACTTTGGCAAACTCTTCCGCTGTTGCGGTATTGATGTTGACGGTACTTTCATCTGTCACCGCCACCTGTTCCTTTTTCACCTGCGGGCCTGAGACTTTGCCCGCTGCTGTCACGGGCGCTGCCGTCGTGGTTGCCACGCTACTGGCAGCATTCGGTGCCGCCTGCAACATCACCGGTAAAGTAGAAAGCCCCAAAGCCAGAGCCAACGAAAGTGAAGTAATGCCTAATTTTTTCATGCTGTATCCTCCATGTGTTTGACAGCACGGAGAGAGTGCATCAGGGCGAAACAGCGAACAATGGGCAACTTTCAAATATGGAAAAGGCCGCGAAAGCGGCCTTTGTTTGTTGCAACGCGTTGCAAAACTTTGCGGCGTTTACTGGTTTTGTGCGGCTGAACCGTATTTGATTTTTGCTTCCTGACGAAGATTTGTCAGCAGCGCATCAAAGGTCACGTTCGAGGAGGTCTGTTGCATCTCCTGCGTGAAACGTGCCACATCGGCTTCAGGCACAACGCCAGGTGTCACACCAGTCAGTTTGACCAGAACGCTGTTACCTTTGTCATCCTGAGACAGGCCATAAACCGGCTGGTCTTTTTGCGGGTGCGGTAATGCGTAGACGTTTTCTTCGAACGCAGAAGGCTGCTGGCTGCGCTGTACTTTCTGTACTGCGCCAAAGCTCAGACCTGCGGCTTTCATCGCGTCATCGCCTTTACCGTCTTTAAGAGCGGTCAGCAGTTTCTCACCATCAACACGCGCCTGATCCTGTGCTTTTTGATGTTTAAGCATAGCCGTCACCTGATCTTTCACGTCAGCGAACGGTTTAACCCCTTCAGCTTTATGCGCATCGACACGCACCACGAAGGCGCGATCTCCGTCTACGGTGATGATGTCAGAGTTGCTGCCCGGTGAACCGTCCTGACCAATCAGACCGCCTTCAAAAATCGCCTGCACAACAGGTTTAAAATTAATACCTGCGGGGATTTGATTCTGAGTGAACCAGTCGGTATGAACCGCTTTGGTTCCTGCAACCTGCTCAGCAGAAGCTAAAGATTCGTTATCATTGGTCGCGGCTTCGCTGACTTTTTGTTGCAGCGCGTAGTAAGCATCCAGTGATTTTTCCTGCTTCAGCTTGTCGGTAATCGTGTTACGGACTTCAGCCAAAGGCTTCACCTTCTCAGGCGTCACATCTTCAAGGCGCAAGATGAAGAAACCGCTGTCAGATTTAATGACGCCAGACACCTGACCTTTCGTGGTCAGATTCGCGTTTTTAAATTCTGGCAGAGTTGTTTCAGGTTCCATCCAACCCAGATCACCGCCTTGTTTTGCACTCAGTGCATCGGTCGATTTGGTTTTCGCCAGCTCTGCGAAATCAGTGCCTTTCGCCAGCTCTGCTGCCACAGCGTCGGCATCAGCCTGAGTATTCAGGACGATAACGCTGTAACGACGACGTTCCGGCTGACCGAATTCATTTTTGTGCTGATCGTAGTAAGCGCTGATATCCGCGTCAGTCACGTCAGTTTTGCCCTGCATCGCCGCTGCATCCATTTCGATGTAGCTGATCTTGACTTGCTCAGGGGAAATAAAGCTGTTTTTGTTCTGGTCGTAGAAAGCCTGTAACTCTGCGTCAGTGACCTGCTGCTTGGCCGCCAGAGCGTTTGTGTCCAGCGTGGCCGTCTGTACATCGCGGCTTTGCAGGATCAGTTCACCCAGCGATTTGCTTTCTGCTGGCAGAACAAAATCGGACTGACCGAAGGCTTGTTCGAGCTGCTGGCTGATCAGCTGGCGTTTCATCAGCTGTGCAAAGTTATCCGCGGTGTAACCCATGCTCTGGATGCTTTGCAGATATTTAGCGTTATCGAAACGGCCATCCGTCTGGAATTGTGGGGTCGCAAAAATCACGTCTTTGATCTGCTGATCGCTGACGGCAATGCCTAATTTTTTGGAATACTGATCCAGCAAAGTGACGTCAATCAGATTGCTCAGGGATTCCTGACGCAACTGCTGCATATAACCTTCGCTGCCTGCCAGCGCAGAGAATTGATCACCGAGCTGTTGCTGCAGACGGTTCCGCTGATTCTGCACCGCCTGCTCTAGCTGAGCACGCCCGATTTCCTGACCATTCACTTTCGCTGCATAGTCGCCTGAACCGCCGACCAGGTAGTTGCCCACCCCTGTCAAAATAAAGGACAGAATAATCAGGGCCAGAATGATTTTGAGCACGACGTTATTGGAAGCCGCGCGTAAATTGTCCATCATAGTGAGGCAACACTCCGCTGTAATAAAAAAAGCGCACCGTTTTCGATGCGCCTTATATCTTACCTTACCAGCCCGATGACGTCAGGTTATTGTTTAACAACCAGACCTGAATGAAAAAGCATCAGTAATGCCCCTCATACAGTTTCGACGTCAGTCAGCAGGTAATTAACCGTTAACGGCATCTTTCAGCGCTTTACCTGCACGGAAGCCAGGTACTTTAGCCGCTGCAATACTGATTTCTTTACCGGTCTGTGGGTTACGGCCGGTACGTGCTGAACGTTCACGCACTGAGAAAGTACCAAAACCAACCAGAGCTACTTCATCCCCAGCTTTCAGGGTGTCAGTGACAGATGCAAGAACAGCATCTAAAACACGTCCCGCTGCGGCTTTAGAAATATCAGCACCGGCAGCAATTTTGTCGATCAATTGTGACTTATTCACTCTTTTCATCCCCTCTTAAAATTCGATCATCACGGCGCATTTTCCCTACGGACGTGACCGCGCTGCTGTTATATCAATCTTGTCAGGGCTATGCAAGCGACTGAAAGCAGCCTGAAACCTTCTGACAGTTGACTAACTTAACGGCACAAAAAAAAGCTGGCAAGTGAGATTTCACCTGCCAGCCTGAGTTTTATTCAACTGTGTCTGTCGCAGTCACTATTTTGCTGCAACCGGTAATGCGCCATAAGCCGGATTTTGCAGTGCGATGTTCAAAACATCATCAATGCGTTTAACCGGATGGATCTCAAGATCTGCCAGCACGTTCGCCGGAATTTCTTCCAGATCGCGTTTGTTGTCATCTGGGATCAGAACCACTTTGATGCCGCCACGATGTGCTGCCAGCAGTTTTTCTTTCAAACCACCGATTGGCAGAACCAGACCACGTAAAGTGATCTCACCGGTCATTGCCACATCCGCACGCACCGGGTTGCCCGTCAGACAAGACACCAGCGCGGTACACATTGCGATACCTGCACTTGGACCATCTTTTGGCGTTGCCCCTTCAGGTACGTGAACGTGAATATCACGTTTTTCGTAGAAGTCAGGGTTGATACCCAGTTTGTCCGCACGCGAACGTACAACGGTCAGCGCAGCCTGAATAGATTCCTGCATGACTTCACCCAGAGAACCGGTGTAAGTCAGCTTTCCTTTACCCGGTACGCAGGCCGTTTCGATGGTCAGCAATTCGCCGCCCACTTCGGTCCACGCAAGACCGGTGACCTGGCCTACACGGTTTTCGGTGTCAGCACGGCCGTAATCGACCTTCTGCACGCCGAGGAAATCTTTCAGGTTGTCGCCATTGATTTCAATGTGCTTGATGTCTTTATCCATCAGCAATTGTTTAACCGCTTTTCGGCAAAGTTTAGACAACTCACGTTCTAAACTACGTACACCCGCTTCACGGGTATAGAAACGGATAATGCCGATAATCGCGCTGTCATCAACAGTCAGTTCATTCTTCTTAAGGGCATTACGTTCAAGCTGTTTTGGCAACAGGTGCTGTTTGGCGATGTTCAGTTTTTCGTCTTCGGTATAACCGGAAAGACGGATCACTTCCATACGATCCAGCAAAGGTGCAGGAATGTTCATCGAGTTCGAGGTCGCCACAAACATCACGTCTGACAGGTCGTAATCGACTTCCAGATAGTGATCGTTGAACGCCACGTTCTGTTCAGGATCCAGCACTTCCAGCAACGCTGAAGCCGGGTCGCCGCGCATGTCAGATGACATCTTGTCGATTTCATCTAGCAGGAACAGCGGGTTTTTCACCCCAACTTTCGCCATTTTCTGAATCAGTTTGCCCGGCATAGAACCGATGTAGGTACGACGGTGACCGCGGATTTCCGCTTCATCACGTACACCACCCAGCGCCATACGCACATACTGACGGCCCGTCGCACGCGCGATGGACTGGCCCAGTGAGGTTTTACCCACACCCGGAGGCCCAACCAGACACAGGATTGGCCCTTTGATTTTGCTGACGCGCGTCTGCACCGCAAGATATTCAAGGATACGGTCTTTGACACGTTCGAGGCCAAAGTGATCGGTATCCAGAACTTCCTGGGCTTTGCGCAGGTCTTTTTTCACTTTGCTGCGGGCGTTCCATGGCACCTGAAGCATCCAGTCGATATAACCACGAACAACCGTGGCTTCGGCGGACATTGGTGACATCATTTTCAGCTTTTGCAGCTCAGCTTCAGTTTTTTCACGCGCTTCTTTCGGCATTTTGGCCGCTTCGATTTTGCGTTTCAGCGCCTCATGCTCATCAGGCGTGTCATCCATTTCGCCAAGTTCTTTCTGAATCGCTTTCATTTGCTCATTCAGATAGTACTCGCGCTGGCTTTTTTCCATCTGTTTTTTGACACGATTACGAATGCGTTTCTCAACCTGCAACAGGTCGATTTCCGATTCCATCATCGCCATCAGATATTCCAGACGCTCAGTGATATCAAACATTTCCAGCACGGATTGTTTGTCAGCGAGTTTCAGCGGCATATGTGCAGCGATGGTGTCAGCCAGACGTGCGGCATCTTCAATGCTGTTAAGCGAAGTCAGCACTTCCGGCGGGATCTTTTTGTTCAGTTTGATATAACCTTCAAACTGATTAATCGCTGTGCGAACCAGAACTTCCTGCTCGCGTTCGTCCACGGCCGGAGATTCAAGGTATTCCGCCTGGGCAGCAAAATGCTCGCCACTGTCAGAAAGCGTCGTAATACGCGCGCGTTGTAACCCTTCCACCAGCACTTTTACAGTGCCGTCCGGGAGCTTCAGCATTTGTAATATTGAGGCTACCGTACCCACGGAGAAGAGATCGTTAACGCCCGGCTCATCGGTTGACGCTTCTTTCTGCGCCACCAGCATGATTTTTTTGTCGTGATCCATCGCGGCTTCGAGGCACCGAATCGATTTTTCCCTGCCAACAAACAACGGGATCACCATGTGCGGATAAACCACCACATCGCGCAGAGGCAATACGGGGATTTCTATGCGTTCAGAACGCTCAGGGTTCATAGAGCTCTCTCTTAGTTTAGCTTCCGCCAGGTTAAGGAAATCTCGTGAAACACGAGTCAGACGGGTTTCAGCAAGTCGTTAACTGAGTATATGGGGATGAATGTCCGACATTCAACGATAAGAATGTGCGAAAAAAAAATGGGGGACAAAATCCCCCATTTCGTGGCTAACTCTCTGGATAGAATGGCTAATTATTCGCCAGATGCTTGTTGTGCTTCTGGTTTGCCATAAATCATCAGAGGTTCTGACTGGCCCGCAATCACGGACTCATCAATCACCACTTTCTCGACATCTTCAAGAGATGGCAGATCATACATCGTATCCAGCAATGCAGCTTCAACGATTGAACGCAGACCACGGGCACCGGTTTTACGGACCATGGCTTTTTTCGCAATCGCGACCAGCGCTTCATCACGGAATTCCAGTTCAACGCCTTCCAGATTGAACAATGCCTGATATTGCTTAGTCAGGGCATTTTTCGGCTCTTTCAGAATTTGAATCAGAGCTTCTTCATTCAGCTCGCTCAGTGTTGCAACGACAGGCAAACGACCAATGAATTCAGGGATCAGACCAAATTTGATCAAATCTTCTGGTTCAGCCTGCGCCAGCAACTGACCTTCTGTTGCTTTCTGCTCTTTGCCTTTCACTTCTGCACCAAAACCGATACCGGTGTTGGTATTGATACGCTGACCAATCACTTTATCCAGGCCGGCAAACGCGCCACCACAGATAAACAGGATTTTAGAAGTATCAACTTGCAGGAATTCCTGCTGAGGATGTTTGCGCCCGCCTTGCGGAGGTACGGCAGCCACAGTCCCTTCAATCAGTTTCAAAAGCGCCTGCTGAACACCTTCACCGGACACGTCACGCGTGATCGATGGGTTGTCAGACTTGCGGGAAATCTTGTCGATTTCATCAATATAAACAATACCGCGTTGCGCTTTCTGGACGTCGTAATCACATTTCTGCAGCAGTTTCTGGATGATGTTTTCGACGTCTTCACCCACATAACCGGCTTCGGTCAGCGTGGTGGCATCGGCCATCGTGAATGGCACATCCAGGAAACGCGCCAGGGTTTCAGCTAGCAGCGTTTTACCGCTACCAGTCGGCCCGATCAGCAGAATGTTGCTCTTGCCTAATTCAATACCGTTGCTGGTATCGCCATTACGCAGGCGCTTGTAGTGGTTGTAAACTGCCACTGCCAGCACTTTCTTCGCAGGCTCCTGACCGATAACATAATCGTCAAGGTGCTGACGAATCTCATGCGGTGTCGGTAACGCGCTGCGTTCACGGTGTGGCGCGACTTCTTTGATCTCTTCGCGAATAATGTCGTTACATAAGTCGACACACTCATCGCAGATATACACTGACGGCCCGGCAATCAGCTTACGAACTTCATGCTGGCTTTTGCCGCAAAAAGAGCAGTACAGCAGCTTTCCTGAACCGTCTTTGCGCTTATCTGTCATCAGTAAACCTCTTCTTTAATATCAGTCCCGCAGCGTAACAAACGCTACGGCACGACCCTGTTACACAACAGCCGCATGATTGGCTGATGTCTGTTCGTTCCCGTTATCACTCAAAGTGAGCAACGTTTGTTTAATTGGCAAACGCTGCCCCTGAGACATCCGTATGAGTATAACTATAGACCATCAGCCCGGCAGAACTAAGCCGTCAGGCGCGATGGGTAAATACGGAATCGACTAACCCGTACTCTACAGCCTCGTTCGCAGACAGGAAACGATCTCGTTCAGTGTCACGCTCTATTTCTTCAAGAGTTTTGCCCGTATGTTTCGCCATCAGCTCATTCATGCGGGATTTCACTTTCAGAATTTCTTTCGCGTGGATCTCGATATCTGTTGCCTGACCCTGGAAACCACCCAGCGGCTGGTGAATCATCACACGGGAGTTTGGCAGGCAGAAACGCTTGCCCTCAGCTCCGGCAGTCAACAGGAACGCACCCATTGAACACGCCTGGCCCATACAAATGGTGCTGACGTCCGGTTTGATAAATTGCATGGTGTCGTAAATCGACATCCCCGCAGTGATCACGCCACCCGGTGAGTTGATATATAGGTAAATGTCTTTTTCCGGGCTTTCTGCTTCCAGGAACAGCATCTGGGCAACAATCAGGTTAGCCATATGGTCTTCAACCTGACCCGTCAGGAAGATGATTCGTTCCTTAAGCAGACGGGAGAAGATGTCGTATGAACGCTCGCCCCGTGAAGTTTGCTCAACCACCATGGGTACCAACGCCATGTTTGGTGCAAATTGCTCTCTTTCACCACTGTATGACATAACCGTCTCCTAATAGATTCTGTTTGGCGCTATTTAAAATCGATTCTACTTGAGATAGGCACACATGACTATGCTCAAGCGGCCAAGTCGCCATTTACACGTCTGACGGTCGTTATCAGTCAGATTTTAACTGCAAATTTACCTGGGTTCGTCATTATCAATTGGGGGATTTACGCCCTTTTTTCAAGCCTGACGGAAAATTTCTTTTCTCTTTCACCCCGACCGGGTGGATGAAAGGCCATATTGGTGAAATGGAATGAACAGGTCTACGTGAGCTGTGCCTTATATTGATAAATATAGTGCAAAAACAACAGCCAAAAACAAAAATATCCGATTTTCAGGAAATAAAAAGCCCGCAGTAAAAACTGCGGGCTTCAGCGTCGAACCTGTAAACAGGTTCAGCAACATGCAATCAGATTATGCAGGTTGAGTCTGGTTCATCAGCTCAGTAAAGGTGGTGGCTTTTTCAGTCACTTTCGCTTTAGACAACAGAGTTTCGACCGCTTGTTCTTCCAGCGCGACGTTACGCATGTTGTTCATCAGCTCTTTATTTTTGCTGTAGAACTCAACAACTTCCTGTGGATCTTCGTACGCAGAAGCCATTTCTTCGATCAGCGCTTTAACGCGATCTTCGTCAGCTTTCAGCTCGTGCTGGCTGATCACTTCACCCAACAGCAGCCCAACAACGACGCGGCGTTTAGCTTGCTCTTCGAACAACTCGCGTGGCAGTTCAAGTGCTTGTTTTTCGTTGCCACCAAAACGCTGTGCAGCCTGGCGACGCAGAACGTCAACTTCGCCATCGATCAGTGCAGATGGCACGTCGATTTCGTTAGCGCTGACCAGACCGTCGATTGCCTGAGTTTTGATGCGGTTACGTACAGCACCTTTCAGTTCGCGTTCCATGTTTTTACGCACTTCTGCACGCAGACCTTCAACAGATCCATCAGCCACGCCGAAACGTTTGATGAATTCTGGCGTCAGTTCTGGCAGCTCACGCTCTTCAACTTTCTTCAGGGTAATCGCGAACTTAGCCGCTTTACCTTTCAGGTTTTCAGCGTGGTAATCTTCAGGGAAGTTTACGTCGATGGTGAATTCTTCACCAGCTTTGTGACCCACCAGACCGTCTTCGAAGCCTGGGATCATGCGGCCCTGGCCCATAGCCAGTACGAAATCAGAGGCTTTGCCGCCTTCGAATTCTTCACCGTCGATAGAACCGGAGAAATCAACGGTAACGCGGTCTTCAGCAGTAGCTGCCGCGTCAGTTTCTTTCCAGTCAGCTTGTTGCTTACGCAGAGTTTCCAGCATGGTATCAACATCAGCGTCGTTAACTTCAACAACTGGTTTTTCAACTTCGATGTTTTCCAGATCTTTCAGCTCAACTTCCGGGTACACTTCGAATTCTACGGAGAAATTGAAGTCTTCACCCTGCTTGTACTCACCCGGGATGTAGTTAGGTGCGCCAGCTGGATTGATTTTTTCTTTGATGATCGCATCAACGAAGTTGCGTTGCATCAGATCACCCAGTACGTCCTGACGTACTGACGCGCCATAACGCTGTTCGATAATGTGGCTTGGTACTTTGCCTTTACGGAAGCCGTCAATACGTACTTTTTTAGAGACGTTGATCAGTTCACTGCTCACTGCTTTTTCAATGCTTTCAGCAGGAACAGTAATCGTTACGCGGCGCCCAAGGCCTTGAGTGGTTTCAACAGAAACTTGCATCTTGTTACCTCAAAAAAAAATCACAGTGCTCGGTCAACTCCAGAAGTCGTTCTCAAGATGAGAAGCACAATCGCGCAAACTTACCTTGAAAACGACTTCTAAGAACCGGGACAGTTCTGTTATCAGAACGTAGCCCTGTATTCGAGAGCGTCCGAAACCATTCCGGAAAAATTAGACGCGACATTATAGCGACGCATACGCACTGAGTCGAGGACGGTATCTCTACGCGCGGGAGGGAAACTCACACGGGACTCGATCCTTCGAAAAATGCGGTCGATGCAAAGGCGTAAACCACCTTGTCGTCTGCCTGTCAGGGGAAAAACAAAAACGGCCCGCGGGCCGTTTCTTGAAATTCGCCTCTACTAATACCGCATCTGATAAGGAAAGTTCCAGTTTTACCGTATCAAATGCTGATATTTGTGCCTTTTGTGAATCAGATCGTCACTATCAGGCCATTGTTCCCGCACCGCGGCAAGGCGGTGATGCGGGGACGGTGTCCTGCAAGCCTTCCCATTCTTTTTGCGTGTAAGTATGGAGAGCCAGTGCGTGCACGCTGCCCGCCAGTTCTTCGGTTAAACGCCCGTAAATGGCACGATGACGTGCTAAAAAGCGTTCGCCGACGAATTTATCGGACACCATCACGACTTTGAAATGGCTTTCTGAGCCTGCCGGTACATTATGACGATAGCTTTCGTCAGTCACTTCCAGGAACGCAGGGTCGAATGCCTCAGCTAATTTTGCTTCTATTTGCTCACGAATCATAGCAATCTCCTCACACCGCATCTGCAGAGAACCGCGCCTGTCTGGTACACCTATCTATTTAAAACTCTCTACATTTAAATAATAGGCTGCTTTACAGCTCTACGTTAATCACATTAAAAAATTTATGCAGTTGATTGATAAAAATGGCGCTCAGTCTGTCAAAGAAATCGCGGCTTCGCTACGCCGGAGTCGGTGATACCGCAGACTTGCTGAAAAAAAACGCTAAATATCCGTTTTTACAGATTGTTGGGACTTCCACCCGCAAACGGCGATGTTATGATGTCGGCAAATTTTTGAGCATTACTCCTTTATTAATATTGAGAAAACACACATGTTAAAAAAAATCATTTTCCCTGTGCTGGCACTGTTCATGCTGGCCGGATGCGCCACCAGCACTAACACGCTGGATGTTTCCCCGAAAATTGTTCTGCCTTCACAAGACCCTACGCTTCAGGGCATCACTATCAGCATCAACGGTGCAGACCAGCGCAAGGATCAGGCTCTGGCCAAAGTGAACCGTGACGGCCAGCTGATTTCCCTGACGCCTTCACGCGATCTGCGTTTCCTGTTGCAGGAATCTCTGGAAAAACAAATGACCGCACGCGGTTACATGGTCGGTGCTGACGGCGCAGTTGATCTCCAGATTGTCGTCAACAACCTGTATGCGGATGTTCAGGAAGGTAACCTGCGCTACAACATCACCACCAAAGCCGATATTTCTATCATCGCTACAGCGAAAAATGGCAGCAAGCAGGTGAAAAATTACCGCTCAACGTACAACGTTCAGGGCGCGCTTTCCGCTACCAACGCCAAAATCACCAACGCGGTTAATACCACGCTGGGTGATGTCATCAGCGACATGGCTTCCGACACCAGCATCAGCGACTTCATCAAGGCTAACGCCCGATAAGCTCCGGCTGAAATCTGTGTGACCTATTCTGCCCGGCCAGTCCGGGCAGAATGCTTTTCAGAACAAGCATTCCTTCCTTTATTCTCCCCGCTTCCTTTATTATGCCCCTGCGTCACTCTCTCACCGGTTCGCAGGAACACATTTTCATGATCAGTCAGTACTTTAAGATTTTCACGCAACGCAATACCGTCATTTTGCTGCTTCTGGGCTTTGCTTCCGGCTTACCGCTGGCGCTGACGTCCGGCACCTTGCAGGCGTGGATGACCGTCGAAAATGTCGATCTGAAAACTATTGGGATTTTCTCGCTGGTCGGCCAGGCCTACGTGTTCAAATTCCTGTGGTCGCCGATGATGGACCGCTATACCCCGTCATTTCTCGGACGCCGCCGCGGCTGGCTGATCCTGACGCAATTGTTGCTGGTCGCGGCGATTTTCGCCATGGGCTTTATGGATCCCGGTAAAGATTTGTTCTGGCTGGCGGCGCTGGCGGTGCTGATTGCTTTCGCGTCTGCTTCGCAAGACATCGTGTTCGACGCGTATAAAACGGATTTACTGCCGCCTGAAGAACGTGGAAACGGTGCCGCAGTTTCCGTGCTGGGCTATCGTCTGGCGATGCTGGTTTCCGGCGGGCTGGCGTTATGGCTGGCAGATCGTTATCTCGGCTGGCAGCACATGTACTGGCTGATGGCGGTGCTGATGCTGATGGGCGTTTTCGCCACGCTGATATCGCCGGAACCGCAAAACTCTCAGCCTGCACCGCGTACGATTGAAATGGCCGTTGTGGCACCGCTGAAGGATTTCTTTGGCCGTAACAACGCCTGGCTGATTTTACTTCTCATCGTGATGTACAAAATGGGCGACGCGTTTGCGGGCAGCCTGAGCACCACCTTCTTAATACGCGGTGTCGGGTTTGACGCCGGGGAAGTCGGGCTGGTGAACAAAACGCTCGGTCTGATGGCCACGATTATTGGCGCGCTTTTTGGCGGAATGCTGATGCAGCGTCTGAGCCTATTCCGCGCGCTGATGCTGTTTGGTATTTTGCAGGCCGTTTCAAACGCGGGTTACTGGATGCTCGCCATTACCGATAAAGATTTGTATACCATGGGCGCGGCGATTTTCTTCGAAAACCTGTGCGGCGGGATGGGAACCGCGGCGTTTGTGGCCCTGCTGATGACGCTTTGCAACCGTTCCTTCTCAGCAACCCAGTTCGCCCTGCTCTCTGCACTTTCTGCGGTGGGCCGTGTATATGTGGGTCCGATTGCCGGCTGGTTCGTGGAAGCTTATGGCTGGCCGTGGTTCTATCTTTTCTCGATTGTCGCCAGTGTTCCGGGGCTGCTGCTGTTAGCGGTTTGTCGCCAGACACTCGAATACACCCAGAAAACGGACACTTTCCTGCCACGCATTCACTTCGCCAAACCTTACAGCTGGGCGTTACGCTGCATGCTGGGCGGGAGTTTGTTGCTAGTTGTATGGCTGGTGACGCTGATTGTGAACAGTTTAGGCTGGGCGTCTTGGCACGGGTTTACCGGATTTTTGCTGGAGGCGGGCGTTTTCGTTTGTCTTATCGGTATTATTTTAGGCAGTTTGCTCGATTTTCTCTCACTGCGCAGGACTGCACGTTCCTGATTTACCGCCATTCATTATCAAAATGAATGGCGCGTTTCATTTAACAAATGATCTATAAATATCACCCAATAAATTAAATTCAGGAAAAATTATATTTGTTGGGATAATTTTTCTCCGGTTCTTTTTGTGTGTTTTATTTCACTTGGTTTCTACATTAATTTAACATTAATTAAACCTATCGCCGGGATTATGGACGGCCATAAATATTTGAAAATGTATCACCCCTTGTTTTTCATCACTATAGAAAAAAATCTATACGCAACATATTGTTGCCCACTGTAAATTGTCACGATCCGTGACATGTGTGACTGCGTTAACATAAAGTGTCAACAGCGCTTTGACACTTGTTTAAGCGTGTTTACAGTCCTGCAACCTTCCCGTAAAATGCCCGCACACCTGAAGCGACAATAGAGCCCTAGTTATTGAGGTCGTTAGATGAGACTTAAGAAATACAATAAAAGTATTGGGATGTTGTCCTTATTTGCCTCCGCGTTAATGTTGAGCGGTTGCAATACGGCATTGATGGATCCCAAGGGAGCAATTGGACTTGAGCAGAGAACGCTGATTTTAACAGCGATTGGTTTAATGCTGATCGTCGTTATACCAGTTATTATCATGGCTTTCGCATTTGCCTGGAAGTATCGCGCTTCCAATACCAATGCAAAGTACAGTCCTGATTGGTCCCACTCCAACAAAATTGAAGCCGTCGTCTGGACAGTTCCAATTATTATCATTGCCATTCTGGCAACGATTACCTGGAAGACCACCCACGCGCTTGACCCGTTCAAGCCAATCGTGACTGACCAAAAACCGATGACGGTTGAAGTCGTTTCTCTGGACTGGAAATGGTTATTCATTTATCCAGAACAGGGCATCGCGACCGTTAACGAACTGGTTATTCCTAAAGATGTGCCTGTTCAGTTCAAAGTCACTTCAGACTCTGTCATGAACTCGTTCTTCATTCCTCAGCTCGGCGGACAGATTTATGCGATGGCCGGTATGCAGACTCAGTTGCACTTGATTGCAAATGAGGCCGGTACCTATAAAGGCATCTCAGCAAGCTTCAGCGGCCGCGGTTTCTCTGGCATGAAGTTCAACACCATCGCGACCCCAACCCGTGCCGATTTCGACACCTGGGTAGCGAAAGTGAAAAGCGCACCGAACCAGCTGGCAACCACTGATGACTTCAACAAACTGGCTGCACAGAGCATCGACAACCCGGTCGAATACTTCTCTGTTGCGAAACCAGGTCTGTTCAAAGAAATCATTGGCAAATACTCCATGCATGACATGAAGGCCGCACCAGAAGGTCATACCATGCCAATGCCTGCAGGCAGCGACATGAAAGGCATGGATATGGGTGGACAGTCTCACGCAGCCGGAGCCGAGGAATAAACGATGTTCGGAAAATTAACGCTTGATTCGGTTCCGTATCATGAACCGATTATCATGGTCACCGTTGCCGCGATTATTATTGGTGGCCTGGCAGTAGTTGCCGGCATCACCTATTTCGGCAAATGGAAATATCTGTGGACCGAGTGGCTGACCTCCGTCGACCACAAAAAATTAGGTATCATGTACATCATTCTGGCTTTCGTCATGCTGTTGCGTGGCTTTGCCGATGCCATCATGATGCGTAGCCAGCAGGTGCTTGCTTCTGCGGGTGAACCTGGCTTCCTGCCGCCTCATCACTACGACCAAATCTTTACCGCGCACGGCGTAATCATGATCTTCTTCATGGCGATGCCTTTCGTAATCGGTCTGATGAACGTCGTCGTTCCTTTGCAAATCGGCGCACGCGACGTGGCATTCCCGTTCCTGAACAACGTCAGCTTCTGGTTCACCGCTGCTGCTGTGGTCCTGATCAACATCTCTCTGGGTGTGGGTGAGTTCGCGCAGACCGGCTGGTTGGCCTATCCGCCGTTGTCCGGTAAGGAATACAGTCCGGGGGTCGGGGTCGATTACTGGATCTGGAGTCTCCAGATATCCGGTATTGGTACCTTGCTGACCGGTGTTAACTTCTTTGCGACCATCCTGAAGATGCGTGCTCCTGGTATGCCGCTGATGAAAATGCCGGTATTTACCTGGGCCGCACTGTGCACCAACGTGTTGATTATCGTGTCCTTCCCGATTCTGACCGTGACCATTGCACTGCTGACTTTAGACCGTTATCTGGGCACCCATTTCTTCACGAATGATATGGGCGGCAACATGATGATGTACATCAACCTGATTTGGGCCTGGGGCCATCCGGAAGTGTACATTTTGGTTCTGCCAGTCTTTGGTGTGTTCTCGGAAGTTACCGCGACCTTCTCCAGAAAACGTCTGTTCGGTTACACCTCGCTGGTATGGGCAACCATCGCCATCACTGTGTTGTCGTTCATCGTTTGGCTGCACCACTTCTTCACCATGGGTTCAGGCGCTAACGTCAATGCCTTCTTCGGCATCATGACGATGATCATTTCTATCCCGACCGGGGTAAAAATCTTCAACTGGCTGTTCACCATGTATCAGGGCCGTATCACACTCAACGCCGCAATGCTGTGGACCGTTGGCTTCATCATCACCTTCTCTGTGGGTGGTATGACCGGCGTTCTGTTGGCGGTTCCGGGTGCTGACTTCGTGCTGCACAACAGCCTGTTCCTGATTGCCCACTTCCATAACGTTATCATCGGTGGTGTGGTCTTCGGTTGCTTCGCAGGTCTGACTTACTGGTTCCCTAAATCCTTCGGCTTCACGCTGAACGAAAAATGGGGTGTGCGTTCATTCTGGTTCTGGATCATCGGCTTCTTCGTTGCGTTCATGCCACTGTATGCACTGGGCTTCATGGGTATGACCCGTCGTGTCAGCCAGAATATCGATCCTGAGTTCCACCCGCTGCTGGTTGTTGCTGCGTGCGGTGCTGCTCTGATTGCTATCGGTATCCTGTGCCAGCTGATCATGATCTTCGTTTCTGTTCGCGACCGTGACCAGAACCGTGACCTGACCGGTGACCCGTGGGGTGCACGTACTCTGGAGTGGGCAACCTCTTCTCCTCCTCCGTTCTACAACTTCGCTATCGTGCCGCAAATTCACGACCGCGATGAGTTCTGGGACATGAAAGAGAAAGGCACTGCTTACAAACAGCCTGCTAAATATGAACCGATTCATATGCCACGTAACAGCGGCGCCGGTTTCATCATCGCTATGCTGAGTCTGGTTTGTGGTTTCGCATTAATCTGGGATATCTGGTGGTTGGCGGCAGTGAGCTTCATCGCGCTGGCTGCGACCTGGATTGCGAAAAGCTTCGACGAAGATGTTGATTACTACGTGCCAGTTGAAGAAGTGGAACGTATTGAGAACCAACATTATGAACAAATCCGTAAAGCAGGTGTGAAACATGGCAACTGATACTCTGACTCATCACGATGAGGCCCATGCTGAGCATGGGCACCACGACGCAGGTGCAACCAAAGTCTTCGGCTTCTGGATCTACCTGATGAGTGACTGCATCCTGTTTGCGAGCCTGTTCGCAACGTATGCAGTACTGGTAAACGGGACCGCTGGCGGTCCCTCTGGTAAAGACATTTTTGAACTGCCGTTCGTGCTGGTAGAAACCTTCTGCCTGCTGTTCAGTAGTATCACTTACGGCTTTGCAATGCTGGCCATGAATAAGGGTAACAAAGCAGGCGTTAACGGCTGGTTGTTCCTGACTTTCCTGTTCGGTTTAGGCTTCATCGGGATGGAACTCTATGAATTCCATCACCTGATTGCTGAGGGCTTTGGCCCGCAGCGCAGCGGTTTCCTGTCTGGCTTCTTTGCCCTGGTCGCCACCCACGGTCTGCACGTGACCTGTGGTCTGATTTGGATCCTGACCATGATGGTTCAGGTTGCACGTCGCGGTCTGACAGACGTTAACAAAACCCGCCTGATGTGCCTGAGCTTGTTCTGGCACTTCCTGGACGTGGTGTGGATCTGCGTGTTTACCGTTGTTTATCTGATGGGAGCGATGTAATGAGTCATTCTGCTACTTCCCATGGTGGTGCAAGCCACGGCAGCCTGAAGTCATATGCAATTGGCTTCATCCTGTCGGTTATCCTGACGGTGATCCCGTTTGCTATGGTCATGACTGACACAGCATCACATTCACTGATCCTGGGTACAGTGGTTGCATCCGCTATTATCCAGATCGTTGTCCATCTGGTGTTCTTCCTGCACATGAATACGTCGTCGGAAGAGCGCTGGAACCTGGTGGCGCTTCTGTTCACCGCTGTGATTATCTTTATCGTCGTTGTGGGCTCATTGTGGATTATGTATAACCTCAACCTCAATATGATGGTCAGTTAAAGAGCCGAGCTGCACGTGATGATTAAGCAATACCTGCAAGTAACGAAACCAGGAATTATTTTCGGCAACTTAATTTCTGTCATCGGGGGATTCCTCCTTGCTGCCAAAGGCAGCATCGACTTCCCACTCTTTCTCTCCACGCTGGTGGGCGTATCGCTGGTCGTTGCATCGGGTTGTGTATTTAACAACTTCATCGACCGCGACATCGACCGGATCATGGAAAGAACGAAGAACCGGGTCCTGGTGAAAGGGCTTATTCCGCCGAAAACAACCCTGGTTTACGCGACCATTCTGGGTATTGCGGGCTTTGCGTTGTTGTATATCGGAGCCAATCCGCTGGCTATGTGGCTGGCGGTTATGGGCTTTGTGATTTATGTCGGCGTTTACAGCCTGTACATGAAGCGCAACTCGGTTTACGGCACGCTGATCGGCAGCTTGTCTGGCGCAGCGCCACCGGTGATTGGTTACTGTGCCGTTTCCGGCCAGTTTGATACCGGTGCGCTGATCCTGCTTCTGATTTTCAGCCTGTGGCAGATGCCGCATTCATATGCGATTGCCATCTTCCGCTTCAAGGATTATCAGGCAGCAGGCATCCCGGTTCTGCCGGTGGTGAAAGGCATCTCTGTCGCCAAGCATCATATTACCGTCTACATTCTGGCGTTTATGATTGCTACGCTGATGCTGACGCTGAGCGGCTACGCAGGGTATAAATACCTGATTGTGGCAGCGGCGGTCAGTATCTGGTGGCTGGGCATGGCACTGAGAGGTTATAAAACGGAAAACGACGTGGTCTGGGCGAGAAAACTGTTTGGTTTCTCCATCATCACGATCATGTCGCTCAGCTTCATGATGTCTGTAGATTTTAACTCTGCACCGGCATCATTACTGACCTACGTTTGGTAACACAAGCCGGAAGCCTAACCCGCTGAAATCACATTAAAAGGTCAGTAGCGATACTGGCCTTTTCTTTTGGTGAGCCGGTCAGGTAAAACCCGTAATATCTGCTAAAGATCCATCGTTTTACCCAAACTGGCTAAAAGCACTACAATAGCCGGATTGTTATTTTGAGGTAGTAATGTGAACGATAACCAGATGACCCCGCAGGAAAGTCGGGCGACATGGGGGCTAGGGACAGTATTTTCTTTACGCATGCTTGGCATGTTCATGGTCCTGCCGGTCTTAACCACCTATGGTATGAAGCTCTCCGGCGCCAGCGAAACACTGATCGGTATCGCCATCGGTATTTACGGGCTGGCACAGGCCGTTTTCCAGATCCCTTTCGGGCTGCTTTCTGACCGCGTTGGCCGCAAACCCCTGATCGTTTTTGGTCTGGTCATCTTTTGTATTGGCAGCATTGTTGCCGCCTCCACCGAATCCATATGGGGCGTGATCATTGGCCGTGCCCTGCAAGGTTCCGGCGCGATTGCCGCCGCCGTCATGGCTTTGCTCTCTGACCTGACGCGTGAACAGAACCGCACCAAAGCGATGGCGTTTATCGGCATCAGCTTCGGGATTACTTTTGCAATTGCGATGGTTCTCGGCCCGATCATTACGCATGCATGGGGCTTACACGCACTGTTCTGGGCGATTGCTGCGCTGACAATTCTGGGCATTATTATAACGCTTGCCGTGGTCCCCTCCCCTGCCACGCATATTCTGAACCGTGAATCGAGCATGGTGAAAGGCAGCTTCGGTAAGGTCATGGCAAACCCTAAACTGCTGAAACTGAACTTTGGCATTTTGTGTCTGCATATCCTGCTGATGTCGAGTTTTGTGGTGTTACCGCAGGTGATGGAACACGCAGGTTTCCCGCCAAGCGAACACTGGCGCGTTTACCTGATCACCATGCTGACGTCTTTCGTGGCCGTCATCCCGGTCATTATCTACGCCGAGAAAAAGCGCCACATGAAGCAGGTTTTCATGGGTTGCGTGGTCGTGCTGCTGTTGGCTGAGATTGTACTGTGGGCCGCCGGTCTGCATTTGTGGGCTGTGATTGCCGGTATCCAGCTGTTCTTCCTGGCGTTTAACGTGATGGAAGCCATTCTGCCGTCGCTTATCAGCAAAGAATCTCCGGCAGGATACAAAGGCACCGCCATGGGCCTGTATTCCACCAGCCAGTTTATCGGTGTGGCGATCGGCGGGAGTCTGGGCGGATATGTTTTCGGTCACGCCGGTGCCGGTGCGGTCTTCCTGGTGTGCGCAGCGATTGCCGTTGTCTGGCTGGTCGTAAGCGCCACAATGACCGAACCGCCGTATGTCAGCAGCCTGCGTATTACGCTGTCTGAGCTGGCCGTGAAAGACTCCGCTCTTCAGGCGCGCATTCTGGCTCAGCCGGGCGTGGCTGAAGCCGTGGTGGTTCCGGAAGAGTTCAGCGCTTACGTGAAAGTCGATACCAAACAGACCAACCGCAAGGCACTCGAACAACTGGTCAGCCTTGCCTGACTTGAGTGAAAAAAGGTGTGCTGCTGAAAATGGCACACCTTTTCATTTTTATGCCCACCGCTGTGATACCCCTCACTTAAAAAATTTCCCCAATCGTTATCCTCAGGAATTCCTTAACAAAAATTTTGTCAGTGATGACGGCCTTGCGGCCTTTTGAGGATCCTATGAAAACTTATGCTTTAGTCGGTACTGGCGGGCGTTCAGGTTTATACATTGAAGCGATTACCGGTAAATATCGCCACAATGCGAAATTTGTCGCTTTCTGCGACACCAACCAGACGCGAATGGATTATGCGAATCAGCAACTGGAGCAAAGCGGTATTGCCCGGGTCTCAACCTGGAAAGCGTCTGATTTCAATACGATGCTCGACGAAACTAAACCGGATATCGTCATTGTCACCAGCATGGATCGCACGCATGACGACTATATCGTGCGCGCCCTGCACGCCGGTTGTGACGTCATAACCGAAAAACCGATGACCATTGATGAAAACCGGGCGCTGCGCATTCTCGACGCCGTCGACGCCACGGGTTATCAGGTTCGCGTCGCGTTCAATTACCGCTATGCACCGCATCACAGCAAAATCCGCGAATTGCTTCAGCAGGAAACCATTGGCGAAGTGCTTTCTGTCCATTTCGAATGGCTGCTCAATACCGAGCACGGCGCCGACTACTTCCGCCGCTGGCATCGCGAAAAACGCAATTCCGGTGGTCTGCTGGTACATAAATCCACGCACCACTTTGACCTGATGAATTTCTGGCTTAACAGCACGCCGGAGAAAGTTTATGCGCAGGGCGATTTGCGTTTTTACGGCAAGGAAAACGCCGAGAAGCGCGGCGTGAAAGATTTCTATCCGCGCGCTCACGGCTACAAACAGGCGCAGAACGATCCTTTTGCGCTGCATATGGCGGACAATCCGCAGCTCAAAGCGCTGTATCTCAATGCCGAACACGAAGATAACTATTTCCGCGACCAGAGCGTTTTCAGCGACGGAATCAGTATTGAAGATACATTGTCGGTGCTGGTCAAATATCAGAATAAAGTGCAGCTGACCTATTCCCTGAACGCTTACCTGCCTTGGGAAGGCCTGAACGTGGTGTTCAACGGGACGAAAGGCCGTATCGAGATGAAAATTGTCGAAATATCTTACGTGAATGCGGGCGGTAAACGGGAGAACGAAGGCAGTATTGAAAAAGCGGAAATCACGGTTTATCCGTTGTTTGCGAAACCGTGGCAGGCGCAGTTCCAGTTGGGAGAAGGCGGCCACGGCGGCGGCGATAATGCGATGCTGGAAGATCTCTTCGGCGAACGCACAGAAGATCCGTTAAAACGCGCCGCCGATCACCGAGCAGGCGCCATGTCGATCCTCACCGGGATCGCCGGAAATCTGTCTATACAAACTGACCGGCCGGTTTACTTCAAAGACTTCGAACTGGTTAAACGCCTGCGCCAGAAGAAATAGCGCCCGTAATAAATATCCTCCGGCATAGCCGGAGGTTTTTCATATGCGCCTATAAGGCTCTGTTACCAGCCGCGCCCTAACAGGCGCATCGCGATCTGACATTTGCATCTATGGATTACTTACTGCCCGTAAACGGGCTGCCCGGATATGGGATCGAGAGCTGCTCACCCATTTTATCCTCTTCCAGTTGGTRCTTTATGTATTCCTGTATCCTGGC